>JBBRNJ010000044.1:0-73156 GCA_038230375.1 Polyangiales bacterium | reverse complement strand
TCTCGACTTCGGCTCGGGCCGCATCGCCATCGACATCGGCAAGTCGTCCACGATCACCAATCAAGACAGCATCGGCTCCTGCCTGAAGACAGAGTTCCTGGGCGTGAACATCGCCGGCCTCACGCACGAGCACCCGAAGTACACGATGGCGTACCACGTGACGTTCGCGGCGCCGAAGGAGGGCGGCTCTGCGTCCCCTGCAGACAGCGCTCCGCCCGCGGCCATCACGGAAGGCGCGCCCACCGCGCAGATCGGCTGGGAGGTCGCGCTCATCCGTGACACACCGAAGACCGGCGCGATCGTCGCCAGGCTCCCGCGCGGCACCAAGGTCCGCGTTGGCGCTCCGAAGGACGGTTGGTATCGCATCCAGTACGGCAATGCCTTCGCGAGCGAAGGCTGGGTCTATCGCGGCGCCATCGGAAAGTGATCTCGGAAGTGCCCTCGCAACGGAAGGCGGGGATCGGGCTCACCGTGGAGCGCGGCTCGGCGCTCCCCACCGCAAGACGCGTGCACCAGGAGCCGGTGCTCTTGCTCTGCCTGGCCACGTCGATCATCGCGCTCGCACCTGCGGGCGCCCAGTCCGGGAGCACGAAGCGCGTGGAGCCAGCGCTCCTGGATCGCTCGAACGTCGCGCTCATCGCCACGGGCACGCCTTACCGGCTGGAGAAGAAGAGCCCCACCATCGGGCTGCTCACGCTCGCGATCTTGCCCATGGGGCGGAGGCGCGCGTGCAAGGACTACGGCCCCGACGTGAACGACCAGGCGCTCGCGGACGTGTTGCACGAGAGCACGCTCCTCCTCCGCACGCGCTGGTTCGACGAGATCGCGCAGCGCTACCTCTTCGAGCGTGAGGTCTGTCGCCATGAGGACAGCCGCGCCGCGCGCTTCCTGGAAGCGGAGCTCACGAAGGAGGTCTTCTACCAGGTGAAGGAGAAACGCACGGCGAAGGAGCGTCGCTCGCTCGTGTCGGATCAAACCGAGCTGGTGCGCCGCGCGCTCGCGATGATCGAAGGTGATCTCTTCCGCCCGCTCCGGGTCTCCGCGCTCGCCCGTGCGTGCCACGCCAGCGAGTCTTCGCTCCTTCGCGCGTTCAAGAAGGAGGTGGGCACTGGACCTGCGGCCTACCAGCGCGATCGCCGCCTGGACGAGGCGGTGCTCCTGCTCCGCGGCCGCCAGCTAGGCGTGGCAGAGGTTGCAATGCGTGTAGGATACACCAATATCCCGGCCTTCACGACCGCGTTCGGCAAGAAGTTCGGCGCGCCGCCGAGCGCGCTGATGGGCGCCGCTCCGCAAGGGATCCCGCTTCCGCCGCAGGGCCTGGTCGACCATCCTGCCGAGGCGCCCATGCCGCCCAGGGCGCGCAGGACCTCCAGGCGACGGAATCAACGAAGACGTTGACGGTTCTGCGAAAGGCCGCCGACCCCGTCCTCTGGTAGGAAGGAGGGTCATGCGATCCCGCGCTCTCGGCGCCCTCTTCGTCGTCTCCATCGCGTGGGTGCTCTACGCCTGCGATGGTGGTCCCGGTGCGTCCTACGCCCCTCCGCCTCTCGATGGACTGGACGCCGGCGGAGGCGGGGGCGGGGCTGGCGGCGCTGGCGGTGGTCCCACTGGGGGTGGCGGTGACGGCGGTGGTGGGTCCGACGCAGGCCCACTGGTGCTCGCGCCGGGCGGAGCGAACGTGTCGCCTTCCGGCGGCGTGGACTTCCGCGTGTGGGCTCCGCATGCGACCGCCGCGCGCGTCACGGGCGAGTTCCCCGAGGGGTCGGTCATGATGCAAGCGAGCACTGGCGGCGTGTTCACAGCTCACGTTGCGGGCGCGCACGCGGGCCACGCATACGCATTCTCCCTGGACACCGCGCAAGGCACGCTGACGCGCATGGATCCGTACTGCCGGCAGCAGGACGCCGGCGCGTGCAGGGTCGTCGACCCGCGCGCCTACGTGTGGAAGTCGAATGGCTTCGTCCGCGCGCCGCGCGAGCGTAGCGTGGTCTACGAGCTCCACGTGGGTAGCTTTGCGAGCGCGCCTACCTTCGCGGCCGTCACCGCGAAGCTCGCGGACCTTGCCGACCTGGGCGTCAACGTCATCGAGGTCATGCCCGTCACCGCGGGTGGCAGCGGCGTGAGCTGGGGCTACGGGCCGGAGCTCTGGCAGGCACCGCGCCCGTCGTATGGCACGCCCGATCAGCTGCGCGCGCTCGTCGACGCAGCGCACGCGCACGGCATGGCGGTCTGGAACGACGTGGTCGTGAACCACTACACCGGCTACAGCAAGGCGCCGCTCTACTGCTTTGACGGCTTCTGCCCGAACGGCTCCGCGGGGTCGCTCTTCTTCCCGGACGGGAGCCAGTACCAGAAGACACCGTGGGGCCCGCGCCCCGACTACGAGCAGGCAGAGGTCGTACGGCTCCTGCTCGCGGGCGCGCAGACGTGGCTCGACGAGTACCGCGGCGACGGGTTCCGCTGGGACTCCGTCTCCAACATCCGCGCGCTCGACGGCAACGGAACGACGCCCGGCGGCAAGCAGCTGATGCTCGCAGCGAACGCGCTCACGCACGCACGCGGCGCCATGAGCGTCGCAGAGGACCTCAAGGGCTTTGCCGGGATCACGCAGAGGCCCTCTACCGGCGGCTTCGACTTCGATGCCCAGTGGGACGGCTTTGGCTACGACGTGACGGCCCAGCTCGCGAACGGGAGCGACGCCGCGCGCGATCTCGGCGTCATCCAGAGCGCGCTCACCAGCAGCTACGCGGGCGACCCATTCGCACGCCTCCTCTTCCTGGAGGACCACGACACCGTGGGCAACGGCGGCCTGCGTCTACCGAACCGCATCGACGCTGCGGACCCCGAGTCGTTCGCTGCGCGGCGCCGTGCGATGCTCGGCGGTGTGCTCCTTCTCACTTCACCGGGGGTGCCCATGCTCTTCCAGGGCGAGGAGTTTCTCGCCACGGGCACCTTCGACCAGTCGCCCGCGCCGCTCGCCGCGCCCACGGAGAAGGGGCTCGGAATGCGTGTATTCTACAAGGACATGATCGCGCTACGCCGCACCCTCTCCGGACTGTGCGGCACCCAGGTGGAGGTCTTCCAGCGAAACGACGCAGCAAAGGTCATCGCGTTCGACCGCGGCGGCGTCATCGTCGTGGTGAACCTAGGCAACCAGGCCTATACCGAGTACGACGTCGGCGTGACCACGAAAAATCCCTACACGGTGAAGCTCAACACGGAGAGCACCGCCTATGGCGCGGACTTCGTCGCTGGCCAGACCGGCACCATCACGCCGAAGGTCACGCCCAAGGACGGACGCCCCTACGCGCTCCCGCTCACCCTCGGCGCCTACGCCGCCATGGTGCTCGCACCATGACCAGCGAAGAGAACGCGAGCCCACCTGACGTGCGCGCCCTCGGTGCAGCGCCGGCCCCGCGCGGTGAGCTTCTTGCCGAGCTCTCGCAGGAGCTGCGGCGCGAAGAGCAGCGCCTGTGGTGTCCGCTCGGCAAGACGGGGCTCGTGGTTTCGCGGCTCGGGCTTGGCGCGGGCCCACTCGGCGACGAGTCGATCTCCGATAACGACGCGGACGTGCTCCTGCGCACCGCACTCGACCTGGGCGTGCGCGTGTTCGACACCGCGCCGAGCTACGGCCAGTCGGAGGCGCGCATCGGTCGCCTCTTCTCGCGTAGCCCGGAGCTTCGTGACCTTGCCGTCGTCTTCACCAAGGGCGGCTACGGTGTTCCTGGCACGCCGGACTGGACGCCCGAAGTCATCACGCGCGGCATCGACCGCGCGCTCGCGACCATGTGCGTCTCGCACCTGGACGCATTCATGTTGCACTCGTGCCCTCCGCGCGATGACCTGATCGAGCCGCTCGTGCAGGCGAAGCGGGCCGGCAAGATCCGCGCGATCGGCTACTCCGGCGATGGCGACGCGCTCCTGTGGGCCGTCCGATCGGGCGGCTTTGACGTGGTCGAGTGCAGCGTGAATCTCGTCGATCAAGAGGCCCTCGGCAGCGCGCTGCCCGAGGCGATCGCCCACGGAATGGGCGTGGTTGCCAAGCGCACGCTGATGAATGCCGCGTTCGAGCGCGAGCACGAGATCTACACGCCGCGTCTCCGAGCGGCCTATCCCGAACGTCGGTATGGCTGGGTGGAGCTCGCCACGCGCTTCACCGCGTATGCGCCGGAGGTGCACTGCGCACTCGTGGGCACGCGCCGCAAGGAGAAGCTCGCCGAGCTGCTCGGCCACGTCCGCAAGGGGCCGCTCCCACAGTCGCTCTCGGAGGACGTACGTTCCCGTTTCCTGATGCACGCCGAGAACTGGCACGGCGTGATTTGACTCTGCTACTCTGGGATCGTGGCTCCTTCCGCCTCGAACCTCCTCACCCAGACCTCCGTTCAGGCACAGGTCATAGCGGATACCTTCCGCAGTGCGTTCGCAGCCAAGCGGCTCGGTGACTGCAACGTGGAGATGACGGCGCCGCAGGACAGCACGCGAAACGGCGCGCTGGCGATGCAGCACATCACGCTCAAGGGGCCGACAGGTCTTTCGCTCGTCATCGGTCGCGTCAACGCGCCGCAGAAGAAGGCGACGATGCGGACGTACTACGCCGTGGGCCGTCTCTTCCAGGAGCGCTTCAAGAAGTCGCCGCCATTCGAGCAGCCCGCATACGACGAGATGGTGTCCACGGCGCGTAGCCTGCTCAGTGCGTTCGGCGTGGAGGTCGAGCTCACGGACAGCACGGGCCAGGAGCCCGGCCTGGACCTCACCCGCGGCTACATCCCCCCGAAGTACGGCGACGAGGGCGGCGGTCGGAAGATCTGGGCATGGGTCGCCGGCATCGCGCTGCTCGTCGTGGGCGTCGGCGCGCTGGCGTATGTGCTGACCAGAGGCACCAGCGCAGCACCCACCGAAGCCGATCCCTCGAGCTCGAGCTCCGCGTCACCCACGGGCGCGGCACCCTGACCACCCAGTTCCCCGGGCAGTCGTAGCGAAGCTAGAGCTCGTCGTCTTCGGGGCGTAGGTCGAAGGGCGCGGTCTTGGTGCGACCTTGCTCGTCGACCTTGAGCAGGACCTCGATGCGCTTCTCTGCGCTGTCGAGCTTCTCCTGTGCTGCGCGCGCGAGGCCCACACCCTCCTCGAACAAGCGGAGGCTCTCCTCGAGCGGCAGCTCACCTTCTTCGAGCTTCTCGACGATGGCGCCGAGTCGCTTCTTCGCGACCTCGAAGGTGACCTCGGGTTTGGGTGTCTTCTCTGCCACGGTGCGACGATGCTAGCAGGGTCGGCGTCAGGGAAGAACTGGGGTCATGCGGAGCAGGCCTTTGCCCGGCGGCAGGCCAAGCACCACTGCATGCCCTTCGCGATCGAACACCATCGGCGTGGCGGTGCCGTCGGGAGAGAGGTACGTGGCCGTGAACGGCTGCTCGGTCGCAAGCGCACCCGTGCTGCCGCTCGTCACGCGGATCCAGGCGGCCTCGTTTCCTTGCGGCGGAGCGACCTTCCTGTCGCTCAGCGCTGCCTGTGCAATGAAGCGAATGTCCGCGTCCGGATCCAGGGTCGCGGCCTCGCGCAAGGTCTCCCGGTACAGCGGTGCTGCCTTCTCGGGGCGCTGGAGCAGCGCGCGGAGGGCCGCCTTGCGCACGCGCGCGTCGGGGTCGAACGCGTAGAGGTTCGCGAGTCTGCCAGTGCTCTGAGGCATCACGGCGGAGCCAAGGCCGCGCGCAGCATGGATGCGCACGACGTGGTCGCTCGACGACAGGAACACGTCGACCTTGGCCAGGTCCTTCTCCTCCGCGCGTCGCACGTACGCCAGAACGGCGAGTGGCGCGTCGGAGCCGCCAGAGGTCGCGCGGTCGGAGAGCCACGCAGAGGTGACCTTGGGCGCGGCGTCGTCGTCGGACAGGAGCGCCACGCTGGCGAGCTCGCGCACGGCCGCGTCGTCGTCCTTGACCAGACGCTCCGCGAAGAGTGTGCGCGCTGCCTTGTCACGTGACATGAGGCCCATGAGAGCTGCGCGCCTGTGGTCCTTGTCCCTGGACGAGAGCTGCGTGGCTGCATCCTCCAGGCCGAGCGCAACGCGTGCCTGGATCGCCACTGCGCGATCCATCGCGTCCGCGCTGCGCTCCATCTCGGCGAGCTTCTCTTCCGCGGGCATGGAGCGCTCGCCGCGGACCTTGGCGCGCACCAGGTAGCCGCGCGCGCCCAGGCGTCGCGTGGCCTGCGCGGCTGCGTCCTTTGGTGCTGTTGCCAGCAGCGTCTCCAGCACGCGCATCGCTATCGGTGCGGGCGACCGCGCGAGCGCGTGAACGGCCTCGTATGTGACGGTGCTGCCCTGTGAGAGCGTGAGGAGAGACTTTGCCGCGAGGTCCCCGCGCTGCCGGCCGAGCGCCAGTGTAGCGGCGGCGCGGAGCTCGGGCTCGGGACCACCCAGCGCGGTGACGCCGAGCACCTTCGTGATCGCGTCGGACTGGACCCACTCGGACATCTCGATCGCGGCGAACACGTCGGTCTCGAAGATCGCGAGCAGCGCCTTCTCCGCGCCGGGTGCTCCCAGCCGGGCGAGCGCGTACACGGCAGCCACGCGTACGTCGGGCTTCTCGTGGCTCACCAGCGGTGTCGCGATGCTGATGACGCGCGAATCACGGAGGTCCGCCATTGCGCGGATCGCCAGCGCGCGCGTGCGGTCCTCTTGCGCGTCGGTGAGGGCCAGGACCGCGGGAAGCGCGCGTAGGTCGCCGGAGGCCACCACGAAGTCGAGGGCCTGCGGAGCAATCGTGCCGGTCGTGATCGTGGGCTTCTCCGGCGGGTACGCATACAGCGCGGACTTTGCGGCGGAGGCACCCGCACCATTGCTGCGGATCGTGTCTGCGAGCAGCGTGAGCGCGCGAGGCTCTCGTGTCCGGGCCAGCGCGAGCGCGGCCATGCTTCGCGCGCGGTCGCGCGAGCTGTCGTCGAACGGATCTTCCAGCGAGCCCGGGTCGCGACCGGCGAGGCGCGATGGCATCACGGTGAGCTCGTAGAGGGCAGCACGCGCGCGCTCGTTGTCGGAGAAGGCGGAGAGGGCGCGCGCGCAGGCAATGGCCACGCGTCCGTCGCCGTCGCCGGAGGAGATGCGTGCAGCCTGCTCGACCAGGAAGCCCACGGACTCCGGAGTGCCGAGCGAGCCGGCGCGTTCGATCGCACGCCTGCGATCGCCGGCGCTCTGCGTGCGGAGCAAGCGCTCGGCCACGTCCAGGCCGAAGCGTCCACGGAGCGCGCGGCTCTCCACCGGCTTCTGCTCCTCGATGGTGCCGTCGACGCTGCGGTCGCTCAGACGGGTGCTCGGGGCTGGAGGCGGAGGCGGCCGCCTGCGCACGGTCGGGCTTGGTTGCGCGAGCGCAGGGCCCGCGAGCATGCTGGCGCCCATCGCGCCAACGAGGAGCCCGAGGAGCGCGAGTCTCCCCGTTCGACGCACTACTTCTTCTCCGGCGGTGCCTTGGGCTTCGGCTCTGGAACCAGCGGGTTCTTGCCGGGACCTGTCGCGCCAGCGCCCGTGTTTCCGCTCGGCGCGGGAAGGCCGGGCGCGCTGGGCGTGACGAGGACGAGCAGCCCCACGCCGTTGCCGGTGGGCGCGGTCGCGTTGGGCGTGGCCTTGACCGCATCCCAGCCAACAGTCTCTGCGAGGCCGTCCTTGTGCGCGAGGTCGGCGAGCTTGCGCACCGCCGCGAACGCCCTGGACAGCGCTGCCTGCTGCTGCGCGTCGCTCGCGCCCGCGGGCCGCACGCCGATCGCGAGCGTGTAGTCGCGATGACGCGAGAGCTCAGTCGCGATCGCGCGGAGCACCATGACGCTCGCTGCGTCCACCTCTGGTGCCTCTGGCGTACCGCCGAACTTGATCGGCTGCGAGAGCTTCGCGCTCACCTTGCCATCCTTCGCCGTGAAGGATGCCAGGGCAACGCCGCCCTCGTCCGGGCAGCCGTCGTCGTCCGCGATGCCGTTGAAGACCTCCGCGGACTCGGGGCACTTGTCGACGTCGTTGTCGTAGGTGTCGCCGTCGCGATCGGGGTTGGGGCAGCCGTTGCGCGTGGGGTCGGAGCTGGGCTCGCCGGCGACCCTCGGGCATGCGTCCTCCTTGTCGGAGATGCCGTCGCCGTCGTCGTCCGGGTCCGGGCAGCCGTCGTCGTCCTTGTAGCCGTCCTTGTCCTCGGGCTGATCGATGCACCTGTCGAGGCGGTCGGGGATGCCGTCACTGTCGCGGTCCGTGGTGGGGCAGCCGTTCATCTTCGGATCGGAGCTCTTCTCACCCCAGGCGTCCGGGCATGCGTCCTCGTTGTCGGGGATGCCGTCGTGATCGCGATCGTCAGGCGGGCAGCCGTTCTTCTTCGGGTCGGTGGACTCCACGCCCTTCACGCGCGGGCATGCGTCCTCCTTGTCGACAATGCCGTCCTCGTCGTCGTCGATGTCGGGGCAGCCGTCGGAGTCTTCGAAGCCGTCACGATCCTCGGGAATTTCCGGGCATTGGTCGAGGTCGTCCGGGATGCCGTCGTGATCCATGTCATGGTCGCGCGGCGACCAGCCGATGCCGGCAATGAAGCGGAACGCAGGAACCCCGACGGCGTCGTTGAGACCGATGTCGGCGCCGTAGAGCGCGTACACGTCGCGGTAGTGGCCGATCTCGACGCGGTCGTCCACGGTGAGCATGACGGGCGAGAGCGCCGATGAGCCCTTGTCGCCAAGGCCGAACGGCGCGACGGGGCCTCCCGGAACCCAGCCGTGCGCGGCGAGCTCGATGCGGTGGCGATTCTGCGGATCGATCTTGAGGAGCGACGGATTGAACGTGATGCCGGCGGACCACGGGATCTCGTCCCCGAACGTGACGCCGCCTGCTTCGGGTGCAGGCCACGTGTGCTGGTCCGTGCGCGCCTTGTAGCCAAGGCTCGCGTTCGCCGTGACGATCACGAACGAGTACTCTGCAGCGATGCGCGTCTGAGCCGTGATGGAGCCGTCGCCGTAGAAGCTGGTGCGGTCGCCAGTGGGAAGCGTGATGGCCGTGATGGACGCAAGGCCAAGCCCGCCGCCCGTGTTGGGGATGAGCGTGCCCTTGAGCGACAGCGCCGCATCGCCGATCCCGAACTGCGGCGCGTGCGATGCGGACGAGATCGTGGACGGCATGCCGCTGTCCCCGTCCTGCCACAGCACGAGCGGGAGCGACGCGCCCACCGCGATGCGATCGGACACGCCGATGGTTCCACCCAGGTCCATGCCCGCGACGTGCTCGACCGGGCGGAACGCCACGTCGCCAGAGCCCGCCTTGAACACCGTGACTGGCCTGAACGAGTACGTCGCGAACGCCCCCAGGTTCCACTCACCAGACGCGGGCGTCTTCGACGGCTCCGTGATCAGGTTGGCGCCCGGGTCGAACGACGGCCTCCACGTCCGCGCGTCAATGGAGGGAAGGGTTTGCGCCTGCGCGCTCCGGCCGCTCGAAGCGAACGTCAGCGTCCCGACCGCAAGTGCGAGAAAAGCGTGAGAATAGAGCTTGTAACGCCGCATCAATCCGACGCTCACGTTACGCGAAAAACGGGCGGATTGGCGCGGGAAGATCGTGAAGATCGGGCGCGCCGGCTATTCTGCGTCGCTTCCGGTGGGCCGAACTTGGTTCGCTGGCTGCTTCGGGAGCTCGTGCGCCATTCGCACGCGCTTCGCCTCCAGGTACCCGGCGGAGTAGCGGTTCGGCGCGATGAGCACGGGCTGGCGCGCGGACACCTTCACGCCCAGCGCCGTCAGCTTGCTCACCTTCTCCGGGTTGTTCGTCATGAGCACGATGCTCTTCACGCCGAAGTGATCGAGCATGTCCTTCGCGGCGTCGTACTCGCGTGCATCGTCGGGGAGCCCGAGCATGCGGTTCGCGTCCACGGTGTCGTGGCCCTTCGACTGGAGGCCGTACGCCTTGATCTTGTTGACCAGGCCGATGCCGCGGCCCTCCTGGCGAAGGTAGAGGATCATGCCGCGCCCGCGCCGACCGATCTCTGCCATTGCAGCGTCGAGCTGCTCCTTGCAGTCGCACTTGAGCGAGTTGAACACCTCGCTCGTGATGCACTCCGAGTGGACGCGAACGTAGACGTCCGATCCCTCGCGCACATCGCCAAGAACAAGCGCGACGTGCTCCTTGGTGCAGCCGTCTCCGCCTTCGCTCTGCGCGGGCTCCGTGACGGTGAAGACGTGGGTGGCGAACTTGCCGTAGCGCGTGGGAACTTCTGCGGAAGCCTGCCAGATGGCGTGAGGCCGGATCACCCGAGTGGGGACGTGCATCTCAATATCTCCTTGGGAGCTGCGAAAGTGCGAGTCGGTGCTGCTACCTAAGATCTAAGTCCTACCGGTAGCCAGGGGAAGAGGGCTTCTGGCACATGGCCATCTGACGCGCAAGCCATTCGCCGCCACCCCACGCCGCAATGGGCGTAACTACACATGAATGAGCGTTCCGGGGTCAGGCGGCTCGGCGCATGAGGCGCGTCAGCATGTCTTCCAGAATGACGTCCGCGGGCCGGCGGGAGCTCTTCAGTGCGAGGTCGGTTTCCTGGAGGACGGTGAGCCAGCGCTCGAGCTCGCGCGCGCGCCAGCCCTTCGCCTTCATCGCGATCTCGCGTGCCTTGAACGGCGGCACGCCGGCGGTGCGTGCGGCGTCGTCCGGGCTCTGCCCCGACTCGATGCCGGTGGCCACGCGCGCGAGCTGCCGCACCGTCCATGCGAGCGCGCCGAGCATGGGCAGGCCGCGGTCCTTCGGATCGTAGACGTCCGCGAAGAGGCGCATGGCCTTCCCGAGATCGCGCGCGGACACCGCGTCCACCAGGGACCACGTGTCCGCGAGACGAACGCGCGCGACGCACGCGGCGACAGCGTCTTCGGTGATCTCGGCTCCCTTCCCGTCGGCCTTGCCCACGTAGAGCGAGAGCCGCTCCACGACGTCCGACACGTGGCCGAGCTCCGGCCCGGCGAGCTGCGCGAGCAGATCCGCGATGTCGTGGCCGACCTTGTGCCCCTTGTCGCGGAACGCCTTCATGATGAACTCGCCAAGGGCGCGGTCGTCGAGCGGGTCGCATGACACGACGAGCTGCTTCTTCTTTGCGAGCGACATGAGCTTGCGACGCCCGTCGAGCGCGGAGCCCACGAGCACGAGGCACGTCGTGGGCACCGGCTCTTCCGTGTATTGTGCAAGCTTCTCGATCGGCGAGGCCTTGGAGCTGTCCTTCTCTTCGCCGCCGCCCTGGGAGTCCCATCGCTCGACGCTGCGAACGAGGCAGAACCGACGGTTCGCCATCATGGGGACCGTGCGCGCTGCGGACAGGACCTTGTCCACGTCGGACTCGCCGGCGGTGAACTTGTCCTCGTTGAAGTCCGCGAGCCCTCCGCCAAGCGCAGCTTCGCGCAGCGCCGCAACAACGCGATCGCGCAGCACGCGCTCTTCACCCACCACGACGTAGACGGGAAGTAGCTGCCCCGACGCTGCGTGGCGGAGCGCGTCCTCGGGCGTCACGCGCTCTTGCGTGGGGCGGTTCGTTGACGACGCCGTGCGACCGCGAGGCCGATGGCAGCGAGCGGGAGCAGCACGACCAGGCCGCCCTCCGTCGACATGCCGGGGACAGAGCAGCCGCAGCCGCCCTTCGGCTTCACCTGGATGTTCTCTTCCGGAGTCTTGTTGTAGGCGTCCGCCGGAATGAACGGCTGCGCGCTTCCCGTGGCCGTGACCTCGCCGTTGCCGCCCGCGTTGCCGTTCGGGGTGTCGTCGTTCTGGGCGACCTGCTTCGCACCGGCATCGACGCCGTCGATTTTCTTGATCTTGTTGTCCTTGTTGAAGTTCATGGCGCGGCGATCAACGACGGGGTTGTCGCCCTTCAACTTGATGTTCGCGCGGCCGCCAACGTCAACGCCGTCGCTGGTGCGGAGCTGCACGCTGTACTCGCCGGCCTCGTAGCCGCGATCGCGCGTGAGACCGAAGTCGAAGCGCGTCGTCGTGAAGATCTTGCCGCTCGCGTTGGAGAAGTCCACGTCGAGGCTCTCGACCGACGGCGACTGGTTCTGCAGCACCGTGACGTTGGTGACCGGCGCGTCGTGGTTGTCGATGAGCGAGCGCTCGTACACGGCGGTCTTCGTGAAGAGGAAGCGCATCGTCTGGTGGGGGATCGGCGGCGGCTTCGGCAGCTCGATCGTCACGAACACGTGCCATGCACCGGACTGCTCCGCGACCTCCCCGCTCTTCAGCGTGAAGCGTCCGCCGGCGAGCGCGTCGCTGGAGACGAAGAAAACGGCCGCGAAGACGACCAGGGCGAACAGGGCAGTGACTTTGGCTCCGAGCTTCATCGGAGTGAACGCTACCTCACGCTTCGGCGCAATTCGAGCGGATTAGGCTGCTGAGACGGCCGTTACCTGGAATCCCGTCGAGGAAGGACGTACGATCCGCTGGTGCGTAGAACTGCGATCTTCCTGTCTCCCGTCTTGTTCACCTTGCTGGCCGGCGGAGGGTTTCTGGCGTGCAGCGCCTTTGGTGGTGCTGACGCAAACCCATCTCCTGGCGCCTCCGATGCCGGCAAACAACCGGACACGGGCACGCAGACCGGTCCGATGCTCGACGGTGCCGTCGTTGGTGAGATGATGGACGGCTCCACGGCGAAGGACGCGGGCAGCGATGGTGGAAGCACAAACCCTTGCGTGGCCGGCCAGCTCACCCTGTTCTCCATGCAGAACTGCAGCTCTCCGCCGACGGTGGATTCCGACGCCGGCTCTGAAGCCCCGAACGCGTCGAAGCCGTCGGGCGCATCGGGCGTGTCTTGCAACTTCCAGGTATCCGCCGGTGGCTTCGCGACGTTCACGCGGGTCTTCCCGCGCAGATCATCGGGCCGACGACGCTCGACTTCGCGATCAATCCGCAGACCCTACCCAACGCCACTGCGTTCGGTTGCTCGGTCAAGACGCAGGTTGGGAACGACTCCGCGGAGGCCTTCATCCGCGCAGTGCCGGCGTTAGGGCAACAGGTCGCCTTCCACCTGGTGCAACCCCCCACGGTCGATGCGACGAACGCGTTTGCTCTACCGGTCACGCTGCCGCTCAACAACTCCTGGTCCAGCGTGAGCATGACCATCAACCCAGGCGGGACGCTTTGGCCGGTCACCGTGGAGACCAGCAGCGCAAACACCACCACCAAGTACGGTCCATATGTCGCGCCCGGCGGCATGGGCCAGATCACGCTCACCTGCGGCGTGACGGTCCCGGATGCGACGATGGTGGTCTTCGTCGACAGCATCACGCTCAGGACTGCGTGCCAGTGACTGGACCCGATACTTTGTGACGTTCGCTGGAAGTCGCGCGAAGCGGCGCTACGTTCGTGCGCGTGAGTAAGCCCCTCCGCATCGCGTTCGGTCGCATCATGCAGGAGACGAACGCGCTGTCTCCGGTCTCCACCACGTTGGCCGACTTCGAGCGCACGCATTTGATGGAAGGGCAGGAGCTGCTCTCGGTGTGCTCGTCGCCGCTGCGCTGGGAGGTCAAGGGCTACCTCCGCAACCTGGAGCTCTCTGGCTTCGTCCGCGCGGCGCGCGCGTTTCGCGCACGTGAGGTCACGCCCGTACCGCTCCTGTCTGCGTGGACCATCTCGGGCGGGCCGCTGGAGAAGAGCGCGTTCGACACGCTGGTCACGCGTCTGTGCGATCGTCTGTCGGACGCGGGCGAGGTCGACGGCGTGTTTCTCTCGCTCCACGGCGCCATGGGCGTGCGCGGCGTTCCAGACGCGGACACACGCGTGATCGAGGCTGTGAAGCGCGTGACCGGCGGCAAGCCCGTGGCCGCGTCGTTCGATCTGCACGGCAACCTCACGCGCGCGCGCGTAGAAGCCACCGACGTCATCAGCGCGTACCACACCAACCCGCACCGCGATCACAAGCAGACCGCGGCGCGCGCCACCAATGCGCTGCTGCGGAGCCTTGCTGGCCAGGTGCGCATCCAGACTGCTTGGCGCTCGCTGACGCTTCTGCTCGGCGGTGGCAACACGATCGATTTCCTGTCGCCCATGCGCGGCGTCTTCAGTCTCATGCGGCGCATGTGCAAGGACCCGCGCGTGCTCGACGCGAGCATCTTCCCCGTGCATCTGTGGAATGACGATCCCGAGCTCGGATGGAGCGTGGTGGTCCACACTGACAATGATCGCGACCTCGCCGAACGGCTCGCTGACGAGCTCGCGGAGGCATGCTGGGCCGTGCGCCACGAACAGCCGCCGCCGTTTCCATCCGCGAGCGAGGCCGTGAAGGACGCACGCGCCGCTCGCCTCCGGCGCAAGCTGGGCACCGTGGTCATGGCGGATGCATCGGACGTGGTGACTGCGGGCTCCATCGGTGAGAACACCGAGCTCCTCCGCGTACTCACGGAAGAGGGGAGCGACCTTGTCTCCTATGTGCCCGTTCGCGACGCAGAGGTCGTGGCAGAGATGGACGAGCACGACATCGGTGACGAGGTCATCGTCGACGTCGGCGGCAAGCTCGACCCCACGCGCACGAAGCCTTTCCGTCTGCGTGCGCGCCTGGTTTCGCTCCACGCCGAGGGTCCGTACGGCCGTGTCGCCGTGCTCCGCGCCGGGAACACGCACGTCTGTGTCACCAGCGGCGCGCCCATGGTGATGATGCCTGCATTCTACAAGGATCTCGGGCTGGATATCTGGAAGGCGGACGTATGCGTCGTGAAGAACTTCTTCCCGTTCCGCATGTTCTTCCTGCCCTACGCGCGCAAGACCATCTACGTGCGCACGAAGGGCATCACCGATTTCGACGCGGCCTACGAGCTGCCGTTCTCGGGACCGCTACACCCCCGTGACGTCGTGAACGAATGGCGCTCGACGGATCGCCGCAGACGACTCACGCCCGCGCCCTCACCAGACGACGCAAGAACGGCGGCACCGCACGCTGCGACGCCGCCGTCCGTCAGCCCCTAGAGGCTGCGCAGTCTCACGCTGATGGTCTTGGCGATCAGCCGTTCGGACCAGGCATCCCGCGCGGAGCTGCGGCAGCGACCGGTGCGTTTGCCGCCATGGTGATCTTCACGACGCCAACCGTGTTCTTGGCCTTGAAATACGAGTTGTCGACGTTGATGGTGGTCGTCTTGCTCGTCTGGCTGAAGCTCGGGTCCTCGAACGAGGAGAACGAGATCGTGTTGGGCCCCACATCCGGGTTGTACATCATCTCGCCGTAGCCGTTGCCGCGCGTGGCGACGTGGTCGAACGTGTACTTCGTGAGCCCGTCGAAGTGGAACGGGCAGTGCGAGCCGCTGATGACGGTGAACTCGACGTGCATCAGTGTGCCGGAGCTCGCCGTGAGGAAGTCGCCGCCATTGCCGGTCATCTTGGAGTCCGCGATGCTCGCGGTCGCGGATGCGTCGGCGAGCGAGATGCCCGAGCCCGAGTAGTCGAGGAACGTCGCAGTGAGCGCGCCCGAGATGACGCTGCTTCCACCCGAGACGGCCGCGGCGTGGTTCGTGTTGAACACGCCGCCCTTCTCGACCGTGAATGCGCCGCCGGTCATGGTGCCGTAGTCGTAGGATGCAGCCTTGTCGCCGCCCTGGACGTCGATGCCTGCGCCGTCGAGGTCCGTGCCGATGAGCGCAAGCGTGCCGCCCGAAGCGACGATGATGCCGCTCCAGCCGCTGCCGGTGATCTTGGAGTGCATCGCCTTGGTCGAAGACGTCAGCGTGCCGTGCACGGTGATGCTGGCGCCTGATGCGACAGTGATCACTGCGCCGGGATCGAGCGTCACGGTCACGCCTGCGGCGATGTCGACGTTGCCGCTGATCTGCTGACCGTTCTTCCACGTGGCGTCGGCGCTCACGGCGCCAGTCAGTCCGCCCGTCATCCCACCACCACCGCCCCCGCCCCCGCCGCCACCACCTCCACCGCCGCCCCCGCCGCCGCCACCCCCGGGAGGGGTTGATCCACCACCTGGCGTCGTCGGAGCAGGGCTAGTGCCCCCACCCGAGCTGGTGTCGTTCGAGGAGCAGCCAATAGCCATTGCCGCAAAAACCGCGGCAGCAAGGAGGATCTGGGTCTTCATGCGATGGGCCTCTCGAAGGGGTGAACGCGTATCAGCCTCCGATGGTTGCAGGAGTCGGGCCGGTGTTGCCTTTGTTAGAGACGACTCTGCGGCATCGCAGCCTCACATGTGTGGCGCGTTTTACGGTGCGCTGTGGCCTGCCGGGACGTTGACACTATCCTACCCGCCCGGCACACTGATGAGAGCGGCCAAAGGCCGAGTTTTCGCATGTCCGAACGACCGTCATTAGCGATGCGGACCTCCAGTCCGCCCGACCCGCTTCTCGGCCGAACGATCAACGGACGATTCAAGATCGTATCTCTGATCGCGCGGGGTGGGATGGGGAAGGTGTATCGAGCGGAGCAAACTCCCCTCGGTCGTGTCTGCGCGCTCAAGGTCTTGACCACGAACTATGCGGGCGACGGCGATCCGGAATTTCAGCGGCGCTTCTTCCTCGAAGCGAGCATCGCGTCGAAGCTCAAACATCCGAACACCGTCACCGTCTTCGACTACGGCCGAACGGACGACGACGTCTTCTTCATGGCGATGGAGCTGCTCGAAGGCAAGACGCTCCACAAGGCGATCCGCGAGACCGGCTCGTTGCCCGAAGAGCGTGCGATGCACATCGCGCGGCAGATCTGCCGCAGCCTGCGCGAGGCCCACGCGATGGGCGTCATCCATCGCGACCTGAAGCCCGCGAACATCTTCCTCACCGAACACGGCGACGAGTCCGACGTGGTGAAGGTCCTCGACTTCGGTCTTGTGAAGAACATCGACGAGAAGCCCGAGGAGCAGCTCACGCACACGGGCCTCTTCATGGGCTCGCCGAAGTACATGGCGCCGGAGCAGATCCAGGGCGCCTCCGTGGATGGTCGTACGGACATCTATGCGCTCGGCGTCATCCTCTACGAGATGCTCACGGGCAGGGTGCCATTCGATCGCGCCACGAGCGTGAACACCCTGATGGCGCACGTGAGCGAGCCGCCGCCGCCGCTGCGGTCCGTGAAGCCCGATGTGATCGTGTCGCCCGCGCTCGAAGATCTGATCTACAGGTGCATCGCGAAGGACCCGAACCAGCGCTGGTCATCCATGGAGGACGTGCTCGCGGGGCTCAAGCACGCGAGCGGGATGCCGCAGCTGCAGGCCACGGGCGACTATGGCTCTTTCCAGGCGATCCAGGCGGCCTCGCGTCACACGGCGTCGGGCTCGAACCCGGTGCCCGCGTTCGTCGGCCAGCTGGGCGACGTCCGCAACCTGGGCAGTGTCGCGAACGCGGGCCGCGCCGGAAATGCCAACGCGTCCAACAGCTATTCCATGCCGGCGGTCTATCCGTCCGCCCCACCGCCTGCCGCGACGGGTCCTGGCGCATCGCAGAGCGCGACGCCGATGCCCCTGGTCGGCGCGGCCCTCACCGCGCAGCTCGCGACCGGATCGCAGTCGCGGCGTTCGCCGTTCGTGATCCCGATCATCGCGCTCGCAGCGATCGTGATCGGCGGCTCGTTCGGGTTCGGGGTCTATCGCGCCTCCACCAACAGAGAGTCTGGGTCGGTCGCCACGCCGAACACGCCAGCAACCGATCGCTCGCCCACGTTGCGTGCGGGCGCGCAGCCGGAGACCCCGTCCGTCCCGACGAACGCCGCCACTGCCCCTGTCACCACCGCCAGCGCGATCGTCGCAGACCCGACCCCGCCGCCGCCCGCAGTCGTGAAGTGGGTGATCACGTCCGAGCCGGAGGGCGCTGCGGTGCGCGACAACGGTGTGGAGATCTGCAACGCGACGCCGTGCGAGCTCTCGATGTCGCAGGCGGATGCGCAGAAGGCGCACCACTTCGTGTTCTCGCGTCCCGGCTTCCGGCCCGAGACGCGCGCTGCGAAGTTCGCGGACGGAGCGGTCTTCGTGCGCCTCGCCAAGACGGGCGGCGGGTTTGTCCGACAGCCGCCGACGCCGCCAACGCCGCCAACGCCGCCCACCAGTGGCACCGGAACAGCCACCACTCCGAACGGCTTCAAAGAGACGCCGTACTGAGAAGAGCGGTGTTTCACGCCGGTCTTCTGGGGGTATAGTGCGACCGATGGAGCGCGCGCGATCGATCTGGCCCCGGCTCGCCAGCGGGCTCGCCGTGCTGGCGCTCGGTCTCTTCATCGCGCGCACCGCCCACGCCGACGCCCGAACGGAGGCGCGCACGCACTTCAAGAAGGGCATGGAGCTCGTCTCCGAGAAGAAGTTCGAAGAGGGCGCTGCGGAGCTCCAGCGCGCCTACGACATCCTCCCTCACCCGAACGTGCTCTTCAACATCGGGAAGGCGCACGAGGAGGCCGGAAATCTCGAGCGAGCGATCGAGGTCTTCAAGAAGTACGCAGACACGAACCCGCCCGACAAGGCGGAGGTCGGTCTCACGATCGCGAACCTGGAAGCACGCCTCCGAGCCTCTGCCGCACCCCCGACCCCGACCCCGACCCCGACCCCAACCCCAACCCCGACCCCGACCCCGACCCCGACTCCGACTCCAACTCCGACCCCGACTCCAACCCCGAGCACGGAGCCCCCGAAGCCGCCGCCGCCGCCTAAGCCCGAAGACGACGTACGCACCGAGGACGTCTTCGCCGAGAAGGCCGTCACCGCATCGCGCGGCTCTGCGAGCCCGCTCGACTCTCCGAACTCGCTCAGCATCATCACGGAGCAAGACATCCGCCTCTCTGGCATCACCAAGATCCCCGAGCTCTTGCGCCGTCTCGCCGGCATCGACATCATGGAGGTGACCGGCGGTCAGACCGAGGTGTCTGCGCGCGGCTTCAACCAGCGGCTTTCCAACAAGACGCTCGTCCTCGTCGACGGCCGCAGCGTGTACATCGACATCCTGGGCGCCACGCTCTGGCAGGCGCTGCCGGTGGGCGTCGAGGACATCGAGCGCATCGAGGTCGTCCGCGGTCCGGGCTCCGCGCTCTACGGCGCCGACGCGTTCAACGGCGTCGTGAACATCATCACGAAGCGTCCGGGCGAGGGGAAGAACGGCGCCGTTGGCGGCGTCGGCACGCAGGGGCAGACGCACGGCAGCCTCTACACGAGCGGCTCCGAGGGCTTCTTCTCGTGGCGCGCGGCCGCCGGCTACGACTACCTGCCGCGCTGGTCGCGCGAGGTCCCGAACGGGCGCTCGGACATCGTGCTCGGCACGCAGGATCAGGTGCAGTCTGCACGTACCACCCGTCTCGACTTCCGCACGCGCGAGCGCCTTGGCAAGGACGTGAACCTCAACATCGGCGGTGGGCTCACGCAGGGCAGCCTCGAGGTCCTTGGCATCGGCCCGCTCAACGACATCGTGCTGCCGAACATCGCCTCCACCGACGTGACGACCAGCCTGGAGTCGGAGCACGTGGACGCGCGCGTCTTCTGGAACCGCTTCCGCACGGACAACGTCCTCAACGTGAACACGCTGGGGCAGAGCACGCTGCCGTCGCGCGCGGAGGAGAACGTCCTGGATGGTGAGCTCCAGGGCAAGTACAGCATCAAGATCACGGACACGGTCCAGAACGACATCCGCATCGGCGCGAACTATCGCTACAAGAACGTCGGCTGGACATACCTCGATCAGCGCCGCATCGAGAACCACGTCGCCGCGTTCGTCCACGACGAGCTGCACATCGGCAAGTACGTCGGCATCGTCGGCGACTACCGCGGCGACTACGTGCCCTACCTGGACGAGTTCGTGCACTCACCGCGCGGCGCCGTGCTGGTCCACCCCACCAAGCTCTCCACCATCCGCGGCAGCTTCGGCACGGCGTTTCGAGCGCCCACGTTCCTCGAGTCCTACCTGAACCTTCCCATCCAGCTCCCCGTGAACGGCGGCTCGCTCGTATCGCAGGGCATCCGCTCCGACGACCCCTCGTTCAAGCTTCATGCGGAGCGCATTGTCTCCGCGGAGCTCGGCTACCTCACGCAGGACAGCGATGTCATCACGGTGGACACGGCGTTCTACTACAACCGCGTCGACAACCTTATCCAGCTCGCCGCCATCCGCCCCGTCACCGCGTCCGACGTGCAGAGCGGCATCGGCGCGCTGGATCCGCAGACGGGGCTGTACCCGCTCTTCTTCGGCGGCTTCGAGAACCAGTGCCAGCGGTTCGACGTGTACGGCGCAGAGATCGGCGCGCGTACCTACCCGGTGGAAGGTCTGGACGTGTATGCAAACTACACGCTTAATCTCGCGAAGCAGGACAACTCGCAGTGCTCGCCCGAGCGGCTCGCCGTGATCACGGACGACCAGCGAACCAGCGCGCACAAGCTGAACGCAGGCGTGCAGCTCCGCACGCAGGCCGGGTTCGACGGCGAGGTCGACTTTCATTTCGTCTCCGATCAGACGTGGGCGGAGCAAGTCACGAACGTGCAGACGCAGCGCATCGAGACCCAGAAGTTCATCCTCTCCGCGTACACGCTGCTCAACGCGCGCGCCGGCTACCGCTTCTACGGCAACCGCGCGGAGGTCTCCGCCATGGTGTGGAACGCCCTGGACGTGCAGCACCGCGAGCACCCGTTCGGCCAGCTCGCGGGGCGCCGCGTGATGGGCATCCTCTCTTACAAATTCTAGCTCTCTCCAAATTCCAGCCTGGAATTCAGTCGCCCGTGCGCATCACAAGAAACCTCCTCATCCCTCTCACGTTGCTCCTCCTGCCGAACGCGTTCGGCGGGTGCGATCCCGTGCCGATCGATGATCAGCGACTGGACAAGCGGCTCTTCCTTCCGCGCGGCGTCATTCGCGGCGCTGTCACGTACTCGGGCCCTCGCCCGTGCTCGCAGAACGGGCACATCGTCGGCAGTGCCGTGGTGCTGGTGTTTGCGGCGAACAACCCGCCGCCGCCGGAGGGTCTGGCGAACAGCGCCATCAACTTCACGGTGGTGCCGGGCGACCTGCTCTTCCCGAACGAGATTCGCAACTCCGGGCCGGACCTCTTCTGCCCGAACGACTCAACCACGCTCAATGTCACCGCGCCGTACATCGTGTCGCCGCTGGACGCGGGCGTGTACGTCATGGGTAGCTTCTTCGATCGCGTGGGTCGCTTCCTGCCCACGTTCAAGTTCCGCAACCTTCCCGAGCGCGGCGATCTGGGCGGCGGCTTCGTCGACCTCACGGACGCGCAGAAGAACGCGGCGAACGTCAGCTACTCGCCGAAGTACCTGCCGGTCACCGTCGGCTATCCGGCGCAGTCGCCCAGCGGTGGCACTGCGCTCGTGATTCCGGATGAAGGCTTTGTTGCTGACGGCATCCCCGTGACCGTCGGACTGCCACTGGGATACGGGCGCCCGTACTTCTACCCCGAGGGGGCGAATGCTCCGGGAAAGGCCGGCGTCATCACGCCCGGCAACCCCACGGGCGATCCGGCCTTCACGCCCGTGATCACCATGACGCAGGACCGCGCCGTGCTCGCGCCGCCGGCCGACCCGACCAACATTGGCGCAGTCATCGCGCTGCAGGCGTCGTTCACGCAGACCATTCTTCACTGGGGTGTCCCCAAGGGAGAGGTGGCCGATGCGACTTCACAGACCGGGCCGTTCGGTCTTCCGCTCACGCCTGCGCCGCCTGGCAACGGGCTCCTCCTGTGGAGCATGGGAACGACGTTGCCGGAGAACCCGCTCCTCCAGAGCGTGTGGCCGCTGGTGGTGTTCGCGAAGCTCGCCGACGATCCCGGGCACGCGTCCGACCCGCAGTCGCTGCGTGCGCAGGGCAGTGCCACGCAGCCCATCGTGATCATCCAGGGCATCACGCTCAACAATGACGGCTTCCTGCCCACGCTCGCGGGCGCGCCTCCGAAGGCACCGACGGATGCCATGGCCGCGAAGGAGCACATCACGGTGCTCGTGCGGCCCAGCGTGCTCTGCATCGACGCGCGCAACGTGGCCGGTGGCGGTGTCCTTGTCACGCCGCACCTTGTCGGGAAGAGCGCTGACCCGGCAGAGGTCGGGGACAAGCCGCTCTTCGATGCCATGGCCGTGCAGAAGGCGAACCCGCTCATCCGCAGCGTGAAGCAAGGTTGCTTGCCGCTTGGTCGCTATGCGATCAACGCGGTGTATCCCACGGGGCAGGCGTGGACCACGCCGAACGAGGCGGGGAGCTGCGCCACGCTCGAGGGATCCATCGTTCCCGGCACCAGCACCACGTCCACCGGCAGCTGCGACAAGAAGGCGCGGCCCGTGTTGCCGTCGCAGGGCACGCGCGCAGTGCTGGAGATCGTGCCGCCCACGAGCCCGGACGGCGAGAAGACGTGCACCGATCACCCGGTGCCCCCCGAATGCGTGGGGAGCCCGTAGATGGCGACCCCCGCGCCCGCGGAGCGCAGCAGGAACAAGGTCGTCGTCATCGGCAACTTCGACGGCGTTCACCGGGGGCATCGCGATCTGCTCTCCCACGCGGTCGCCGATGCCACGGCGCACGGAGGTGAGGCGGTCGTCCTCACGTTCCATCCACATCCTGCAGTGGTGCTGGGCAGGCCGCATCCGCCGGTCCTCACGCCGCTCGCGCGCAAGCTGTCCCTCTTGACCGCGCTGGGCGCCAAGGTGCACGTGGAGCCGTTCGACCTGGCATTCGCGAGCCTCAGCCCCGAGGCGTTCTGCACGTCGCTCCTCAGGTCGCGTCTGGGCGCCTCCCAAGTATATGTAGGATACAACTTTCGGTTCGGAAAGGGCCGTGAGGGCGACCTCACCACGCTGAGCGCGCTGGGCGATCAGCTCGGCTTCTCCGTGTCAGTGCACGCGCGCGTGGGAGACGCGAGCGGGCCCTGGTCCAGCACGAGAGCCCGAGAGGCGATCGCGCGCGGCGACGTGAACGAAGCAACGCTGGTGCTCGAGAAGCCCCACGCGCTGACCGGCGTGGTCCAGCACGGGCGAGCGCTGGGCCGAACCATCGGCTTCCCCACCGCAAACCTGGGCCAGGTAGAGGAAATGCTCCCAGCAAACGGCGTCTACGCAGTCCAAGTAGAAGAACTCGAAGGCGAGCGCGTGGTCGCGCCCCTGGGCGGAGGAGTCATGAACGTAGGCACCCGCCCCACGGTAACCGGAGGCGAAGCCGAGCGTCTACCAGAGGTCCACCTACTAACCGGAGCTCCAGACCTCTACGGCAAGACCCTGCGCGTTCATCTACGTCACCACCTCCGCCCCGAAAAAAAATTCGCAGGCCTAGATGATCTCAAAGCCCAAATAACCAAAGATCGAGACGAAGCCGCGACTCTTCTCCTGCGCTGACCGCGTCCCAGTCACTCCGTGAGTGAACCAAGATCGTCCAACACGAAAACAGCGTCGCATGGGGCGACGCTGTTTTAGCCGCGGCTGATGTTGGCCCAGAGCCCCAATAGGCCTCCGAGCAGGAGCAGCACGAGGACGAAATAGATCGTCATGCGGCGGCCGCGCTTGTTGCCGTCGAACATGGCGACCTCGTCGGGCGAGAGGTGCGCGTCTTCGAAGTTCATCTGTTGCTGCGGCATCGACGCAAAAGCCGGCCGCATGGGCGCTACAGGAGCGGCTGCAGGGACGGGCGCGAATGCAGACGCGGACACCGGGAGGTTGGAGAACGGTGACGCGGGCGCGAAGGCCGGTGCGTTGATCATGGGGGGCGGCGCCGGTACGAAGGCCGGGACGAAGGCCTGGCCCGGGGGCACAGGCATCGCGGCGTTCGGTCGCGTCTCCTCTGGTGACGACGACACGGCCTCGCGAAAGTCGGCGTCCAGGAGGGCGAGACGCAATTCGAGCTGCTTGATGCGCGTCTCGAGTGGGGCCGTGGCCTCCTTCACCGCGTTGAGGACGATCTCCCGGATGTCCAGCGACGGCATGGTCACTTCGCGCGGAGACACGACGGAGGGCGCGCGAGGGGTGACGCCCTTTCGCTCGATCGGTGCGCCGGTCTGCGTGTCGATCTCGTCCGTCTTGGAAGGCGTACGCGGGCGCTGGGGCGGGACGGCGGGCTCACGTGTCGGGCTCAGCTTCGCCGTGGTGCCAGGTGCGAACTTGGGATCACCCTTCTGCAAAGGGGACTGACCTGGTTTCGGGACTGCCACGGGCCCATCGTAATCCAAGCTGTGCCCCCACCCCAACCCAGAAAATAGCTTGATGCACGCACAAGCTCGGGCGACCCTCCGGACCATGTCGAAACGTTCGCGCGAGGAGCTGGAAGCGCTCGATCGTGACACGCTCATCTCCGAGGCAGAGTCCGTCGGCGTGAAGCGCGCTCGTATTCTCACGCGGCCCGAGCTCGTGGACGAGCTCCTGCTCGCGCGGACGGAGGATCGCGCTTCGGTGAAGAAGGCGCGCGGGTTCTTTGGTATGGCGCGCGATCTCCTGTTTCGCGCGGTCGAAAAGGGCCTGAATCTACCCGACGCTCAGCAGCGCTATTCGGTGCCCACGCCGCGGCCGCGCACCTCCGGAGAGATTGTTCCGACCGTCACGCTCGCGGAGATCTACGCGGCCCAGGGGCACACGGCCCGCGCCGTGGAGACGCTGCGCAGCGTGCTCGCTCGCGAGCCGGAGCACGCAGCGGCGCAGATTCTCCTCGCGCGACTGACTGACACCGCGTACGCGCCACCGCCACCACCAGCGCTGCCTCCCGACAACGAGCACGTCCAGGCCGAGCAGACCGAAGACGAAGACGAAGACGACGCCGTCACGCCGACACGCGGGCTCGTGTCAGCGCCCAGGGCGGCGGTTCCGGAACCAGAGGCAGCCCCGCTCTCCATCCGTGGCTACGCGGAGGACGCCTGCGTGGCGCTGCCGGTGGATGGCGCGCTGCGCGTCGGGTGGCGCGTGCGCGAGCGTGCGCTCGCCCATTTCAGGGAGAAGCTGCCCGACGGCCATCTCACGCTGCGGGTGGTCGTGCTCGCGCCGAACGTGTTGCGTCCGCGCCGCACCATGCGCGACGTGAGCATCTCCGGCGCCGAAGGGCGGACCATCGTGTCGGGCCTTCCGGAAGAGGTCGTCGTACGCGTGGCTGTGGGCATGCTGCAGGGCTCGGTGTTCATGCCGATGGCCCACTCCCACCTCATAGAGCAGGAAGGCAGCCAGCTCGTAATCCGCACCCCAAGCGGCACCGAGCCCCTCCCCTCCGAGCTAGCCGCCCTGGCAAGCTAGCTATGGCTTCTCAGATCACGTCGAGCGGGTAGCCGCGATCGGCATAGGCGCGGTCCGCGACGGACTTGCGGAGCTCGTCGTCGTTCTTGTCGAACGCTGCCACGGCGGCTCCAAGCCTTCGCTCCACGGAGGCCGCGAAGACGGCCAGGAGATCCATCTCGCGCCGCGAGCCCTCTTCACCGCGGTTCTCGATGGCACGCGTGGTGCGCGACACGCATGCGGAGAGCGCGACGAGATCGATCGCGATGTCAGCGATGCGCCGTTGCGTGAACTGCATCTCCACGATGTTCTTCTCGTGGCGGCGCAGCACCTTGTCGACGTTGCGCGCCAGCGTCTGCGCGTACTCCTCCACGATGTTCGCCTCGCGCGAGACGGCGGGGTGCGCGAGCGAGAGGCGCTCACGACCGAACGCGCTCTTCGCCTTGCGCATGGCGAAGTCACCCAGCAGGCCGAAGCCCTTGATGGGCTCACGCAGCGCGCGGGAGACCTCGGTGATCTTCTCGCCGGGCGCCTGCATGCCGGACAGCGCGACGAAGCAGCGCAGTGTCTCGTTCGTGCCCTGGTAAACCAGGAAGAAGCGCGCATCGCGTGCGTGCTTCTCCGCGAAGTTCGGCACGAGGTAGCCGGCGCCCGCCATGATCTGCATCGCCTCGTTTGCGATCTTGAAATAGGCCTCGGACGCCAGGATCTTGAGCATGGCGCACTCGACCGAGATGTCGACGCTTCCCGATCCTTCGACACGGCCGCGATCCGCAAGCCCCGTGACCAGATAGAGCGTGCTCTCGAGCGCGAACACCTCTGACGCCATGAGCGCGATCTTGTCCTTGATGAGCGCGAACTCGGAGATGGGACGAAGGAACGCCTTCCGCTCCTGCACGCGGTCCGCGCACGACCGCACGAGCCGCTTCATGTTGCCAAGGCAGCACGCCGCAAGGCCCAGGCGCCCGTTGTTCAGCACGTCGGTGGCGATGCGGAAGCCCTTGCCGGGCTCGCCGAGGAGGTTCGTTGCCGGGAGCTCCGCGTCGGTCATGACCATGTCCACCACATGCAGATCGGGCATGCCGTGCTTCGCGATGGGGTTGCCGGTACGCGTGCGATCGGTGCGCGGCACGACGAACGCGCTGAGCCGCGGCTTCGCGCCGTCCTCTGCGAGCGAGGTGCGTGCGAAGACGACGAACGTGTCGGCCTCCTGGCCGTTGATGACGTAGTTCTTGGTGCCGGTGAGGTGGTACGTGTCGCCGACCTTCTTCGCGTGCGTCTTGATTCCGCCCGCGTCGCTGCCGGCCCCGAGCTCGGCAAGGCAGAACGCGCCAAGGTTCTCGCCGGTGGCCATCTCCGGAATGAATCTCTGCTTCTGCTCATCCGAACCAAAGGCAAGGATGGCCCGCGCAGCGAGGCTCTCGTGCACGTTGAGCGAGACGGCGGCGGCGGTGCGGTAGGAGGCGATCTCCTGAAGCAGGCGCGTGGTCGCGGTCACCGAGAGCTCGGCGCCGCCATAGACCTTCGGCATCGCAAACCCGAAGGCGCCGACCGCGCGAAGACCGCGCCGCATGTCGTCCGGAAGCGAACCCTTCGCGGCGACCTCCGGAGCCGACGTGTCGGGGAGGCGCGGGGACGAAGGGTCGGGCAGGCGCGGGGACGAGTGCTCGGGCAGGTGGGGCGCTGAGCTGTCGCGATCGAACAGCTTCTTCACCTCATCCATCTTGCCCATGACGATGTCCGCCTCGGCCCGCGCGAGCGAGGGGTATGGGAAGGCGAGGGACTCGGCCACGACGCCAAAAAACAGGGACTTCGCGAAAGACTCTTCTTCGGCCATGGAACGCGTTCTTTTCGAGACCTAGCACAAAGGTTGCAGGCCGATGCGTCGCTTGATACCAAGAGAAGTGCGGGGCTGCGTGCGAGAGCCTGCGGGTCACACGCCGTCGCCGCTGTCGGCGGAGGTGTGTCCATGATCAGCGGCGGCACGGGCGGAACGCGCAGAGAGAGGTTCTTCGAGGTCATCTCGAAGGCCCGCGCGCGTCGTTGTGCGGCCATCATGGGCGTCTGCAATGTGACACCTGACTCGTTCTCCGACGGGGGTCGCTACCTCTCGCGTGCGGATGCGCTCGCGCGGGTCGACGCGCTGCTCGCGGCGGGCGCTGACATCCTCGACATCGGCGGCGAGTCCACGCGACCTGGTGCGAAGCCGGTGCCGGCGGACGAGCAGCTCCTTCGCGTGCTGGAGGTCGTTCGTTATGCGGCCCACAAAGGCGCCGTCGTCTCGATCGACACGACCCTCCCAGAGGTCGCCCACGCGTGCCTCGACGCAGGCGCAGTCTGCGTGAACGACGTGTCGAACCTCCACGAGCCCACGCTCGCGGACGTGGCATTCGGCGCGGGCGCGGCGCTCATCCTTTCGCACGCGCGGCACCCGCAAGAGCTGATGCGCGGAGCAACCGCGGTCACCGAGACCGAGTATGACAACATCGTGCCCGAGGTCCTCAGAGACTTCTGCGCCGCGCGGAAGAAGGCGGAGGCGCGCGGCGTTCCTCACGACGCGATCGTGATGGACCCCGGGCTCGGCTTCTCCAAGACTGCGCGGCACTCCATGGAGCTGCTCCGTCGCACCGCGGAACTCGTGTCTGGAGCGGACGCGCCCGTGCTCATCGGCGCCAGTCGCAAGTCGTTCCTCACGCTGGTCGACCGGCGCGCCGGCTCCGACGACCGCCTGGGCCCGAGCATCCTCGCGGCCGAGTTCGCGGCGCGCGCAGGTGCGAGCATCGTGCGCGTGCATGACGTCCGCGAGACGCGCCAGGCGCTGGATCTATCGGTTGTACTCTACACGCATACCGGCCATGGGGTGGGCGGGGGTGTCCCGTGATCGAGGGGTTTCTTCACCTCTTCCAGGCTCGCAGCCCGTACGAGATCTTCAAGGACCTGATCGACCTTCTCGTCGTCACGTACGTCATCTACCGCGCGCTCCTTGTCCTGCGCGGCACGCGTGCGATGCAGATGGGCACGGGCCTTGGCGTCATCTTCGTGGTCTACGTGATCGCGAAGTGGGCGGGGTTCATCACGCTCGTCAACCTGCTCTCGTCGCTCCTCTCGTCGATCATCCTCGTTGTCGTAGTGGTCTTCCAGAATGACATCCGTCGCGGCCTCATGCGCGTCGGCTCGCGCGCGTTCCTGGGCGGCATCAACCGCATGCAGGAGACCAAGGTCATTGACGAGGTCGTTGCCGCGGCCACGGAGCTCGCGCGTCACCGCATGGGCGCGCTCATCTGCTTCGAGCAGGACGCGAACCTGGATGAGTTCGTGGTCGGGCAGGGGACCCAGCTGGATGCGGCCGTGCAGCGTGACCTCCTTGTGTCGCTGTTCATCCCTGAGGGCGTGAACAAGCTGCACGACGGGGCGGTGGTCATCCGAAATTTTCGCGTCGCCAAGGCCGGCGTCTTCTTCCCCATGCCGGATACCAAGGTGCTCGACAAGTCGCTCGGCTCGCGTCACCGCTCCGCGCTCGGCATCACCGAGGAGACGGACGCCGTTGTCGTGGTCGTCAGCGAGGAGCGCGGCACCATCAGCTTCTGCTTCAACGGTAACATCGTGAGCGGCCTGGACGGTGCGTCGCTCAAGCAGGCTCTCCTTGGTCTGTTCGGAAAGAACGCGCGTGGCAAGGCGAAGAAGCCGGGACCGGATCGAGAGCGTCGCGGTGGCAGCATGCGTCCGCCCACGCCGGGTCCCATGATCCCCGCCCTGCGCTCGATCCCTACGCCACTCCCGCTCTCGGCGATGCACACGCCGCTTCCCATCTCGTCGGTGTCACTCTCCAACACGCAGCGGCCGAGCGTGCCTCCGCCCGCGCCGGAGTCCGTGCCCATCTCCGCGTCGCCCCCGCGCGAACCGGAGACGCATCTCATGGCACCCGCCGCGCCCATCGAGCCCACGCCCATGAGCGTGCGCCCGCCTCCGCCGCCTTCGGCCGCAGACGCCCACAAGGCGGAAGGCTCGCCCGACTCCGAGCAGTCGGAGCAGTAGCGCACAAGACATGGAGACACTCCGCCGCATCCTGCTCGAGAACTGGAACCTGAAGGTCATAAGCTTCCTGTTCGCGGTCGTCCTCTACTCGCTCGTGCATGGCGGTCAGGACTCGCGTCGCTCCATCGTGGTCGAGCTCGAGGCCGTGCTCCCGCCCGAGAGCGCGAACCGCGTCCTCGCGAGCAACATGCCGCAGAACGTGCGGCTCACGATCCGCGGCTCGAACCAGTCGATCGACGATCTGCGCGCGAACGCCGTCACTCTTCTGATCGACGTGTCGGACGGCCGTCAGCAGCACGTCAACTTCGAGACGAAGATGGTCAAAGGGCCCGCGGGCGTGAAGTTCGAGGTCGAGCAGTTCGAGCCCCCCGGCCTTGACCTCACGTGGGAGGAGCGCATCACGCGTGACGTGCCCGTCCAGGTGAGCGTCGTCGGCACGCCGTACAAGGGCTATGTCGCGCGCGGCATCCCGGTACCGGACCCGCCGCTCGTGAAGGTCCGCGGCGCCATGAGCGAGGCCGCCGTTCTCCAGCACGTTCGCGCCGACGCGTTCGACGTCACCGGCCTCAGCGAGGGCACCTACACGAAGCGTCTCGCGCTGGAGAAGCTCTCCTCGCGCCTGAAGGTGGAGCCCGCCACGGTGATAGTCACCACGGACATCATGCGCGAGGTCGCGGAGCGCCCGTTCACGAAGCTCGCGGTCGCCGTCGTGGGTCAGTCGAAGGGCCGCACCCAGCCCGCCGAGGTCGACGTCCACCTCACGTGCCCCCCGGACATCCTGCGGGGTCTGCGCGCCGAGCAAGTCGTCCCACGCGTGGAGGTCACCTCGAAAGAGCCCACGGGCTCCATCTCCGCGCAAGTCGTCGTCGCAGTCGAGCACTGCGAAGCAACGAGTACACCCGGAACTGTGGTCGTCCGCTGGTAGGCGGCCCTGCGAGACCTCAGTTGACGCGGGTGGTGCCGGTGGAGACGTTTCCGCCGATCCACTGGAAGTTGTCGATGAGGACGCTCGAGTCGAGGACTTCGTCGCCCGCGTCCCAGATCATGAACTCGAGGGTGAACGTCTCGCCCGGAGCGACAGGGGCTTGTGTGGTGAGCCAGCCTGTGGCGCCGCCAACGCTGGCTTTCTGCGGCGAGGTGCAGTCGGTGTCGGCGGTGCCGCCGTAGCCGGTGCCCTGCAGCTCCGTCTCTCCACCGCCGCATGCCGCGGTGGAGCTGGGCTTGCCCATGCCACTGCCGTCACAGCCAACACCCGTCTTGGGCGTGCAGCGGTTCAAGAAGTTGTTGTTCACGGCGACCGGGTTGTTGTTCGAGTCGAAGGAGATGTTGTCGCCCGGGACCTTGGTGGATGTCAGGTATGCGATGAACGCGTCGTTGAAGTTCGAGCACACGTAGTTCGGCCACTCGCTCGAGTAGAAATCGAAATCGAACTGGAAGCCGGTCGCGTCCTTCGGGGCCGTGAGCGTGAGCTTCACGTCGATCATGTCGTTGACCTTGGAGTCTTGCTTGCAGCCCATGGCCGCCTTGGGGAAGCCCGGAGGCGCCTTGCCTGCGGGGCTGCCGCCGCCGAAGAGGCCGTAGAGCGGCATGCCGCTCACGAACTCCGTCTTGCCGCCCTTGAGATCGTCGTACTCGCGCGCAAGACCGGAGCTCAGCACGCCAAGGGACCCGCCTTCGCGCGGCTTGATGGCGCCGCCGAACTGCGGAAGGATGCCCAGCTGACCCTTCACGGGCGCCGAGTTCGAGCCGAATGCCTTCGACATGGTCGCGGAGACAAGACCGTATCCGTCGGTCCCGGCCATCTTGCAGATCCCGATCGCCTTTGCGAACGCCGCGCCGTCGCCATCCACCGCGAGGCCGTTGTCGCACGCCGCCGTCTTGTCGACCTGGCCGGTGACACCGCCACCGCCACCACCACCACCGTCACTGTTGCCGCCGCCCAGCAAGCCGCCGCCACCAGGACCGCCGCCGCCGCCGCCGTTGCCATTACCGTTCGAGTCGCTGAAACCGTTGCTGTTGGTGGAGCCGGAGCACGCGAAGAGGAGCGCGCCGATGCCAGCGAAACCGAGGGCGAGAGCAAGAGATCGCATGAATTGCACTCTAACGGACACGTGGCCACGCGCCAGTCCCACTCGCGAAACAGGCGCGAATCGTGCTCAGCCGCAGGCCGCAGGGCGCCTGGTGGCGGTGGTGGTGCTCGCATTCTTGGAAAATACCGTCGTCACGCGACGACTTCGACTTCGACTTCGACCTCGACCTCGACCTCGACCTCGACCTCGACCTCGACTTCTCACTTCGGGCGGGTGGTGCCGGTGGATACGTTTCCGCCGAGCCACTGGAAGTTGTCGATGAGCACGCTCGAGTCGAGGGCTTCGTCGCCTGCGTCGAAGATCATGAAGTCGATCGTGAAGGTCTCGCCGGGATCGACCGGGGCTTGGGTGGTGAGCCAGCCCGTTGCGCCGCCCACCGTGGCAAGCTGCTTCAGCGTGCAGCCGGTGGTGGCCTTCGGGCCGAAGCCCGTGCCCTGGAGCTCCGCTTCGCCGCCCATACACGTGGCGGGTGTGCCGATGGGGGCGCCCGCGCCTTTCTGGCTCGAGCAGCCGACACCCGTGTTCGGCGTGCAGCGGTTCAAGAAATTGTTGTTCACCGCGACGGGGTTGTTGTTCGAGTCGAAAGAGATGTTGTCGCCCTTCACCGAGTTGGAGGTGAGGTATGCGATGAACGCGTCGTTGTAGTTCGAGCAGACGAAGTTCGGCCATTCGCTCGAGTAGAAGTTGAAATCGAACTGGAAGCCGCCCGCGTCCATGGGCGCGGTGAGCGTGAGCCTCACGTTGATCATGTCGTTGACCTTGCCGTCCTGGTCGCAGCCTTGCGCGGCCTTGGGGAATCCCATGGGGACGGCGCCGGCGGCATCCGAGCCGGAGTACAGCGGCGTGCCCTTCCAGAACTGCGTGGTGCCTCCGCTGAGATCGTCGTACTCGCGCGCGATGCCGGAGCTGAGCGCGCCGAACGCGCCGCCTTCGCGCGGCACGATGACATCACCAAACTTGGGCAAGAGGCCCCACTGGCCCTTCACGGGCGGGTTCGCGCTTCCGTAGGCCTTCGAGTACTGGGCCGACACGAGACCGTAGCCGTCCATCGCTGCCGTCTTGCAGATACCGATCGCCTTCGCGAACGAGGTCGCGTCGCCATCCACTGCGAGCCCCATGTCACACGCCGCGCTCTTGTCGACCTGCACGCCGGGAATGCCGCCACCGCCGCTGCCGCCATCCGAACCCACACCAAAGCCGCCGCCGGGACCGCCCTCGAGGTCCGTGAAGCCCTTCGAGCTCGAAGAGCTGGAGCACGCGAAGAGAAGCGCGCCAACGCCAGCAACGGATAGGGCAAAAGCCAGAGAGCGCATGGGATGGCACTCTAGTATTTGGCGGCGCGCACGCCAGGTACAACCCACGAATCCGACGATTTCCGCAGAAAATAACGTCAGTCAGCGGGCGACGACGGTCGCTGCGTCGGGCTTCGCTTCGGGCTTCGCGTCCGCTTCGGGCTTCGCGTCCGCTTCGGGCTTTGCTTCGGGCTTTGCTTCGGGCTTGGCGTCTTCCTTCTTGAGCGGCGTCGCGTTGGGGGCGCTGGACGACCGATAGGCGCTGTCGCGGCGCTCGTCCGTCTCCACGCGGCCGTCGCGCAGCGTGATGACGCGCGGCATGCTGGCCGCGAGCTCGCGGTTGTGCGTGACGATCACGATGGTGGTCCTGCGCACGCGATTGATCTCGAAGAAGAGCTCGTGAATCTGACTGGAGGTCGCGGAGTCCAGGTTTCCCGTGGGCTCGTCCGCGAGCAGGAGCTTGGGCTCGAGCACGAGCGCGCGTGCAAGGGCGACGCGCTGCTGCTCGCCACCTGAGAGCTCACCAGGGCGGTGTGAAGCGCGGTTGCCAAGACCCACCTCTTCGAGCAACGCACGCGCGCGCTGCTCCATCTCCTTCTTCGGGCGACCCTGGATCATCCCCGGCATCACCACGTTCTCCAGCGCGGTGAACTCCGGGAGCAGATGGTGGAACTGGAACACGAAGCCGATGGTGCGGTTGCGCAGATCGGCGAGCCGCGCGTTGTTCATCGTCGTGAGCTCTTCGCCCGCGATCTTGAGCGAGCCCGACGTGATGATGTCCAGCGTGCCGATGCAGTGCAGGAAGGTGGACTTGCCCGCGCCGGACTGACCAACGATACCGACGACCTCGCCCTCGTTGATGGTGAGGTCGATGCCCTTCAGGACCTCGAGCTCGTTCCCCATGTGGGAGAACGATTTCTTCACGTTATGGGCGACGAGGACCGGTTTATCCACGGGGGCTGTTCCTAGCACAGAAGCCATTATTCGTAGCGCAGGCCGTCGACCGGGCGAACCAGCGACGCCGCGTACGCGGGCAAGATCGTCATGATCGTGCAGATCCCCAGCGCAGTGACCGACACCGTCGCGAAGTTCCAGCCGTTGACGGAGATGGGCAAGCGATCGATGTAATATACATCTGGATCGAGCCGCAGCCCGAACCACTTCAGCCCGAGCACCACGGCGAGCCCATTGGCCACCCCGAAGACCGTGCCGATGGCGCCGATGATGACGCCCTCCAGGAGGAACGTGCGAAGGATGGCGCCGTCACTTGCGCCGAGCGCCTTGAGGATGGCGATCTCCTTTCCTTTCTCCGTCACCATCAGGAGCAGCGTGCAGATGATGCAGAAGCTGGCGACCAGGATGGCGATGGAGAGGATGACGTTCGTGGCGATGCGTTCGAGCTTCAGGGCCGAGAACAGGTTCTTGTTCATCTCGCGCCAGTCGCGAACCCGCAGATCCTGGCGGCCGATCGCACTGGCGAGGAGCGGCGTGTGCAGGTCCGCGCGCTCCGCGTCGTCGACCTTCACGTCGATGGCGGTGATCTTCCCCTGCATGGCAAAGTAGTCCTGCGCCACGTCCATGAGCACGTACGCATGGCTCGCGTCATACTCGTACATGCCGGAGAAGAAGATCGCGGCCACGCGGAACTTCTTGGTGCGCGGCATGACCCCCATGGGGCCCAGATCGCCGAGCGGCGAGACCAGCGTGACGTCGTCCCCCACGTAGACGTGGAGTGTCTTCGCGAGCTCGCGACCGATGATCACGCCGGGCCGATCAGGCCTGTTTTGCAGGGCGCCGCGCACCACGGGGTCCAGGTCGTCGGTGAGGAACGGCGTGTCCACGCCCTTCAGATAGCGCTCGCCGCCGGGCCCCATGCCGATCACCTCGTCGGGGGGCAGATGGTTCAGCTCGTCCGGGTGCTCCATGTACTGGAACTTCCCGATCTCGATGTTGGCGCCCAGGTCGATGACGGAGCGAATGCTCGTGGGGTCCACGCCGCGCACGATCGTGCCGGCCAGGTTGGACGACGACGACATCATCACCTCGCCGTGGACGACGGGCGTGGCGCCGACGACGCCAGGCTGCGCGCGCACCTTCGCAAGCACGCCCTCGTAGTCGGACCAGCCGGCCTGGCTGGTCTGGTCGATCACGAGGTGGGCGTTGTTGCCAAGGATCTTCCGCTTCAGGTCCTGGCTGAAGCCATCCATCACGCTGACGACGTTGGAGAGCGTGCCCGTGGACAGCGTGACTGCGAGGATGGAGAGGACAGTGATGACCGTGAGGAAGCCGCTCTTCTTACCCCGCACGTGGCGCGCGGCCACGAATGTGATGAAGTTGCCCTGCTCCAGCACGTTCAGGATCAACGGCAACGACATGCCGAGCAGTAGAAGGATGACCCACTGGCCGCTGAAAAGCGCGCCTGCGCGGATCAGCGTGTCCTTCAGGCTCCACTGCGAGCCCTTCAGCTCCGGCAGACGGATCGCGACGAACGTGAGCACCACGAACTGCAGTCCGAAGTACGCCAGCAGCACCTTGGAGAGCGTGCCCCAGTACTTTGCGCAGACGCGGAACACTGCGAGCACGATGAAGATCGCGATGGGCCCATCGATCCAGAGCAGGTTCGCGAGCCCCAGGAAGGTGCCCGCGAGCGCCGCCCAGATGAACGGCTGGCCCAGCACGCTCGGGCTGGACATGCCGATGTAGAGCAGGACGAGCGCCCAGAAGAGGCCCACGACGATGCCCAGCATCACGGACATGGTGCGCAGCACCGGCACCGCGCGCACGTACGTGGATCGGAAGTCCGGCGACAGGATCAGCGCAATGAGGAGAAAGACGAAGAACACTTACACGTGCTCCGGGCGGAGCAGCGGGAAGAGGATCACGTCGCGGATGGACTGCGAGCTGGTGAGGAACATGGTGAGGCGATCGACGCCCATCCCGAAGCCCGCGGCCGGCGGCATGCCGTACTCGAGCGCGCGGATGTAGTCTTCGTCGTAGTCCATGGTCTCTTCGGCGCCCTTCTGCTTCTTGTCGACCTGGTCGCGAAACCGCGCGGCCTGATCGTCCGGGTCGTTCAGCTCGCTGAACGCGTTGCAGAGCTCTTTCCCGTGTACGAAGAGCTCGAAACGGTCAACCAGCTCGGGGCGCGCGTCATTCCTGCGCGCGAGCGGCGATGTCTCGTAGGGGTAGTCCTTGATGAAGACGGGGATGCTCTTGCCGCTCTGCGCGTCCTTGTAGTCCTCGGGCAGGAACGGCTCGCAGAGGTACTCGTAGCAACAGAACAGGCGCTCGCCGTCGTTCTCGCACTTGAGGAACCCCTTGCGGAAATTGCCCCAGTCCACGGCCTTTGCGCGCGGCCCGGTCTTGCTCCACTCCTTCATGTGGTCCACGAAGTCGGGCTTGAGCATGGCGACCAGGCCCATGCCGCTCGCGTGGTCGCTGCTCTGCTCGCCCTTGCGATCCGTCGCCTCGATCCACGCGGGGATGCCGGTCTTGTGCGCGCCTGCCCGCACGGCGTCCGCCATGGGCACGCGCATGAAGGGCACGTCGATGGTGAAGGGGCGCTCGGTCTTCCACTTCGCGTGCGTCTCCGGCATCACGCGCGCGAGCTCGCCGTCGATGCGACGGAGCAGCACCTCGGTGAAGTTCATCAGGTCCTCGTACGTGGCGTACGCCTGGTAGAACTCGAGCATCGTGAACTCGGGATTGTGGCGCGTGGAGAGGCCTTCGTTGCGATAGCAGCGGCCGATCTCGTAGACGCGCTCGAACCCGCCGACCACCAGGCGCTTCAGGAAGAGCTCCGGCGCGATCCGCATGAACAGGTTCATGTCGAGCGCGTTGTGGTGCGTGTTGAACGGCTTCGCCACGGCGCCGCCGATGAGCGTATGCATCGTGGGCGTCTCGACCTCGAGGAAGCCAGCCTCGTCGAAGACGCTGCGCATGGCGCGCACGATGTGGCTGCGCGCGCGGAAGACCTCCGCCGCGGCGGGGTTCGCGATGAGGTCGACGTAGCGCTGGCGATAGCGCGTCTCCACGTCCGAAAGGCCGTGCCACTTCTCGGGCAGCGGACGGAACGCCTTCGTGAGCAGGCGCACGCGCGTGGGCTCCACGGAGAGCTCGCCGCGCTTGCTGACCACCAATGTGCCTTCGGCCTCCACGATGTCGCCCACGTCCAGGTCCTCGAGACGTGTGTATTCTGCACCCATTGCCGCTTCGCTCGCCAGGAGCTGCAGCTCACCGGTGCGGTCGCGGACCTTGAGGAACGTGAGGCCGCCTGTGGGCGCATTGCGCATGAGGCGCCCCTTCACGTGGAAGACGGAGGCGCCTGCGAGGCCCTTGACCTTCGCCTCGTCGTACTTGCCGTCGGTGCCGCGCGCGTCCTTCATCTCGGCGCGGAGGGCGCCAATGTCCAGTGCCCTGGCGCCTGCGGTCTTCGGGCCCACATCGTTGGCGAAAGGGTTTTCCTTCCTCTCACGCGCGCGCTCAGCTGTGGCTTTTCTGCCATCGATGATCGCCTGCTCCGCCGAGTGGTGGGGCGCAGTGTCTGCGCGGACGGTGTCCGGGATCAGCGAGCGGGGGTTCGAAGGGTTTTCGTTGTTCGTCATGGCAGGAACCGTCCCACCCGGTACTACCCCGCGTGGTTCCCGGGGTAAAGCTTGAGTGACGCTCCAGCGACGCGTACGCTCGAATCTCCGAAGGGGGTCGCATGCGAGCTTCGAAATGGGTCGTCACGGTGGCGGCGGTGACTCTCCTCCTTGGATGCGCGGAGGGCGACTCTCCCGCGCCTGCTCCCAGCGCGCAGGCAACCCAGGCAACCCAGGCCGCGACGTCCCCGTGCAAGGGCGCAGGTCCCGACGTCCTCCTGTGCGCGGACTTCGACGACGGCTCCGTCTCCACGCTGTCGGCGGTGGGATTCGGCGGCGGTACGGTCACGCCCTCGCAGGTGCGCTCCGTCAGCGCGCCCTACTCGCTCCACATGCGTACGGTGTCCGGCAACGAAGCCGCGGCCGCGCTCCTGCTCTCCAAGGTCCCGTTCGCGGTCGCCAAGATCCAGGTCGACGCGGACGTCATGGTGGTGCCCGCCGACAGCGTCGACGCGGTCGGCGCGGAATCAAGCTCGCTCCTGCGTCTGCCGGTGATGGACAAGGACGCAGCGATCGGCGCCTTCTTCGTCCACTACGTGAAGTCGTCGGGTGAACTCTTCCTGGTCGCGCACAGTGAACAGGATGGCGACGTAGGTCGCGTGTCGCTCGGGCCCGCGCCCACGGGCTTCTTCCACCTGACCGCGGAGCTCGCACCCGCTGCCGGCGGTGGCGTGTTCGCGCAGGTCACACTGGACGACCGCTCCGCGAAGTCCGTCACGATCAACGCCACGCCGAACGGTCCGCTCCGGTACTCACTGGAGGCCGGCCTTGACGCTCCCGCAGCCGCGGTCTTCGAAGCCTTCCTCGACAACGTCGTCGTTCGCGCCAGATAGGCGGCGCCCAACACCGCGACCGACCGCCCTAGCCGCGGAACTTGTCGGTCGCCGTGACTAGCTCGTTCACGATGCCGGGCTCCATCGCGGAGTGTCCGGCGTCGCGCACGATGCGTAGGTCTGCCTCGGGCCACGCGCGGTGGAGCGCCCAGGCGCTCTCCGCGGGGCACACCACGTCGTAGCGACCCTGGACGATCACGCCGGGGATCTTGCGGATCTTCTCGATGTTCTCGAGCAGGCCCTGGTTCTTGTCGAGCCAGCCGTTGTTCACGAAGTAGTGCGCCTCGATGCGGGCGAACGCGAGCGAGAAGTCGTCCCCGCCGGTGCGCGCGATGAGATCCGCGTTCGGGTAGAGGCAGCTCGTGCTGCCCTCCCACACGCTCCAGGCGCGCGCGGCTTCCTGACGGACCTTCACGTCGTCGCCGGTGAGACGCTTGTAGTATGCATGCAACATGTCGCCGCGCTCCGCCTCCGGGATGGGCGCCAGGTAGCCCTCCCATGCGTCGGGGAACAGGGCGTCGGCGCCGCGCTGGTAGAACCAGTCGATCTCGCTCTTGCGGAGCAGGAAGATCCCGCGCAGCACGAGCTCGGTCACGCGCGTGGGGTGCGTCTCCGCATACGCGAGCGCCAGCGTGGAGCCCCAGGATCCGCCGAAGACCTGCCATTTCTCGATCTTGAGCTCCGCGCGCACCTTCTCGATGTCGGCGACGAGATCCCACGTGGTGTTCGCCTCGAGCGACGCGTACGGCGTGCTCTTGCCGCAGCCGCGCTGATCGAGCAGCACGATGCGGTACGCCTTGGGATCGAAGAAGCGACGGTGCTTCGGCTCGGTGCCGCCGCCAGGGCCGCCGTGCAGGAACACCACGGGCTTGCCCTCCGGATTGCCAGACTCCTCCCAGTAGATCTCGTGGACCTCCGACACCTTGAGGCGTCCAGTGCGGAAGGGCTCGATCTCCGGATAGAACGTGCGAAGGGGCGTGTCCGACATGTCTCTGGATTAGCGTCTCCAGGGGAAGACGACAATCGTGGACTGCAACGGTACGATGGACGGATGCCTTCGCGTAAAGCCCTCCGCATGCGTCTCGCCGTCCCCTGCGCGCTCGCCCTCGTGATCGCCTGCGGCGGAGACGACTCCAGCAACTCCGCCAACGGCAACGACGGCGGCACCGAAGGCGGCGGCCTCACCGACGGCAGTGCGTCCGACGGTGGCGGCGGTGGCGACGCTGGACCGAAGCCCTCGCCCTACGGCATTGACGCGCGGCCCACCAACACCACATGCCTCGCGCAGGAGCCGCCTCCGCAAGCAGGCGCGATCGCGCTTACGGACGCCTTCCCCATGTTGCCCGCGTTCGACAAGCCCGTGCTCATCTTGCAAGCGCCGGGCGACAACACGCGCTTCTTCGTGGTGCAACAGGGCGGCAAGAACGCCGTTGCCACGATCCTCACGTTCGCGAACGATCCGAACGTTGCCACCACGACGCAGTTCGTGCAGCTCCCGGCGGGGACCGTCACGATCGGCAGCGCGGGAGAGGGCGGCCTCCTCAACATGGCGTTCCACCCCGACTGGGCGCTGAACCACACGGCGTTCCTCTCGTACACGATCGGCAACGGCACCAGCGTCTCCACGTCGATCATCAGCCGCATCAAGAGCTCCGACGCGAACGCCACGCTCGACCTGGCGACGGAGGAGAAGAATTTCCTGAACGTGGCGCAGCCGTTCGACAACCACAACGGCGGCAACATGCAGTTCGGGCCGGACGGCTTCCTGTACATCGGCTTTGGTGACGGCGGCAGCGGCTACGATCCGCAGGGCAACGGACAGAACACGAACACGCTGCTCGCCAAGATGCTCCGCATCGGCGCGGGCCCCACCGGCGCGTATACGATCCCGTCGGACAACCCCTTCGCGAAGGGCGGCGGCAAGCCGGAGATCTACGCCTACGGCCTGCGCAACCCGTGGCGCTGGAGCTTTGACAAGGCGTCCGGCGATCTGTGGGTCGGCGACGTGGGGCAGGACACGTGGGAGGAGATCGACAAGGTCAAGCTGGGTGGCAACTACGGCTGGAGCCCGCGCGAAGGCTTCGTGTGCACGCCCAGCAAGGCGGACCCATGTCCGAAGTACGCGGACCCCATTGTCACGTACCCGCACCAGAACGGCGACAAGTCGATCACCGGTGGCTACGTCTATCGCGGCACGGCGATCCCGGAGCTCGTCGGCACGTACATCTTCGCCGACTACGCGAGCGGCCACCTCTGGTCCATCATCTACGACGCGAACAACGTCGCCTCCATGAACCCGCTCGTGACAGCGCCGACCAGCGTGTCGTCGTTCGGTCAGGGCAACGACGGCGAGCTGTATGTCGTGGGCTACGGCAACGGTCGCATCTACAAGGTCACGCGCGCGGGTGTCGCGCCGCCCGACACGTTCCCGAAGAAGCTGTCGCTCACGGGCTGCGTGGACAAGGCGAACCCGAAGAACCCGGCGCCCGGCCTCATCCCGTACGACGTGATCGCGCCGCTCTGGTCCGACGGCGCGGACAAGGGCCGCTGGTTCGCCATCCCCGATGGAACGAAGATCACCGTGAAGCCCGACGGCGACTTCGACTTCCCGATCGGCTCCGTGCTCATGAAGCAGTTCAGCCTGGGCGGGAAGCGGATAGAGACGCGCCTGCTCATGCGCGACAAGGCCGGCGACTGGAACGGCTACAGCTACGAGTGGGCCGACGACGAGAGCGACGCGACGTTGCTCCCGGCCAGCAAATCCAAGGCCGTGGCTACGCAGACGTGGACGTACCCCAGCCGTATCGAGTGCCTCTCGTGCCACACGCCGGCCGCGGGCCGCACGCTCGGACCCGAGCTGCGACAGCTGAATCGCGATTACGTGTATGCTGCAACCAATCGCCTCTCGAACGAGCTCGCGACGCTCGACCACATTGGCGTGCTGGACAAGAGCATCGGCGACCCCACGAAGCTCACGGACAAGCTGTCCGATCCGTTCGGCAACGGGTCCGCCCGCGACCGCGCGCGCAGCTACCTGCACTCGAACTGCTCGCAGTGCCACCGGCCCATGGGTGGCGGGCAGGGGCCGCAGAACTTCCTGTTCACCACGTCGGACTACGACGCGAACATCTGCAACGCGGACCCGACCGAGGGTGACCTTGGGGTCGCCGGCGCGAAGCTGTTCGTGCCTGCAGACCCGACCAAGTCGCTCATCTCGCTGCGCATGAAGGCGGTGGATGGGAATCGCATGCCACCGCTGGGCTCACGCGTCGCGCACACGCAGGGCATCGCCGTGATCGACGCGTGGATCACTTCCACAACAACGTGCCCCGGCGCGCCAGTGGACGCCGGCACGGACTGACTGATCACTTCACGCGCGTGGTCCCTGTGGTCACGGTCCCACCCAACCACTTCCAGTTGTCGATGAGGACACTGGAGTCCAGCGCGGTATCCCCCGCATTCCAGATCATGAGGTCCAGGGTGAACGTCTCGCCGGGCGCGACGGCCGTGTGCGTTGTCAGCCATCCGGTGGCGCCGCCATCCGTGGCGGACTGTGCCGGCATGCATCGTGTCTGGATCAGGCCGGAGTAGCCGGTGCCCGAGAGCTCCGACGTCCCGGCCGCGCACGCCGACGGGTCGGATGTCGTCATGTTGCCGCCCGAGCAACCCGTGATCACGCCCGCCGTGCACCGATCGAAGAAGCCGTTGTTGACGCTGACGGGGTTGCCCCTGGAGTCGAACGAGATGTTGTCCGTCTTGCCCTTTGACGTGATGTACGCGACGAATGCGTCGTTGAAGGGCGAGCACACGTACTCCGGCCATTCACTCGTGTAGAAATTGAAGTCGAACTGGAAGCCGGCTGCGTCGGACGGGGCCTTGAGCACCAGATGGACGTTGATCATGTCGTTCACGGCGTTGCTCTGGGGGCAGTTGTCCGCGGCCTTCGGGAAGCCGGGTGGGGCCGTTCCAGTCGGCGACATTGCGATGTTTGCAGACTGCACGAAGTCGGTGCCCGGCGCGCCGTCGGGCGTGTCGTACTCGCGCGCGTAGCCGGTGGAGAGCACGCCTAGCTTCTCGCCCTCGCGCGGCTTGATGACGGCGCCGAACTTCTTCAGCGTGCCCGACTGTCCATTCGGTGGCGCCATGGGCACGCCGAACCCCTTCTGGAACGACGCGCTCACCAGTCCGTACCCATCCTTGTCTGCGCGCGTGCAGAGGCCGATCGACTTCGCGAACTTCACGGGGTCCGCGTCGACCAAGGGCGGCGGACCGGCGTCCACGCCAACGGTGCCAGCTTCAGGCGCGCCCGCTTCGCCCCCATCCGGATCGCCCGCATCCGGATCGCCGGCGTCGGCGTTGCCCGCGTCTGGAGCGCCCGCGTCCACGACCACCACGGGATCGGCGTCGCACGGGTTGCCGATGTGGATCGGCATGGTCGGCGGCTCGGGCGGCGGCGCGTTGCATCCGAGCAGGCCGCACTGGACGTCGGGGCCCGCGTCTTCGGATGCGAAGTCACCCGTGACAGCGGGGTGCTTCTTGCCGCTGCATGCCGAAGCGAGGCCGACGAGCGTGAGCACCGCGGCGGTGAAGAGGGTCCGACATGCAACATGCATCAAACAAAATGTTACATTCTTTCGTCCCGGTCCCCAAAACTTCCGCTCCGAGCCAAGATCAACGACCATTGGAGGACCATGAAACAAGAAATGCTTCGTTCGTTCATGCTCGTTGGCGGTGTCCTCTGCCTCTCTTTCGGCGCGCTCGTCGCATGTAGCTCCAGCTCCACGACCACGACAAACCCCTCTAAGGTCGACGCTGGCGGTCTAGGTGGCGATACCGACGCCTCGACCGACTCTGGTGGCGGCAACATGGGCACCGATTCTGGCGGCGGCGGCGACGCAGCCAGTGTCCCCGCGAATGGAGGCCCCGGCGATCCGTGCAACGGATCAGGCACGCAGGGAAGCTGCGCGACGGGCGGACTCTGTGAGACGTTCCCCAACTCCATGACGCTGGGCATGGGTGACTTCTGCACGAAGCCGTGCGCCATGGGCGGTCAGAATCCAGCACCCGAGTGCACGGACGCGGGCGCGGTCTTCAGCGGCAAGTGCACGCCGAAGCTGTATTGCCAAATTCCGTAGTCCCACCCAAACCATGTAGCCTGTTCTGCGTGCAGCGATCGTTTCAATCTCACGCGACGGAGCCCCGACCTTGAGAATGCAGGCGAGCGTGAAAGGGGTCGCGTCGATGGCGATCCTGATCACCATCGTGGTCTCCGCGTCTGGCGCGTGTACGCCCGACGGGCGCGCGTGCTCGCCGGGCGATCCGTTGCCGTGCAGTTGTGCCGACGGTCACGTGGGTGTGCAGACATGCGACTCGCTCGGCGGCGCGTATGGCCCGTGTGATTGCACGGCGGACGGTGGCGCGTCTAATTCCGACGCCGCGGTGAGCGATGCCGCGAGCGCGGACGCGAGCCCCGATGCCTCGACGACGGATGCAGGGTTGTGTGTAGGGATGACAAACCTGCCGCTCTCGTGCCCATGCACCGACGCGAGCCAGTGCGCCGACGGTGTCTGCCACGACTATGGCGCGAAGGGCGTGCGTTGCACGAAGCACTGCACGCAGACCTCCGACTGTCCGCCGCCGTCCACCAAATGCAGTCCCATGTCCATGGTGTGCAACACACCATGAAGCGTATCGCCGTCTTGCTCCCAGCGAGCGTGCTGCTCGTGGCGACGCGCGCGCTCGCGCAGGATCCTGCGCCTGCGCCCAAGAAGGAAGAGACGCCAGAGGTCCGCGTCATCGGAGACAAGGCCGACTCGCTCCAGAAGATCCCGGGCTCAGGCACGCTCATCACGCACAAGGAGATCGAGCGCGCGCAGCCGCAGAACGCCGCCGAGATGCTCCGACGCGTACCCGGGTTCAACGTGTCCGAGCAACAGGGCGGCGGTCTGCGCCTGGACCTTGGCGTGCACGGTCTGGACCCGGGGCGCGCACGCAATGTCCTCATCCTCGAGGACGGGATCCCGATGGCGATCAATCCGTACTCGGAGGCGGACATGTACACGATGCCGCAGATCGAGCGGATGCGCGGCATCGAGGTGGTGAAGGGCTCAGGCAGCGTGCTGTTCGGCCCACAGACCATCGGTGGCGTGGTGAACTTCCTCACGCTCGCGCCTCCTTCTTCGGAGATGAGCGCCGTCGAGCTCGACGGAGGTCAGCGTGGCTTCCTGAAGGTTCTCGCGCTGCATGGGGACAGCGTCGGCTCCGCGCGCTACATCGTGCAGGCGTTCCACACCAAGGGCGACGGCTTTCGCGACGAGAGCTTCAACACCACGGACGTGATGGGCAAGGTGGCCTTCGAGACCGGCGCGAACGGCGAGGCAACGGTCAAGCTGGCCTTCCACGATGACGCGACGCGCTCCGACGACGTCGGCCTCACGCGCGAGATGTTCAAGGCAAACCGCGAGCAAGGCACGCTGGCCCCCGCCGACCACATCGACCAGCAACGCTACGACGCGTCGCTCACGCACGAGCAGCGGATCGGCAGCAGGACCGTCCTCAAGACGCTTCTCTACGCGTACGAGACGAAGCGAATCTGGAACCGCGAGGACTACGACCGCGCGAACGTCCCAGGCGTGAGCTACGACCACGTGGCTGGCGACACCGCGTTCCCGAACGGCGGGATCTATTTCCGGTCCACCAACACGATCCTCGATCGCAACTACGACGTGGCGGCGATCGAGCCCAAGCTGCAGACACGCGGCGAGACCGGCGACGTCGGTCACACGCTCGACGTGGGCACGCGCGTGCTCACGGAGACCGCGCACTACCGGCAGCTCTCGGGAGACACGCCTTCGGCGCAGACGGGCACCCTCGACTACGAGTTCGAGCATCACACCTACGCGTTCGCCGCGTATGCGCAGGACCGACTGAAGTTTCGCGACTGGCTCCTGGTCACGCCGGGCATCCGCTACGAGTACGCGGACCTTCAGAGCACCCTCTTGCGGCAGCCAGGCGCCACGGGGACGACCAACGTGAACGTCCCGAGCAACGGCACCGCGGGCGGACTGATCCCAGGCGTGGGCATGACGGCTGGAACGCCGGAGCTCCACGCATTCGGGGGCATGTTCGTGGGCTATGCGCCTCCGCGCATCACCACGCCGATCAACCCCAAGGGCGGCGCCGTGGGTCAGCTGGACTCCGAGAAGAGCATCAACTACGAGATCGGGGCGCGGTTCACCAAGCGAAAGAAGTTCCACGCGGAGCTCTCGGGCTTCCTGCTCGACTTCAGCGCCCAGAACGTCCAGACCGGCGCGGTTGGTGGCGCGTCGTCGCTCGCGCTCTTCAACGCGGGCGCGACCAGACACTACGGCGTCGAAGGCGAGGCGCGCCTGGACCTCGGCAATCTGCTGAGCCTCGGCGGAACGGCGCTGGAGCTCGGCGAGCGCTTCACCTTCGCGCGCGCCGTGTTCGCGCAGGGAACGTACAAGGGGAACATCCTGCCGTACTCACCATCCGCCGTGCTGGTCACCACGCTGGCGGCCGGGCACGCGCTCGGACCGGGCAACATCGGCGGTGAGCTCGGATGGTTCTATCAGAGCGAAGAGTTCACGGACCCGAACGACACACGCGCCGAGGACGTGACGGGACGCACCGGCGTGATCGGCGCGCGCCACGTGTTCGATCTGTCGGCGCGGTACAAGCACACGCGCAGCGGCCTCACGCTGAAGCTGTCCGCAAAGAGCTTCACGAACGACATCTACGTGGCGGAGCGCATGCCAGAGGGCATCCACGCGGGCGGCTTCCGGCAGATCATCCTCGGGCTCCGCTGGGACCAGGTCTCCGGACCACCGTAGAGAAGCCTCGGTCACACCTCCAGGAGCTCCGCGCCCGCGCTCTTTGCGAAGGCAATGATCTTGGCGTCCGCGGTCACGAGCCGTGCGCTCGTTGCCATGCTTGCCGCGACTATCAATCGATCGAAGGGATCGCCGTGCATGGCCTGGTGCGACGCGCCATTCATGGCGATCTCCGCGTCGACCGGAACGACCACTACACGCGTTCCCGTGATCGCGTCCCTGATCCACTGGGTCACGCTGGGTCGCATCTTCACGGCCTGCTTGCCGCGCCGAAGACCGTTCTCTGTTTCGTTTCCGATGAGCGCGGTCTCGTAGATCGAGATCGCGGAGAGAAGCAGCCCGCCCGCCTCTGCAGCGCGGTTCAGAAGCTTCTGATGCTTCGCCAGGCGTCGATCACCGGCCGCGAGCCAGATCCACACATGTGTATCGAGCAGCAGCGCGCTCACGGCATCTTGCCGGGTGGCCACGGCTCGTCCGCGTTGACCACCGCTCCAGCGCTGTACTCGGTGCGCTCGCGCATGCAGCCGAAAGCTGGCATCGGGGCTTCCTCGAACTTCAGGAGCACGTAGGCGCTGCGACCGCGTTCCTGGACGATGATCGGCCTACCCGCCTTCGCCTCTTTCAGATACTTCGCCAGATTGCCACGGAATGCGCGGACGCCGACACGGGCCGCGCGCGCCGTGGAGAACGCGGACTTCGAAGGTGCCTTCACGCTCATGTGTACACTATGAAGTGTACACGTTGGAGCGTCAACCTCAGTTCCAGTCTGCGGCCAGGCGGTACAGGTCCTTCGACAGATCCGCAACGTCAGACCGCATGCTCGCCAGCGTGGCGCCGCTCCGCACCCGCTGCGAGAGCGCCTTCAGCTGCGCCTCGTCCACGATCGCGCGATCGGCCACGCGGGCCGGGCGCTGCTGCTGCCGCGCCAGCTCCGTGATGCACGCGTCCAGCGCCATGCTCCACACGCTGCGCTCGTCCATCGCGTCTCCCGCGAGCAGTAGCTCCAGGTAGATGAATGTATCTTGCATCTTTTGCGGCATGGTCCGCGCGTCGGTCTTCTGGTCCACCGCGCCGACGGCCTCCACGTAGGCCACGAGGTCCCGCTTCTCGTCCGTACCAAGGCCAAGGCCGTAGCTCTGATCGAAGAAGGTCACGACCTCCGTCAGCGTCGCAAAGCGGCCGTCGTGGAAGTACGGCGCGGTCTCCGCTGTACCGAGGAGCGTGGGGGTGTCGAACGCATCGTCCAGCGCGCCCGCCTGTGTGCTGGGGCCCGAACCCACGCGGTACGTGCGCCCGCCCGTGAACATGGCTGATGCAGGGTGGCAGCTGGCGCAGCTCATTCCGCCGAACTGCGCGCGCGGCCTCTCGAAGTACGTCTCTCCTCTGCGCGCCGACTCGCCGCCACGCGCGGTGATGCGACCATGCGCATCCAGGTTCGCGTTCGGCACGAAATCCAGGTCCTGCACGTAACGGACGAGCGCGGTGAGCTGCGCGCGTGGAAGCGGTGCCCCGCCGAAGCTCGCGACCGCGTGATGATCCACGGCCTCGCCAAGCGACGCGCTCTCGGCTGCGTATCCGTACGGCGCCGTGTAGCGCGCGCCACGGAGCGACGGGATGGAGAGGAAGTCGGCGGCGTGGTTGTTGGCGCCCGCGCGAAAGAAGCCGGTCGTCAGATCCACGTTGCCGGGGCGGTTCGATAGATCCCCGAGCGACAGCGCGGTGTGCGCGGCGCCGTTCTGGTGGCAGCCATTACAGGACAGCCCAAGCTCGCGTGCCTTCGCGCCCAGCGCGAGCGGCGAATGGAACACCAGATCGCCAAGCAAGAGGTCCGTGGCCACCGATGTCCTCTTCGGATCGTAGGCGGAGGGATCGCGCGCAAGCGATCGCAGGAGGCGCGCCGGCGCCGGGCTCTTCTGCGTGACGTCGGCAGCGGTTGGGCGCGTCTCTGCGTGCGCGGGCAACGCTGCTGCGACGAGCACGCCGGCGAGCAACGCGATCGCGCCCCCGCGCTGCAACTACGCCTCCACCTCTTCCGCGACGCCGCCCTTCTTGAGGGTGCCGCCGGCTGCCGCGAGAAGGTAGGCCTCGATGAAGTCGTCGAGCGCGCCGTCGAGCACGGCGTCCACGTTGCCGGTCTCGTGCGAGGTGCGGACATCCTTCACCAGACGATAAGGCGCGAGGACGTAGCTGCGGATCTGGCTGCCCCACGCGATCTGGCTCTTCCCGGCCTGGTACGCGGCGGCCTGCTCTTCACGCTTTGCGATCTCCATCTCGTAGAGCTTGGCCTTGACCATCTTCAGGGCCGTGCGCCGGTTCTGGAGCTGCGAGCGCTCGGCGCGGCAGACAATGACGATGCCGCTCGGGATGTGCTTCATGAGCACCGCCGTTTCGACCTTGTTGACGTTCTGGCCGCCCTTGCCGCCGGCGCGCATCGTCGTGGTCTCGAGGTCCTCGTCCTTCACGACGATGTCTATCTCGTCGTCGATGTCGGCTGTGATCTCGACCGCAGCAAACGCGGTCTGCCTGCGTGCGTTGCCGTCGAATGGGGAGATGCGCACCAGGCGATGGACGCCGTTCTCGGCGCGCAGGTAGCCGAACGCGTTCGTCCCCGTCACCGTGAACGACACGCCGTCGATGCCGGCCTCGAGGCCCTCCGCGAAGTCGACGATCTCGGTCTTGTAGCCGCGGCGCTCGCACCAGCGCAGGTACATCCGCATGAGCATCTGCGCCCAGTCCTTCGCGTCGGTGCCGCCGGTGCCGGGGTGGATGCTGACGATCGCGTTCGCGTGATCCATCTGCCCGGAGAGCATGCGCGACAGCTCCGCGGCGCGGACGCGCGTCTCCAGTGCAGGCAGCTGTCCGCCCACCTCGTTGATGGTCGCCTCGTCCTTCTCTTCGACGCCCAGCTCGAGCAGCCCGGCCGCGTCTTCCAGATCGCGCGTGAGCTTCTCCACCATGTCGAGCTTCTGCTCGATGCCGGAGCGCTTGCGCGTGACGGTCTGCGCCTTCTTCGCGTCGTCCCAGAATCCCGGCGCCAACGTTGATTCGTTGAGCGCCTCGATGTCCCGTTTCAGCTTGGGGACGTCAAAGATGCCCCCTTAGCGCCGTGAGACGCCTTTGGAGGTCTGCGAGTTTGTCGCGGGATTCTGCAAGCATTGTCTGGTCAAACTAGCCTTGCCGCGGGAGAGGGGTCAAGCGGCGGGAACGGGTATGCTCGCGGCATGGGCGACGAGAGCACGGAGCCGCTGCGAAAGCCAAGCGGGCCGGCGAAGAAGCCGTGGCTCGTGCGCGGTCGTGGCCAGGCGTGGCCGTGGGTGACCATGTGGTGGCGAATGGAACGGACACGACACCCGCACGCGGCGCAGTCATGGTCTTCAAGTATCCGGAGCAGCCGAAGCAGCTCTTCATCAAGCGGGTCGTCGCGTTGAGCGGCGACGTCGTGACCGTGGAGAAGCAGCGCCTCTTCGTGAACGGCTGGGAGGTCCCGCACTGCCCGCTGGGGAAGGCCGGCTACACGGACGAGTCCGACTACGCGCACGTCAAACACAAGGGCGAGCTCGAGGTGGAGTTCCTGGACGACGCGGCCTACCTGGTCTTCCACGACGCGGGCGGCTTCACGGTCGACGTGCAGGGCCCCTACATCGTGAAGCGCGGCGAGTACTTCGTCATGGGCGACAACCGCGAGAACGCGCACGACTCGCGCATGTGGTTCGGTGGTCAGGGCGGCGGAGTGCCTTTCGAGAACACGGTGGGTCGCCTCAGGCAGGACTACGCGCGGCCCACTCTCCCGAAGGGCGCGGAGGACCTTCGCAGCGCGCCGGAGCGATGTCTCGCGAACAGACCTCAGAACACGTCGCCTCCGCTCAGGGCGGCGCCTGGGGGTGCGCCTTGACCTTCAACATCAGCTCCAGGAGCTGGTGCTCGGTCAGCACGTCCGTCCCTGCGCACGCCTCGTGTCACCCACCTCAAGAATCGCCGCGAGTGGCCGTTCTTTCATTCATGGCGTTGCCGAATGACGGGCGTGATCCCTCCTGCGAAGACCGCGATTCAGTGGGTCCCGTGGCGCACGGGCCCGACGCGATCCCAGCGTCAGCGCCATCTGGCAAGGCCGGTGGTGCGATCCTGGTCGCATGGGGTGCGGCCATGCTCTTGCTAGGCGCGATCATGATGGGGCGACACGAGCTCGCGCTGCCGCTGCCTCCGCCGGCGGATCCGGTCCTTGCCGCGAGCCTGGCGGCGCTGAAGGACGATCCGGCCCACCCGCTCGCGGTGCATGTATTGTACACTGATTGCCGCTGCTCGCAGAAGATCGCCGCGCACCTGGTTGGCTCCACGCGCCCGGTGGGGTTCCAGGAGACCGTGCTCTTGATCGGCAAGGACGAGCCACTGGCGGATCGCTTTCGCTCGCGCGGCTTTGGCGTGGTGTCGGTGACGGAGGAAGAGCTGGGCACGCGCTTCCATGTGAGGTCGGCGCCGATGCTCGTGGTGGTGGGGCAGGGGAAGGACGTGCGCTACGTGGGTGGCTACACGCGGACGAAGCAAGGCGCGGACCCGCGGGACCTCGAGATCATGGCGCGCGCACAGACCGAGGTGGTCGAGCCGCTCCCCGTTGTGGGCTGCGCAGTGGAGAAGCAGCTCCGCGCGCGCATAGACCCTACGGGCCTCCTGTGAAGAGCCCCGCGCGCGTTGCTGTCTAGTGCCACGCGTTGGCGGTCTTTACGGGCTGTCCGGTGCGATCGTGCTCTGCGAGCAGCTCCCTTGTCTTCGCGACGCAGCCGTTGCACGAGGCGAACTGCGACTTGTGCTCGCACGTCACGCGCGTCGCGGTGCTTGGCTCGTTGAACTCCGCCGGGTCCAGGTGACGGCCACACGCGACGCAATGAATGTGCTGCGGCTCCCGCGTCTTGCCGGCGGGCCCGGAGCCGGTCAGTGCCTTGCGCTCACGCTTCGTCAGGGTCTTCTCGCGCTTCATGCGCGCCGTTCTAGCGCAGAAAGCGCGGTGATGGTGCAACGCGGGAAGCGATCAGCGCTCCCCTGCGCCGGCCCTGCGAAACGGCTGTGCTACTCTTGTGGTTGGAGGCCACCCTCATGCGGACGCGGTTGCTCGTGGTTGCGTTGCTTCTCGGCTCGTGCGCTGCCCTCTACGCGTGCGGCTCGAGCGACAACAGCCTGTTCGGCAACGGTGGCGACGACGCCGGCGACGAGGCCGCGGCGGTCGACGATGGAGGCCCCCGGCTCGGCGGTGGCGATGGCGGTCCCATGTGCAGCCCGGCCTGCACGAGCGCGCAGCTCTGTAGCGTCACGAGCAAGTGCATTCCCAAGGGCACGTGCGTCGCGAACGGCGACTGCACCGACGGCACCGTCTGCGACAACGGCGACTCCGGCACGAACACCTGCGTGCCCGGCGGCAACTGCGGCGCGACCAAGGTGGCCGCGCAGATCGTCCCGCCCAACCTGCTCGTCACGCTCGACCGCTCTTGCTCCATGACGGAGAAGGTGAATCTCGCCGATGGCGGGACCGCCACCAAGTGGGAGGTCGCCGTCAGCGCCATCGACACGTTGACGACCGACTACAAGGACAAGATCCGCTTCGGCCTGATCCTGTTCCCCGATCTCAGCGGCAACAAGTGCGCGCAGGACGACTTTCCGTTTCCCGTGGGACCCGGCCACGAGCTGGGCATCCAGACCATGCTGAACGCGGCGCGCTTCCCGGATGCGGGGCTCTTTCCGAACGGGCCGTGCGTGACGAACATCGACACGGCGCTCGAGCAGGCCGCGACCGATCCGGGCCTTGCGGACAAGACCCGCGGCGACTTCGTCCTTCTCGTGACCGACGGTCAGCAGGCCGGATGCAATCTGGGAGGCGGCGCGGCTGGCGCCATCCACGCGGTTCACGATCTGTATGTGGAAGCCGGCGTGCCCACGTTCGCGGTGGGCTTCGGCTCCGGCGCGGATCCGGTGTTCCTCGGCGCGGTGGCGGTGGAGGGCGGAACGGCCCCGCAGGACGCAGGCGCATCACAGTTCTATCTGGCGACCGATCAAGCAGCTCTGACCGCTGCGTTCCAGGACATCGCGCAGAAGGCGATCGGCTGCGTGTTCAAGCTAGGCACCGCGCCGCCCGACCCGAGCAAGCTCTACGTGTTCGTGAACGGCACCGTCCGCGTGGCCAAGGATTCCACGCACGCTACTGGCTGGGACTACGACTCCGCGTCGAACACCGTCACGTTCTACGGAGCGATGTGCAGCGACCTGAAGGCAGGCAAGGTGAGCGGCGTGGACATCGAGTACGGCTGCCCGCAGCCCGGCACGAAGTAGAACAGGCGGGCCCGGCCACCTATCTTGCGAGGACGGAGTTTCCGAAGTCTTCGCCGGAGCGCTTGTAGACGGGCGCGAAAGCGTCTGCCTGATGAAGGAACGGGACGCGCACGTAGCCCTCGGTGGGGGTGACCGCTGCGAGCCATTGCTCGTGTGAGGCATCGCGGTCGCTTTTGGCCATGTGCGCTTCCACCACGCGAAACGCAGGCAGCTGCGCGTGCAGGCCGTAGCCCACGTTCTGCGTCCAGATGCGGCACCAGATGATGTTCTGGCGGCAGTAGTTCCAGATCTGATGCTCCAGGAAATCGTCGAAGCGCGGAGCATTGAGCGCGCGCACACGCTCGTCGCGAATGTGCTGCAACATGGGCTCCGCAGCGAGGTCCTTCTTGCCAAGGAAGCGGTCGACCCAGATCTCGTGCGGGAACGTCTTCTCGCGCAGGCCGGGGATCTGGAGGTAGGCGGTGCACTCGGAGGCGATCGACGCCTCGAACTCCGCCTGGATCATCTTGCGTGACCACTCCGTCCATGTGGCGGTTGGCTGGAAGCGGGTGACGCGCGTGTGGACGCACTCGTGCAGGTGATAGAGATCTTGCACCCAGCGGTTCGGATAGCTGCGTCGCGTGAGCGCGCCGAAGTACGTGCCGAAGTGGCCTGGGGGCATCGGGTCGTCGGTGACCCACATGGTGAGGCCGTCGGTGATGGTCTTGACCCACGGGGACGAGCGGAACTCTTCCGTGACCAGCAGGTCCAGCGCTGAGACCTTAAGAACGGTGATCGTCTCGAGCATTCGTCTCTCCCTTGATCATCTTGTCCATGCCTTCGGTGAGGCAGAAGCGGTGGTGGCCCTTTGCGCGCATGAACTCCTCGGAGCTCGCCACGCCGTGCGGCGCGTGCGCAAGCAGCACCACGTCCGACGCGCGCGCGGCGTCAGGCACGCGGCCGTTCGCGATCAGCAGTTCCAGCACGCGCGCCTGGATCGGCGCGTATTTCGTGGGGAGCGCCGTCACGCCGTGCTCCTTCATGAGCGCGGTGCCCAGCTTGAGCGAGAACAGGTTCTTGAACCACAGGTTCCCGACCAGCGTTCCCATGGGCGTGCGGCTCACGCACCCTCCGATGCGGTGGTAGTAGACGCCCATGGGCTTGGAGAGGCTGAAGACCACGGCCGCCACGTTCGTGTGTCGCCGCGCATCCACCTTCACCGGGGTCTTCGTTGCGCCCACGTACGTCACGTCCAGGTAGACGCGCACGGCCGGTGCACGCGCGCGCATCTCGTCCAGGAACGCGTCCAGATCGGGCCAGATGCAGCCGTCGATCGCGGACGGGAACGACACCCAGAACTGATCGTGTTCACCGAAGGTCTCGCGCGCGGCAAGCACGCTTCGCTCGTGCGTGACGACCTGCATGCCGCGCTCGTGCGCGAGGATGCCGTAGCCCTCGTAGTCGCCAGCAAACGTGTGGAGCGCGCCCGGCGGTAGCAACAGGTCCTTGATGGGCTCGGAGGCGCCGCTGGTGGGATAGGCGTGTGGAAATGCGTCGCCCAGGTCGAGCCCGGACCAAGCGCGCCATGTCTCCAGGAACTCCACGTGCATCGCGTCCTGGTGCTTCTCGTAGGCGCGCTCGTACCACTCGTGGTGATGCTCGCTCCAGAGGCGGTCCACCACGGCGCGCGTCTCCGGGTAGTAGAGCGAGTAGACCGTACGCGTGAGCATGGGGCGGATCCTATCTCATCGCGGTTGCGCGTCAGCCGATGGTCACGCGCAGATCGCCCAGACCCGTGGCGCTGCACACGACCTGGTCGCCGGCATGGAGCAGTGTCCCGCCGCGTGCGTGTGCGCTCATGGCCGCGCGCAGCTTGCCAAAGCGATCCAGCGCGACGTCTGCGATCGCCTTCTTCCATCGGGGCACGTGGAGCCCGACGCCCGCGGGCGTCCCGGTGAGCAGCGCGAGGCCGGCCGGCAGATCGCCGCCCAGAAATCGACTGGCGGCGACGAGCATCTGCCGCGGAGAGTAGACAAGGCTGGTGGTGCGCGCCTGCTGACGCAGCTGTCCGTTCACGCGCGTCGAGAGCTCGAAGTCGGGGAGCGTGTCGAGTGAGGCTTCGCCCCTTGGAAGCGCCACGGACGACACGGGCAGGAACTCCGGAAAGCTCTTCGCCACGGCCCAGTACGCGTAGGGATCCTTCTGTTCTTCGCCCAGGATCTGACAAGAGCGCGCGGTGAGATCGTTCGCCAGGAACCATGCGAATCGCGGCGCGCACGACGAATTCGCGAGGTCCTGCGCGCGCACGGGTTCGAGCAGCACGAGCCCGAGCTCCACCTCGTAGTCCATCAGCGGCGGGAGCACGTCCCATCGCTCGCGGAGGAGCGCGCCGACGCCGGGCTCGATCGACTCGAGCGCAGCCAGCATTTCGTCGCTCGTGGGCGTGACCACCATGGGCGATGCGTCCGCGCGTGCGACGCGAAGGGACCGGAGGTGCTTGCGAAAGACGATCGGCGACTCCGGCGCCCGCGAGCCGGTCTCGCGGACATGGTCCGCATAGGAGAGGCCCACCGCCAGCACGTCCTCGATCGCGGGAAGCGGAACCGCGCTGGCATCAGCCGCTGCGAGCGCCGGTGAGCGGCTCGGTCGCGCCGCAGGGCCGGTATCCTCCCAGCGGATGTACGAGAAGCCGGGCAGCGGCTCGGGCTGGTGAATCTCGATCGCGCAGGCGTGTGCGCAGAGCACGCGCTCGAGCGAAAGGCTGAGCCCGTGTCGGCGCCACACGTTGACCTCGCAGCGCGCGATGTCGCTCTGGGCCACATACACACAGCTGCCGTCGGGACCACGGTAGACGTACCCGACGAAGCTCTCTGGCTCGGCATAGGCGCGCGTCACGAGCAGGCGCTTGCCCGCGTGCGAGCGCACCTCCAACACTCCGGGCCGGACAAGCTTCACGCGTGTGCGCGCGGTGCGCGAGACGCTGGTGCCGTCGATCGAGAGCCCCGCCGCCGTGAGGACAAGCGACGCGACGCGCGGCACCCATGCCGCTCTGCGCGGTCGTGCCGCTACCAGCTCCAGTCCACCCTCGTCGCGCGGCTCATCGAACGACGGCGCCCAGAGCCAGAAGATCTCCTGCGGCTGCGACGTGCCGCCGATGCGCGCTTGCACCATGCGCGCGCGAGGGCCCAGCACGTGGCGTTCTCCGTCGACCTCCCAGAAGCCGGCGACCTTCGTGCGCGCGTGGACGTGCTCCGCGTGCGCTGGCAGCGGCAACCGCGAGAGCACGCGCGGCGAGCGCTGCACCGTTCCATGCGCCTCGTCGAACGCGAGCTCCCAGGTGATGGTGCGCCCGGCGGCGACGACCGTTCCCCTGGCGCGCGTGCTCTCGAAGGTCGTATCGCCAAGGGTGATCTGCTCCGGAAACGGGAAGGGCACCGCGTCCTCTGGGTGGATCGACTTCAGCGCGAGCGGCGGGCCTGCGTCCGAGAAAGCAGCAGCCCAGCTCATGGCCTCGCCCGTTTCGTCCTTTCCTCTGCGCACCGTGTGCCGCACCCACAGCGCGCGCCGCGCATCCGGATCGATCACAACGTAGAAGCAGATGTCGAACGTCCCGCGAGCACTCATGCCGGTCGCGCGATGGTACTATTTCGCTCATGAACCTGCGCTCGCTTCGGACCGTCGCCCTGTTCGCCCTTTTTCTTGGCGCGTGCAGCAATACCAATGGTGGCAACGACAAGGACGCGGGGCCCGCACAAGCCGCCGACGGAGGGGTCAGCACCAACGGCGGCATGGACTTCACGTTCAGCGGCAACACCGGCGCCAACACCATGCGCACGCAGTTCCAGGTGGGGCCGGTGCTCGGCTCGTTCTGCATGGCGTCTGGTAGCGGCGCCAGCAAGTCGTGCTCATTCACTGCAAACATCTACTTCGACTCGTGCTCCTCCATCCTCAACGTCGCCTTCGTGGGTGTCCCCATGGCTGGCGCTTCGTTTCCGTTCGTGGCCGACGCGCCCGTGCCGGACGGCAAGGGCTACCTCACCTACAGCGAGACGTGCGGCTCGGTCAGCAAGACGTGGAGAGCGACCGGCGGGACCATCCATCTGGACTCCGTCACGCCGCCTGCGCAAGGATTGACGACCGGCACCATGTCATTCACGGTCACCGGCGGGACCATGGCGCCCGCGAAGACAGGCCCCGGCACGGCGGTCGGGACCTTCAACGCGGAAGGCTCGTCGAAGGAGATCAGCTACACCGGGACCTGATTTTCGCCTGTCGGCAGCGCGCGCGCATCCTTTCGGTGTCGCCGGTCGTCTTCATGGAAAGGACATCGTGGCCGAGAGGCCCGGTGCATGAAGTCTTGAAACCCGAGCTGCACTATCTCGCGTGGACTGCGCTTCTCACGGGCTGCCTCTGGATCCCGGTCGTCATCGGCTACGCCCGGTCGCGAGGCGCGCTCAAGCCAGACGACTACGTGGTGGCGCCAACCGTGCCGCTCCCTGCATGGGTGAACCGAGCGAACCGCGCGCACGTGAACGCAGTGGAGAACCTGGTGCCGTTCGCGACCGTCGTGCTCATCGCGCAGGCCGTGGGAGTCTCCACGCCGATCACCGCGTACGCGGCGGCGACGTACTTCTTCGTGCGGCTGGCCCACGCCTTGGTCCACATCGGTGGCGTGTCAGCCGGTCGCATACGTACGGTGCTCTTCACCGTGGGCTGGGGCGCGTTCGTCACGTTCGCGGTGGAGCTGCTGCGCCACGCCTGAAAACACCGAGTGGTCCTCGAGACCGTCCGGAGCGCGAAACGAGGATAGGATCTCCTCGATGCGCAGGGTCGCGTACCTCACGGACGTCGAAGGTCGCTGGGAGAAGCTGGTCGACTTCTGCGCGGGCTCGTCTCTCGTCACGCTGGAAGAGGGCGCGGCGCACGGCGATGCGGCGCTTCGGGTCGCGGACAACGCGCTCTTCGTGTTCGGCGGTGATGCGATCGACCGGGGGCCCGCGGGAAGAAAGATCGTCGCCACGCTGCTGGCCGCGAAGCGTGCGCAGCCGGCGTCGGTGGTGCTGCTCGCGGGAAACCGCGACATCAACAAGCTTCGCCTCGTCCGCGAGCTCAATGGGAGCCCGCCGCCGCGTGTGACCGCAGAGGTCGCGGGTGGGCTCCGTGGGGATCTGCTGCGCTTCATCCTGACGCACACCATGGGCGCACGCGCTGCGTTCGAGCATCGGCGTACCGAGCTTTGCGCAGAGGGCCGCTCTGCCGATGATGACGACGTCGTTCAAAGCTATCTCGCTGACCTTGCGCCCGATGGGCCGTTGCGGAGCTACCTCTCGGCCGCCGTGCTTGCTCATCGCGAGGAGGAGACCCTCTTCGTCCACGGCGGCGTCACCGCAGAGAATCTCGGCGTGGTCCCGGGCCGCATCGATCGCATCCCCGCCGTGGACGGGTGGCTGCGGGCGCTCAACGAGTTCTATGCAGAGTCCATGCATGCATTCTGCACGGGTGCATGCGCGGCAGATGGAACGCCGCTCTGGCAAGAGCTCATCGCCTATCAGGCGCCAAGGAGTGACTCGCGCACCAACCAGGAGAGCGTCGTCTACGCACGCCCCACGGATGCTGTCGGCAATCCGATGCTTCCGCCAGAGCACGTCGTGTCTGCGCTCGCCGCGGCGGAGATCCGTCGTGTCGTGGTCGGTCACACGCCCAGCGGTGATTGCCCGGCGTTGCTTCGTGACCCGGGTGGCTTCGAGCTCTTGCTCGCCGACAACTCGTACGGCCGCGTCGAGCGCGGCTCGCGCGTCGCCATCCACGACAACGTGGTCCACGTTCGAGGCACGACGCAGCTCGACTCCGGAGAGCAGGAGACCGTCGCGTGGGCGCTCGATGCGAGCACGTCTCCGTTTCTCGGCATGCGCGACGCGGCAACGGGGAGGCTCGTGAAGGCAAGGCTCGTCCGCGGTGACTACCTCACGTATCGTGCGTTCGACGGCTACAAGGTGGAGCAGATCGCCATGAGCGAAGCAGAGCTCTCGTGCGCCTCTCTCGTGGCTCCCGCTCACATCACCACCGACAAGTGACGGAGGACGTGATTGGTTAATGGCGCGGCGCCAGCGCCCGCGGAGACCTCCATGGACAAGAACAAGAACCTCGCATCGATCCTCTTCAACCCGTCCACGTTCATCGAGAACAAGCGGATCAACCAGGCGGCGGACGAGATCAACGCGCTGCACTCCAGCAGCGCAACGGTCGAGAAGCAGGTCCTTCGCCTCCTCGAGCTCGATCGCGATCAAGGACACGAGATCGCAAAGCTGCAGTCCGTCGTGTTCGTGCTCATGCAGATGCTCGTCGAGTCAGGCGGAGTGGATGGCGCCAAGCTGAACGAGCGCGTGCAGAGCGCCATGACGGAGCTGCAATCCGATCCAGCGTGGAACCGCATGCGTGGCGCCTGAACCCAGCGTGCCCGGCGACCTGACGTTTCGCGCGGTAGTGGAGCGCGTCGAGTGTTCACCGGTGCGTGGCGCCGGTAGGTTTCTCGATTGGGTCGTCCACACGCGCGTGTTGGGGGTCATCGCGGGCGACTTCACCGGCGAGCACTTCGCATTTCGCATCCACAGCCCATCGCGTTCAGGGCTCGAGGCTGGCGTGACCTGCACGATCCACGCGGTGTGGACCAACAACAGCTACAGCGTGGATGAAGACCAGTGGATGGGAAATCCGCACTAGCGCAGTACGGGCGGCATCGAGAGTCCGTCCAATCAGCTCCAGCGTGGAACCGCATGCGCGGCGTGTGAATCGAACGGACCTCGACCTCGACCTCGACTTCGACTTCGACCTCGACCTCGACGTTGACCTGTCTCCGTTTGATGACGGGTTGCGGCGTGGGGCATCCACCCCCTTGGATCAAAAGGTCCCCAGGCTTGCCACCAAAACTGGAAAAATCCTCCCCAACTCTGCGTACCCACATGGAGCCACATCTGGCGCGCAAGTTGCGACTACGGAGGTCGTGCAACCCCTCCTCCACAAACTGGTCGCGCTCGCAGCGCTCTCCTTCTGCCTTGGCGGGCTCGGTTGCGCCAAGGCTGCGAAGCCTGCAGCTGCGCCGGAGCCGGACTACGACTGGAGCACCTACAACGGTGGCAAGGAAGCCCCGACCGCGGACACCAAGAAGCCCGCCGCCGACAAGAGCGATTCGTCCAGCACCGATTCGAAGCCCGCAAAATCCTCCAAGCCCGAGACCGTTGCAGCAGCGCCCGAGGCATCTTCAGCATCTGACGACCCCAAGCCTGGCAAGCCCGATGTCTCGTCGTCGGGAGCGCACAAGGCTTCGAAGGCGAAGATCAAGGGCGAGTCGGTCTCCTCGGTCGGTGCTGATGCCGTCGCCGGCGCTTCGAAGAAGGCGCTGAAGTCGAAGGTCGTGTCCAGCAACGTGATCACGGGCCCCGACTACGAGATGGTGCAGATCGTCCTCAAGGATGCGTCGGTCCAGATCGTTCGCCCTGCAACCACGCCCGACTCATCGGGCCCCAAGCTCCGTTCGCCGAAGGTCCGCAACGACTCACTCACGTCGACGGACTCCGCGTTCTACGACGCCGATGCTGACGTGCTCGTGCTCGTGCAGTCCAGCAAGGCCGCGAAGTCCAAGAAGGCCCTCGCCGCGCTCATGAAGAAGTGATGCGACAACGTTGTCGCGTCACGCGACAATATTGTCGCGTCGGTCTGCTTCGGCGCCAGCGATGAGCATGCGCGTCCGCGCGCTGCATGTGTTAATCTTGAAGCATGCGGGGATGGACATGGCTGGTGATGCCCCTCGTTGGGCTCGGCTGCGGTGCCTTCGGCGGCAGCGACTCGAATGGACCATCCATCTCGTCCGTGGATGCGGGCGGTGACTCCTCCTCCGCGTCCGTTGCTGATGGCTCCGTGGGCGACACCGGTGTCCCTGACGCATCGGCGGGGAGCAGCGTCACCCACCTGAATGATCCGGTCCGTGATGGCCTGCCGGATCTCGTCGACCTAGGGGACGCCACGGACATCGATACGGGTGGCGGCGCGAGCGCGGCTCTTCCTCAGATCACACGTGGCGGGAACCCGGCCGTCACGACGGACTGGCTCTACGTGGACGGCTCGGGCAACGTCGTGATGGTCGTGCGCTCCTGGAGCGTGCCTGGCGGGCAGACGGTGAAGGTGCACGGCGGGCGTCCGCTCGTTGTCGTCTCGCTCGGTGACGTCACCATCGCTGGCGTGATCGACGCGGGCGCGAGCAAGGCAACGCCAGGGCCCGGCGGCGCACTTCCAGGGGCAGGAGCTGGCGCGGGCAAGAACGGCAGCGCCGGCGGAAGCAATGGTGATGGTGGCGGCGGTGGCGGAGGCTTCGGGACGAACGGCGCGATCGGACAGACCGGCGCAGGAAACGCGGCGCCTGGCGCTGCTGGCGTTTCCTATGGTGACTACAAGAAGCTCTTCGCTGGCTCCGGTGGCGGCACGGGATCGCGCTCTGGTTGCACCGATCCGAAGAGCCAGGGCGGAGCGGGCGGTGGTGCGTTCCAGATCACATCGTTCACGAGGATCGCGATCAGCGGAAAGATCAACGTGGGCGGCGGCGGCGGTCACGGCGGGTGTCTCGGATACGCGGGTGGCGGCGGCGGCTCCGGCGGGGAGATTGTCATGGAGGCGATCACCGGCATCTCGATCGCGATGGGCGCGACGCTTGCGGCGAACGGCGGCGGCGGAGGTGGCGGCGGCGGCGTACCGAGCACCGTTGGCAGTGGTGACGGCTATGGGGGCAGTGACGGAACCGCCGTAGGCGCGGCGGCCAGCGGCGGGCAAGACGAGGGCTCGTGCGGTTCGTGCTCAGGTGGCGCAGGTGGATTCGCAATGACGGCGCCCACCACGAACGCGAACCAGGCCGGCCCAAACGCTGGCGGCGGTGGTGGCGCGGTTGGACGCATCTGGCTTCGCACACGCGGGATGGCCGGACTCGTCTCTGCGCCAGCGGCTGTTCTCTCACCGCCACCGACAACGCTGTTCGACCTGTGAGCGCAGGCGTCGGGCCCGCAGCGCGACGGCTTCAGCCGATCATGAGCGTGCGCGTTCGCATCGCAAGGGTCTCGGCCTCGGCGGTCGGGAGCCCCAGCGCATCTACCAGCTGGAGCTCCAGCTCGAACTCGGCGTCGCCGCCGTCGCCGTCGATCAGCGACAGCGCGCACGCGAACTCGTAGGCGAACGTCGCTGCGACCTTTCGCTGCAGTCGCGGCGCGAGCGTGAGCAGTCTGGCGTCCGCCGCCTCTCGCTCGAGGCCGCTCGCGAACTCCGCAAGCAGCTTCGCGAGCTCGCCTTCCGTGAGCTTCCGGTTCTCGGCCGGTGGCGCGGGCCGCTTGCTGTCTGGGCCCACGTCCGGATCGCCCACCATGTCTCGAAGGTGCGAGGCAAGAATGCGGAACGCGTCGAGCTCCGACTTCACGAGCGCGCCATCCCAGGCGATCGTCAGGTACGCAAGCTCGAGGATCGCGTGCCGCTCATCCGGTGTGAGGACCAGGTCCTCGTGCGGCATGATGATGTGCTCGATCTTCTCCGCGGTGACCACGCGTCGCCTCGTTCTTCTCTCTACAGCTGGCCAGGACCACGGCTGGCCGGCGAGTCCCCTGCGACCGAGCGCGTGCTGCTCTGGCTTCCTCCACCCTGTCCCGTGGACGTGAGGAGCTCCTGGAGCAGATCGCGCGCTTCGGGCTTGGTCTTCAGGTGATTGATGAGCAGCGTGGAGGCCTCGTTGAACGCCTTCTCGAACGCGAGGCCCTCGCGCGTGCGCGCAGCGACCTTCTCGCGGCCGGACGCGAGGTCCTCGTCGAGCGCCTCTGCGTAGCGTGAGAGCTGCGCGCGGAGCTCGTCGATCTGGCGGCGAAGGTCGCGTGCGTGTGCGTCCTTCACGGCGGCCTTCTGATCGCGCTCGGCGAGCTGCTCACGACGCGCCTCCAGCAGTGCAGCTGCCGCGCCTGACCGCTCGAACACGGGGCGAATCGCCGCCGGGTTTGCGCCGCCTTGCTGCGCTGCCTGATCTGCCTGCGCGCGTGCGGTGCCTGCTGCGCGCTCTGCCACCTGCACCTGCTCGCGCAGACGCGCGGCCTCCTGGTGTTCAGCGGTGGCCTCACGAAGCGCGCGCGACTCCTCGTGCGCGAGCTCCTCTACCTTGCGGCCGATCTCGGCGCGGAGCGCACGGCCACGACGCTCGAGCGACTCGAGCTTGCGCGTGTGACTTGCGACCTCGCCCTCGAGGCGAGATGCGCGCGACGCGAGGTCCCAGGACTGCGCAACGGCCTGCTGGACCTCGGGCGGAGCATTGCCGCCGGGATAGGCGCGACTCACCATGCGCGAGAAGAGCACCGCACGGCTGCCCCACTCCGCCACGCCTGCGGACTGCGGCGGCGGCGGCGGCGGCGGTGCTGCGTCGCCTTGCCCGGCCGCTTCCCACGGCGTGCTGGGCAGCGCGCGCTGGAGCCCCTTGAGCTCTTCGTGGAGGTGGTGGGCGTCCTGGTAACGCTTGCGGCGCTCCTTCTCGAGCAGCTTGAGGACGATGCCTTCCGCGGTCGGGAGGACGTCCGGCTTGATCGACGTGGGCTTCGGCGCGGGCGCCGTGCGCTGCATCTCGAGGAGCGTCTCGCGATCGTTCGAGCGGAAGGGGAGCTGCCCCGTGAGCATCTCGAAGAAGAGGACGCCGAGCGCATAGAGATCGGACGGCGGGCCGGCCTCTTCGCCGCGCGCTTGTTCCGGCGACATGTACTCGGGCGTGCCGAAGACGGCGCCCTTCGGCGCGAGCCGCGGGTCCATCGCGAGGTGCGCCAGGCCGAAGTCGAGGATCTTGACGAAGTCCTTGCGGCCGCCGCGCGAGGTGAGGAGGATGTTGTCACTCTTCAGGTCGCGGTGGATGACGCCAAGGTCGTGCGCGCGCGCCAGAGCGGCGCACATCTGCTCCAGGATGTCGACGCTGCGCGACAGAGGCATGGGGCCCTTCGCCAGCTCGCTCGAGAGCGAGACGCCGACCAGGTACTCCATGACGAGATAGAGCTCGCCCTCTTCCGTCTCGCCGATGTCGTGGATGTCGATGATGTGTGCGTGGTCGACGCGGTTCGCGGCGCGCGCCTCTCGCAACATCCATGCGCGCAGGTGTGTCTCGCCGCGCAGGTCGGGGCGAATCAGCTTGAGCGCAACGACGCGGTCGATGAGCACGTGGCGGGCGCGATAGACGACGCCCATGCCACCTTCACCCGCGCGCGCCTCGAGCCTGTAACGCCCGGCGACGACTCGCCCGAGCATGGGATCCTGCGGCTTCTGCCCCGTCCGTTGTGAGGTCGTGTTCATGGTCTCGGATACTCGCTTTCCAGCGTACCCCCGAAAACGTCATTGTTCGTAGGCAAAAAAACGATCGCCCACTCGGCCTACTCAACCCCACCTCAAGGCGAGCTGGAAGTCAGCTGGAGTTCAGCTGGAGCGGGCCTCGAGATCAGAAGGTGATGTTGAGGACGCCCACATGGACCTCGCTCACCTGGTTCGCACCGTACTTCACGCGCTCCTGGGTGGTGAAGGCATTCTTCACGACCGGCACGGGCACACCGAGACGAAGCTGCGAGGGCTGCACGTCGATCATCGACATGGGTGCCTGGGTAGGTGCCTTCGGTGCCCCGCCGCCGCCGCCACCAGCGGGCGCGGGCGCAGGAGCAGGAGCGGGTGCAGGAGCGGGGGTCGTGCCGCCGCCAGCGGGAGCTGGGGTGGGAGCGGTGCTGCCGCCGATGACGGCGCTTCCGCCGGCCTGACCGGGATCCGCGGGCGGGGTGTTCGTGGGGGCTTTGTCCTCGGTCGCGTTCTCGTTGCCCTGGTAGCTGGTCGCGTTGAGCGTGAGCACGACACCCGGAATGATCAGCGCAAGGCCGCCTGCGAGCATGTAGATCGGAGCGCGACCGTCGGAGGACCCCCTCTCGACGAAGTAGCCACCGACGCCGCCAGCAGCCGCGCCGCCAAGGCCACCGCCGAGGTACGCCCACTGGTTCTTCACGCCGACGAGCGACATCGTGATGACCACGACCTCACCACCAAGCAGTGCGCCACCGACGATGCCCTTGCCCGTGGGGGACACCTCATCTGCGTGCGCGGTTGACCCGTACGCCATGGAGCCGGCAAACATGAGCGCCGACATGCCGGCTGCGAGAGCTTTATTTGCTTTCATGACTTGTGCGAACCGTACCAGAAAGGTCGGGTTTCTGGCGAACCGAAAAAAAGGGGGTTGGGATGGGGTACGTTTGGTGCCGTTCCCCGTGATTTCGTCCCTGTCACCCCTTGGTCGCGCGTTCGGGCGGCCGGCATTCACGTATGCGATCTCCGCAGTGCTGCTGCTGTCTGTGGCGGCCCTGGTCGCAGCGGCGGTGCGCGTGCTCCCGTGGCTGCTCGATCCGGCGCTCCCCGCAGAGGTCGCCGAGCCGTTCGCGAAGAGCCTGTTCACGCTCGCGATCGAGGCCTCGGTCCTGACGGGGTGGCCGCTCGGGTGGTCCGTCGCCATGCAGCGCTTCTCGGAGCGCGGGGAGGCGCGCGTGCTCCTTCTCCTGGGCGAGGCACCCAGGAAGACCGTCGGCAGGCTCTTTCCGCAGGGCCTCGCGCTGTTCGCCGTCCTCTTCTTCGTGTCGCTCTCTGGCGGCGCTCAGGCAACGGCACCTGGACGCGTCGTCAACGAGCTCATCGCGAAAGGGCGCGGTGCATGCGCCGCGTCGGAGAGCCCGCGCGCGTACGCCGTGCCGTTCGCGGAGGTCGCGTGGCTCTGCGCCGGAAGCGCCGCGAGCACACCACCGCGTCTCTACGGCAAGCCGCCCGCCGGCCTTGGTGGTGCCACGTTCACGGCCGCGAACGTGGACGTGTCTGGCGATCTGCGGCGCATCGATCTGAAGGACGCGCGCCTGTACGCGGGCCCGCTCGCGGTGCACGTCGGCTCGATGCGCATTCGCGGGCTCCTGCCGTTCGCGCGTGCGTCGGCGCTCCCGCCGTGGCTGCGGGCCAGCGTGCTCGGGCTCTCCGCCGCCACCTCCGCAGCGCTCGCTGCCTGGGTCATGCTTCGAGCGCGTGCGCGCGGCGGGCTCGGACGTCTGTATGCTGGCGGCGTGGGCGTGGCTGGGCCGCTCGTGGCGCTGGCGACGCTCCGCTTGCTCGAGCAGCGGCTGCCTGAGACCGTGTCCGCGGCTGACCTTCTGCCGTTCGCGCTGGTGCCGCTTTTGGCGGGCGCCACAGTCCTGCTCATCGGCCGGATTCGCAAGCTTGCCCCAAAAGCGCGTGGCTGATAGCGTTCTGCCAAGGAAAACCATGGGCAATATCGGCGCAACGGAGCTTCTTGTCATCGCCCTCATCGCCGTCTTGCTCTTCGGCGCAGGCCGCATTGCAGACATCGGCAAGGGGCTCGGGCAGGGCATCAAGAACTTCAAGCAGGGCTTGAAGGAGTCCAACGAAGACGCCGACGAAGAGGAGGCGAAGCCGAAGAAGGCCGCCTCCAAGTCCGAGAGCGCCAAGTCCGACAAATCCGACAAGGACAAGACGGACAAGAGCGGCGACAAGAAGAAGGTCCGCGTCTCCGACGAAGAGTCCGGTGATGACGAGGACGAGGAAGAGGCCGAGGCGCCCGCGCCCAAGGCTGCCGAGAAGAAGGCCAAAGAAGCCTGAGTCTCGTGGTAGGTTTTGCGCGTGCCCACCACGTTTGCCAAACGTCTGGACGCTGTCGCTCCCAGCGTCACACTCGCGATGAATGCGCGCGCCAACGAGCTGCGCGGCAAGGGCGTGGATGTCGTCGCGTTCGGAGTCGGCGAGCCTGACTTCGAGCCGCCGTCTTACGTACTGGACGCCGCGAAGGCCGCCATCGAGAAGGGCGCTTCCAAGTACACGGCGGTGACGGGCATCGCGCCGCTGAAGCAAGCGATCTGCGCGGCCACGAAGGCGAAGAAGGGCTGGGACATCACGCCCGACATGGTGACGGTCAGCGTGGGCGCGAAGCATGCGCTCTTCAACCTGGCGCTTGCGCTCTACGAGCCCGGCGACGAGGTCGTGCTGCCCGCGCCCATGTGTGTCAGCTATCCGGAGCAGGTCCGCATGATGGGCGCCACGCCGATCATCGTGCCCACGACAGAGGAGTCGGGCTTCCGCATCTCGGCGGACGCGCTGGCGTCTGCGGTGAACAAGAAGACCAAGGCGGTCATCCTCTGCACGCCCAGCAATCCCACGGGCTCTGCGTATTCGAAGGAGGCGCTCAGCGGCCTCTGCGATGTCATGCGCAAGAACGACGCATGGCTCATCGTCGACGAGATCTACGCGGAGCTCGTGTACGACGGCTTCAAGCATGTGTCGGCGGCGGAGCTGGCGCCCGACCTGCGTGACCGCCTCATCATCGTGGACGGCGTGTCGAAGACGTACGCCATGACAGGCTGGCGCATCGGCTGGTCCATCACACCGAAGGCGCTCGCGAAGGCGCTCGACACCGTGCAGGGCCAGAGCACCACGAACCCCACCGCCGTCGCGCAGTGGGCCGCGCTCGCCGCGCTCACCGGACCGCAAGAGGACGTGGAGCGCATGCGCCAGGCGTTCGAGAAGCGTCGCAACGTGATGGTTGCCGCGCTGAACGACGTGCCCGGCATCAAGTGCCGCATGCCGGAGGGCGCGTTCTATGCGTTCGCGGATTGTCGCGGGCTCATCGGCACGCCCTGGCCCGACAAGGGGGACAACAGGAAGATCGAGAACGACGAGGACCTCGCGTTCTTCTTGCTCGAGCGCGCGTCCGTCGCCACGGTGCCCGGCGGAGCATTCGGTGCGCCCGGCTACCTGCGCCTCAGCTACGCGACCAGCGAGGAGCGCATCAAGGAAGGCGTCTCGCGCATCAAGAAGGCGATCGAAGAGGCGAAGCGTTGACGCGTGACCCAGGCCCCGCGAAGTCCAGCGAGGTCTTCGCAAAGAGGTTCGGAGCGGGCGCGCTCGTCCTCTTCGTGCTCGTCGTGTGGTGGGCCGACGCTCGCTCGCACGCGCAGCAGGGCTTCGACTGGCGCGGTGCGCAGCGTTTGTACTTCGAGCAAGAGGGGCGGGACGAGCGACCGCATCTGATAAAGCGCACGATCGTCGCGGATGAGTCCGGGCGCGTGGCTGACGAGCTATGCGAGACGTGCCACGTGAGCGCGGAGAAGAGCCACGCCGGCACGTTGCTCGCAGCACATCCGAAGAGTGTAGGATGCACGCATTGCCACGGCGGCAATCCGGGGGAGCTCTCGGTCGCGGCGCACGCAAAGCAGGATCTGCGGAGCGTGAGCTGCCTGCGCTGTCACGGCCTGCGCGTGGACGTACACGAACGTGGCGACGTCTCGGATGCAAAACGCCAGGCGGACGCAGACAACGCGATGGCGCTCGTTCGCAAGGGCGAACGCATCTACCGCACGCGCGAATGCGCGGAGTGTCATGAGGAGCGGCTGCCCGGCGCGAGCCAGAGCCGTGGCTCGTTGCGCCCGCCCATGCCCCTCACCGACCTGGACGTGCGACGGCGCCCCGACCAGGTGCTCGCATGGCTGCTCTATCCAACGAAGATGGATCCAAGCGGAGCCATGCCGCGCTTCTTCGAGGGGCGTCGCGACGACGCGCTCTCCATCACCGCCTACCTCCTCTCTCCGGCGATGAAGAAGGACGCGTCTCTGCGCGAGGACGCAGAGCACGGGGCGAACGTGACCGGTGCAAGCGCGGATGAAGGCGCACGGCTCTGGACGGCGCTCGGCTGCGCGTCCTGCCATGCAGAGGACTCACGGGGCGAGGGGGGGCTCGCACCTTCGCTCGCGGACGTTGGCAGGAAGAGCACCGAGGACTTTCTTGCGACGTACCTGCGCGATCCGTCGCGCGTTCATCCACGCACGCGCATGCCTTCGTTCCGCCTGGACGCGCGCGAGGCCGCGAGCATCGCGAAGCATCTGGCTGCCATGGTCCCCAGAGAGCCGCTCCCGCTCACGGTGGACGAGGCCCGCACACTTGCCGCGAAGGATCTCGCCAGCGTGAAGGTTGAGTGCAGCATTGGCCTTGCCGCTACCCGCGCGGAGTGCGGCAAGCGCCTCTACGACGCCGCAGGCTGCGCGTCATGCCACGACCCCGCGTCTCCGCCGTTCAAGGCGCCGGCGCTGGGCACGTTCGCGCTCTCTCCGTCGTTCCACCAGAAGACGTCCATGCAGATGTACGCACTCGACGAGCAGGAGCGCGCCGCCGTCATCGCGTTCATGCAGGCCCGTCTTCTGCCTCCCGCTCCGCTCGGCAGCCGTCCCCGGAACGACTGGCGCGAGGGCTCGGAGTGGGGCGACGATCTCGCGAGCGACCTTGGATGTCGCGCATGTCACGGAACCCCGCTAAAACCAGCTCCGATCGCGCTACTTCACCCCGACAAAGATGCGCGGAAGTCGGCGCCCCGCACGCCTCCCGCGCTGGACGACGAAGGTAAGCGCGCGCGGCCCGAGTGGCTCTTTGCGTTCATGCGCAGGCCCGGATCGCTCGGCGTGCGTCCCGTGTTTCATCCGGAGTGGGTCTACGGAAAGCTTCCGCCGCTGGACGCGGTGGGGCCTCGCATGCCCACGTTCGCCATGACGGACGACGAGACCACCGCCATCGTTCGCTTCCTCACCCACGCCGCACATCCGTATCCGTTCACCGACGTGCGCCCGCGTGAGCGCTCGCCCGAGGATCGGCTCGCCGCGTTCGTTCTCTTGAACCGCGGTGACGACAAGACTCGCTGCACGTCCTGCCACTTCACCACAGACGTTCCCGTGGAGCGGATGAAGGACGATCCTGCGTCCGTCGCGCCCGGACTGTCGAGCCTGTCGCTCCGCCGCCGCCCCGACTGGGTGACGCGCATGATCCCCGCTCACGACGCGAGCCACTACGCTACCGACAAGGGCAAGGCTGCGCCGACGTGGACGGACAAGGACGCGCAGCTCGTCACCGACATCCTCTTCTCGCTCGACGATCGCGCACGGCTACCGCGGCCAGGCGAAGAAGCTCGCACCCCCCTCCCGTAGCAACGGCAGCAAAGGCCGTTCGCACCGACGCACGGATCCGCGCCAGGGCCGGCTTTTGGTTGACGACGCGGCCTGGCTGCGGGAAGGTCGAGCCGTGAGAATGAGTCGCCTCTTCGCCGCTGCACTCGGAATCCTCGCGGTCGTTGCGTGCGCGTCTGCATGCGCGCCCACGTCGCATGGCTCGTACCCGTCCACGCTCGGCACGCAGAGCCGCGCGCGTGATCTGCTCGCGGTGATCGACACGCCGGGCCCCGTGGAGCTCACCACCGTCGTGAGCGCGGATTGGGCCGTGGACCTTGACGGGCTCCTGAACCTGGACGATCCGCGCGCGAAGGCCGCGGGCCTCACGAACCGGTCCGAGCCAATCCAGATCTACTTCTACGTCCTGCGCCACCCCACGTTTGGCACGTACCTCGTGGACACCGGCGTGGAGCGCGCCGTGCGTGACGACAAGGAGCACCAGGTCGTTCATGGGCTGGTCGCACGCGCCATGAGCTGGGACGCACTGAAGGTGCGAACCGCGCTGGGCGATTTCCTGGTGAAGGAGAAGCAGCGCGTTCGCGGCGTCTTCCTCACGCACATGCACATTGATCACATCAGCGGCATGCCCGACGTCCCGCACGGCACGCCCATCGTCGCGGGGCCCGGCGAGAGCACGGACAAGGCGTTCCTCAACATGTTCGTCAAGGACACGACCGATCGCGAGCTCGACAAGCAAGCACCGATCGAGGAGTGGTCCTTCATGCCGGACCCGGACAGACGCTTCTTCGGCGTGATCGACATCTTCAACGACGGCAGCGTCTGGGCGATTCACTCGCCAGGCCACACCAAGGGAAGCACGGCGTACCTGGTCCGCACCGCCCGCGGGCCCGTGCTTCTCACGGGCGACACCTGTCACACCGCGTGGGGCTGGGAGCACGACGTGGAGCCCGGCGGCTTCACCGCGTACCACGACCTCAACAAGGTCAGCCTCGCCATCCTGCGGAAGCTCGCGAAGGAGCACCCGAACATGGAGGTGCACCTGGGCCATCAGATCCTGGTCCAGACGCCTGGCCCCGCGCCGCCGCCTCCGCCCCCGCCGCTCACCCCGTCAGCCAACTGAGGAGAGATCACGATGGCCATCGAGCAACTCGGACACGTGGACGTGAGGAGCGGAATTCTCTGCGTGCTCGACTTCGGCATGGCCGGCGCGTTCTCGAACGATCCGCAGGGCGCGGCGACCGCACGTCAGGCGCTGCAGCAAGGAGCCTACGGCTTCACCCACAATGACGTTCCAGCGATCGCGGTCCCGAACCTGCAGCCGGGGCGCTACCCGGTGAGCTGCGTGCGGCTGGAGCAGGGGGAGTTCGCGGGGATGCGACAGGCGGTGATGGTGGACTTTGTCCCGAACCCGCAGGCGGCGCGCACGATCGAGCTCGGCAAAGTGATCGTGGACAACGCGCGCCTTGGGTTCTTCGACCTGGACGCGCTCGCGCACTGGAACGAGGAGCGCCCGGTCGACGGCATGGCCGACGTCGCATTCTGGGGTCTGCACGAGAACGAGGTCGCCGCCCGCTTCCGCGCACCGAAGCTGGGTGAGGACGGCTCCGGCTTCGCGAACATGCCGGTCGCGCAGGCCGAGGCATTCGCGCGCGATCTGGAGGCGCTGAAGAACAGCGGACAGTTCCGCTTCGCGTGGGACTTCCGCCCGCACAACCATCCGTTCTACATGCTGGCGCAGATCCGCAAGAACCAGAACGAGGCCGGGGTCCTGGACGTGGGCGGCACCATGGCGTGCGGCTTCATGACGTCGTGGGGCGACGGTGAGTTTCCCGTGCTGATCGATCTGGACGCGCAGAACCGCCCCATTCGTTGCGGGCTCTTCTTCGCAACGAACGAGGCGATGGCAAACATGCGTGCGGTGAACGGATAGTTTCAGTTGCTGTAGCCGGTCGAGATGAAGTTGAGCGCGTCGCTGCTGCTCGACCAGGAGGCGTTCGAGTCGCTCGGGCAGTCCCAGTTCTGTGTGTAGACGCTCTGGCCGCCCAGGAAGCCCCACGCGCCGTTGTGGCAGACCAGGTTGACGGAGCGCCAGTAGATGTTCCGGCAGTGGCCGTCGTACTTGTAATAGTTGCCGTCGAGGTAGTTCACGACGGTGGTGTCGGCGGCGGTGTCGGCGTGGAAGTCGACCCACGCGCCGTTCGACGAGCTCACGCGAATGTCAGCGACGGGGCAGGACTTGTGGCAGCTCGCGCCGTTGCCACCGCAAACGCCGCACGCGTCCTTCTTCTGGCCGTTGCCGCAGTACTGCGTGGTGGGCACGCAGTTCTTCGCGGTGTACTCCGTGGCGAGTCCGAGCTTCACCTCCGTGGCGTTGGCGAGGTAGCGAATCGTGTACGAGATCGGCACGCCCGGGTTCGACCTGTCGAAGTTCGCATTCTTGGTGAGGAACGCCTCGATCTTGTCGAACTGCGTGGCGCCCACCGCTGCGGTGATGGCGGCCTGCGCGTCACCGCCCACGCCGTAGGCCTTGATGCTGGCGTTGTTGATGACGCTCTTCCAGCTCGCGCTTGCCGCGCCTGAAACGCCGCCCGCGCCGAACGAGTAGGAGCCCTTCACCGCGGCCTCGAGATCCATCTGCGACGCGGAGGACTCGAACAGCACGTAGAAGATGCGGCCGTAGGTGACGGAGCCCACGTAGACCGGCGGGTTGCCCGCGCCCATGTACGGCTCGAGCTCCTCCTTCTGCACGTCCTTCGCGAACACGCCCGAGGGGCCCGCGGGCGGATCGAACGCCATGGTGAAGAACTGCTGCGAGAACTGGATGAGCATGTGGCTCTTCACCGTGCTGTGGTCGAACGAGAGCGACGCCGCGGCAGACCAGTCCGCGCCGTTCGCGTTCACGTCGGCAGCGATCTTGAGCTGTTCGCTCGAGTAGACCGAGGAGAACTCGTACGAGAACTCGGCGGGGGTGCCACCGTTGTATCCTGCAAGTATCTCGTTCATGGCCTGGTGCGCGGAGGACAGGCTCGGCGCCTCCATCGTCTTGAAGAACGGGCCGGTGGCGCCGGACGCGATGGTGAGCGTGATGGTGCCGGGCGAGCGGCGCGCCGGGATCGGATCGAGAAGGCCGCTGCCGAGCGACTTGCCCTGCACCAGCGAGCCGGGCCAGAGCGTGTCCGCGTTCGGGTTCGTCACGACGAACTGCGACGGCACCTTGGTGAGGCTGTACGCGGTCTCGTCACACGTCATCGCGGTGCCATCGTCCGCCTTCGCGGTGACCGTGGTCGCCGCGCCCGCGACCTCACCGGGGACAAGCTTCGTGTCGATGTTGCCGGACCCAACGATGAGCCCGTCGAGATCCGCGCGGGTCGACCCCGCGGGACCCGGGACGGGAGCAGGAGCGGGCGCGGCGGGCGCAGCAGCCGGAGCGTCCGCAGCCACGTCGTTGCCTCCGCCAGGGTCGCTCGCACCACCGCCACAGGCGACGAGGAAGGAGAGCGTGGAGAGCGACATGACCTTGAGGAACGACTTCATTGGAAACCACCTTTTGAAAGTGCGCCTGCGACCACCGCGGCGTCGATGAAGACCCACGTCGCAACGAACGAGCCAAAGGCGGAGGTTGAACGAAAGGCAGCAAAACAAGCCGTTCGGTGATGTCGGAAGAGGCGTGAGAATGTATCCACGGGCAGCTGATACAGGCGCGGATACACCCCCGATACAGGGTCGAGGTCGAGGTCGAGGTCGAGGTTGGGGTTGGGGTCGAAGTCGAAGTCGAAGTCGAAGTCGGTGTCGAAGTCGGTGTCGAAGTCGGGGTCGGGGTCGGTGTCGAAGTCGAAGTCGGTGTCGAAGTCGAAGTCGGTGTCGAAGTCGAAGTCGGTGTCGAAGTCGAAGTCGGTGTCGAAGTCGAAGTCGGTGTCGAAGTCGGTGTCGAAGTGCGGGCGGTGCGTCTCACCGGCAGCCGGTTCGGTGGCTTT
>JBBRNJ010000043.1:0-74434 GCA_038230375.1 Polyangiales bacterium | reverse complement strand
GCTCGCTTTTCGCGTCGGCGGACGGGTGGTGCGTCGTGCGGTATCCGTCGGTGATGCCGTGAAGCGTGGCCAGGAGATTGCGAGCCTCGACCGTCGCGCCCTACAGCTCGCGGTGAACGCCGCTTCGGCGGACGTCGCTGCCCTGAGCTCGCGCCGCATGAACGCCGCGACCGTTCTCGGTCGACAGAGCGCGCTCCTCGAACGGGAGACGGTCGCGCAATCCACGTTCGATGAGGCCCGAACGAGCCATGCCGCCGCGGTCGCCACCGTGGACGAGGCGGTGGCTCGCCTCCGCAAGACCCGCGAGGAGCTCGACTACGGAGTACTTCGCGCCGATTCCGACGGGATCATCACGCGAATCGATTTCGAGGTCGAGCAGGTCGTCGCGCCGAACGCCACGGTCGCGGAGATCGTGCGGCCGGACGCCCTCGACTTCGTCTTCGACGCTCCGGACGCGAGCGCTCGCCAGCTCCGGAATGGTGATGTCTTCGTCGTTCACGAGGAGCGTGGCGGCAAGCCGATCACCGGTGAGATCCGGCAGATCGCCGCCGCGTCGGATCGCGTCACGCGTACGCGCCGGGTGTGGATCGGATTCCCGCTCGCGACCGGGGGCATGCGTTTGGGCTCGACGATGTATGCCGAGCGGCCAGCCGCCGCCATATCGTCGCCGCGGGTCCCGATCACCGCGGTTCTGGAAGATGCGGGCGTGGCTTCGGTGTGGGTGGTCGACAAGGACGTCCTCCAGCCTCGCAGCGTGACGCTGGGGACGCGCACGGACGAGGACGTCGAGGTCCTCACCGGACTGAACACCGGTGAGCGCGTCGTGATCGCGGGAGTGCACTCCGTTACGGCAGGGCAACGGATCAAGTCGATTGGCGAAAACGCACCATGAAGAAATTCAATCTATCCGAGTGGGCACTCGAGCACCGGTCGCTCGTTTTCTACCTCATGCTCGCCGCGAGCGTTTTCGGGGTGTTCTCGTATCTGAAGCTCGGGCGAGAAGAGGACCCCAACTTCACGATAAAGACCATGATCATCTCGGCCCAGTGGCCGGGCGCATCGTCTGACGAAGTCATGAGTCAGGTCACTGACCGCATCGAGAAGAAGCTCGAAGAGATCGACACTCTCGATTTCACGCGCAGCGTCACGAGCCCAGGTCGAACGACGATCTTCGTCAACTTGAAGGACACGACGCGCGGTGCCGATGTCGCCCGCAGCTGGTTGCGCGTTCGCAATGTCACGCGCGACATTGCAGGAACGTTTCCCCGTGGCGTCATCGGCCCCTTTTACAACGACGATTTCGGCGACGTCTTCGGCAACGTCTACGCGTTCACGAGCGACGGGCTGACCGAGCGCCAGCTACGCGACTACGTGGAGGAGGTGCGCCGAGGCGTACTCATGATCCCGAATGCGGGGCGCGTCGAGCTGGTAGGCGCACAGGACGAAGTGATCCAGATCGAGTTCTCACCGACGAAGCTCGCTGCGTTCGGGATCGACCAGCAGGGCGTGATTGCCTCGCTTCAGACCCAGAACGCGATCGTCGCTTCCGGCGTGATCGAGGCCGGATCGGAACGAATTCGGCTCAAGGTTTCGGGCCAGTTCGACTCCGACGAGAGCATCCTCGCCATCAATTTACGGAGCAACGACCGTTTCTTCCGCCTCCGCGACATCGCGACCGTGCATCGCGGCTACTCCGACCCGCCGCAGCCACTCTTCCGCTTCAACGGTAAGCCGGCGATCGGCCTTGCGATCGGGATGCGGCCGAACGCGAACTTGCTCGACTTCGGTGAGCACGTGAAGGCGCATATGAAGAAGGTCGTCACCGAGCTGCCCGTCGGTGTGAACGTGAGCCTCGTGTCGGACCAGCCCGGAGTGGTACACGAAGCCGTCAACGGGTTCGTCGAGGCCCTCGTCGAGGCCATCGCCATCGTCCTGATCGTCAGCTTCATCAGCCTCGGTCTACGCGCCGGGTTGGTCGTTGCGCTCGCGATACCGCTCGTCCTCGCGATCACGTTCGTGGTGATGGAGCTCGCCGGGATCTCCCTCCAGCGCATCTCTCTCGGGGCGTTGATCATCGCGCTCGGGCTCCTCGTCGACGACGCGATGATCGCTGTCGAGATGATGGTGACCCGCCTCGAGGCGGGTGATCCGAAAGAGAAAGCGGCCACCGCGGTCTATACCTCCACCGCGTTTCCGATGTTGACCGGCACGCTCGTGACCGTTGCCAGCTTCATTCCCGTTGGACTCAATCCCAGCGCCGCCGGCGAGTTCACGTTCTCTCTCTTCGTCGTCATTGCGGTGTCTCTGGTCGTGTCGTGGTTCGTGGCGGTGCTCTTCACGCCGCTGCTCGGTACCGCCTTGTTGCCGGCGACGATGAAGGGGCACGAGGCACGTGGTTCCCGTCTCTCACGTGCCTTCGATCGAATCTTGCTCGCCTCGATGCGTCATCGCTGGCTCACCATTGCCGGGACGCTCGCCGCCTTCGTGCTCTCGGTCGGAGCCATGCGCTTCGTTCCCAAGCAGTTCTTCCCCGACTCCGATCGACCGGAGCTCATCGTCGACTGGAACTTGCCACAGAGTGCGTCGATCACCGAGACGCGTGCGCAGATGGACCGCTTCGAGAAGGAGCAGCTCATCGGGAATGCCGGAATCGAGCACTTCAGCTCCTACGTCGGTCAGGGCGCCGTCCGCTTCATCCTGACGTTCGACGTCCAGCCGCCCAATCCCTTCTTCGGTCAGACGATCATCGTCGCGAAGAATGCGAAGGAGCGAGACAAGCTGCGCACGCAGCTCCAGACGTGGCTCGACAAGCAGCTTCCGGGAACCGATGCCTTCGTCCATCTCATGGAGATCGGGCCGCCCGTGGGCCGGCCGGTGCAGTACCGCATCACGGGCCCGGACATCCAGAAGGTCCGAGGTTACGGCTATCAGGTCGCCGATATCGTCGAGAAGAGCTCCTCGGTCCGAGCTGCGGTCACCGACTGGAGTGAGCCATCCCGCGTGGTGAAGGTCGACGTGAACCAGGACAAGGCGCGCCAGCTCGGGGTCTCCTCGCAGACGATCTCCGTGGTCCTCGCTTCCTCGGTCGGAGGTACGCCGGTGACCCAGGTTCTCGACCACATCTATCTCGTGAACGTCGTCACCCGCGCCGTGGAGGAGGAGCGCGGCTCGATCGAGCGCCTTCGAGGGTTGTCGTTGCCGGCCGCGGGTGGTCAGGCAGTCCCGCTCGAAGCGATTGCCACCTTCCGCTACGAGGTCGAACAGCCCGTCGTCTGGCGTCGGAATCGGCAACCTACCGTGACGGTCAAGGCGGGCGTCGTTCCGGGCGTCCAGCCTGCGACCGTAGTGGACGAGCTCGCACCTGCCATCCAAAGCTTCCGCAACACCCTCCCCGCAGGCTACGCGATCGTCATCGGCGGCGCAGTAGAGGAGAGCGGGAAGGGACAGGGGCCCATCGTCGCGATCGTGCCCGTGATGCTCTTCGCGATGGCAACTCTCCTCATGATCCAGCTTCAGAGCTTCAGTCGCCTGTTCCTCGTCTTCGCCGTGGCACCACTCGCGCTCATTGGTGTCGTCGCTGCGCTCGTTCCTAGTCAGGCCCCGCTCGGCTTCGTCGCACTCCTTGGCGTGCTCGCTCTGATCGGTATTCTCATCCGCAACTCCGTCATACTCGTCGTTCAGATCGAGGAGCATCGGAGCGACGGAATGGGAGCATGGGAGGCGGTCCTTGATGCCACGAAGCATCGCGCTCGCCCGATCCTGCTCACCGCAGCCGCTGCAAGCCTGGCGCTCATTCCGATCGCGCGTGAGGTCTTCTGGGGCCCAATGGCGTATGCGATGATGGGCGGGATCATCGTCGGCACGGTGCTCACGCTGCTATTCCTTCCGTCTCTCTATCTCGCCTGGTTCAGGGTCCAAGAACCGAGTGACAAGGCTCCCGCCCCGGTCCCGGCGTCCCCCGGCGGCTCTCCACCATGACGGCGGTCGCGGGCACCACGCAACCAGTCTGAATCGTGCGTAAAACTAGCGGAGGAGAAGAGAGCTGAATTTGAAAACCGCCGACGCACGGACGGAAACGCCGAGAAATTCGGGGCCTCCGAGACCAAACTCGTGGCACCGAGCGGCACGGAGAGGCACCAGGACCAAACTTCGGACCATGTGCCAGACCATGAGACCAAAAATAGTTTTGGTCCCGTGTATTGTGCACGCGAACTCCTGGAGGCCGTGGCGGCGGGAGAGGAGCGCACCCATCCGATCATCGCCGTCGAGGGCCTTGATGGGTCCGGAAAGTCGACGGTCGTGCGCGAGCTCGCCGGACGCCCTCGGCGCCGAGAGCATCTCGAGCCCGCGCAGCGCATGCGCGCCGAGCGAGAACTCGCCGACACTTTGCCGGAAGCCGAACGTCGCGCGTGGTACTGGCAGGCCAATCGCGAGGCCATGCGCGACGCGACCGATGTGGTCTTCGCGGGTCGCACTGTCATCATGGACCGCTGCTTTGCGAGCACGGCAGCGTATGCAGCGGCCGAGCGCGGCGTCGTCGCATCTTCTGCGGATGTGCCGAGACAAGAACCAAGACCCGATCTCATCGTCTTGCTTTCAGTCGATGAGTGTGAGCGCATGCGCCGGCTCGAGGGGCGCGGCGACATGCGCACGAAGGAGGAGCTCCGACTGTCCCAGGACGCCGCCTTTCGGAGGCGAGTACTCGACGGCTACGCCGGCCTCGGCGTCGAGTCGATAGACGCATCGGCGCCATTGTGCCAGGTGGTAGACCGCATCGCCGCCATGGTCGCGCCCGTTGCCGCCGACGCGAGGCTCATGGGATCGTCGGAGTGACGAGTGCGGGGCGACTGCCCGGTGGACTACGTTGACTTCGAAGTATTCGTCGCTGTGCGTTCCGGAAACTCTGCGACCCGCGGCACGTACCGGAGATGATCCTCGCGAACGCGCGCCGAGATGGCTGCTCACTCCTTCAGCCGGTACGTGCGCTCGATGACCGCCGCGAAGTCCGGTCCCTTCCAGTACGGCTGAATCCACCGCAGGTTCTGGTCGGCCCACCCCTTGGTGGCTCGTCTCCAGTGCCCGCGCACCATGAAGCGCTTGAGGACCTCGCGCCCGCTCGGGACGCGCTCCAGCTCCTGCAAGTGCCTGACGTGCGTGATGTCGATGGCGCCGGGCAGGAAGTACACCTCGTCGGAGCTGAAGACGGACTTCTGCCGGACCGTGTCGGCTGACGGCTTGCGGGTCGCGTGCTCCACTCCCGCGCTCGTCGTGTAGAGGATGGCGTTGATGACGGTGCGCAGCAGAGCGCGAACGGGGTTCGAGTCCAGTGGTGCTGGCTCGACGACCGGCAACGGGGCCACTTCGTCGAGGTAGCGCTGGACGGGAGCGTCGTCGTCGAGCACGAGCTCATGCCGCATGAGCGCGGGCAGGTCGGCCCCGAGCGCGTCCAGCGCGAAGGCGATGTCCAGGACGCGGCGGTCTGCCCGGCGCGCTTCGGTCACGTAGACCGTGGCGATCTTGAGGATGTGCCCAGCAGACGCGCAGCTCTCCTGTCGCGAGAGCGCGCGCTCGGCTAGCGACAGTACGTGTCGATCGGTGAAGACGAGCGCGAACGACGCGAACGGGACACGCAGCTCCCGGCCGACGACGTCGAGCTCGGTGTGCCCGAGCATGTAGCCGAGCGCGTCGTCGACCCAGAAGACCTTTCGTCGATGCAGGTCGAAGTTGACCATGAGTCGGAGGTACGGGCTCGCGATTGAGCCTTCGCTCCCGGCGTCGTTGGCCGCTCCCTTGTGCTCGCGCAGGAACCGCTGGAGCTCGAGATCGACGTCGAGCTCCGCCACCGACAAGCTGGTCGTTGCGTCCGAGAAGCCCGCTGTCTTCCGGAGACGCTCGGCGGCGGCGCGACTCACCTCCGCGCTCCCGGGGACTTTCCTGGCGACGCGCTCGTGCGCCAGTGGCGACGGGAGGAGCGGTGCTGGCTCCGCGAGCCCGAGCTCGCTCCACATCCAGGATGGGTCGTACGCCGGCTGACGCTCTCGCAGGGCTTGCTGGTAGATGCCCTCGAGCCCGTGAATGAGCTCCACTACGCGCGGCCGCAGCTTCGACTGCGCCGCTGCCTGCCGCGGAGTCTTCCCGTCGAGCGCCGGGACCGGCTCGTCTACCCAGGCCCGGTAGTGCTTCGCCATGTGCTCGAGCACGACGGCCTCCTGGATCTCGAAAGGAATGGCGGACGGTGCTCGCTCGTCCGACTCATCCGTCCCGCCGCTCAGGAACTGCTCGCGGATACGCTCCTTCACGGCGAGCGTCAGGTTCTCGTGCGAGGTTGCGCGATGTCGAATCGCAGCGCCGGCGGCGGCCTCGAGGAGGGCTCGTCCGCGGCTTGCCCGCTCGGCGGAGTTGGTCTCGAGGATCAAGCCGTCCTCCAAGCGACTGATGTGTCCGAGGGACAGGACCGTGCCCTCCGGGTTCCTGCCGGCCCACGACCACTCTCCTTCGTCGCTGGCGCTGAGCTCGACGTGTTCGCAGAGCGCTCGTGTCAGGGCCTCGCCGTCGACGACGTCGAAGCGCACCTTCGTGGGGACCATGTCGTCGCCATCGGTGTTCTTCAGCCCCGGCACTACCGGATCGAGGATGGACCCGATCCAGACACCGTGTAGGAACGGCGGCTGCGTCTTGAAGAACGCGGTAGCGTCTGCGCCAAGCTCCTTCTTGGAGAACGCGGCACGGTCCCGCTGAAGCGTCGCCAGCGTCGCGTCCGTGAGCAGCCGCGGAATGTGAAGGACGCCCCCCTCCATCTCAGGGCCGCCCGACGCACCACGGGGCACGACGCGGGTGGCGAGCCAGTCGAATCGGTTGAGGGTCCTCGAGGCTGACCGCTCGTTGACCTGGACCTGCCCGCCTTCGAGGACCTCACGCAGCGTGAGTGAGACGCCCGGCACGACACCGACGACCTCGTAGAGCCGCATGCTCGATCGCTGGAGCGCCTTGAGGAAGGCCTTCTCGCCGCTCGTGGTGTCCCCCTCGACGAGCAAGACCTCCACCAGGGTCCTGCCGTCGGCCAGCGGCACGTCGGCCGCGAACCAGACATCCTCGACGAACTCCGACGCCTGCGCGAGCTGCTCCGGCAGCTCCTCTGTCTCGTCCACGAAGCGCTCCCAGAATTCCACGTGCGCGTCGTCCGCATCGTCTCCGAACCGCTCCTCGACTAGCTCATCGAGCTTCGAGTACACCGAGAAGCGGTCGTCCTGCGTGTACGTCATGCCCGCGGTCAGATCGCGACAGCACTTCTTGTACTTCTTGTCGCTGCCGCACGGGCACTGCTCGTTGGCGCCGGGCTTGCTCACGGGATAGCTATGCGCGTCGTGCTGCGTGCCGCCGGCTGACTTGCAGCGCTGGTAGCGTTCGTCATTGGGAGCTCATCGCGGCGAAGGTCGGGCGCAACGTCGCCAGGTAGTTGCGGCTGATCGGAGCCATGGAGAAGGTCCGGCACGACTTCGCCAGTCGCTTCATCACTGCCTCGTACTCCGCCTCGCTCACGTCGCGCACGGACATGTAGAGCTGCGCCGCGGCCCTCACGTACGCGAAAAGCGGACCTCCGTCACTGTCGGGACGGCGACGGAGGAGCGTGTAGATGCGCTCCATCTCCTGGTCGGTCTCGTCGCGTTCGTCGGCCTCGCAGAACCGCACCACCGTGTACTCGAGGAGCATGAAGAACGGGTCGAGCTCGGAAGTCGGGCCGTGGGCCAGATCGGGAGCCTTGCGGCTGCCGCGGAAGAGGGCGCGCATCGGCCGCAGGGCCAGGGATTCAGCAGCGTCACCCGCGTGCACCTCGACGCAATCGCGTGGGGAGACGAGCTGTCCCGCGCTGTCTCTCACGAGGACCAGCGACGGCAGACGTTCCTTCGATTCGATGCAAGCGCGGGTTGCGGTCAGGGTCTCGTTCATGGGGCCGCCATCATCGACTCCGCGGACCCGGACGTCATCCAGAATCCACGAGTCCCCTACGTTCGTTTCCTCCTCATCATATGCCGCGAGCGCGGCCGCGAGCGCTCGGCGATACGCGTCCTCGCTATCGTGGGATCGTGATGACGCCGGTGAGGGGCGCCTGCCGGTGGTCCGTGAACGCGAAGATGGCGCGCTGCGCGTCGCAGGCGTAGACGCCAGACTCCGACTCGTAGTCGACGCACTCGCCGGAGCCGTCAGTCATCTCCTCCCAGTGCTCGGCGTGGCGGTCGTAGTCCGCCGGGGAGTAGAGCGAGGATATCGCCGACGCTGGTCCCCGGAGTAGCCGAGGTCGATCGACCAGGCGTCGTTCATACGAACCAGCTCTGACATGGTCTGCACGAGCAACGCGCGCACGGCTGACCTCGGCGTTCTGGGTCGCTTCGATGTGACCTCGGACCTGCGCCTGCACGCTTGCCGGAAGGCCGACGGATCCGATCCGACCGCGCCGGACGAAGACGTCCTTGACGAAGGACCTCCGAGCGGTGGTGCCCAACCCAACGACTGTTCTACGAGGACGAGGACATCCTCGTCTCGCTGCTCGCGGAGGAGATCAAGAAGATCCCCTCGCTGCTCGACGACAACATCGAGGACAACGCCGTGGGCGAGCGGGTCATCATCACCAAGATGGTCCGCGAGCCCATGTCAGCGGTTTCCGGAACTCCCAGCAAACCGCCGACTGTGCCAAGTTTTGGTGCGGGTTTGGTCCCGTGCATTCTGCACGCATCTGCAGCCACATCGGATTCACTACGAGATCAGCGGAGGAGAAGAGATTCGAACTCCTGGACAGCTTGCACCGTCGGCGGTTTTCAAAACCGCTGCCTTAGACCACTCGGCCACTCCTCCTGAGGTCCGTGACGGCGTCAGATTAGCACCACTTTCGGCGTCCGTGTCTCCCCGCGGGAAAGCTCGTTCGAGCCTGACGCGTCGCCGGGCCGGGACCATTGCGTTACAGTAGGCACGCTTGGATGCAGCGCCCGAACACCGATTGAATCGTGTCCCGAGAGCGCTCTTCTCGGGCATGAGAAGGAGGACGAACACGAGCGCCCGATGCCTTGCGATGTTCGCGGCGGTTGCGGCGCTGTCGCTCGTTGTCAGTGTTGCGGGCGCGGAGTCGCGCACGTCGTCGCTGAGCTGGGTGCGCATGCCCGGCGCGGACGCGTGTGTGGCGACGCAAGATCTCGCGCGCGACGTGGAGGCGCGGCTCGGACGCGCGGTGTTCGTGTCGGCCGCGCAGGCGGACGTGTCCGTGGAAGGGCACATCGAGCCGAACCGCGGCGGCCCGGGATTTCACGCGGTCGTGTCCCTTCGCGACGCGAAGGGCGCGCTGCTGGGCACGCGCGAGCTCACGAAGAAGGAAGCGTCGTGCGACGAGATGCGGGCGCCGCTCGCGCTCGTGATCGCCGTGATGATCGATCCCGATGCCGCGCTCAAGCCGAAGCAGGAGCCACCGCCGCTGCCACCGCCGGAGCCCACGGTGATCGTGAAGGAGAAGACCGTGTTCGTGGAGGTCCCCGCAAAGCCGTTGGAGACGCCACCGCCGCAGCCGCCACCGCCGAAGCCCGCGAAGCCCACGTGGGAGACCGAGATCGATCTTTCGTTCGCGTCGTCGGTCGGCCTGTTGCCGGGCGCGGGGCCAGGCATAGGTCTGAGCGCGATCATCCTGCCTCCGCGCGGGCCCGCGTTCTCGATCGACAGCACCTACTTCTTCGGGACTGACGCGACCGCAGATCGCGGCGCGAAGGGCACGTTCACAACGGGCATGGGCGCGCTCGGCGTGTGTCCGCTGGCTCACCGGCGGGATGCATTCTCCTTCTTCGCGTGCGCTGCGCTCGGCCTTGGCTCCGAAGACGTGAAGAGCACGGGCTTCGACACGCAGCTCGGCACCCAGAGCCGCATCATCTTCGTGCCGTCGCTGGACCTCCGCGGCTCGGTGCGGATCGTCGGCGCGCTGCGGGCGTCGCTGGGGCTGTCTGCGCTCTTCCCGGTCATGCGTGACAGCTTCGTGTACGAGCGCGCGGACGGCTCGCAGGCGCGGCTTTTCCAGGCTTCTCCCATCGCCGGCAAGGCCGCGGCGGGCCTTGGCGCCACGTTCTGATAAAAGGAGCAGGCAGCCGCCACACACCAGAAACGCCGCGTGGAACTACAGACACACACCACTCCCAACGTCGCTGCCGTGTTCAAGGAGCATGGGCCGTACGTCTGGCGCGTGCTGCGGCGGCTGGGCGTACGCGAGAGCGACGTGGAGGACGTCTGCCAGGAGGTCTTCGTGGTGGTGCACAGGCGCCTCGCGGATTTCGAGGGCCGCTCATCGCTACGCACGTGGGTCTACGGCATCTGCATCCGCACCGCGTCCGATTACCGCAAGCGCGCCGTGCATCGCCGCGAGGTGCTGACGGACGAGCCGCCGGAGCTCGTGTCCGCGAGCGATCCGCACGGCGAGCTCGCAACGAAGCGTGCACGCGCAACTCTTGATCGCATCCTCGCGTCGCTCGACGACGACAAGCGCGAGGTCTTTGTCCTCTACGAGATAGAGGGGCTTGGCATGGCGGAGGTCTGCGAGGCCACAAGCTGCCCGCTTCAAACTGGATACTCGAGGCTGCATGCGGCGCGCGCGCTGGTGCAGGAAGCCGCGCAAAAGGCGCGCGACGAAGGGAGTCGCCCGTCATGACGGACGAGATGAAGCCGCCGACAAGGCTGATCCAGGGCGCGGAGGACGCGTACCTGCGGGAGCTCCTCGACGCGGGAGCAGGCGAATTGCCCGGTGACGACGCAATGCAGAGGCTCGCGACGAAGCTCTTGCCGATCATCGGAGGAGCGGGCGGAGCCGGAGGAGCAAGCGCTGCGGGAGCGGGCGGCGCGGGCGCTGGGACGGGAGCGATCGTCACGGGAGCAGCAACGGGGACCGCGGGGAAGATGGTGCTCGGAGCGGTGGTGATCGCGCTCGCGGTGGGAGTGGCGGGCATCGCAGTGAAGGCGACTTCGACTTCGACTTCGACCTCGACCTCGACTTCGACTTCGACCTCGACCTCGACCTCGACGACGACCTCGACCTCGACGGCGACGGCGACGACGGCACCGACTTCGACGGCTGCCTTGACGGAGCCCTCGACCTCACCTTCGACCTTTCCTTCACCCCCAACCTTCGCCTCACCCTCTCCGTCCTCCCCTCCCGAGCCCGAGATCGCGATGCTCCAGCGGGCGCAAGATTCTCTTCGATCGAATCCTTCTCTGGCTCTCTCTCAGGCGAACGATCATCGGAAGAAGTATCCGGATGGGTTGCTTGCTCAGGAGCGTGAAGTGATCGCGGTGGAGGCGCTCGAGAAGCTCGGGCGGGGCGCGGAGGCGGACCAGCGGGCGGCTGCGTTCGTCCGGCGGTATCCCGGATCGTCTCATATTTCCCGGCTTTCCACGCTCGTGGGTCACGCCCTTTGATTTTTCTGGGGCGCGCGTCATAAAGAGCGCTGGTGGTCTCCACCTACCGCGCATCATGACAGCTTCATTCTTTTCAGTGGGTCCTCTTGGAATGGCGACCGCGAGAGCGATCGGCGCGATCGGCTTGATCGGCTCGGCCGGCTTGATCGGCTCGGCCGGCTTGATCGGCTCGGCCGGCTGTGGCGGGTCGACCGTCGACATCGGCGCGTTCGATGGCGGTTCGCCTGGAAGCGGCGGCGGTAGCGAGGGCGGCTCGTCGGGCGGCGGCGAAGGCGGCGTTGCTCCGAGCGGACCGGCGTACGAGATCCACCTGCGCGCGACGCAGACGAAGGTCAATTTCACCGACGGGTACATGGGCGAGACCCCGATCGATCAGCACATCGCGATCCGCAAGCTCACGCTCTACCGCGATGCGAACGATGCTGCTCCCGTGGTCGTGTTCGACAACGGGCAGAACGCCGTGGAGTGCGGACTCAACGACGGCAACGACACCGTCGCTGGCACCGCGGTCGCGAAGACGCTGCCCGGGGGCACGTTCACGATCGCCCACGTCGAGGTCGGCTACTACCGCTTCAAGATCGCCGCGACCATGCACTCGAGCGGCATGACCGTGCCGGGCGACTACTCCGACCTGGAGGTGCTCACCGACGCGACGCTGGTCGACGGCAAGCTCCAGAACCAGGGGCACTACTCGTACACGTTCGAGGTCGGCGGCACCCCCTACGGAACGCTCAACGGCGAGGACCTCATGACGCCGGTCGACCTCGCGGGCGGCGGCCTCACGCTGGTCACAGCCAACCACTCCGCGAGCTATGTTTTCCCGGTGACTGTGATCATCGATCCCGCGCTCGCCTCGACCACGAAGGTCGTCATGCTCGTGAACACGTACCAGAACTTCCGCTGGCAGGATCAGGCCATGGGCGGCTACGCGACCGGCGTGTTCGACACCACGCCCACCACGTACGAGCCCGTCGTGAGCTTTGGCGCGAACACGTTCACGATCGGCGTGGAATAGAGCCTCCAGAGAGTCGCGAACCTCAGCGCGCGACGTGAAACGAAAACGCGCGGGAGCTCCGGCGGACCAGCGACATCGGACCGAAGCGGCGGCTCTCGTCGTAGACCACGTCGAGTGAGTAGTCACCCTCGGCCAGGTTGCCTTCACCGCCAAGGCGCGCATCGCCTCGATCGGCCGCCGCGCTGAACGACGACCACGCATTCGCGTACGACCCGTCGTCGTTGCGGCGCGAGAGCCATAGAATGAGGTTGCGACGCTCGTACTGCGCGCTCTCGGGCGAATGGAACGGCACCCACTTGGCGATGGGATTGGCGCTCTTCACCGACACCGCTTCGCCCGGCTCGGTGACGATCGGGGACGCGGACGACGCAAGGCGGTCCGAGATGAACCACCCCTCCGTCACGGAGCCGTCCGCGAGCGTCACGCGGAGCGTCATGATCCCGGGCTCGGGCAGCGCCGGGAGGTCCCGCGTCTCGAGCGAGAAGTAGACCATCCCGTCCTTGTCCGCCGAGTCGCCCGAGAAGAAGCGACCGACGTTCGCCTGCGAATCAAGGAGCACGTCGGTGCCGCGCAAGAGCGCGAGGCCCTTCAGGCGCTTCAGATTGTCAACGCGACCGTCGAGCCGAACGCGCAGCTGCGGCCCGTCGGCATGCTCCTGGCGAACCTGCTTGTAAGCGATCGGCTCGAAGCCCGCAGGCAGCGTCCAGTCCGCGGGGAGCTTGCCGCTTGTCGCTTGGTACCCCTTCTCCAGCAGCTCGCGCGCGTTGTCCTTCGCCATCTGGTCGGCGTTCTTGTCCGCGAGCACGTCCCTCACGCGCTTGACCATCGTGAGGTAGTCGCCCTCCAGGAACGCATTGTGCGCGGCGGTTAGCGCCGGCACGCGCAGCACGGGTGTTGTGTGGTCTTCCGTGACCTCGGACTTTCCGCAGCCGGGCGACGCGAAGTTGATGGTGAGAGCTGTGATGGTGAGAGCAAACTTGATCGGGTTCATTGGGAGCCTCCTTGTGGCAGGGCTGACAATGACAAAAAGAAATGTTCAGTGCGTGAAGTCACGGTCAATCCTTGCTCCCCTCGGATGGGTCCATGGGCAGAGGCGCGGGACGGAAGCGGTAGCCAATGCCGCGTACGGACACGATGAGCGCGGAATCGAGCTTGGTTCGCAGGGCAAGGACATGCGCGTCCACCGTGCGCGTTGTTGGCGCGCGCTCGTATCCCCAGACGCGATTCAGCAGCTCCTCGCGGGTGAAGACGCGCGTGGGGTTCTCCATGAGCAGCCGCAAGAGACCAAACTCCATGCGCGTCAGTTCCACCTTGGCGCCGCGGAACTGGACCTCACGCGCGGCAAGGTCGACCGTGACGCCGTCGCGAGCGAGGGTCTCTGGCGCCTCCGGTCCCTTCGCGCGCCCGCGCAGTCGCGCCTTGATGCGCGCCGTGAGCTCGCGCCCCTCGAAGGGCTTCGTGACGTAGTCGTCCGCGCCGATCTCGAGGCCCACGACGCGATCGACGAGGTCCGCGCGCGCGGTGACGAGGATCACCGGCACGTCCGTATGCTTGCGCCACGCACGCAGGGCATCCACGCCCTGGCCATCGGGCAGCATCCAGTCCAGCAACACGAGCTCGATGTCGGGCGTGAGCGCCTGATGCGCCTCCGCGATGGTCTTCGCAACGGTGACGTCGTGTCCATCACGCACGAGCAGCTCGCGCAGCGACGTGGCGATCGCGACGTCGTCCTCCACGACAAGGATGCGGCTCATCGATCCTTCCCCTGCGGCATGCGAAGCTCGAATGTCGTCGGATCCGGCTCGTGGCGCAAGCGCCCGCCTTGCCTTTCGACGATCCGTTGCACGAGCGAGAGCCCAAGACCAAGCCCCGAGCTGCGATCACCCTTCGTGAACGGACGCACCGCGTCTGCGAGCGTGAGGTCGGGCGTCTTGCCCTGATCCTGCACGCGCACACAGAGCTCGCTCTTTCCTTCGCGACCGCTCACGCGCACGCTGACGCGGATGGGGCTCTCGCCATGCTTTGCGGCGTTCTCGACCAGGTTCTTCACGGCGACGCGGAGCCAGTCCGGGTCGGTCGTGAACGCGTGGTCCTCCGCAGGCAGATCGAGCACGACGTCCTCTGGCCACTCACCGGTCAGCTCCTCGAAGTATGCGTTCACTGACGGAACGATGCGCGCAGCGATCGGGGATGCGCGCTTCTCGACGCGCGAATCGAAGAGCGAGAGCGCACGCCCTGTCACCTCGAGCACGCGTGACAGCCGCTCGATGCCTTCCGAGAGTCGGAGCAGCGGCTCCTGACAGTCCTCCGGCAGCGCGTCGAACGACGCACGCAGCGGCTCGACGTCCAGGCGCATCGCCGTCACCGGGCTGCGCAGCTCGTGGGTCAGCGTGCGAAGCAGGAACACGCGCTCACGCTCGGCCTCACGACGCGCACGCACGACCAGCGCCACGAGCAGCGCGATCCCGAGCATCCCGAGCGCCGCGCCGCCAAGGAGCAGCGCACGCACGCCGCTTCGCCGCGACGCGGACACGGGCTCGGTGTGCCAGCAGAGCACGGGCGTCTCTGCGTCGGCGCATGCGGAGGCCCCCGCGACCAGGGTCACGCCTGCGCGGGAAGCGAAGGCATCCCAATCATCGCGATGTCGGAACACGAGCTTCGTAGGTCCATACTGGTCGCGCGATGCATGTATCATCCATGCATTCGAGAGGACCGTCGTGTCCCCCTCGAGGATGCGTGAGAACGCGGCGGGCGGAAGCTCCGAAAGCGCGCGTTCATCCGGGGCGAGCAGCGCTGGTGGGAGCTCTCGCAGCTCCAGGACGTGGAACGCGCGTTTGTTCGCGGCGAGCCACGCCTCCGCTGGACGCGGCGCCTCATTGGTGAGGAGGTACGCGTACGAGCTGCCCGTGGGATGCATGAAGGGCGGGTGCTCGGCGAGCGATGCGAGCTCTCGCGCCGTGTGGGCGCAGCTTGCGGCGTGCCAGTCGATGGCCTTTGCGAGCTCCGGATCCGCGACGAACACGCTCGGCTCGCTGCAGTCCCGGATCGCCTTGTACGTGGCGACGGCGTCGGTCGGCAGGTGCTTGTGCCACGTCGGCAGCGTTCTTCGCGGATCGAGGAGCTCCCGCCGTCCGCCATACCGGGCCGCGAGATCGACCTCGAGCGCCGCGGGCTCGTGCGCAACGAACGCCGCGAGGACCTTCGACGCATCGCCCTGTCGTGCGGGCGGGGGCTCGCCGCTCCCGAGCCACATCGACGCGAGGAGGCATGCCGCGCCCGCGCCGAGCAACGCGAACGCAGCCACGACGGGACGCGAAGGGCGTGATGCAAGGAGCGACACTGACAGTCAGCCTAGCCGGCGGACCTCACCCCATTTGTAAAGGCAGTGTCAAATCGGCGATTCTTGGCCGTGCGGTGTCAGGCGCGGCGAGCGCGGCGCATGCGGCGCATGAATGGCACGAGCGCGATCGGGACGAGCGCGGCGCCAAAGAGGCCTCCGAGATCCATCGGCTCGGAACGCGCGGAGACCGCGCATCCACCAGTTTTTTCAGGGCCTGGCGCCCCGGGACCGGCGTCGCCTTCCGAGGGAGCCGAGTACGCGAGCGTGAACGGCCCGTCCGTCTTCTTGGTGGTGATACCCGCGACGACGACGAGCACCTGTCCGCTGCCCGTTGCCGGAAGCGGCTTGGCGTTCCCGAGGTCTGCCTTCCCGTCCGCGGTGATCGGCACGAGCAGGCCCGCGTTGCGCGTGGCGTCCGTGGTGAGCGAGAGGGTCGTGGGCGCGTCGAGCGTGCCGATGTACGCATACGACGAGTACCCCGACGTGATCCCCGTGACGCCGTCCGCGAGCGCAGCCTTCTTCACGCCGGGATACGTCGCGGCGTTCGGATACCCCTGGCCGGCGATCGGAGCTGGGCTCTTCGTGGCGGCGTTCCATGCGGAGAACAGCATGAATGCCTGCCCGACCGACGAACCCTTCGCCGTGAGCACGACGTTCGCCGCGTCCATCGACTTCGCCTTGCCTCCGGCCTGCTTCTCGAGGATCGCCTTCACAGTGCCGTCGCCCTGGGTGAGCGTGAGGAAGAGCGGCCACACCGCAGAGCCGTAGAGATAGCCGGCGACCGCGCCGCTGGGCAGCGCGTCGAGCGAGTGGTCCGGGTGCGCGAAGAAGTCAGGGAGCTGATTCTCGAAGTCGGGGAGCTCCGGATGCAGCGTCTTCATGGCCCACTGCGCGGTGCCCTCTGCCCAGAAGCGATCCATCTGCGAGTCGTATGCATTCTGCACTGTATGAAACAGCTCGTGCGTGATCACCGTCTTGAAGCCTTCTTGCGCGTTCGCGTAGCCGCGTCCGGCAAATGTGCTCTCCGAGAGGACGAACGAGCCACAGACGGGGCCGGCGCAGTTCTCCGGCGTGGTGGTGCCGTCCGCACCCGCGAACGCGACCAGGTAGATGTCGAGGCGCTGATCGCCGCCATTCGAATTGCAGTCCGTGTCTGCGGGCGGCGCCAGGAAGCCCATCTGCGCATACTTCGTGAGCGCGTCCTGGCCCGTGTCGCCCGCGAACGCGACCGTGTCGGGGACGCCGTCCCCGCGCGTGGTGGCCTGCGCGGGCGCGTGCTTTCCGGTGAGTGCATAATGCACGCGGACGAGCGCGGTGTCGTAGGTCTTCACCATGTCGGTCCCGTAGTCGTAGCCGCCGAATCCGCCGGAGTCCGTGGGCCGGCCGCTGCATGCAATCGCATGCGCCACCCGAGGCAGCATGGACACGCCGATCGCAAACGCGAACCCGACGGCGACGCGAGCGCGAATCACAGCGCGGCCACGTTCAGCAGGAAGAAGCCGGTGGCCGTACCGGTGCCGCCGTCCGCGAGGCCCGTGTAGCTGGTGATGGCGACCTTGAAGAGCTTCCCCGTGCCGCCACGAACGATGTACGTGACGTTCGTCTTGGGCGTGGGGATGTTGGTGGCCATGTCGTAGTCGTACCAGTCACTGAACGCCGACAGCGGCGCGCCAATGGGGTCGGTCTTGGCGGTGCACATGTCGTCGAAGAAAGTCTCTGCGACGACCTTGGTCGCGTCCGCGGCAGTGACGGACGCGAACGCCTTTCCCACCTGCTGCGCGCCGCCCATGCCAATGCCCGCGTCGCCCGAGTTCGTGTAGAGGGTGGTGCGCTTCAGCGCAAGATCCCAGTCCGCGGACGTGAACGCCGCGGTGTCCGTGAGGTCCACGCGCGTCACGGTGTCCAGGTTGACGTAGACGCGCGGCGCGGACCCGTTCACCCCGCCGGCCGAGGCATCCACGTACACGACCTTCGTTGCGCCAGACGTGGAGACCACGGTGACCGCGCCCTTGGACGTCTTCGCCAGCGGCGCGAGCAGCTGGTTGCGCGCAGACGTGCACATGGTGCCGCCACCGCCGCCGCCATCCCCGATGTCCGTGCCGTCGCCACCATCCGACGCCGCACCGCCCGTGGGGGTGGTGGAGCTGGAGCACGCGGCGAGCGCGGCGAGCAAGGACGCAGCAAGCGCAGATCGTGTGGAGTGCTTCCAGTCGGACATGCCACGGTTATAGCGCTACTCCGCTCGGAGCGCGACGGCGAGCGACAGCACGCGTAGACCGATCGCGCCGCAGGCCAGGATGAACGCTGGCTTCGCTGCACGCATGTCCGTGAGACGTGACGGCCGGACGAAGTGGGCAATGCTTCCATCCACGATGAGCGCGCCGGCGCCGAAGCAGCAGATCGCCACAGCTGGCAGCGGGCCCGTGTGCGCATCGAACGCCAGGACGGCGGTCCAGACCGCGAGCACGGACGTGAGCATCGACAGTGCGGCCGCAAGAACGTGGCGCGTTCGAAGCAGCCATCTGGCGTGCAGCAAGAACAGCGCCCCCGCGCCCACCGTCTCCGCCGTTGCCAGCACTGCCCAGCGTGAGCTCCAGGGCTCTTTCGGTGCCGCGAATGTCACCGCCAGCGAAAGGGCAGCAAGGCAGATGCGTGTGGTGGCCATCTCGCGCGCGAGATCGTCGGGCGTGCGAGCGGGCGCTTCGAGCGGCGCAATTCCCACGTATCGCCGCGTGTCCAGCATGCCGAGCGCAAGGAGCAGGTAGCACACGCGTGACAGCGCCTCCGCACGCGCGGAGTGATCGGCGCCGCTCCACACCCACGACGCCATCCACGAAAGGCCCCACCACGCGCCGACGATCGCTGCGAGTCGCAGGAATGCGCCAGAGGCACCCGGACGCGAGCGCCGAAGACGCAAGAGCAGGCCCGCGGCCAGGCCAGTCACCGCGAAGTAGCGAGCGGGCCAGACCCACGTGCGCATGAAGAGCTCTGGAGCGGCGCTGCCCATGGGCCGCATCACGAAGGTCGCCGCGAACACGGCGGCGGACGGAATGAGGAGCGCGCGCCCGGACGGCGCATCGAGCGACGCATATACCAGCGCCACGCTGACGATCGCGGCTCCCACGCTGAGCGCAGTGCTATTTCCGACCGAGAACGACCCGAGGTACGCGTGCATCAGCGAGCCAAAGCAGAGAAGCGCGCCGACCGCGCCGACCAAAAGCCCCAGCCGCGCGCGCGTGGGCTCGCGCGTCGCCTCCGGAAGCGGCCCGCTCGCGCGATAGGGTGACGACATCCGCCGATTCTACAGGACCCGCGCTGCTCGAGAGGCGCAGCGTATGAAACGTGACGTTCAAATTTTGAAACGGACTTTCATTTTGCCCGCCGCTGCAGTTCTGGCCTTGTTTCAGGCTTCAGGGCCTGGCCAGGAACTGGCCCGTGTAGGACTTTGCGTTGCGGGCGACGGCTTCGGGGGTGCCTTCTGCGATCACGCGGCCGCCTGCGGCTCCGCCTTCGGGGCCAAGGTCGATGATGTAGTCGGCGGCGCGCACCACATCCAGATTGTGCTCCACGACGAGCACGGTGTTGCCGGCGTCCACGAGCTTCTGGAGCACGACGAGCAGCTTCTTCACGTCGTCGAAGTGGAGGCCCGTGGTGGGCTCGTCCAGGATGTAGAGCGTGTTGCCCGTGTCTCTTCGCGAGAGCTCCTTCGACAGCTTGATGCGCTGCGCCTCGCCGCCGGATAGCGTGGTCGCGGGCTGTCCGAGCGACACGTAGCCCAGGCCGACCTCGTCCAGGGTGCTCAGGATCTGCGCGATCTTCGGGACGTTCGCGAAGAGCTCGCGCGCCTCCTTCACCTGCATGGCAAGGACCTCCGCGATGTTCTTGCCCTTGAACGCGACGCGCAGCGTGGCCTCGTTGTAGCGCTTGCCCTTGCACGTCTCGCACGTGACCCACACGTCTGGCAGGAAGTGCATCTCGATGGCGCGCATGCCGCCGCCTTCGCAGCTCTCGCAGCGGCCGCCCTTCACGTTGAAGGAGAAGCGACCGGCAGCGTAGCCAAACGCGCGCGCCTCCTTCGTGCTGGCGAAGACGTCGCGGATCAGATCGAAGAGCTTCGTGTACGTGGCGGGGTTACTGCGCGGTGTGCGGCCGATCGGGTTTTGATCGATCACGATCGCCTTGTCGAGCTGCTCGATCCCGGCGATGCCTTCGTGGTCGCCGATGGTGTGGCCCGCGCCATGGAGCGCGTTCAGCACGGCGGGCTCCAGGATCTGCCCGACGAGCGTGGACTTTCCTGCGCCGCTGACACCGGTGACCGCGCAGAACACGCCCAGCGGGAACTTCACCGTCACGTCGCGCAGGTTGTTCTCCTTTGCGTGCTTCACGGTGAGGAAGCCCGATGGCGTGCGGCGCGCGCGCGGCTCCGTGATCCTCTTGCGACCCGCGAGGTAGTCGCCCGTGAGCGACGCCTTGTTCCGCATGATGTCCTTCGCCGTGCCCTCGGCGACGACGTGACCACCCAGACGTCCGGCGCCCGGCCCGAAGTCCACGACGTGATCGGCTGCGAGGATGGTCTCCTCGTCGTGCTCGACGACGATCACGGTGTTGCCCAGATCGCGTAGGCGCGTGAGCGCGGAGATGAGGCGCGTGTTGTCGCGCGGGTGCAGACCGATCGACGGCTCGTCCAGGACGTACATGACTCCGGACAGCTCGCTGCCAAGCTGCGCGGCAAGGCGGATGCGCTGCGCCTCACCACCGGAGAGCGTCATGGTCGCGCGCGAGAGCGAGAGGTACTCGAGCCCGACGCCAAGGAGGAACGCAAGGCGGTGGCGGATCTCCTTCAGGATCTCCTCCGCGATCGTCTTCTTCGCGCCGGTGAGCGTGAGCTTCTCGAAGAACGGCGCCGCGTCGGAGATGGTCATGGTTGACACCTCCGGCAGCGATTTTCCGCCGAGAAAAACCGCGCGGGCCTCGGGCCGGAGACGCGCGCCGTCGCACGCGCTGCAGTGGGCCTCGCGCAGGTACACCTTGTACTTCTTCTGCATCAACTCGGACTGCGTGGTCTCGAAGCGGCGGCGCATCTGCGGGCACAGCCCCTCCCATCGCATGGCCCACGAGCCCTTGGAGTGCTTGCCGGACCAGCTCACGGCGATGCGCCGCTCACCCGTGCCGAACATGAGCATGTCCTTCTTCTGCTGCGAGAGCTTGCGATACGGGACATTCCGCGGGATCCCCAGATCCTTGCATAGTGCACCTACGATGCGACCGGTCCACCCCTCGCTCTCGGCGACGTTGCGCCACGGGGCGATCGCGCCCTGGTCGATCGTGAGCGCGGTGTCCGGCACGAGCAGCCTGGGGTCCGCCTCGAGCCGCGTGCCCAGGCCGCTGCACTCCGGGCACATGCCGAGCGGCGAGTTGTAGCTCAGTGACTGCGGCGAGAGCTCCGGCACTGCGATGTCGCACTTCGCGCACGTGCGCGACTCGGAGAAGAGCTTCGGCGCGGCGCCCTCTTCTTCGACGACAAGCTTGCCGCCGCCCGCACGAAGCGCGGTCTCCACGCCGTCGGTCAGGCGCGCGCGAGAGCTCGCGTCGGAGCCGCTGGCTCCAGAGCCCGTGAGCGTGAGGCGGTCCACGACGAGCGCGATGTCGTGCTTCTTCTTCTTGTCGAGCGGCTTCACGTCCTCGAGCCTGACGATCTGCCCGTCGATGCGGACGCGCACGAAACCCTTTCTTTTCAGGTCTTCCAGCACGTCCACGAACTCGCCCTTTCGCTGGTCCACGATCGGCGCAAGCAGCGTCACCTTCGCGCCCGCGGGCAGCGTGCTCACCTCGGCGACGATCTGGTCCAGGCTGCGCCCCGTGACGGGACCGCCGCATCGCGGGCAGCGCTGGTCGCCCACGCGCGCGAACAGCACGCGCAGGTAGTCGTAGATCTCCGTGACGGTGCCGACCGTGGAGCGCGGGTTGCTGGAGGCGGTCTTCTGCTCGATGGCCACGGTGGGGCACAGCCCGCGGATGTGCTCGTACTTGGGCTTCTCGAGCTGACCAAGGAACTGCCGCGCGTAGGTGGAGAGCGACTCCACGTAGCGACGCTGCCCCTCCGCATAGATGGTGTCGAACGCGAGCGACGATTTGCCGGAGCCCGACACGCCGGTGAACACGACGAGCTTCTGCTTGGGGACGCGCAGCTCGTCGATGTCCAGGTTGTGCTCGCGCGCGCCGCGAATGACGAGCGTGTCGTTGTCGTGCTTTTGCGTCACTGGGCCGGGAGGGCTTCGGCGATCGCCTCGTACTCGGGCACGCGGTGCTTCTCCGCGGCCGCGCGCTCTGCCCAGGCCTTCATGGCGGGCAGGTTCTCGATGCTCTTCATGTACGCCGTGCACGTGGGGTCCGTGTCCACGCCGTAGCTCCGGAAGCGACTGACGACGGGCGCGTACATCGCATCCGCGATGGAGAACAAGCCGTAGAGGTACGGACCGCCAGACACGTTGAGGCAGTCGTTCCAGATGCGCTTCACGCGATCGACGTCCTTCTTCACGGCGGGGTCGAGCTCACCGTGCTTGCGGCGCGCGCGGATGTTCATGGGCATGGCAGAGCGCAGCGCGGAGAAGCCGGCGACCATCTCGGTGGCCACGGCGCGGGCGTTCGCGCGCCTGTAGCGATCCTTCGGCCAGAGCTGCTGGCTGGGGAACAGCTCCGAGATCAGCTCGCAGATGGCGAGCGACTCCCAGACCTTGTTGCCGTCCACGTCGAACACGGGGACCCGGCCCGAGGGCGAGGCCTCCGCGACGCCAGGCGTGGCCAGCCCCGGGCCTGCGAGATCCAGCACGTGCTCTTCCACGGCGATGCCGACCTGGCGGATCACGATCCACGGCCGGAGTGACCACGAGGAATAGTTGTAGTTTGCAATCGTGAGGACGTAGGCCATGGCGCTCTCCTGGGGTTCAGCGGGTGGGGACGCGTGCTCGGACGGCGTCCTCTAGGTGGTTGGTGTCGTTGTAGACCGCGACGCGGAACGAGAGTTCCTGCTTCTGGTGGTGCTCTTCGTGCTGCTGCTCGTGCTGCTTCTCGTACTCAAGAAGCGTCACGCTGGTGTTGTCGGCTGCGGCGAGCGCGCGCGGGTGGCTACCGTGGCCGACGAGGGTGCGAATGACGCTGCGGATGGCGCCGCCGTGGGAGACGCACAACGCCAGCCCATCGGGGGTGCCCGACACGACAGCGCTGATCGAGCCGAGGACCTTCATCATGCGCGCGGCGAGCTCGTCGTACGTCTCGCCCCCACCGCGGCGAATGTCGAGCCCGCTCCGCCACGCCCCGTACTCCTCGGGGAATTTTTCCTGGACGGCGTCGTACGGGAGGCCAGACCACGCGCCCACGTCCACCTCGCGAAGCTCCACCTTGGTGGTCACTGCGAGCGCATGAGGAGCCGCGACGATCTCTGCCGTCTCCACGGCGCGGGCAAGATCGGAGGCGAAGACGGCGGTGATCTTGACGGGGGCCAGCCGCGCGGCGAGCCTGCGGGCTTGCTCGCGACCGAGATCGTTCAAGCCGCTGCCCTTCTGGCCCTGGAAGATGCGGTTCTTGTTGTCCTCGGTCTCGCCGTGACGCACGAGGAGGATACGAGGACGGAACATGCTTTCAGTGGTCTTACCTCAGCGCGGGACGACTTGCTTGCGGAATCTCGCGAGGGCGACTAACTCCTTCTTCCCCCAATCGATCCCAACGGATCGCCTCGCATGTTGTCGCATCGAGGTTCGTAAGGAGCTTGCACCATGGCGCGCGTCACAGTCGAAGATTGCCTCGAGCGTGAAGAGAACCGTTTCGCCCTGGTGCTCCTGGCCGCCAACCGCACGCGTCAGCTCATGAAGGGCGCGCACCCCCTTGTTCACTCCAAGAACAAGCCCGCCGTCACTGCCCTCCGCGAGATCGCGGCCGGCAAGGTCCACTTCGAGCGCGACACGAACGACGTGGTCGACGAGTGGATCGAGGCGCAGCGCAAGGCCGGCCTCTTCTGAGAGGCATGTGGCTCGCATAGATCGCGAGCTCGACGCTGGTTCGCGCGCCCACTACACGGACGCGGCGTACTACACGCACACCTATCGCACGCGCATCGAGGACGTCGCGCGCTACGTGGAGCTCGCCTGCAAGAGCGGTGGGCCCGTGCTGGAGCTCGGCGTTGGCAATGGTCGCATCGCGCTCCCGCTGGCGCGTCACGGAATCTCGGTCATCGGCGTCGACCACTCCAGGGAAATGCTCGCCGATCTACGGCGACGCCTCCGCGACGAGCCGCGCGAGGTCCGTGAGCGCGTGGCCTTCGTGCGCGGCGACATCCGCAAGGTCTCGCTGGGCCGAAAGTTCCCGCTCGTGATCTGCCCGTTCAACACGGCGCTGCACCTCTACACGCGGAGCGACGTGCGCGGCTTCCTTCGCGTTGTCACGAGTCACCTGATGCCGGGCGGCACGTTCATCTGCGACCTGTCGCTGCCCGTCCCCCGAGACCTTGCTCGCTCTGCGCAGCGCAAGTACGGCGCGCCGCCCTTCAACCACCCCACGCTCGGTCGCGTGAAGTACGAGGAGATCTTCGACTATGACCGCGTCAGGCAGATCCTCTTCATCTCCATGTTCTTCACCCCGAAGAGCGGCGACACCGTGATGACGCCGCTCGCGCACCGGCAGTTCTACCCGGAGGAGTGGCAGGTCTTCCTGGAAGAGGCGGGCTTCCGCGTCGTCACGATCGAGGGAGATTTCCAGGGCGGACCGCTCACGCAGGAGAGCGACGTGATGGTCGTCCACGCGCGCCGCGCAAGGAAGTCATGAGCGGCATCGCGCAGCGACTTGCGGACGTGCGCGCGCGCATCGAAGCGGCGGCGCAGAAGTCGGGCCGCGTGGCAGGCACGGTGAAGCTCCTTGCGGTGTCGAAGACGAAGCCCGCGAACGACATCCGCGACGCGTACGCCGCAGGGCAGCGCGCGTTCGGTGAGAACTACGCGCAGGAGCTGGAGCAGAAGGCCGCGGAGCTCGCGGACCTCTCCGACATCGAGTGGCACTTCATCGGCCACCTGCAGACGAACAAGGCGAAGGTCGTCGCGAAGGTCGCGCACGTGATCCACACGGTGGACAAACCAGACCTGGTGCGCGAGCTCGACAAGCGCCTCACGGCGTACGGCCGCACGATGCGCGCGCTCTGCGAGGTCAACGTATCCGGAGAGTCGCAGAAGCACGGCGCGCCCCCCGACCAGGTTGCCGTGCTGCTCTCCGCGATCGAGTCCGTGCGGACTCTCACGCTGCAAGGGCTCATGACCATGCCCCCCGCGGACGACGACGCTGCGACGCTGCGCGCGTTCGAGGGCCTGGTCGCGTTGCGGAATGCCCACGGCGGGCCCGCGCGACTTCCCGAGCTATCCATGGGCATGAGCGACGATCTCGAGCTCGCCATCAAGGCTGGGTCCACCTTCGTGCGCGTCGGCACGGCCATCTTCGGGGAGCGGTCGTGACCACCACGCGCATCACGCAGCGCATCACGCACCGCATCACGCACCGCATCCTCCGCCCTGTCCGCCGCGTAGGCACGTGGCTAGGACGCGGCGCCACGCGTGCCGACGCCGCGCTCATTCCCGATGCGAAGCGCGCGCACCGCACGCTGATGATCTTCTTCGCGGCGGTGTACCTGCTCACGCTGCACCCAGGGCCTGGCGGGCTCATCAACCTGGGCGACTCTTCGAAGTTCCAGTTCCTGCCGCGCATCGGCGGCATCGGGCACCCGCCCGGCAATCCGCTCTACCTGATGCTCACCTACGTGGCGGTGCGCATTCCCCTGCCGCTCGAGGACTACGTCAAGGTCAACCTCTTCTCCGCCATCTGCGGCCTGCTGACGCTCTCGTTCGTGTTCCGCACCATGGCGCAGATGACGCTCGCATCGCGCGAGGGCGCATGGGCGATCGGCCCCGTGCGGACCGCCGCGCTCGGCACAATCTTCCTGGGCCTTGGTCCCACGTTCTGGCTGCTCTCCACGGAGGCAGAGGTCTACACGCTCAGCTCGTTGTGCGGTGCGGTGGCCGTCTATGGCACCGTGCGGTGGCTGCAGGAGCGCGACAAGCTCGCCTTCGGCATTGGTCTCTTCGCGTGGCTCGTCGGCTTCGGCAATCACCTCGCGATCGTGTCCATGGCGCCAGCGTTCCTGTGGGTCGTGTTCCAGACGCGGAAAGATCTGAAGCGTCCGTGGAGCCTGCTCGCGTTCATGCTTGCAGGTGCAGCGATCGGCGCAGGCTCGTACGCGTACCTCTGGCTCCGTGCGAAAGAGACGCTCCCCTACAGCGAGTTCGCGGGCCCGCTGGACAGACGGCACTTCATCGACTTCGTGACGGCGAAGAGCTTCCAGGACGCCATGGGGAAGTTCAAGTTCGTCGAGGGCATCCGCTTTCGACTCCCCGTCATCCCGACAGAGATGCAGAAGCAGTGGCTCTGGCCGCTGCTCCTCCTCATTCCGTTCGGCATCTCGCGCTTCTTCCGCGGCAACCGCACCGTGTTCGGCTTCTTCGCCCTGACCACGCTGGCGCAGCTCGCGATCCCGTTCTTCTACGCGATCCCGGATCCGGAAGGGTACTTCATGCCCGTGTTCCCGTTCCTGGCGCTCATGATCGCCGGCGGCGTGTGCACGCTCTGGGAGTCCGCATGGCGCGGGGTTCTCCTCACTGGAACGGCCGCCACCTTCATCACGCTGGGAGCCATCCGCTTCAGCTGGTTCTGGATGCCCCTCTACGCCGCGGACCTGAACATGGCCGCGCACGAGGGCGCCGTGGACTTCGTGTTTCCGACCTTGTTCGAGTCCATCCCCGACGGCGCAGACGTGGTCGTTCCCTGCGGGCATTATGGCGGCGTCGAGATGGCCATCTACTACAAGATGGCGGATTCCACGGTGAAGCGGAAGCACCTGGGCCTGGTCCGCTTCCACTGGTCGGAGTGGGACAACCGGCTCCTGGACGTGCCCGTCGTCTACGGCGACTACGTGAATACGCATGTAGTATGCACGGTCTTGAAGGACGACGTTGCCAAGCTGCGTGAGGGCGGCGTTCTACTCCAGCGCGTGGAGCGCGTGCCGTACACGCGCCACTTCCACGAGATCCAGGGCGCGCCGATCTACTGCACCGGCATGCGCAAGCCCGACCAGTCACCCTGACTCAGCGGCGGGTGAGCCACGACAGGAACGAGCTGCGCTTCGACGCGGGTGGGGGCGACGTGCGGATCTTCTCGGAGAGCGCCTGATTCTCGGGGTTCTTGGGCTCGAGCGCGAGCGCGCGATCGATCGTCTTCTCCGCGTCCTCCTGACGTCCGGCGCAGAGGAGCGCCGCGGCCATCACGGACAGCGTCTTCGCGTTCTCGCCCGCAAGCTTGATCGCGTGCGCGGCGTGCTCCATTGCGCGCTCGCCTTCACGCAGCCCCACGCACACGGATACCAGCTCCACCAGCACGGGTGGGCATCCGGGCGAGCGACGAAGCGCCTCGTTCAGCGCCTCCTCGGCGCGCGCCCATTGCTCCTGCTTGCGATGCACCACGCCCAGCGCGAACGCGGACACCCACGTGGGCGAAGACTCGGACAGGCGGCGCGCGCGCGACGCGAGCGATGAGAGATCGGACTCGCTGGCGCTGCCGGCGGCACGAAGGATGGCGTCAACCTCGTCAGCGCTCTGCTTGTCCTCCAGCTGGAAGCGGCCGCGCTGCGCCTCCGCGGCCAGCGGCGAGCCCTTCGCGAGATCCTCTATGCGCACGAGCGCCTGCACCGCGCCGTCCTTGTCTCCCGTCTCCGAGAGCGCGCGCGAAAGGACCAAGCTTGCGAACGGATCTTGCGGGGCGATCGCAACGAGCGACCGCGCGAGCACCAGCACCCGAGCGGCGCGGGCGACGCCGGGGGGCTCCGCGCGTAGCGACAGCTCGATGGCCTGACGCAAGACGTCCGGATGCAGACCGCGCGCGGCAAGCGCCGAATCCACGAGCGACTGAGAAGTGATGACGTCCTCTTCGCGCAGGGCGATCTGCGCCAGGTTCTTCCACGCGGACGGGAAGAAGGGCCAGCGCGCGAGGACCTCGCGGAAGCGGGCTGCGGCGCCCACGCGATCGCCCTCGTCCATGCGGAGAATGCCATCCTCCGTGAAGAGCAGCGGGTCCTGGATCTTGCGCGCAAGACCGCGCCGCACGGCGTCGATTGCGCCGACGCGGTCGCCGCGTGAACGGCGCGCTTCGCAGAGGAGCGCCCAGAGGCTGCCACGGTCCGGCGCGACCTCCAGCGCGGAGAGCACGCGCGCCTCCGCCTCTATCGAGTTGCCGAAGCGGAGCTCCATGGCGGCAGAGGCCTCGAGCAGCTCGACTTGCCTTGGGGCGTCGCCGAGCGCGCGCGTGACGCTGCGGATGGCGGCCTGCGCGAGCGTGGCGGACGGCGCGGTGAACGCTGCCTCCATGGCGCATGCCGCCAGGCGCGACGCGGCAAAGCGCGACGTTGGCGCGTCCGACAACGCGCGCTCCAGGTGCCCGAGCGCGGCGAAGCGATCCTTGGCGCCGCCCTTGAGCGGATTCGGAACGACACAGCGTTCCGCACGAAGCACGCTCTCGAGCGCAGCCCAGTCCAGGTCGTCGATCTGCTCGGCGTGACCGATGTCCGCGTCGATCTTGTTGCAGAATACACGCAGCAGCGCCGCGACCGCGCTTCCGGCATCGTCTTGGCCGAAGCCCGCGTCCTCTTTTGCGCGTACGTCACCGCTCTTCGGCTCGAACGCGACCAGCTGAAGAGAGCCGCGCCCGGTCTCGGGCGGCTCGAACGAGCCAGTGAGCACCAGATCGAGCGGACCCGGGTCCGGTCCGTTTGCGGAGAGCTCCTTCCACGCGGCGGGCGGGATGAACGCCTCCACCGCGCGCGTCGCGTCCTTGGAGAGGAGCTGCGCGAGGCCCACGTGGTCGTTGCCAAAACGCACGAAGCCGTGGACCAGCGCCGCGAGGCCGATGCCAAGTCCTTCTGCCTCTTCCGGCACGCCAAACGGTACGACGACGACCTGCGGCATCCGGCGTTGATCTCACGCGGTCCACGCCGCTTTGGCAAGGGGGCGCGGCGTGTTAATGGAGTCGCGTGGCGTTGCGAACGCAGAAGCGAGGCACGGCCGAGGACACCTTGTTCAGCAAGGCGGCCGCGGAGCAGGCAAAGAAGAGCGGTGCTACGCCGCTCGCGGAGCGCATGCGTCCCGTGAGTGTGGACGAGTACCTGGGACAGACGCACGTGGTGGGTGGGGGCAAGCCGCTCGCGCGTGCCATCGCGCAGGACCGCGTGCCGTCGATGATCCTGTGGGGACCGCCGGGCGTCGGCAAGACCAGCCTTGGCCACGTGATCGCCGCCACTACAAAGTCCGTCTACGTACCGTTCTCTGCCGTGCTGGGCAGCCTGCCGGAGCTACGCGAGATCGTCGCCACCGCGAAGGAGCGGCTCTCGTACCGCGGCGAGCGCACGCTGGTCTTCGTGGACGAGATTCATCGCTTCAACAGGGCGCAGCAGGATGCGTTCCTGCCGCACGTGGAGGCGGGAACCATCACGCTCGTGGGCGCGACCACCGAGAACCCGTCGTTCGCCGTGAACGCCGCGCTGCTCTCGCGGTGCAAGGTCTTCCATCTGGAGGCGCTCGGCGAAGACGTGCTGGTGCGGCTCCTGGGGCGCGCGCTCATGGACGCGGAGCGAGGGCTCGGCGCGTCTGGCGTCACGGCGGATGACGACGCGCTCATGGCGGTCGCAAAGGCCGCGGGCGGTGATGCTCGACGCGCGCTGGGATTGCTGGAGTCCGCCGTGGCGCACGTCACGAACGGCGGCGACGCGAGCGCCTTGCAGGGCTCACACCTTTCCCTGGGCAACCTGACCGACGTGCTGGAGAAGGCGCCGCTGCTCTACGACAAGGGCGGCGAGGAGCACTACAACATCACCAGCGCGTTCATCAAATCGATGCGCGGCTCGGATCCGGACGCGGCGATCTACTATCTGCTCCGCATGCTGGAGGCCGGTGACGATCCGCTGTTCCTCCTGCGGCGCATGATGATCTTCGCGAGCGAGGACATCGGCAACGCGGACCCGCGCGCGCTCTACGTGGCCACCTCCGCCGACGCGGCGTTCCGGCGCATGGGCATGCCAGAGGGCATGTACCCGCTCGCGCAGTGCACCATCTATCTGGCGAGCGCACCCAAGTCGAACGCGGTCACGAAGGCCTGGCAGCGAGCCAAGGCGATGATCGACGAGCGCGGCGCGCTGCCCGTACCGAAGAAGCTGCGCAACGCAGTCAGCAGCCACATGAAGGCCGAGGGATATGGTGCAGACTACAAGTATGCGCACGACTTCCCTGATGGCGTTCCGCCGGGTGAGACGTACCTGCCCGACGTGATAGCGAACGAGATCTTCTACGAGCCCACGGAGCGGGGCGAGGAGCTGCGCATCGGCCAGCGGCTCGCGGCCCTGCGCGCGAAACGAAAGGTTGCAGATGACTAAGGGAAACGCGCTGCTGGCGCTGCTCCTGGGTGGGGCGATCTCCGCCGGCGTTCCGGCGTGCAGCGATCATGATCAGGTTCGCACGTCCGTCGTGATGTGCGAGAGCGCGACGCAGCACATCAAGAAGTGCTGTGGCGCGGCGCCGCCCGGGGTCTCGTGCGAGTACTCCTACCGCGAGGCGGTGCTGTGTTTTGACGGTCCATGCTCGCCCGTGGAGAAGGAGCCCGACTTCTCCGAGAGCGCGGCGAACTGCATCCTCGCCAGGGGGTGTGTCGCGATCGCTGGAATCAACGCTTGCTCTCCAGGCAACTCGACCGACGGCACAAAGGCAGCGAACAGGATCGGCGCAGCGCTGGGGTGCACGCCATGAAGGCTCGCATCGGAATCCTCGCGTCGGCGCTCCACGCCGCCACTCTTCTCTCCGCTTCTCTCGCGGGCGCACAGCAGAAGCCGGCCCCCACGCCACCCCAGGGCTCCGTCGTGGCCGCGCCCTCGACCCTGGCCTCACCCGAGACAGCGCCCGCGCCGCAAGCGCAAGCAGAGGTCTCTCACATGCCCACGGTCGACTTCGCGCCGCTCGGCAGTGTCGGTGGCCTGTGGCTCGCGCGTGTCTCCGACTCGAGCAGCAACAACACGAACTTCGCCCTCGGCATGAACAACAACGGCTGGGGCGCGAGCGTGGGCGTGGGCCTGATGCCGAACGCGCGACGCAGCTACGGCGCGATGGTGCGTGGTCGCTACGTGGTGGGCCAGACCAGCGTGGACCTCGCCTCGCACTTCGCGTCGATCGGCGGCGAGCTGCCCATCAGGATCACGCCGGACCTGTCGCTGGTCCCCTCGGTGCGTGGTGACTGGCTGTTGCTCGTGCGCGTGACGCAGAGCGACGCGCCAGACATCCAGCACTGGGGCTACGGCGCGGGGCTGGCGCTGGACTACACGTTCCTGCGCTTCTCGGAGGTGACGCTCTTCGCGCGACCGGAGATCGCGGGGACCATCATTCCGCACGCGATCTTCGAGCCGCGCACGGGTTTGTTCAACGGGACGCTCATGATCGGCGTGAGGTACCTGCCGGACTGAGAGCATCAGGTCGACGAGGACAACGTCAAGCCGGTCGTTGCGTTACCAACCGGCTATGCTGCGCGGATGATGGTCCCCGTCGTCGCGCTCTATGCACCGCTCAACGCGTTCTTCAACGTCGCGCTCGCCACCAATGTGGTCCGTCATCGAACGCGTGGGGCGAAGGACGCGGACAAGGGGCTCACCACGGCCATCCGCGTGCACGGCAACAATGCGGAGTTCGTCCCGCTTGCGCTCGTGCTGATGTTGGTCTGCGAGCTCTGCGGCGGTGCGAGCTTCTGGCTGCACATCACCGGGGGAATCCTGCTCGCTGCCCGCGTTGCCCACGCGCTTGGAATGCCACTGAAGGCACCCAACGCGCTGCGCTCCGCGGGGGTCGTCGGCACGTGGGGCGTGATCGTCGCCCTTGGCGGCTATGCGCTGTGGCTCCGAAGCAAGGGCTGAGGCGAGGGCGCTTCCGTCAGACGCCGCGGCTCGTGTTCAGCCACTCCTCGTCGTTCCATGCAGGCGCTCGACCGCCGCACGCAGGCAGCTCCAGGCGCGGATCGTCGGACTGCACGAGCCCGATGAGGCGCATGCCCAGGACGAGGTGCTCGCGCGAAGCGGACTCCAGGATGTCGAGCACGCCTTCCCCGAAACGCGGATCGGCCGCGTGGAGCAGCTCGAAGCGGCTGAACGCGAAGACGACCCCCGTGACGGATTCAAAGTCGACCGAGCGAAACGCGTCGTTCAGGGCGTCCAGGCTTCCCGTCCATGGCTCGTAGCCAAAGTTCTCCTGGAAGCGGAGAGCGCGCGTCATCTGCGCACGGAACACGGAGGCGTCGTCCGCGTCGATCAGGTGTGCGCGATACCCCGCCTTCGCCAGCTCCGCGACGGTTCGCTGGAACGGCTCGCGACGAAAGAACTTCGTGATCGCGCCGTGACGGAGGAGCCTGGTTCCGCCCGGGTCCATCTGACGCGGGGGCGATGGCTTCGCCGCGTCATCGAGCGGTGAAACGTGGGCCTCCGCGGTCTTTCCAAGGACATAGAAGGTGGACTTGCGCCACTCCGCCGGATCGCAGGAGACGACCGCGCCGGCATCCGCTGGCGACAGGTCGACGAGCACGCCCTCGGGGACGAGGTGAATCGCAGCCCCGAAGATCACCTGGTTCGTTGGCCCGCCCAGACGGAGGTCTGCGAGATCGCGTGCTCGCGTCTCCGTGACCGCGCTGCCGTCCGCGTGGTGAGTCGTGACGAGCCACTCGCGCGCGTTGTTCCAGATGGCAACTCCCTCCGCGAGGCGCAGCTCGGACACGCCCTCCACGACAAACACGACGCGCCACCACGTTCCCCCGAGCGCGAGCGCATCGATCTCGACCTCGACGGAACGCGGTACGTCGAGCTCCCATGACACCTTGCGAATCACCGAGTCGTGCAGATCGCCGAAGCGACCCACGAGGTCCGCGACGCCGCCCGTGTCCAGGCGCATGCCTCCGGAGCGTCGCGATGCCATGCTCATTCTCCTCGCGAGCCCTCAGGTGAGCGCTGCAATCGCTCCTTCGAGCTCCGACAGGGCGTGGCTCTCGCCCTTCTTCCGGGAGATCGCGATGCCCGCCTCGTACCAGTCGCGCGCCTCGTCGGTGCGGCCATTTCCCGCCAGGAGCTGCCCGCACATCAGGTACATCGCCGTGTAGTCCGGGTTGGATGCACGGAGCTGCGTGAAGGTCTGGATGGCCTCGTCCGTGCGCTGGAGCGTGCGGTACTCCATGGCCAGGCCGTACCAGTGGAACGGATCGGCCGATTTTTCGCGGGTGAGCTTCTCCAGGAGCAAGAGCCGCTTCGAGGTTGCAAGCGGCGTGGGCGCGTCCGTCATTTTTTTTCACATACCACGAACGGTGTGCCTTTACGCCACGCCAAAGTGCGGCGATAGAAGAGCCATGTCCGAGCGTGTAGACACCATGATCAGCGCCGAGGAGATCGCGAGACGAGTCAAGGAGCTCGGAGCGGAGATCACCCGGGACTACAAGGATCGCAACCTTGTCCTTGTCATCATCCTGAAGGGCAGCTTCATCTTCGCGGCGGATCTCTGTCGCGCGATCGACCTGCCGCTCCGGGTGGACTTCCTGGGCGTGCGCTCCTACGGCGAAGGCACCGAGAGCTCCGGCGTTGTCCAGATCACGAACGACCTCTCCAAGCCCATCTCCGGCCAGGACGTCGTCATCGTCGAGGACATCGTGGATACGGGGCTCACCATTGCTCACTTGATGGACCTCTTCCACACGCGCAATCCGAGCACCATCAAGGTCTGCTCGCTGCTGCACAAGCCCGTGCGCGCGCGCGTCACGGTGAAGATTGACTACCTGGGCTTCACGATCGAAGACAAGTTCGTCGTGGGGTATGGGCTGGACGTGGCCGAGCGTTACAGGAACCTGCCGTTCATCGGCAACGTCCTCCGCGACTGACTCCTCGCCGTCAGCTGTGGTCACGCGCAGGGACTCGCCGTTCGTGACCACGGTGATGGCGCCGTGCGCCTTGGTGGAGAGTACACGTGCACCTGCGTTCGCGAGCGCAGCCAGCGTGGACGCATGCGGATGCCCGAAGCGGTTCCGCGCGCCCGCGGAGATGACGGCCACGCGGGGCCTGACCGCGAGAAGCCACGCAGGCTGCGACGACGTGCGGCTTCCGTGATGTCCCACCTTCAAGACGTCCGCGGAGATGCGGCGACCGCCGTTGATGATGCCGCTCTCCTCGTCGCGCTCTGCGTCGCCCACGAAGAGCACGGCGCGCCTTCCGTACTGGACCCGCAGCACGAAGCTGTTGTCGTTCGGGCCCCGCGCGGCGTCGGGGCCGGGGCACGGCGCGAGCACCTCGATCGTCACGTCTCCGACTGCATGCATTCCACATAGATCTCCCGGACGCCGCACGTTGGTGCCGCGGGCCCGCAGCGTGGAGAGGAGCTCCGCGTAGCCACCGCCTTGACCTTCGCGCTCACCCTGGCCTGTGTCCCAGAGCTCGTCGACCTTCACACCGTCGAGCCCGTGGATCAGGCCGCCGTAGTGGTCCGGATGCGGATGCGAAAGGACGACGGCGCGCAGGCGACCAATGCGCTTCGCGCGGAGCAGCGGCGCGATCACGCGAACGCCTACATCCACCGGGCTGCCGACCAGACCACCACCGTCCACGAGGAGCGCGCGTCCATCCGGCAACTCCACGAGCGCCGCGTCGCCCTGGCCCACATCCACGTGGGTGATCCGGAGCTCGTGCGGATGCGGCCAGCGGGCACTTGCCTCCGCGACTGCGAGCGCAAGGACGGAGACCGCGCTCACGACGAGCATGTTCAGGGCACGACGACGGCGAAGACGACCCGCGCACAGCAATAGTGCGAGCACAGAGGCCGCCAGGATCGCGAGCTCTGCATGCGTGGGTGGAGGCAGCATGAGCGACGCACCGGGCGCACGAGCCGCGACATGCGCGATCCGCGAGAGCAGGAAGAGCGCTCCTGCCGCGAGCACGCTTGCGCCCCGCTCCAGCGTGGGCCACGGGGTGAGGCACGCCGCAACGAGACAGAGCGGCAGCGCGACGATCTCTCCCACGGGCACCGCGAACAGGTTTGCGATCACGGACACCAGCGGCACGGCGCCAGACATCCGCGCGATGAGCGGCGCACAGCCGATGGAGGCCGCGACCGACGCGCTCACGCTGCGCGTCACGAACCGGAGCCGCGGCCCCAGGCGGGCCGACAGGGCCGCTGCGATGGGCTCGCCCAGGAGGAACATTCCGCCCGTCGCCAGCGCCGAAAGCACGAACGACACGTCGAACGCGGCGAGCGGCGAGAACACCCAGACCGCGAGCAGGCTCACGCCAAGCGCGCGCGGCGCCCACGGACGACGAAGACACGCGATCGAGAGCAGCTGCACGGTCAGCATCCATGCAGCGCGCCTGGCCGACCCGCTTCCGCCTGCGAAATCCGCGTAGACCCACGCAAGCGGCAGCCCCACCGCAGCAGCGAGACGCCCCGCGAGACCGCGGACCGCAATCGCGGGGATCCGGACGAGAAGCGCGCGCAGGCCGGCGACGAGCGACAGCACCACCAGCACGAGATGCATCCCGCTCACCGCGAGCAGGTGCGACAGACCGCTCTTCTGGAACGCCACGTCGTCGTCGTGGGCCACGTCCATCTCGCCGAGCACCAGCGCACGCGCGAGCGGAGACACCGAGCTCCCGAACGAGCGCAGCAGACCGTGCCGCACATACGTCCGAGCATGATCGATCCAGGCCGGCGGACCGCGCGCCGTCTCTCGCCGTTCGAGCCACGAGGCCGTTCCGGAGAGGACAACGCCGCGACGCGCCTCATCCGGGCGGACGTCATCCAGGTTGAAGAACCGCTCCGGCGGCGCGAACCCGCCCGAGATGAACACGCGATCGCCCCGCGCGAGCTCCTGCTCCGCGGTGTAGACGCGCGCGCGCACGACAGCGCCGGCGCGCTGGACGGACTGGACCGCCACGCCACCGCACGAGAGATCCTCGAGCACGAGCGTGAGGGCGGTACCGGCGTCCGTGTGCACCGGTGACGAGTCCACGCGCCCCGTCCCCTCGCACGCGGAGTATCCCTGGAGTCCTTTCGCGATGGTCGCGCGGAGCAGCTGATGCTCGCTCACGGCCGCCCGTGCACGCACGAGCGAGACGACCGCGCCGAGCACACACAAGACGACGACGCGCGCACGCGGTGCTGACCGGCCACGCCCGAGCTGCATGACCGCAAAGATCGCGAGCACGCCCAGCACCGACACTGGCGCCACGAGCATGAGCGGTGCGGATGTGACGACCACCGCGAAGACGACGAGCCGATCCATGCACGTGGGTCAGCACCGTTCGGGCCAAGCTGCGGCTGCTCGCGATCTTGCAGTTTTCGAGGCATTTCGTGCATCGACGTCCCGATGCGCGGCCCCCCAGCACAGACCTCGAGGTGACCGGCAGCTGACCACGGACGACCGCGGTCGGCGCTCCCGCAAGCGGCGTGGCGCCCATGACCATCCCTTAAGATGATGCGATGGGTTGTGGCCGGGCGCGCGCTCGCGATACCCTCGAAGTGGACCGACCTTGGCGCATAGCTTCATCCGATGTCCCCACTGCAAGATGCCTCACGACGCCGTCGTGCGGGTGTGTCCTTCCACAGGGCTCGCGATCGACGTCGGGGCCAGCAGCCCGAAGGGGCCCGCATCCAACCGCCCCCCGGCTCCGGGCCAGCAGCAGCCGCAGAAGGCCGCGCAAGGGTCGGACGGGTCCGGTGAGTCGGGGTTTGCGCCTCTCGACGTCCCGCGCGACATGCTGGGCAAGACGCTCGGTGGGCGCTACCTGCTGCGCGACGTGCTGGGCTCGGGAGGCATGGGCACCGTCTTCGAGGCCGAGCACCTGGGCCTGAAGCGCACCGTCGCGATCAAGGTCCTGAACCCGTCGCAGGCGCGCAAGAAGACCGCCGTGAAGCGCTTCCAGCAGGAGGCACGCGCGGCCGGCTCCATCGGGCATCCGAACATCTGCGAGGTGTACGATCTGGGCTCGCTCGACGACGGCAGCCCGTACCTCGTGATGGAGAAGCTCACGGGCAGGACCCTCGCCCAGCGCCTCCAGAAGGAGACGCGCCTCTCCGCGGATGACGTCGTGGAGATCATCATCCAGGCGCTCTCGGGTCTGGGCGCGGCGCACGACAAGGGCATCGTTCACCGCGACATCAAGCCGGACAACATCTTCATCGCGCGGCGGTCGGGCGCGAGCGACATCGTGAAGGTCGTGGACTTTGGTGTCTCCAAGGTCGCGCGCGGCGCAGAAGCCGAAGGCGAAGAGCTGGACCTCACGCGCACCGGCATGGTGATGGGGACGCCCTATTACATGTCGCCGGAGCAGGCGAGCGGCGAGCGAAACCTGGATGCGCGCGTCGACATCTACGCCTGCGGCGTGGTCATGTACGAGGCCGTCACGGGGCGTCGCCCGTTCCTTGCGCCGAACTACAACGCGCTGCTCCTGAAGATCATCTCGGGCACGTACAAGCCGCCGCGCGAGCTCTTGCCGGAGCTGTCACCCGCGTTCGAGGCCGTCGTGCAGCGGGCGATGGCCGGCGACCGCGAGAACCGCTACGCGAACGCGAGCGAGATGCAGCGCGACCTCATCGGCCTGCGAACGCCCGCGCAGCCGCTCCCGAAGCCACCACAGCGCCGGTCGATCGCGGACGATCTGCCGCCGATCCTCCAGGCGCCGACGCGCAAGGAGGGTGGCATCCCGCGCGACATGGACGAGACCCTGGTCGCGAACAACCAGCGACATCGAAGGCGTCCGCCGTCAGCCCCGCCCGCCCCGCCGCCGCCACCGCCGCCGCCCCCCCCGCCGGATCGGCCTTCGGATCTGGAGATCCACGTCGAGTTCTCGGAGAGCGCGACCGGTCCGGCACAGCCGCGGCCGTCGGAAGCGCTGCGACGTGCAGCAGAATGGGAGGACGAGCTCCCGACCGAGATCTACCAGCCGTCGCGCGCAAGCGGTCCGCACGCACCGCCGCCCTCGCAGTCGCGCTCGGCCCCTGCCGACAAGGGCGACTGGGTCGAGGATGACTCACACACCAAGCTGCGTCGCCCCGATCTCTCGCCCATGGTGAAGCCGCGAACCGAACCGCTCGCGAAGCCGCGCCCCGAGCCGCTCGTGCAGCGGCCCGGCATCTTCGACGACGACGAGGACGACGAGGATGATCTCCGCACGCGAAAGGTGACGGAGGACATCGGCACGCTCGACGACCCGCGACTCAAGCCTCGCCCGCGATGAGCGCGTTGAGTCGGGCTTCGTCGATGACGATGGCGCCGAACTTCTTCGCCTGATCGAGCTTGGTCTTGCCGGTCTTCTCTCCGGCGACGAGATAGCAGGTGTTCTTCTTCACGGAGTCGTGGATCTCCGCGCCCGCGGCCCGCAAACGCTCATGCACGGTCTCGCGCTTCTCCGTCAGCACGCCGGTCACGCAGAACGATTTGCCCACCAGCGGCCCTTCGGTCGCGACCTTGGCGACAGGCTGCGGCCGACCCACGTCGAGCGCAATGAGGCGATCCATGAGCGCGATCTCGTCCGGGTCCGCGAAGAACTCGACCACGGAGTCCACCATCTTGGGGCCGAAGCCATGGATGCCGGCGACGCGCTCGCGTAGCGCCTCTGGAGACAGCGCTCGGATCTGCGGCAACGAGATGAGGTCCTCCGCGAGCTGCTTTGCCGCGACCTGCCCGACCTGCGGGATCCCCAGGCCACAGAGCAGCCGGTCCAGCGTGCGCTCCTTCGATGCGGCGATCGACGACACGAGGTTCTTCGCGCTCTTCTCGCCGTGGCGTTCGAGCTTCTTCACCGCGTCCACGGTGAGCGTGTAGAGATCCGGGACCGAGGAGACCAGGCCCGCGCGCGTGAGCTGCTCGATGATGGCGATGCCAAGGTGATCGACGTCCATCGAGAAGCGGCGCGAGTAGTGATGGATGCGCGCGTCCACCTGCGCGGGGCAGTTCTTGTTCGGGCACTTGCGCGTGGCCTCTTCGCCGAGCTCCGGCGACGCCTCGTCCTTGAGCCCGCGAACGGCCTTCGTGTTGCAGACCGGGCACGCCTCCGGCATCTCGTAGGGCACGCTCTTCGGATCGCGCGCGGTGAGATCCACGGAGACGACCTGGGGGATGATCTCGCCGGCCTTCTCGATGAAGACGCGGTCGCCCACGCGGATACCCAGTCGCTCGATCTGATCTTCGTTGTGGAGGCTCGCGCGCGACACCGTGGTGCCCGACAGCTCCACCGGGTCGCACACGCAGACGGGCGTGAGAGCCCCCGTGCGGCCCACGTTGATCTCGATCGAGAGCACCTTCGTGGAGGTGCGCTCAGGCGCGAATTTGTAGGCGATCGCCCACTTGGGAAACTTCGACGTGAAGCCGAGCATGCCCTCTTGCTTGTAGGAGCTCACCTTCACCACTGCGCCGTCGGTCTCGTAGGGATAATGCGGGCGCGCGGCGTCGACCTTCTCGATGAGGGCGAACACGCCGTCCTCGTTCGCGAGCTCTTCCTTGCGGTGCGTGGGCAGCCCTTGCTCCGCCATGAACGTGAGCGACTCCGCGTGCGACGCATGCATCTTGTCGCCCTCCACCAGCTGGTAGAACAGCGCTCGCAGCGGACGGGCCGCGACCTCCTTCGGATCGTTCATGCGCACCGCACCGGCCGCCGCGTTGCGCGGGTTCGAGAACGGCTCCAGGCCTTCCTCCTCGCGCTCCACGTTGAGCTTCACGAGATCCTTGCGGTAGATCAGGATCTCGCCGCGCAGCGTGATCCTCCCGGCGTGACGGATCGCGCTCGGGACGCCGCGGATCGTGCGCACGTTCTCGGTGATGTCCTCGCCGGTCTCGCCGTCGCCGCGCGTGGATGCGGAGATCAATCGGCCGTTCTCGTAGATCACCTCCAGGCTCGCGCCGTCCAGCTTGGGCTCCACCACGAACTCGGGCGTCTCCGCGTCGGGCAGGCCGGTGCGCACGCGATCGAAGAACTCGTTCATGTCCTCCTTCGAGTAGGCGTTGTCGAGCGAGAACATCCGCACCTCGTGCTTCACCTTCGCCACGGTGGTGCGCGCAGTACCGCCGACCCGCTGCGTGGGAGAGTGCGCCGTGCGCAGCTCCGGGTGCTCTTCCTCCAGCGCGCGGAGCTTCTTCATCAGCGCGTCGAACGCCGCATCCGTCACGCTCGGATCGTCGAGCACGTAGTAGCGGTAGTTGTGAGCGTCTATCTCCGAGACCAGCGCGGCGTGTTGCGCCGTGGGCACCTTCTGTGCGGACATGCGCGCCATTTCATAGCGTTGTCGCCCCGGGCACAAGGGCGCCGTGCAGGAATCCGGAAACTGCGCTAGAAGGCGCCGCATGTCGATGAAACGCTCCAAGGCGCGGACGTCCGGCACGAGCCGCGACACAGGCACCGACGACGACACGTACTTCAAGAAGACCAAGGCACCCGAGCTCAACTACGAGCAGCACATGGAGGGCAAGACGGACGACCTGTTCGCGCCATTCGCCATGACAGCCACGTACGCGAAGGGCGCGCTCATCACGCACCCGAAGTTCGGCAAGGGCGTCGTCGTCGCAGTGGAAGGCCTCCGCGTCGAGGTCCTCTTCGCCGACGGCATCAAGAAGCTCAGTCACCAGATGCCGTCCTCGTCATGATCGCCGGGGGCCACGTCACGCTCGCCGTGACCGATCTCGGGCGTGCTGCGCGGTTCTACCTCGAGACGCTCGGCATGAAGCTCGTCGCGCAGAACGCGCGCACCGTCACCCTCGACGCGGGCGACAATCTCATCATCGTCCTGCTGTCCGGCAGACGGGAAAACCGGCCGATCGCCGACCTCGCGACCGTGATGCCCGACACCATGATCGGTCTGCGCGCAAAGGGTCAGCTCGATGACGTGGTCGCCGTGCTCGAGAACCGCGGCATCGTCTTCGTTCTCCAGGGCACGGGCCCTGATCGACGCGCGCACTTCCGCGATCCGGACGGGAACGAGTTCTACCTTTTCAGTGCCCCGTCCCCGTGAGCACGTGATGGCTCTTGAGGTTGGGCCTGTGGTCGACCCACAAGAGAAACGGCTTCCCCACCAGGTTCGACGGGAGCTCGCTGATCTCCAGGGAGAGCTCGCCGGTGCAGTCCACGAAGCGCTCGCCGAGCGGGTTCTGGGGCTCGCCGCACTTCTCGTACTTGCGTGACGCGCTCACGTCGTCGGTCCGGGGCACGTAGCCTTTGAGGATGGAGTCTTTCCAGCCGTCGCCCTTCCACCTTGTCTCGAGCGTGCTCAGCATGTCCTTCTCGTGCGGCGGGCTCGGAATCGCGCCGTTGAAGTTCTGCTCGGACGCCTCGCACACGATCACGCCGGGCTTGTCGGTGGGAACGCCCATGGCCTTCCATTTGTCGAGCTGCGACTTGTCCTTCTCGCCCTCGGGACACTGATAGGACTTCTGACAACCGGCGGCGAAGAGGCCAAGAAGAAGCACGAGCGCGCCCCTTGTGCACGGAATCCGCATCGCGTGCGATTCTATCATCGCCCGGATTCCACCCGACAATATTGTCGCGTCACGCGACAACGTTGTCGCGCGCATGCGCGCCGCTCACTGGCAGGCGAGCGTGACCGGATTGCAGGACTCGTCGTTCGGCTTCCCCTGCGCAAGCCCGCAGTCTTGCTTCAGCACGAAGCCGGTCCGATCTGCCTTGCACATCATCAGGCAGTCATTCGCAGCCATATTGGCGCAGACCATGCACATCAGGTCGTTGATGGCGCACGCTGGCGGCGTGCAAGAGCCGCCATCCTGCGCGCTGCAAAGCGGAACGGACGCGCACTGCGACACGAGCACGTATCCGTCGCGACCGGGCGCACATTTTTCCAGGGCCGCGACGTTGCAGCGGACCTGGTCCGTGCTGCATGCGGGCGCGAGACAATGATCAGCCGGGCTCTTGGTGCAGAGCGCGGCCGTCTGGCATTGCTCGATCGTGACGAACGCTTTGCCGTCGGCGTTGCAGTTCTGGAGCGCGAGGCCGTCGCAGTGCTTTTCTCCCGCCACGCAGCCGCCGTCCGCCGGTGTCGCTCCGCCCTCGCTCGATCCGCTCGTGCCTGCGTCCTGGGTTGCGCCACCGTCGGCGCCCGGCGCCGCGCTGTCGGAGCTCGCGCCCGAATCGCTCTGCGAGTCGGTCGTGGAGGCGTCACCCACGCACGCGGCGATGATGGATGACAGCGAGGCAAGAACGCCCATCGCGGCAATGGCCGCCCCCCGTCTGACGCTGGACATGATGCGTTTATATCGCAGCTCATCCACGCAAGCAAACGTGGGGCTCCGAGATCGTTCGCTCTACTTGGTCGCGCGGTCGGCCACGCGCGCTGCGCCGGGCTCTCGCGATCGCGTGAGGCGCGCGCCGGACTCGTCCGCTGCACGGAAGCGCTTGTGAAGAGCGTCGCATTCTTGTTCGAGGACGCCGCCGACCATCCGCGGAAGCGCGGAGCTGAACGCTCCTCCGGACAGCCGGATCGACGACGCGCGTGTGGCGCCAGCGCTCCCGAAGATGACGGTGTCGATCCCACACTCGGCAGCGGCGGCAAGGCACATGGGGCACGGAGCAGTGGTGGTCGCGAGGATCGCGCCCTCACCGCGACGCAGCTGCGGCAGGCCCACGCGCAGCGCCTCCATCTCTGCGTGCGCGAGCCCACCATGGGTGTCCGAGAGGTCGCGGCCACGTCCCTTGATCTCGCCGGTGCCCGACGCCACGACAGCGCCCAACGGCGCGCGAAACTGCGCCAGGTTCTGCTCTGCAAGCGTGATCGCCTCGCGCATGAGCGCCTCCAGGACCGGGGCACCGAACCGGGTGATCGACGGCGACACTACACGAAGCGTGCGATCGAGCCGGATCGTGAGCGCGTGCAGATCGTCCTTCACCACACGAGCGCCCGCACGCGCGAGCGCGGACCGAGCGCCGCGCCCCTGCGTCGTGGCCACGGGCACGACACCCATCTGGTGGGCCACGCGCACCTCGCTCCACGCGCGACCCAGGAACGCGCACTGCGCGGGCGTCATGTGGAGGATCGAGAGCGCCTCCTTGATGGAGTGACGTGTGCCCTCCGCTGGCAACGCGACGGCGTCGATCTCCCGCGTCCACGCGACGCCGCTGGCCTGCTCCACGGCGCGCAGCTCGTCCGCGTCCAGCGCGCCAACGAGCGCAGTCTCGATCCCACGCCGGTGCAGCTCGCGGAGCAGCTCGCGCGCATGGGTCACGGGCGCCGCTCCCGAGGAGCCCAGGTAGTCCAGGAACGTGTCACGCTTGGCCACACGGAGACGCGCGCCGCGCATGGCCTCCACCTTCGCGCCCAGGAGCGTGAACACGAGATCGTCCGGATCCCTGATGAGCGCGGCAGCAAGGCGGTCGCCAGGAACGGTGAACCCCTCGGCGGCCAGGGTGCGGCTCCACGCCCATGCCTCGGCGTCGTGGGTGTCCACGAGCGCGTGCAAGCTGAGCAAGAATCCGTCGAGGGCCATGGGGGTTCGGAGGCCTGTACGCAAGCCCCGATCCAGCTACGTTCGGCATGCGTTCGCGGATTTGCGCGCTGCCCGTTACGGCAGTAACGCGCGTTCGTGCGGATGCTGTCGCTCCGCTCGGGGTATAGATGCCCCGTGAAGACGACGCTTCGTGCCGGATGCTGCGCTGCCGTGGTCCTTTTCGCGTGCGGCGGTCCACCACAGGAGGCCACGCGACCGGCCGGAAACCCGCCCAGCACGGTGGAGACTGGTGCCGCTCCGGAGGCGAGCGCCCTCAGCGATGGGGGCGTGGTCGCGGGTGCTGCTCCGGCCGCACGTAACGTTCTCGTTATCTCTATCGACGGATTGCGACACGACTATCTCGACGATGCCGCACGGGCCCCGATGCTGCGTCATCTTCGCGACGAGGGCGCCGCCGCGAAGAGCCTCAAGAGCGTGTGGCCGACCATGACGTACCCCGCGCACACCACGCTGATCACCGGCGCGCAACCGGCACACCACGGCGTCGTCAACAACGTGGTGTTCGACCCGTACAACAAGAACGAGCACGGCTGGTACTGGTACGCGTCCGACATCAAGGTCCCCACGCTATGGGACGTGGCGCGGAAGAGCGGCATCGAGGTTGGCAACGTCTACTGGCCCGTCACCGTGGGCGCGGACATCCCGTTCTCGGTGCCGCAGATGTGGCGCGCGAAGACGGACGAGGACGACAAGCTCCTGCGCGCGCTCACCACACGCGGCCTCCTCCACAGCGGGAAGACACCGCCGGCGGAGCATCGCGGAGATCGAGAGCGGACCGACGCGGCGCTCGAGATCATCCGCGATCACCACCCGCGGCTGATGTTTGTATACCTCACGGATCTGGACACCGTGGAGCACGAGCGCGGTCCCATGTCGGCGGAGGCGCTGCGGACGCTGAAGAGCATCGACGGCTACGTGGGTGAGCTTCTGTCCGCATACGGGGCAACGCCGCCGACGCTCGCGCTGGTCTCGGACCACGGCTTCGCTCACGTATCGAAGGAGGTGCGTCCCAACGTGGCGTTGAAGGGCCAGAGGCTCCTCACCACCACGGGCACCAAGCTCACCTCCTACAAGATGATCACGTGGAAGGCCGGAGCGACCGCCGCGATCGTGCCGCACGACCCAAAGGACACCGCGTCTGCGAAGGCCGCGACGGACCTGTTCACGAAGCTCGCAAAGGAGCCGTCGAACGGCATCGCGCGCGTGCTCACCAACGAAGAGACCGACGGCGTGTTCGCGGGCAAGAGCGCGACGTGTGTGTTGCTCGCGCGGCCCGGGTACGTCTTCGGCGAATCGTGGGAGCCACCGATGGTCGTGAAGTCCACCTACAAGGGCGCGCATGGCTACCAGCCAGAGATGCCGGAGATGGGCGCCACCCTGTTCTTCTGGGGTGACGGCGTCCGACGCGGCGACCTGGGAGAGGTGGACATGATCGACGTCGCGCCGACGATCGCGACGCTGCTCGATCTCGAGCTACCCGAAGCCGACGGCAAGCCGCTGAAGACCGCGCTCGCTCCCTGACGGCGTGTGCCTCTAGCCCTGCGGGCGTGCGGCGGGGAGCGCGACCTCTGCGAACACCTTCTGCTTGCCGCCCTTCTGCACGGAGAAGGTGACCTCGATGCGGCGCTGCACAGGCAAGCAGACCTTGTGGGTCTCCGAGTCGCACACGACAACGGAGAGCGTGCCACCAAGGTGCGCTGCGGGCTCACCGGGCAGCGGAGCCACGGTGATGTCGAACCCAGCGCGAACATCGGCGCCCTTGCTCTTCGCCTCGGGGGGAACCTCCGCAAGCCCAACGCTGGTGGTCCATCGAACATGAAACGGAGCCTCGTCGTTGATCCCGGTCCCAGCGGGAATCTTCCACGCCACATGGAGCGTGGTCGACCCTACCTCCGCAATGAACACATCCGGCAGAGTCACCATCTCCACGGGAGTCTTCGCCACCGAAGCCTCAGGAGCCGCGCTAGCAATCCCCACACTCCCCGTGCCCGTGCCCGTGCCCGCACCCGCACCCGCACCCGCACCACCAGGAGCTCCAGACGATCCCTCGCGGTTACAAGCCACCACACAAACCACGAGCCCCAAGATCCAGGACGAGCGCCGCATATATGTAAAGTGCATCAAGTTCCGAAGGGTATGTGGCCAGAGCGCCGGTCCCAGTAACCGCTGTCGTGGGACTCTGGGCCGCCTCCTGTTTCCGTAGCAGGCTCCTCGAAGAACGCGAGCAGCTCGTCACGCCGTGCCTGCGCGTCCGCGCGTCCCATCTCGATGAGCTGGCGACAGAACTGACCGTCGAACAGCAGGTAGCTCGCAAGGTCGGACTCATCACCCACGCCGAAATCCAGCAGATGGAACATTTGCTTCGTGACGAGCGGATTGCCACGGTAGCGGCCCTTGCGCACGTGCTCGCTCGCGAGACGACCAATGTCCTGGCTGGGGCGGATGGCGAGCGCGTGCACGTAGCGGTACGGCGGGGAGCTGCGCTCGATCGCGGCCTCGGACATCTGGTTCACGAACTCCGAGCCGAACGCGAGCTCGCCGTCGAGCATGACGTGGTTCAGCCGATTGAGGAGCTCGATGTCGACGTCGACGTGGTCCAGCAAGAATGCGTTCAGCACCTTGCCCAGAAGGAACGCGGCGCCGGGAGCGCGATGCTGCTTGGGCCCGGCCTCGCTCTTGACCACGCCATGCACCTCGCGCGAGAGACCAATGGCCAGGATGTGCGTGGCGCCCAGGCGAAGAGCAGGCGCGATGGGCGTGTTCTGGCGAAGGCCACCGTCCAGATAGAGCTCGTCGTCGATGCGCACGGGCGGGAAGAGCAGCGGGATGGCGGCGCTTGCGAGCGCATGGAGCGGACCGATGTGGTCCGCGCGGAAGAGCGTGCGCGGCGGCGCTGCGTCGGGGATGACCACGTCCGGAGAGGTCTGCATGAAGACCACGGTGCGACCGGTGGACACCTCCGTGGTGGAGACGGTGAGCGCACGAAGCTGACGACGGCGAAGCGTGCGCGACACCGCGCGCCAGCTGATCTCACGCTGGACCAGATCCGCCATGGGCGTCACGTCGAAGAGCCCCGCGCCCGCGCTGCCGCCTCCGATCAAGAGGCGCGGAAGGCTGACCATCTGGCGAACACCGAAGCCGAGCACGCGCGTGAGCTCGAGCTCGCTCCACAGCTCCACCAGGCGACGCATGCCGAGCGCAGGGTCGGCAAGGTGCGCGGCCAGGTAGCACGCGTTGATGGCGCCGACGCTGGTACCGCAAAGGATGTCCACCTTGGGTGGCGCCTTGCGGATGCGGCCGAGCTCGTCGAACACGTACCAGAGGACGCCGACCTCGTAGGCGCCGCGGGCACCGCCACCGCTCAAGATGGCCGCGACGCGGCGCTCCTTGGTCTTCTGGAAAGGCAGTTGAGTCATCTATACCGTCACTCCGCCCCACCCAGTACACGCGCTGATTCGTCGTTTGCGACCCCGGGCGCAGGCGTGTTGTCGAACAACGCCAGGACCAGAGGACGCTCCAGGAACTTCTTCTTGAACCGCGCCTCGTGCACGGAGTTCGAGAGGGAGATCGCGTAGTCGACGGCGCGCTGGCGGGCCTGCGGCGCCTGGGGCGAGGCCGCGCGCTTCAGTGCATCGGCGCAGAGCACGCGGATCTCCAGCCCGTACTCGCAGCCCTGGAGGTTCTCGACTGCGCCAAGGGCCGTGGTCGCAAGGAGCGTGGCCGAGTGGACCTCGCCCGCGTCCACGCGCGCCGCCGCCTCGATCGCGAACGCATAGAAGTGATACGCGACGAGCGCCTGGTGCTCGGCCGCACGACGCGCCACGAGGGCGAGCTGGATGGCCGCCTTCGGATCCCGTCGCAGCCGCGCAAGCGCCGCGGACACCACGTTCACGTGCGTGATGTCGTACGCGTTGGTGGTGGCATCTGTCAGCGCGCGCGCGTTCGCAAGAAGCGCGTCGGCCTCGTCCAGGCGACCGAGCTCCATGAACACCTCCGCGTTCACGACCAGCGTGTCCGCGTGACCGTCCTGATCGCCGTATCGCTCGTGCGTCTGGCGCGCGCGTTCGAGGTAGGCGATGGCGCGCTCCTGGTCGCCCAGGCGAGAGTACGCATGGCCGATGTTGGTGAGCGTCTTGGCGAGCTGGAAGCGTCCGCCGATGGAGAGGTCGATCTGGATGGACTCGAGCGCCAGGCCGATCGCGTCCTCATACCGTCCTTGCACGAACATGGCGTAGGCAAGCGCGTTCTTCGCGCGTGCCTCCTGACGACGCGCACCCACGCGACGGAAGACGGCGATCGCGTCGATGTACGAATCCATCGCCTCGCGCACGCGACCCACGCGACGCAGGAGCACACCGCGCGAGCGAAGGACATCCGCACGCACGCGCATGGGCACGTTCGGGTTCACCTTCGGGTTGCATGCTGCGAGCGCGCGATCGCATGCGGCCAGCGCGCCCTGCACGTCGCCCAGCTCACGCAGGAACTCGCTCACCATGGACTCGGCTTCGATCTCGAGCTGTGCGGCCTGCGCCGTGTGCGCCATGTTCGCGGCCTGCTTCGCCACGGGTAGGCCCTTCTGCAACCGGCCTTCGTCCAGGTAGAAGCGGCCCGTTCGCAGGAGCGCAAGGCACGACGCACGGGCGCCCGGCATTGCACGGACCACGCTGCGTAGCGCGGTGAGATGCTTCACGCGTTCACGACGCCGACCCAGCGTACGGAACGTGTTCTCGAGCGCGTCGTGCACCTCGAGCCGGCGCGGATCGCGGCTGCGCATGTGCGCCAGCGCGCGCTGGTAGTAGCGAATGGCGAGCTGCGTCTGGTACCCGTTGCGCGCGGCGTTCGCGGCTTCCATGTAGTAGGTCGCAGCCAGCTCGCCCGCCTCACCACGTGCAAGGTGCCGCGCGACGATCGCCGCGGAGAGACCGCGCGCAAGAGAGGACTGCGCGAGCAGCTCGCCGAGCTCGCGATGCATGCGCACGCGCTCGCGTGCATCGAGCGAGGCGTACGCCACGTCGCGGGTGAGCGGATGACGGAAGTCGAGCACGTCGCCCTTGCGATCGCAGAGGCCGCGCGCGGATAGCCGTGCGACGACCTCGTCGTCCTTGGAGTGGGAGAGCTTCCCGAGATCCGCGATGGAAAGCGGCCCGCCGGCGATCGCGAGCCAGTCGGTGATCGCCTTCTCCTGGAGCGGAAGCTCCGCGATGCGGTCCGCGAGCAGCTGCTCGAGCGTGGACGGGAGCTCCGTGATCTCCTGGTCCGTGCGGCGCACGAGCGCGTCGTTCTGGATCTCCAGCGTGCCGCGCTCCAGAAGAGCGTCGATCATCTCGAGCAGGTAGAACGGGTTTCCTCCCACGCGCGGCAGGAGCTCTGCGCAGATGGCCCGCGCGCCCTCGCGTACGCCAAGGCGCGTCTCCACCAGACGGATCTGCTCGTCCGTGGAGAGACCCGTGAGCTCGATGCGGACCTTGCCCTCGAGGATCGGCGCGGTGCGCTCGTCCGCACGTGTGACGAACACGAACAGGATCGGGAACGGGTCGGCGCCTCGCGACAGCTCGGTGAGGACGTCAAGGCTTGGCTTGTCTGACCAGTGGAGGCCCTCGACCACGACGACCAGCGGCTGCACCAGCGCGAGCGCGCACAGGAGCTGCCTCACACCGTTGACGATCAGCTTGCGCTGGTAGTGCGCGTCCTCGTCGTCGCGTTGGCGCTGCTGGCGGTTCGTGGCGAGCTCCGCAAGGCGCGCGACCATCGGGTTCGTCTCGTCACCCTGCGCTGCGCCGCCGCCAGCCTGTGCGATGCGCTGCACGACCTCCATGAACGGCTCTTCGCCGGTCGCGCCGATGGCGTCACGCACGAGCTCCGCGAGCGCCGTGAACGGGACCTCTTGTCGTACGGGCGAGCATTCCACGCGGACGAGCCGTGCGTTCGGCGGGAGCTCGGAGAGGAACGTCGCAACGAGCGCGGTCTTGCCGATTCCGAGCTCGCCGCTGACCGCGCGACACGTGACCTGACCGCCACCAAGCGCACTGACCGACGTGTGGTAGGCCGCGTGCAGCTCCGCCTTGTCCGCGTCGCGGCCGATGAGATCGTTCGGCGCGGCCGCGAGCTCCTTCTCCTCACGCGTGAGGCTCCGCTCCAGCTCGTAGATGCGGATGTTCGGCGGCAGGTTGGTGATGTTCGCGTCCTCGCGCAGGGCCAGCGTGGGCGCATCACCCCACCGGAACTCGCGACGGACCAGGCGATACACGCCGCCCGCGACCCACGTCTTCCCCAGCGGCGTGCTCACGGACAGCACGTCGGCCAGGTACGTCACCGGATCGTGAAGGATGTACTTTACAAGGTTTCCTTCGGGGTCGCGCGAGCCGGACGCGATGCCGCGCACGATGCTGATCGCCGCAGCGAGCGGTACGGGGAGATCCTCGACCATGCCTGCAAGCGCCTCGTGCGTGTCCAGCGCAAGCCACGCGGCATCACCCGCTGCGCGCGACGGCTTGCTCGTGAGGCCGGCGATCGCGCGTGCCTCCTTGTCGGCGGTCCACACCCACCGCATGCCGCGTTTGTAGGCCATCTCGCCGAGCATGGAGCGCAGGCCCTCGAGCGCGCGTGCAAGGCGCGGCCCCTTGTCGCCGATCTCCTCGACCGCGGCCAGGCGCAGCGTGACGACGGCCACGTGGCGCACCTCGCGTGGCTCGTGTCTGCGCGTGGCGGGTCCCACGTCGCGCCCGTCAGGCGGCCCGGTCTCACCGCTGCGAGACGTGGAGATAGCGAGGGGGGCGGCGGCCTGCGTCTGCGCGGCGGAGCCCACCACAACGCTTGGCTGTGGAACGGGTGTGTGGTGCTTGCGGTGGCGGCGCTCGATGAGCTCCGCGATCTCCGCCTCCACCGCGGATGCGTCGATGAGCTCCTGCTTCGAGAGGAGTAGTCGCGCGATCGTCGACGCGAACTCGCGCGCGGTCTGGAAGCGCTGCTCCTTCGTGGCCGAGAGGAGCTTCATGACGATGGTCTCGAGCTCCTCGGGGAGGTTCGGGACGTACGTGGACGGCGGCTCCACCTTGCCGGAGCGCACGATGTCGAGCAGCGCCTCTCCGCCCAGACCGCCATGGAGCGGGCGACCCGCGAGACACTCCCAGAGGATGACGCCGAGCGAGTAGAGATCGCTCCTGCGATCCGCCTTCTCGCCGCGGGCCTGCTCCGGCGACATGTACCCGTACTTGCCCTTGAGGACGCCGACCTCTTCCTGGAAGAGGCGCGCGCTCGCCACGCCGAAGTCGGCGATCTTGATGATGCCTTCGAACGACAGAAGGATGTTCTGCGGCGACACGTCACGGTGCACGATGTCGAGAGGCTGCCCGCGATCGTCCTTCTTCTCGTGCGCGTAGTGGAGGCCCTTCGCTGCCTCCGCGATCACGAACGCGCTGATCCACGGCGGGATGCGGGTGCCTCGCTCCTTCGCCGCGCTCATCAGGCGGCCAAGGTCGCAGCCCTCCACGTACTCCATCGCGAGGATGTGGCCGTCCTCGTTGGCGTCGAAGAACTCGTAGACCTGGACGATGTTCGGGTGGTTGAGGCGGGTGGCGAGCTGCGCCTCCTCGATGAACATGGTCTTGAAGCGGCGCGAGGTGACGAAGCCCGGCAGGATGCGCTTGACGACGAGGAGCTTGTGCGTCCCTTCGGCGCCTGGCTTCTTGGCCAGGAACACCTCGGCCATCCCCCCCATACCGAGGCGTTCCTCGATATCGAAGTCCCCTATTTTAGGGGGAAACGGAGGGGGATTCTTGTCCATGGCTGGAAGGGGCAACCCTTACGGGAAGGATGCGGAAGAGGGCCAGTGTACCGCGGCGCGAGCTGGTGTACATTCAAAGACCCTCCGTTGGTCATGGAACCCCCTGCACCGCAAGCTCAAGGCGTCTTCACCAAGACACCGTTCTCGAACCTCCTCGTGTATGCGATGGACCGGCGGCTCAACGGCACCATGGAGCTCACGGTGCCGGACGGTCGCGCGGTGAGCATCTGGTTCGCGGATGGCATGCCCGCGAAGGCGCGCCTCACGGAAGGCGTGATGTTCCTGGGTGACATCATGGTGGAGCTCGGCTTCGTCACGGACGAACAGCATCAGCTCCTGCTCACGCAGAACCAGGTCTCGGGCGACCTCTACGGGCAGGCGCTGCTCGCACAGGGCACCATCACCGGCGAGCAGCTGATGGAAGGCCTTGGCACGCAGCTGTCGCGCAAGATCGAGTACGTGTTCTCTCTCCCGGCCGAGACTGCGTTCGCGTACTACGACGGCTACAATTCGCTCGCGGAGTTCGGCGCCGAAGACTACCCGCAGATCGATCCGCTCGTCGCCATGTGGGCCGGGGTTCGCACCTCGCCGCCGTGGGAGCACGTGCACCAGACGCTGACGCGCATCGGCAACGCCGCGGTCAGGCTGGCGGCGCACGCCAATCCCGATCGCTTCGGGTTCGGCAAGGCGGAGCGTGCGGCGCTCGACCTCCTTCGCCAGCACCCGCATCGCGTCTCCGAGCTCTCCGCGACGAAGGTGATCGGCCCCACCGCGGCGCAGCTCCTCGTCTACTGCTTGCTCATCACCAAGCAGGTCGAGCTCGTGGACATGCCGCCATCCGTGCGGCCGCCCACGCCGTCCAACGCGCCTCCCGCGTCCGTGCGTCCGCGCCAGCCCGGCGCGTTGCCGCTGCCCCAACCGAACACACAGCCCACCACCAGCGCGGCCCCATCCGCGACTGGTTCCGCGCCTGGTGCTGGGACTGGCACGCTGCCCTCGAACCCCGGCGGACCGCCGGCCATCGCCAAGGTGCAGCTCAAGCAATCGTCGGTGCAGATATCCGCGCCGGTCCTGACCGAGACGATCGCGACAAGCCCGCGCGATCCGCGCCTCGCAACTCCACCCGATGGAATGAGCGCGCCCAATTTGTCAGGCTCGTCCCCTGGCTCCCCCGGCCGCGCGCCGCCGATGCGACCGCCGAACATGGGCCAGAAGGTTCCGCAGTCACCCGCATCCGCGAACCGCATCGAGGCCGCGCCAGCGTCACAGCGCACGTTTGCGCCCACGCCGGGCATGCCCTTCGCGACGCAGAGCGCCCCCAGGCTTCCCACCTCGGCGAACAACACGGGCAACATGCCGAGCGGCGCGGGAAGCACGGGACGGCTCCCCACCGCGCCTTCGTCGTCTCCATCGTCCGCCCACATGGCGGCCGCCAACGCCGGGCTCACCCCGCAGAAGAAGGCCGAGTACGACGCTCTTCGCAAGAAGATGACGGACCGCGCGGAGATGATCAGCAGCCAGAACTTCTTCGAGATGCTCGGCGTGAAGAGCGATGCGAAGCCCGAAGAGATCCAGAAGGCGTATATCGTCGCGGCGAAGGAATGGCACCCGGACCGCCTGCCCGCGCCCGTCCAGGACGTGAAGGACGCGTGCAGCAAGATCTTCGCGCACATCAGCGAAGCCAACAAGGTGCTCACGGATCCGAAGCGCCGCGACGACTACATGCGCCTCTTGAAGGACGGCGGCGCCACGCCGGACGATCAGGCGAAGATCCAGGCCATCCTCGAGGCGACCACCAACTTCAGCAAGGCCGAGTTCTACCTCAAGAAGAACAACATGGCCGAGGCCGAGGTCATGTGCCGCAGGGCATATGATGCCGACCCGGAGCAAGCGGACTACCTTGCTCTGCTCGCATGGCTCGAGGCGCTGAAGGTCCAGGACAAGGACCAGATCCGCCTCCGCATCGCCATGCTCGACAAGGCGATCAGGATGAACGCCCGCTGTGAGCGCGCCTACTTCTACCGCGGCATGCTGCACAAGAAGATGGACAACGTGAGCGCGGCCGTGAAGGATTTCCGGGAGGCGTCGGACCTCAACCCGCGCAACACGGACGCACTGCGCGAGGTTCGCCTCTACGCGATGCGGAAGGACAAGCCAGCCGGCTCCAGCAGCGGATCGATTCCGCCGCGCAACACCAGCGCACCGAAGGCCGGGCCGAACAAGGGCGACACCGGCGGCGGCTTGTTCGGCAAGCTGTTCAAGAAATAGCGCGTCAGACGGGCTTCGCCGCCTTCATGTGGACGCTCATGGGGCCGGGATCGCTCTCGACCAGCTTCTGGAAGCGCGCGCGGAACGCCTCCACGCTGAGACCAGATGCGGCCGCAAGGCGCGTGAGCTCTCGCGGGTCCGCGAAGTCTTCCTTCTTCAGGCACAGCATGTAGCCGCGCGCGATCTTGTAGCGGTCCGACGCCACGTCGACCATGCGTACGCGCATGCGGCCCGTCTTCGGGTCCATGATCTCCTTGAACGGGATCGGCTTGAAAATGCCTGCTTGCAGGCTGATCAGCGCCTCACTGCCGCCTTCGATCACGTAGCGCGCGGCGCAGTAGCCAAGGTCGCGCGTGTATTCCATGTCGAACGGAATGGGATCCGCGCAGCGCAGCTCGTAGCCCATGTTCTTGGCGACGATGGTGACCTTGATGCCCAGCTCCTTCAGGCGGCGCGAGACCTCGGTCTTGATGATGTTGCCGAAGTCGACCTCGGCGATGCGGATGTGTCCGTGCTCGTCGCGCTCGACGCCGGCAAGGCCCTGGATGTCCTCTTCTGGAAGGATCTCGACCAGGCCTTCCGCGAGCACAGCGACGCCATCGGAGCGACCCGACGCGAGGCGCTTGATGATCGCGCCGACGAGCGTGTCCGCGAGCGTGGCAAGGCGCACCTCCTTGCCGAACTCCTCCGGGATGAGCGAGAGCGTGGCGCCGGCGGCCTTGCCGATGCCGAGCGCGAGGTGCCCGGCCTTGCGCCCCATGGCGATGACGAAGTACCAGCGACCGGTGGTCTTCGCGTCGGTCATGAGATTTTCGGTGATCTCCGCGCCGATGTGGCGCGCCGTCTGGAAGCCGAAGGTGAAGGTCTCCTGCGGGAGATCGAGATCGTTGTCGATCGTCTTCGGCACGTGCACCACGCGGATATCACCCTTGGAGGCCTCTGCGAGCTTGTGCGCGGAGAAGCATGTGTCGTCGCCACCGATGCTGATGAGCATGCCGATGTCGAGCTTGCGCAACGACTCGAGCGCCGCCGCCATCGTCTCTGGCTTCTTCGTGGGGTTCGCGCGGCTGATGCCCAGGAAGGAGCCGCCGCGGAAGTGGATGCGGCTCGTGTCCGAGATGGTGAGCGGCTGCACGTGGTTGGTGTCACCCGCCATGATCCATTTGTAGCCCTCGATCAAGCCGAGGACCTCGACGCCGGAGAGGCACGCGCGAATCGTTGCGGCGCCGATGACGCTGTTGATGCCGGGGGCCGGCCCTCCACCCACGACGATGCCGAGTTTCTTTGCCATGGGTCCGAGCATAAATGAGGCGGGCCGTTCTTTGCTATGGTTGCGCGCGATGCCGGAACAAGCCTTCTCGAAGATCGCCCTCGGAACCATGAACTTCGGCAAACGCACTCCGGAGAAGGAGGCGTACGAGATCCTCGACCTTGCGTTCGAGCGCGGCGTCCGCCTGTGGGACACGGCGAACGCGTACGTGCAGGGCGAGTCCGAGCGCATCGTGGGCCGCGCGGCAAAGGCCCGGCGCGAATCCGTGCAGATTGCAACCAAGGTCGGGTTTGGCGTGAACGTCGGCAAGCCAGAGGGGCTGTCACGCGCGCGGATCCTCGCCGCCATCGACGAGAGCCTCACGCGTCTGGGCACGGACTACGTGGACCTCTACTACCTGCATGTGCCCGACCACGCGACGCCGCTCGAGGAGTCCGTGGACGCGATCGCCGAGCTCTTCGAGAAGAAGAAGATCCGCGCGTGGGGCGTATCGAACTTCGCGTCGTGGCAGATGCTGCAGATGATGTACCTGGCGGACGCGCGCAAGATGCCGCGGCCCGTGATCGCGCAGCAGCTCTACAACGTGCTCATTCGTCAGCTCGACGTGGAGTACTGGAGATTCGTGAAGGCGTTTCCCATCCACACCACCGTGTACAACCCGCTCGCCGGCGGCATGCTCACGGGGCGCCACCAGAAGGACGGCAGCACGTTCGCGGGCTCGCGCTTCGACAAGAACAAGCTCTATCAAGGGCGCTACACGAACGAGGCGATGTTCACGCGCGTGACCGAGCTCTCCGAGATCGCGCGCGCCGCGGGCCTGTCACTCCTCGAGCTGTCCTACGCGTGGCTCGCACAGAAGCCCCAGGTCGGCAGCATCCTCGTGGGGCCCGGCACGAAGAGCCACCTCCTGGACGCGCTCTCCGCCGTGGAGAAGAGCGTCTCCGGCGCCGCGCTCGCGGAGATTGACCTTGCGTGGATTCGTTGGATGGGGACCGAGACCACCTACGCCCGATGAACGATCTCGACTCCGTCCTCCAGCACTACGAGGAGCACGGCTACGCGCGCCTCGGGAAGGTGCTGCCCGACGACCAGATGCGCGGCCTGCGCGAGCGCGCCGAAGACATCATGATGGGGCGCGTCACCTACGAAGGGTTGTTCTTCCAGAAGGACACCACGACGGGCCGCTACGAGGATCTGGGCTACGGACAGGGCTGGGAGGGTCCTTCACTCAACTATCGCAAGGTCGAGAAGCTGGAGATGGACCCGCTCTTCCGCGCGTGGATCTGCGATCCCATGTTCGAGCCGCTCGCGCGACGCGTGTATAATACAGACATCAAGATGTATCGCGCGTTGCTCTTCAACAAGGCGGCGGAGACGGGCGGGAGCGCGCTGCCGTGGCACCAGGACGGCGGCAACTTCTGGGGCCTGTCGCAGGAGCCGAAGCTGCAGGTGTGGACCGCGCTGGACGATGCGCCCTTGCGCGGGGGCTGCGTGGAGATCGTGCCGGGGTCACACAAGCGCGGGCTCGTGACGAAGCTCGGCGGTGTGGTGCCGGACAACTTTCTGGAATCGGAGAGACCGGAGGACCACGTCGTGTCGCTGCCTGTTGTCGCCGGGGAGGTGCTGCTGATTCACAATCACGCGTGGCATCGGTCGGGGCGGAGCGAGACCGGGAACGTGCGGAGGGGGCTCACGGTTTGTTACATGAGCGCGGAGACGAAGTGCCTGCGGAAGAAGCGAGCGCCCCGGGAGTTTTTTCGGCCCTGGGGATGAGGAGGGGATCGGGGCCTGGAGAGGATCAGTAGAAGTTTTCTCGGCGGGCGTAGCGGGCGGCTCTTTCGTCGTCGTATTTTTTTGCGTCGAAGTCGCTTCCTTGTGCCTCGGCAAGGGCTTCGAGGATCGAGCCGTTTGTTGGGAGCGTGGCTCTATCGATGAACGTTGTGGGGTCCCAGAGATGCGAGCGCAGGAAAGCCTTCGAGCACTGCGTATAGGCCTCCTCGATGTCGACGAGGATGCCCAGCTTGGGTGGCTTTCCTTCGACCACGCATGGCGCGAGGAGCGCGGCGTCGTCGGTGAGGGTGGCCCTGCCATTCACGCGGAACGAGTCTCCCACGCCGGGGATCACGAAGAGGATGCCGATGCGGCCGGTCGCCAGGATGTTGCGGAGCGAGTCTGCGATCTTGTTTCCGGGGCGCTCGGGGATCAGCAGCGTCTGCTCGTCCAGGATGCGCACGAAGCCTGGTGGGTCTCCGCGCGGCGAGACGTCGCAGGTGCCGTTGGCGCCGCGCGTCGCAATGCACAGGAACGGCGAGCGCTCGATGAACTGTTGCGTCAGCGGATTCAGCCTGGTGGCGAGCTTTGCGCAGACGAGATCCGTGGGGTGGCCGATGATCTCGCGGAGCGCTTCCTCGGTCGCGATCACCCGGGACGTGAGCTTGTGCGGCGCCATGGCTCCGCATTTAACCACCCGCGGGCCGTCAGCGAAAGCGCAGGCGCTCGTTCAGGCGCTCGTTCAGATCACTCAGGAACGCGCTGCCATCGAAGCCGAGGCTGCCCTGACCCATCACGCGACCGCCGATCGCGAGCTGCCCCACGCCCGTGAGCCCCACGCCCAGCTGGCCGCAGAAGAACACCGGGCCCACTGCGACCTGCCCGAACGCGATGAGGCCCGACGCCGCTTGCCCGACACCGAACAGGAGACCGGCCGAGAGCCAGCCGTAGCAGACCAGGCCGGCGCCCGCGCCCAGCGTGATGCCGCCCCAACCACCGACGGCGAGCCAGCATGGATCCACCTCGCTCGCGTCGGAGCACACGGCGCGAAGCCCGAGCACGCGCTCACCCGCGTCCGCAGAGCCATGCACCGCCACGATCACGATGGACGTGACGATCACGATCGCCTGCAGGATCCAGAAGCGCTTCACCGCCTTTGAGGATACAACGACGTGGCGGGGGCTGGCTCCCCGTTCGTCATGGCAGAGTCGCTATTCGTTCAGACGCTCGCCCCCAGCGGCTCCGCCAAGGGGACGATCAGGGAGACGCGTGACGGCGGCGCGTCACGGGAGCTCGTGCGCGACTACGTCCACAGCGGTGGCATGCTCACGGCCGCACGTGACGCGGTGGGGTGGCCGCTGAAGTGGCTCGCGCGTGCGCTCTACATCTCCCCTGCCCTTGCGCTCGCCTACGCGGTCGCCGGGGGGCACGTCGCCGCCGTCATCGCGGCCACCTTCGTGGGCCTCGTCATCACGTTCTTCGTGGTGCTGATCCTCTACGTGCTGGTGTCGTTCATTGCGTTCGGTCAGAACACGCGGCGCGGACTGTCGCGCCCGGACGTGTCGCTTTTGGCCGAGGCGCCCACCGATACGGACACGCGTGACCCAGGGCGCGAGGTGACCGTGCGTGGTCGCGTCGTGAGGCTGCGAGGCAAGGACATCGTCATGTCGGATGCCTGGCAGCCGAACGAGCGAACGACGTACGCAGACATCTTCGGCATCGAGCGCGACGGTGGCCTTCCCATCGTGGTGCTTCCGACCACCGCGCCCACACTCGACGCGCCCACGAACGCCGGCGACAGCGCCGCGCATGCCACGTTGGCGCGGGAAAAAGGCCTGTTCGGTGAGATCGCGGTCCTGCGCGAGGGCGACATGGTGACCCTGCGCGGGGTCATCCTGGATCGCATCGCGAACGTGAACGCGTTCGAGCTCGACGGCGAGGTCCTGCGCTTCGGCGGTGCGTCCCGAGGCGACGCGAACGAGGCGCTTCCCTACCGCGAGGTGCAGCTCGACGCCGGCCTCCTCATCTCCGACTCCAAGAACGAGCCCCTCCAGATCAAGGTGGAGTCGCGAGCCAAAGCGCTCGCGCAAACGTGAAGCGAGCCAAAGCGCTCGCGCAAACGTGAAGCGAGCCAAAGCGCTCGCGCAAACGTGAAGCGCGCTAGACCTTCTCTGCCCGCGTGGAGCCAAGGAGGCCCGCGGGACGGACGAGCAGCACGCCGATGAGCACGACGAACACGAGCACGTCCACGCCGCCCGAGTAGTCCGTGAGCTTCACGAGCTCGCCAAGGACCCCGATGAGTAGACCGCCCAGCATCGCGCCGGTGATGCTGCCTATGCCGCCGAGCACCGCCGCCACGAACGCGCGCGTGCCGATGATCACGCCCATGGTGGGATAGACCTGCGACTGATCGAAGCAGTAGAGGATGGCGCCGAGCGCCGCGAGCGATGAACCCAGCGCAAAGGTCATGGTGATGACCCGCGAGGTGCGCACACCCATGAGACGCGCCGCTTCCTCGTTGGAGGAGAGCGCGCGCATGGCCTTGCCGAACCACGTGCGCTTCACGATGAGCTCCAGCACCACCATGACGACCACCGACGTCACCAGGATGAGCACGCGCGACGAGCTGAGGCTGATGGGGCCCAGGTGGACGGTGCCGGAGAGGAGCTGCGGATAGCTGCGGTATCTGGCGCTGAACAGCAGCTGGGCGAGGTTCTGCAGGAGCACGGACACGCCCAGCGCGGTGACCAGCGGCGTACTGCGCACGAGCGCCCCCTTCGCACGGCCGCGCAGCGGACGATACGCCACGCGCTCCACCGTGACGCCGATCATCGCGGCGCCGCCCATGGAGAGGATCACCGTGAGCGCCATGGCCAGCATGGGGTGCGTGTCCGCGCCGAGCGCCGCGAGCAGGAACACGCCCAGGTAGGCGCTCATCATGAACACCTCGCTGTGGGCAAAGTTGATCAGCTTGAGCACGCCGTACACCATGGTGTACCCGAGCGCGACGAGCGCGATCATCGCGCCCTGCGTGATGCCCGTGATCAGTGCCTCGAGGACGCGCATCGTATTTCTTCTTCGCGTGGGAGGACGGCCGTCACTGGGCCATCAGCTGCGCCTTGTACGCGAACTTCTTGTCCTTCACCTGCACCACGACGATCGGCTTGCTGGCGTTGTGGTTCTTGTCGATCGTGAGCGCGCCCGTAGCGCCCTGAAAATCCTTGGTGCTTCCGAGCGCGACCTTGATCGCCTCGGGCGTGAGCTCCGTCGCGCGCCCGATAGCGTCGAAGAGCACCCTCGCTGCGTCGTAGCCCTGCGCGGAGAGGCTGGACGGGGCGCGCTTGTACTTCTCCGTGAAGGTCTTCACGAACGCGGCGGAGTTCGGCCAGGGGACGTCCGGCGCGTAGTGGTTCGTGAAGTAGGCGCCGTCGAGCTCTGCGCCCGCGCCCTCGATGAGGTCCGCGGAGTCCCAGCCGTCGCCGCCCATGAACATGGAGCCGGGGAGGTCGACCTGCTTGGCCTGACGCGCGATCTGGACCATGTCGTTGTAGTAGTTCGGCACGAAGATGAGCTCTGGCTTCGCTTCCTTCAGCTTGTTCAGGAAGGTCGTGAAGTTGGTCTCGCCCTTCTGGTAGCCGATCTCCGCGATGATCTCGCCGCCCTGCTTCTTGAAGCTCTCGCTGAAGGCCTTCGCCAGGCCCGAGGAGTAGTTGTCCTGCGCGGCGTAGAAGACCGCCATCTTCTTCTTCTTCAGCGTGTCGAACGCGAAGCGCGCGGCGACGTCGCCCTGCTGGTCGTCCGTGAAGCACACGCGGAACACGTACTCACGGCCCTGCGTGACCTCCACGGCGGTGGACGACGGCGTGACCATCGGCACCTTCTTGCTGTTGGCGATGAGCCCTCCCGCCATGGAGCGGCTGGACGCGACCTCACCCAGGAGCGCGAGCACGCCGTCGCGGTCGATGAGCTGGCGCACCTTGTTGGAGGCCTCTTGCGGCGTGGACTTGTCGTCCTCGTAGACGATGCGGACCTTCTTGCCCTTCACGCCGCCCGCGGCGTTCTGCTCCTGCAGCGCGAGCTCGATGCCGTCGCGCGTGTCGGTGCCGAACGTGGAGTCGGACCCAGAGAGCGAGAGGTATGCGCCGATCGGGATGTCGTCCGACTTCTTCTCGCAGCCGGCGCTGGCGAGCGCGGTGACGAAGAGGGCAGCGAGAGCGCTCGTGAACAGGCGACGCGTCAGCATGGCCGATGGCTTACCACGCCCCGCCCCTTTCCAAAATCGGCTAAACCCAGGCGCGTGCTCCACGAAGACCGCGCGATCGAGCTCTTGTACGTGGACGCTCATGTCGTCGTCGCCAACAAGCCGTCCGGTCTCCTGGTTCATCGCGGCTGGGACCAGGACGACGACGTGGCGATGTTCCGCGTGCGCGACGCGATCGGTCAGCACGTCCATCCGCTCCACCGGCTGGATCGCGGCACCAGCGGCGCGCTGCTATTTGCACGCGATCCGGTGTCCGCCGCGGCGCTCGCGAAGGACTTCGAGGAGGGGCGCATGGAGAAGCGCTACCTCGCGCTCGTGCGTGGAATGTCGCCGCCCGAGGGCACGATCGACTACGCGATCCAGAAGAAGGAAGACGGGCCGCGCGTGCACGCGCTCACGCGGTACCGCACGCTTGCTCACTCCACCGTGGATCGATGCTCGCTGGTGCTGGCCATGCCGGAGACCGGGCGCCTGCACCAGGTGCGGCGGCACCTCCGTCACGTGAACCATCCGCTCGTCGGCGACGTGAAGCACGGCGACGGCAAGGTGAACCGCCATTTCCGTGCAGAATACAACCTTCACCGCCTGGCGCTGCACGCGTCGTTCCTGGCATTCGTGCACCCCGCGACGGGCGTGCGCGTGGAGGTCCGCGCGAGCATGCCGCAGGATCTCGCGGGACCGCTGACGGCGCTCGCGCTCCCCGTGTCGGAGGAGCTTCCGTCATGAGCCGCCGCGCCAATGGAGCACACCGCTGCGAGAAGTGCCGCATGCACCAGACCGTGTGCGTGTGCACGATGCTCCCGAGGATCGAGACGAAGACGCGCCTCGTGCTCGTCATCCATCGCCTCGAGGTACGCAAGACCACGAACACGGGCCGCCTGGGCACCATGTGCCTCCCGAACAGCGAGACCCTGATCCGCGGCCATGAGCACGAGCCGGAGCCGACCGCGACGTGGCCCGCAGGCTCGCAGCCGCTCTTGCTCTTCCCGTTCGACGACGCAGTGCCGCTCACGGACTACGCGAAGAGCGAGCGACCGATCACGCTGTTCGTGCCGGACGGCAACTGGCGGCAGGCCTCCAAGGTACGCAAGCGCCTGCCCGGGCTCGCCGATGTGCCGTGCGTGTCGCTGCCCAAGGGTGAGCGCGAACCGCGGCGCCTGCGCGTGGAGTCACGTGAAGATGGCCTAGCGACGATCGAGGCGATCGCACGGGCCTTCGGCATACTGGAAGGCCAGGCCGTGGAGGACGCGCTCCTCTTTGTGTTCCGCGCGATGGTGGAGCGCACGCTCTGGACGCGGGGCGACATCGCAACGGAGGCAGTGACGGGAGGCATCCCGGAAGGCGCCGAGCGCCATGATCCTCGAGGCGCCGAAAGCCCCCGCCACCCACTCCGCCCACGCGAGTAGCGCGCGCGCGAGTGCTCGCCACCTGGAGTTTTTTGGAGGGCGTTGCTTGATTTTCGTTCGGGCTCCGTCCAAGCTCTCAACGTTGCTCGTGCACATTGCATGTTTGCCGTCGCTTCGAAGGAAGGAGGTGTCTCGTGAATCCCACTGTTTTTCTCGGTCTCCCAGGCATCTCCGCTTCTGCATGACCTGATCTGCAGTCCGTCCCGTCGCTCACGACGTGGACGAGCTCCGATCTCGCGCACCGCAGTCGCGGAGTCGTGAGGTCCGTCTTCTGGACGGCCGCCTCGCGATGCGTGAGTTTTTTTGTCGGCTCGGGCCTCGCCCGTGCTCGACACGGAGCCGTTTTCCATGAAGCGAGACGATGAGAGTGCCGGCTACCGGCACGAACGACTGCAAGGTTTGATTGAAGAGGAGCTCCGCGCGCTCCTCGCCGACGAGGTCACGGATCCCGCGCTCTACGGCGTCCGGGTCCGCGCGGTGGTCCTTTCCGTGGACTACAGGAATGCGCGCGTTCACATCACCGCACCCGGTGAGGCGGCGCGCGAGCGAGAGGTACGGGACGAGAAGACGCGGGCGCTCGAGCGAGCATCCGGGTATCTGAAGCGGCGGCTCGGCGACGAGATCGACATCAAGCGCGCACCCGATCTGCGCTTCGTGTTCGATGGAGTCGACATGCTGTCCGACGATGATGGAGGCGCGGCTTGATGCGCACCTTCTTCAAGGAAGAGCAGGGGCAGCGCGTCCCGGTCCGCACGTGGGCCGAGCGACTGTCCGTAGAGACGGAGGAGCAGCTGCTCCTGCTCGCAAGCCAGCCGTACGTGGTTGGCTTCGTCGCGGCGATGGCGGACGCGCATGTGTCGTCCGGCGTCGCCGTGGGTAGCGTGTTCGCCACGCGCAATACCGTCGTGCCTGGTGCGCTCGGCGGTGATCTCGGCTGCGGCATGTCCGCGGTGCGCGTGGCGAACGACACACCCGACAGGCGCACGCTCGAGAGGATCCTCGCGGACCTCACGCGTGCCGTCCCCGTGGGCGACGCGGTTCATCGCGGCGCCACGGCGGCCTCGCTCCCCGACGGGCTCGCGGGGGCTTCGCTCTCCACGAACGCGCTGGAGAAGACAAGGCACGCCATCGGGCCGAAGCACCTGGGCACGCTCGGCGGAGGCAACCACTTCCTCGAGCTCGATCGCGACGCGGACGGCGCGCTGTACCTCCTTGTCCACTCGGGCTCACGGGGGCTCGGCGCGGCCATTTGTGTGCATCATACACACGAATCTCGGGGGTCGCGTGGTAGCGCGCTCCTCGGGCTCGACGTCACGACCGAACATGGCCGCGCGTACCTCACGGATCATGCGTGGGCGCTCGCCTTCGCACGCGCCAACAGGGAGGCGCTCACGACGCGGGCGCTGTCGGTGCTCGGGGAGCACATGCATGTCTCGCCCGAGCCGCTGACGGACGTTCACCACAACTTCGTTGCGCGGGAGCGGTGGTTGGACGAGCTGCTCTACGTTCATCGCAAGGGCGCGATCGCAGCTGCGGAGGGCGCGCTTGCGCTCGTACCGGGCTCCATGGGCACGGCGAGCTATCTGGTCCGTGGCAAGGGATGCGCGGATGCCCTGGGCTCGTGCTCGCACGGCGCGGGCCGCGTGATGTCGCGAACGGAGGCGCGGACGGCGGTGAAGCCAGAAGCGCTCGAGCGCGCCATGCGGGACGTGGTCTACCCCGAGAAGCACGCGCGCGCGCTGGTCACGGAGGCGCCCGCGGCCTACCGGGACATCCGCGCCGTGCTCGATGCACAGTCAGCGCTGGTCACCAAGGTGACGCGGCTCACACCCGTGCTGGTGCTGAAGGGCTGATCAAGGCTTGGGCCTGGAGCGCTGGACGATCGAATCCAACGCACCATGGACCAGGCTCGTCAGCCGTGCGAAGGCCTGCTGGTATCCATTCCCGGACGATCCCGTGTCTGGATACCGGTCGCCCTTCCCACCGGACGCCCTGCGCACGGCGTCCGTGTTGCGCAGGCCGTCCATCGCCGCGAAGAGCTCGTGTGGGTCGAACCAAGTTCCATGCATATTGCATGTATCGATGTTCGCCGAACTGCCGGGCAGACCGGACTTTTCCATCGCGGCGCCGCACTCGGGACACGCCAGCGCGGAGACCTCCTCCAGCACGACGCGCTGGGTGACGCCGAGCACCTTGAGGGCCAGATCCTCGAGCGCGTGCGAGCCGTCCACGAGGGCGCGCTTCGCCTCCTCGAACGTCACCCACACACCGCCGCAGCGACCGCAGGCCTCCAGGCGAAATCCGTCCTTCTCGCCGGCGTAGAGCTCCATGAAGCAACGTGGGCACTTGTGAGGCGTCTCCCACGTCTTCAGCTCGGCGGTGATCTCGAATCCGGGCGGCTGCGCTTCGCGATAGCTCGGCATGCCGTTCGACCTCGACCTCAGGCGCCTGCGGTGTAGAGCGCGTAGATCGCCGCCCACGCCATGGCAAGCAGCACGGCGAACAGACCGAGGCTCGCGATCTCCACCTTCTTCAGCGCGTGACGGCTGGCGACCACGCCCCAGCCCATCGCGAAGGTCGAGAGCCCGTTTGCGAGGTGATACGTGACGCCGAGCGTGCCGAGCAGATAGACCGCGAGCGTCGGGCCGTGGTGGTGCATCTCGTGCGCGATGTCGCCGAAGTACTCCGCGTGGTGCAGCACGAAGCGCGGCTGCAACATCGCGAGCCACACGTGTGCACCGAGGAACGCGAGCACGCCCAGTGCGGAGAGGCGCTGCACCGCATACTTCAGGTTGCCGAAGAACCCGTAGCGAACGTTGTTCGGACGGGCGCTCTTCAGCCGCACGAGCCCCCACACAATGTGAAGCACGAGCGGGAGCAGCACCACAACGAGCGTCGCGAACTGCGCGAGCGGATGCGTGTACTCCGTCACCTCAGTCTGCCACGCGGACGCGCCCTGGAACGCCGCGAGGTTGTGCCAGAGGTGGAGGATGGTCCACACGGACAGCGGCATGAACGCCAGAAACGAGCCGAGGCGCGCGCGCACGAAGCCCGTGTCTACGTGGGAGGTAGTGCTTCCGGTGGCGCTCATTTCGGCCGGAACTTAGGCCCCATCCGGCCCGATTGACAAGTATCCTCGCTCGATGCCGATCGATCTCACGCACGCCGCCGTCACGGGAACGCCCGCCGACGTGGTGGAGGTGCGGCACGTGGGCGGCGGCGCCATGCGGGAGTCCTTCAGCGCGCTCTCGTCCGAGCCACGAAGCCCCGGCATCTATACGGTCTCGTTTCGCGTGGATGCAGGCGCGGCGGCCATCGAGATCCCGCCGTGCGCGGGCCGGCAGGAGGTGCGCATCGACGGTGCGCGCGTCCAGAACCCAGGCACCGAGGTCGCGCAGCGCGCAGCGATCGTCACCGATGTCGAAGCGAAGGCCGCGCACGACGTCTCGTTCGACGTGAAGGTCAGCAGCTACGAGAAGGCGCTGCGCTGCTCGTACCCACCGCGCGCCGGCACGCGCACGCAGACAACGGCGGGTCTCTCGTGGGTCAGCTTCGCGAGCCCGTCGGCGCGGCTCGGTGGTGGTCACGCGGTGGTCTTCGTTCCGCGCGGGGTGACGAAGGACAAACCCGCGCCGCTGCTCGTCGGGGTTCATCCGTGGAATGGCGACGAATGGACCTATGCGGACTACACGGAGCTCCTGCAGGAGGCGGACGCGCGAGGGGTCGTGCTCCTCATGCCGAACGGGCTGGGCAACACGCTCTACCAGGCGCCCTCCGAGGCAGAGGTGTTTCGCGCCATGTCGGAGCTCACGCAGGTGGTCGCGATCGATCCGGCGCGCACGTCGATCTGGGGAGCCTCCATGGGCGGCCAGGGCGCCACGACGATCGGCTTCCACGTGCCGGACCGGTTCGCGAATGTCACATCGTTCTTCGGTGACGCCCGCTTCGATCTGTCGACCTACGTGAGGAACCTCCTGCCAACGGAGGAGGCCGCGCACGCAGTGAACCCGCTCGACGCGGCTGTGAATGCGCGCCACCAGAAGGTGCTCCTCATCCACGGGGAGGATGACCACACGAGCCCCATCAAGGAGAGCATCGATCTGGACGCCGGCCTGCGCGCGCTCCACTACGACGTACGCTTCGTACGCCACGCGGGCATGGGCCACGAGGCGCCCATGATCATGCTCCACATCAAGGACATCGTCCGCGAGGCCCAGACAGCCCAGATCCCGGCTGCCCCCGCCCACGTGACGTTCCGTGGCGTGCGCCCGGCCGACCTCGGCGCGTACGGGGTGACGCTGGCGCGCGGCGCCGCGCCGGGTGACGTGTTCGTCGACATCGAGAAGATCGAGGACGGCAGCATCCGCGTGAACGCGCTCACCAACGTCACGAAGATCACGCTGCGGAGCGGAGCGCTCGGCGCAGCACCAGACGCGCGCGTGACGTTCGCGAAGGGCGTGAGAACGGTGCCAGTGGAGCACGCGCCGTGAAGAAGACGTTGCGCACGGTGATCATGGTGACGGCGCCGCTTGCGTCGCTCATGACGCTCGCGCTCGGTCTGCGCATCGGCGCGGAGGCGGGCGTGCACGCGGTGTCGGTCACTGCCACGCCGCGCAGCCCCTCCGTGTCGCGCGGCTACCTGCGCCTCACGGCGTACTACGACGAGACCGGTGTGAAGGAGACGGTGGAGCTCACGGAGCTCATGGTGACCGTGCGCGTGCGCGACGCCGAGCAGACCACCGCGACGAAGACGAACACGGACGGCATCGTGGACGTCCCGGTGGAGCTACCGGCCGACATCCGTGATGACGAGGACGTCCTCGTGCGGGTCAATCGCAGCGCGGAGCCGTATCCGCTGGTGGAAGGGCGAATCAAGGCCAGTGTCCTCGCGCCCGAGAAGAGCGTGGAGACGCTCGGATACCGCGCGCTGCGGCCCACGAAGCAGGTTGGCGACATCGTCGTGGACCTGTCGCTGCCGGATGGCCGTGTCGCCGCGGAGGCGAACACGCGCGCGTTCTTGCGCATGCGCCACAACGGTGCCTCGCCCGCGAACCCGAAGGTGGAGCTCTCGCCGGAGGGCGGCATGGACGGCTCGCTCGTGCGCATATGCCCCAAGGAGGGCGTGGCGGAGCTGTCGCTCGTGGCCACGTTCCCCATCACGGGTATCGGCATCGTTGTCACGGACGGCGACGGAGCCGACAAGAAGAAGGGCGAGTGGTTCGGCGCCGTGCCCGTGGCCATGGGCGCACCGCGCGTGCAGCTCCCCGCGAGCGAACCAGCAGGCGTTCCCTTCCACGTGGATGTGAGAGCGAGCAACGCGCGCGCCGGCGTGTACGTCGCGATCGACGACGCGAAGGGCCGCGCGTTCTCCGACTACAAGCCGCTGCACGTGACGACAAGCGGCGCGGAGTCGGCAACGGTCGACGTACCCGCGCTGCCGGAGGGGCTCTACTTCTTCACCGCCTCCGGCGATCCGAAGGCGATCGATGCGCTCGACTCCAGCGCGGTGGCGCGACCATTCCTCGTGCGAAAGACGCCGCCCGACGTGTGCTCGCTCCTGGATGCGCTGACGCCCGCCGCCGGGCCGATCAAGCGCACGCCCGTGCTCGATGGCCTCTACGTGCGTCGCCAGGGCGACCGGCAGAAGAAGCACCGCGGCCTGTTCCTGGGGATCCTCTCGCTCACCGTCGCTGCGCTCCTGGAGGTCGTGCTGCTGCTGTCCGCTTCGAAGGACGCGCGCGCGGACCTGGCAGCGCACATGAGCGAGGTGCTCGACGAAGACGAGAAGCGCGGGATCGACGCGGATGAGAGGCGCTCGAGCGGCGTGCCGCGCATGGCCGTCGCGGTCCTCATTGCGCTCCTGGGCTTCGCGTTGATCGGCGCGTTCGTGATCTGGCGCGTGTGAGCTACTTCGCTGCGGGCGCGGCGGTCGGCGAGGTTCCGCCGTCCACCTTCTCGGCGGCGATACGCTGACGCACGACCTCGTAGGCCTTGTTCAGCTTCACGATGTCGTCGATGACCTGGACGCGCGCCGTGGCGGATGTCGGGAAGCCGCCAGCGTCGGAGAACTTCGAGGCGTGCTCGTTGTAGGCCTGCCAGGCGATCTTCGCGTCGTCGAACTTCTTCCGCAGCTCCTTCGTGGACGCGATGCAGAAGAGAATGTGCGAGCGAAGCTGGGAGTTGCGGTTGTCGGACAGGCTCTCCGCCTGCGCGAAGGCGGCCTCGGCCTCGGCCAGGTTGTTGGTCGCGAGCTGCGCTTCACCGAGCAGGTAGGGGCCGAGCGGGTTCTTCGGCGCCATGGTCATCGCCTGGCGGTAGGTGTCGATCGCGCCCTGGTAGTCCTTCGCGAGGTACTGCGCGTTGCCCTTCAGCGTGCCTTCCATGAACATGCTGAGGCCGGCGATGTTGTCGGGATCGCGCTTCGGCTCGGTGGACGCGGGAGCAGCGGAGCTGGCGCCTTTGGCCTTGGGCTTCGCATCACCACCGGCCCCACCGGCAGCGAACACCCACGTGGTGCAGAGCGCCGTGGCGACGAACAGAACACCGGAGATGGATCGAACGGCTTTGCGCGGCGTCATCGGAGGTCCCAAGATACTGCGACAACGCCCGCCGGTCTAGGTATTGTCCCCCACGTGGCGCCCCTTGCGTTTCAGCGGATCTCGTCATTTTCGGTGCTCGCGGCGCTGATCGTGGCCGGCGCCGTGCTGTTCGGCCATTCAGGTGTTGCGCGGGCTGCGGATCCCCACGCGCCCAGCGCGCAGCAGCTCTCGGCCGTGCTTGCCACCCAGGTCCACGACGAGGACGACATCGCGCCGGACGTGGCGCCCGACTCACCGCGCGCAAGCATGCAGCACTTCCTGGAGCAGTGCAGCGCCGGGCAGTGGGAGTCGGCATCCACGTACCTGGAGCTCTCGAAGGCGGACACGAAGCGATCGCGCGACCTGACCGAGGAGCTGTGCGCAGTGCTGAACCGCAAGCTCCGGCCCGACGCGGACGATCTGTCCCCGCTGGCAGCCGGCCGCAAGGACGACGGACTGCCTGCCGGCACCGACGAGGTCGGCCGCATCCCCACGTCCGCCGGCGTGAAGGCCCCCGTCCGCATCATCCGCCGCGACGCACGTGAAGGAGAGGAGGCGCGCTGGATCTTCTCGCAGGTGACCGTGGCGCGCGTCGACGACTGGTACGACTCGCTGGGCGATCGCTGGATCCGCCGCGTGATGCCGCCCGTGCTGCTGCGTGAGGGACCGCGCGGGTTCCTCTACTGGCAGCTGCTCGCCGGCCCGCTCCTCCTTGGCCTCGCGACGATCCTGGGCCGCGTGCTCTCGCGCCTCTTCGTGGGCCTGTTTTCCCGGATCGCGCGCAAGCCACGCACGCGGGCGACCATCGTGGACGCAAGGGGCGCGCTGGCGATGCTGTTCTCGGTGGCGCTCATGCGCGCCACGCTTCCGTGGGCTGGCTTCTACATCACGGCGTACGACCTGGTGACGCGCGCGCTGGCCGCGGGCGTGGTGATCGGCGCGGCGTGGCTCACGGTCGTCGCATCGCGAACCTTCGCGGGGGTGATGCGCGACCGTGCCGGTGAGACGCCTGGTCGCACGGCGCTCTACGGCCTTGGTCAGCGCGCCGCACGCGCGGCCCTCATCTTGATCGGTGCGCTCTGGGCGATCTCGGAGTTCGGCTATCCGGTGAGCTCGCTCGTCGCGGGGCTCGGCATCGGCGGAATCGCTGTGGCGCTGGCCGCGCAGAAGACGCTGGAGAACCTGTTCGGCTCCGTCGCGATCCTCGCGGACCAGCCGTTCCGCATTGGCGAGCTGGTGCGCGTCGATGGCACCGAGGGCGTCGTCGAGTCGATCGGCCTCCGCTCCACGCGCATCCGCACGTTCGATCGGACCGTGGTGGTGATCCCGAACGGAAAGCTCGCGGACATGAAGGTGGAGTCGTTCGGCACGCGCGACCGCTTCCGTCTCCAGCTGAAGGTGGACCTCCGCGCATCGAACGATCCGAAGACCATCGAGACGTTCCTGGCCGAGCTGCGCGTGAAGGTCGCTGAACGCCCCGCCATCTCGGAGGAGGACCGGCTGGTCTTCGGTCAGAAGCTCGCCATGGGCGTGCTGGAGGTCGAGGTCTCCGGCTACGTGAAGGCGGAGAACCTTGCGGAGTTCTACGAGGAACGCGAGGGCGTCGCGCTCCTGGCGCTGACACTGGCGAAATCCCACGGTCTGTCGCTCGCGGAGCGGGTCGAGCTCAAGGTCTGAGTGGCGTGTGTGCGGCCCGCACGCTACAAGCTCGCCGTTCCATGCGGAAGCTGTTCAGGTCCACCGTCGCGGCTGTGTCCACCATCTCGTTTCTGGCGGCCGGGTTCTACGGGTGCTCATCGTCATCGCCCACCACGATCACCCCCGTGAACGCCAGCGACGCGGCGCCGATCGATGACGCTACGCCCGCGTCCGACGCATCGACGAGCGACGCAGGCGCGCTGACCGACGGCGGCACGAAGAAGGACGCGAGCCCCGTCGTGATCCCCGCGTGCATCGGAACGGGCGCCGCAGCCGATCGTTCTTCCAACTCGATCTACGCACAGGTCACGGTCGGCGCGTCACCGAACGCGCAGCCTGCCGCGTTCCTCGTGGACTTCGGGTCCACGTCGTCCACCATCGATCTGGGCGCCTTCAAGACACCGCCCCCGAGCAGCTGCGATGAGGCGTGGGCCAGGCGTGCTCGTTCGCGGACTTCGACTTCTTCGGGAGCTGGGGACAGGTGACGTTCACCGTCGAGAACTACGCCGGCTTCAAAGGCACCGTGCGCCAGGGCGGCATTGTGGGCACGGACTTCCTCTCCGTGCACCCATTCACCCTCGACTACCAGGGCAGCCGGATCTTTCTGGGCAGCAACATCGCGTTCTGCTCGGACGTGGAGCTCACGGCCGCGGGCTATGCGCCGCTCAGCACCGCCGGGTTCTACTCCAGCGACCTCGCCACGCTGAAGCCACTGAGCATGGTCGACTCGGCCGCCATGATGGGCAGGACCGTCCCGAACGTGCCCACCGTCAAGCTGCACGTCGGCGGCGTGGAGGCCGTTGCGCAGCTGGATACCGGCTTCGACGACGCCGTGGTGCCGTTCTCCATCAACATCAACGAGGCATACCTTGCGGCGATCCAGGCCGCCAACGCGAGCGCCATCACCCGTGCGCCGACGCTCGACCTCTCGCTCTCCACGTGCGTTGGCGTCAACGAGAACGTGGCCGCATACAAGGTGAACGGGAGCACGGAGTTCATCGCGGACGATGGCAAGCCGGCGCGCGCGGAAACTGGCGTTGTGCTCTTCGTGAAGCACACACCCGCCGCGGCGAAGGTCTGCGGAGGCATCGGCACATGGACGGTGCCCGCCGCGCAGGTGGGCGATTCGTTCTACGCAAGCGCAGGTGCGGTCGTGTTCGACGCCGTCCACGGGCACGTGTGGCTGCCGCGTAACTGAGCGGCGCCACGATACGGCGTCAACGTTGCCGCCGCGGAGCTGCACCGCGATCCTGGTTCCGTGCAGATTACACGCGTGCGAACGCGAGCCCGCCCTGGAGCCCGTGGACGCGACCTGCAGGTAGCTGAAGGACGACCTTCGCATCACGGCCGCGTTGGGGGTAGGCTGCGACCTGGTCGATGAGCCGGCTTTCGCGCAGAGATCTGCTGTCGGGATTGGGAGCGTCCGTCGTCCTGTCGGGTTGTGGCGGTACGCGCACGGAAGACGCGCACGCTCCGCATCCACTCGCGAGCAGCGCTTTCGCGACAGCAAGCGCGCGGCCGCCTTCCTTCGCGAGTACCTGGCTCGACATCGCGCTCGAGGCGACCGCGCGCGACGTGGACAAGAGCAGCCCGCGTCCCACGGTGCTCTCCCGCACGCTCGCGATCCCGCTCACCGCCATGTTCGACGCATGGGCCGCCTACGACGACAAGGCCGTGGGCACGCGCATGGGCGCGAAGCTGCGACGCCCACGCGAGGAGCGCACGGACAGCCGAAAGCGCGCGGCGATCAGCTACGCGATGTTCGAGGCGCTCTCGTACGTGTACCCGACCGACGTCGCGTTCGTCGCCGGGGAGCTCAAGAAGCTCGGGTACGATCCGGCGAAGGCCTCGGTGGATCCGACGACGCCCGAGGGGATCGGCACCCTGGTCGCGCGCGAGCTCATCGCCTCGCGTCGCGGCGACGGGTCGAACCAGGAAGGCAACACGGAAGGCGGCAACGGACAGGCCTACGCCGACACGACGGGCTACAAACCGATGAACCCGCCCGACCGGATCATCGACCCCGATCGCTGGCAGCCGATCGCCTTCGACGACGGCAAGGGCGGCAAGGTCACGCCAGGATATCTCACGCCGCACTGGGCGAAGGTGCGGCCGTTCGCGCTCGCGCGTGGCGATCAGTTCCGGCCCGGTCCACCGCCCAAGGTCGGTTCGAAGGAGCTCTACGAGCAGGCGGAGGAGTGTCTACGCGTCAACGCAGAGCTCACGTGCGAGCAGAAGGCACTGGTCGAGTTCATGCGCGACGGCCCGCGCTCCACCGGTCAGTCAGGCCACTGGCTCCGCTTCGCACAGAGGGTGTCCCGCCGCGACGGAAACGATCTCGACACCGACGTGAAGATGTATTTCACCGTCGCGAACGTCGCGATGGACGCTTTCATCGCCGCGTGGGACGCAAAGCTCGTGTACGACAGCTCGCGCCCGTGGACGTTGATTCATCACTACTGGAAGGGCAAGACCGTGCGCGCGTGGGGCGGCCCGAACAAGGGCGCAGTGTCGATGCTCGGCGAGAGCTGGCGGCCCTTCTCTCCCCTCACCTTCATCACGCCGCCGTTCCCGGGATTCGTCTCCGGACATAGCTGTGTCAGCGGCGCATCGTCGCGCGCGCTCGCGCTCTTCACTGGTGCGGAGCGCTTCGGTGTCACCGAGACGCGGGCATGTGGCGCCCTCACCGACGAGCTCGGCCCCAACGTGACCCTCACGCTTGCCACGTTCGCGAGCACGGCGGAGATGGCGGGCATGTCGCGCGTGTACGGCGGCTACCACATCGCTGCCGACAACGTGGAGGGCCTGAAATTGGGCCGCGCCGTCGCGGATGCGACGTGGCCCACCTACCGCGCATACATCGACGGCACAACATGACGACCGTCTCTGCCTTCCCCTTCGCGCAGCTCGACAGCGTGACGGCCAGCGAGGCCCGCGCGGAGAGAGCCATCCGCGCCTGGGTCGCGCGCGCGCTCGACCTCCAGCGGCTCCGCGGTGCCGCGGCGGAGCTGGGCCTGGGCGACGTGGAGCTCCTGCTCCGTCGTGTGCGGAAGACCTCGCGCCCGCGGGGTGCGGACGATTTCATCGGCATCGCGATCGCCACCACGGACGATGCCACGCTCGCTGGGTCCATGCTGCTCGAGCTCGAGGGTGCCCTCGCGGCGTCGCTCGCCAGGCGCGCGCTCAAGAGGCCACCCGCCAAGGTGTTCGACACGAGCCGCGCACCGCCGCCGGAGCTCGTGGGAGCCGTTGCCGCGCTGGCGCACTCGCTGGGCAGGCGCGCGTATGCGGAGCGCAGGCTGCGCGTCACCGCCGCTGGACCAGGCGCGGGCCTCTTCGGCGATCTCTTGCGCGCGGCGGGTGGCGAGGTCTACACGCTGTCGTTCGCGGTGGTGCACGAGCACGAGGCGTTCGAGGCGCGCGTGTCACTGGCGCGCCCGCTCGCGGAGATGTCGCCGGAGCCGCCGTGGGGTAAGCACGTCCTCGCATCGCTGGGGGCGACGCCGCTCCCCCTTCGCATTGTCTGGTGGACCGTGGTGGCGCGCGCGCGCGACATCGCGGAGCTTTGCGCTGGCGACGCATTCATGCTCGGGGCGCTCGGTGAAGGCGGGCCTGCGCTGGCGGGCGGCGCCGAGCTCCGACCGCATGGACGCGTGGAGTTGGTCGCGCCGCGTGGTGAGGTCGGGCTACTGGCACACGTGTCGGGGCCGGAGTCGTTGGTGTTCGACGGAGCGCTCACCAGCGCTTCGTGGTCGGAGGTGGCTGCAATGAAGGAAGATACTGGGAAGACCGACGTCGCGCTCGCGGACGCGCCCGTCGTGGTGCGTGTGGAGATCGGCGCTGCGGAGATGCCTGCGCGCGAGTGGGCGAGCCTTGGCAAGGGGGACGTCATCTCCCTGCGCAAGCGCCTGGGTGAGGCCGTGACACTCCGCGTGTCCGGCGTGGAGGTCGCGCGCGGCGAGCT
>JBBRNJ010000042.1:0-74524 GCA_038230375.1 Polyangiales bacterium | reverse complement strand
CTCGCTCGCACCAGGAACCGTTCAACTCTCGGGGTGGGCGCGATGACAGGCATTTCACTTCGCCGCTTCCTCGCGCTCGCGGCGATCGCGCTGGCGCCGATCGTGTCGCTCACGACGTCTTGCAAGGACGAGATCCTGCCTCTGAAGGGTCAGCTGATGCTCGTCATCACCACGAACCTCGCGCCGCCGAAGGACTTCGACACGCTGCACCTGCGCATCGTCGAAGATGGCTCAACGACGCCGCTGCACGAGGTCGACTACGCGCTCGGAGGGTCTCAGGCCGTGAAGCTTCCGGCAACGCTGGGCGTCGTCGCTGGGTCCGATCCGAACAAGACGGTGCGCATCACCGTCGAGGCGCGACGTGGCGCCACGGTTCGCGTCTCCCGTGACGCGGTCGCACGGGTGCCGACCGATCGGATCGCCTCGCTCCCCCTTCCCATCGACGGCCTGTGCATCGACACCCCATGCCCGCCCGACGAAAAAGGCGGCGTACAGACCTGCATCGCCGGCACCTGCCAGACCGCGGCGGTCGCGAGCGAGACCTTGCCCGACTACACTCCTGGCGACGTGTTCGGAGGCGGCACGGGCCACGGCGACGGCGTGTGCTTCGACACGCTCGCGTGCTTCACGAACGGCCGAACCGGAGTCGTGAACATCAGCGACTGCTCGATCGATCGTGAGGTACACAGCGGCTTCGGGTTCAACGTCGCCGTCGTGCGTCCACCCGGCTCCGACGGCGTCTGCGGATCGAATGCGTGCCTCTTGCCGCTCGATCGCGATCCGTTCACCGGACCGATCATCACTGGTTGGCGTGAGGCCGGAGACCGCGCGGTCTTGCCGCCGATCATCTGCGAGCGCTCGCTCCCCGTGCTCGTCACGACGAGTTGCCCCACCAAGAGCGCGCCAACGTGCGGCCCATGGTCCGCCACCGGGAGCGCGCGCGACCTGGGCGACGCGTCCATTCCCTTCGACGCGGCGGGACTTTCGGAAGGCGAAGCGGGCGCCCCCAAGAGCCCACTTCCCCGGTCCGTCGACTTCGTGGACGAGGACACGCGTCTTGATTTCGTCGCTGGCACCGTGACGATCGGGCATGCGACGGACGAGAAGAGCGTGACGGGCTACAAGCTCTACTGGGCCGACGGGCCGACGAAGAAGCTCGACCTGATCGCGACGCTGCCCAGGACGGGCGCGGATGTCACGCATACCCTCTCGGGCCCGGTCCTGCCCGGCTCAACGCATCTCATCGCGTTCTCGAATACCGCGATGGGGGAGCTCTCGCCGGGCGTTTCCGTGGGGCCGATCGACAACTACCCACAAACGACCGCGATCACCGCCAACGGCGTCATCGCCGACCTGCCCATCGTCCTCGCAGACCCGAAGACGTCGAGCCTGCTCGTGGTCGGCTTCGACACGAGCGGCTCGCGCAACATCCCCGCCCTCGTCCACTGCAAGCTCGACGCATCTGGCTGCGTCTACGCGGACATCTCGGCGGGCGCGCCGGCTGGCGCTGGTGGCGCGCACCTGGGAGCGGCGATCGATCCGACGAACCAGAAGCTCCTCGTCGTCTCCGACAATGCGAGCGTCGGATCGCCCAGCCTCTTCCGATGCAACACCGATGGAACGGCGTGCAGCGTCACGACGCTCGGCGTGCTCACTGCTTCCACGACCGGGGTATGCCGCATCCCGGTCATGGTCGACACCGTCAATCAGAAGCTCCTGGCCATTGTCTCGACCACCGGCGCCTCACAGACGACGCTCCTGCGATGCGGGCTCGACGGGCAGGGCTGCACGTACCAGATGATCAGCGGCAACCCCAACATGTGTCCCGACGCGGTCATCAGCAGCGCGGACGCGAAGCTGCTCGTGGTCCAGGCAAGCCTCCTCACGGGGAAGCCGAGCGTCTATCAATGCGAGCTCGACGGCACGAACTGCATGGTGCGGGACATCTCCGTTGCCAACCCCGCGGTCGCCCAAGCGCTCTCGGTAGCGATCGACACGGAGAACCAGAAGCTCGTCGTCGTGAGCTACGAGACGAACCAATCCGTCCTCTACTTCTATCGATGCAACGTGAACGGGACGGGATGCGCGACCAGCGATCTGGGCGTCGCCGACGCAGCGCTTGGAGCGCCCAAGGATCCGTCCGTCGTGCTCGACTTCATCCACCATCGCCTCTTCGTGTCTGCCTTCGGCGCCGGATCATCGAAGAGCGTCGTCGTTCGATGCAACCTGGACGGCACGAACTGTTCGAATACCGTCACGCCCATGTCGGCCGGGGCCAGCCCGAGCGCGACGATCTTCGGCAACCAGCTCTACTCCGTCAGTGGGTCGGGCACCGGGATCAGCCTGGTGCACCTGTCCACCTACTGACCTCATCGGCCTTGTGCTATTTTCTCGTGCCATGCTGGGTACCAAGGTCACGTTGCGTCTTCGCATGAGCGCTCACGACGCGCACTACGCTGGTGAGCTCGTCGATGGGGCTCGCATGCTCGCGTTGTTCGGCGATCTCGCGACGGAGCTGCTCATTCGCCTGGACGGCGACGAGGGCCTGTTCCGCGCGTACGAGTCGGTGGAGTTCCTCGCGCCGGTGTTCGCGGGCGACTACATCGAGGCCACCGCGGAGCTCGTGAAGATGGGCAACACCAGTCGCACGATGACCTTCGTCGCGCAGAAGGTGATCAGCAACATCCGCAAGCCGGGCGCGCCCGCAAGCTCCGCGGACATCCTCTCGGAGCCCGTGGTCGTGGCGCGCGCGATGGGCACCTGCGTCACGCCGAAGGATCTGCAGCGCAACCCGAAGGGCCTGTACATGCGCGCGTTGCCCGCCGGACCGGAGCCGGGGACCTCTGCGCTCGTGACGCCGGAGCCCGCGGGCGTGGTGCTGTGCGCGGCGATCGTCGGCGCGGAGGTCACGCGCGCGCAGACCAAGTATCTGCCCATCACCGCCCAGGAGATCGCAGACGAGGCCGCGCGCTGTCGTGACGCAGGCGCCGCCGTCATCCACCTTCACGTCCGCAACGAGGACGGCACGCCCACGCAGAGCCGCGAGCGCTTTGCGGAGGCCATCGCAAAGATCCGCCAGAAGACCGACGTCATCGTGCAGACCTCCACGGGCGGTGCGGTGGGCATGAGCATCGACGAGCGCGCCCAGCCGCTCGACTGCAAACCAGAGATGGCCACGCTCAACTGCGGCACCATCAACTTTGGCGATGATGTCTTCGTCAACACGCGCCCGCAGATCCGCGAGCTCGCGAAGAAGCTCAAGGCGTCCGGCAGCATCGCGGAGCTCGAATGCTACGACGTGGGGCACGTGGAGGAGGCGCTCGCGCTCGCCCGTGAGGGCGCCATTGGCGCTCCCCTGCACTTCCAGTTCGTTCTTGGGATCCCCGGCGGCATCGGCGCGACCGAGGCGAACGTGCAGTACCTTCGCACGCTCATCCCGCAGGGCGCCACGTGGGCCGTCGCGGCGGTCGGTCGTCACCAGCGCCCCATGACGGAGCTCGCCATCCGACTTGGCGGTCACGCGCGCGTTGGCCTGGAGGACAACATCTACCTGGAGAAGGGCGTGCTGTCCGAGGGCAGCGCACCGCTCGTCCTGCGCGCGGCGGAGTACGCAAAGAGCATCGGCCGTGAGCCGCTCGAGCCCGCCCGCGCCCGCAAGCTCCTCGGCCTCACGGCAGGCTGAAAAAGCCGCGTGCAATGAGTGTAATTTACACGCAATGAGCAACATCCACACGAAGACGATCGTGGCTGACGGGCTCACGCCCGTGCAGGCGTACGCGAACCTGCGCGCGAAGGATCCCAACGGCGCGTCATTCCTCTTCGAGAGCGTGGTGGGCGGAGAGCGGTGGGCGCGCTACTCGATCCTCGGCTATCGCCCCACGTACGAGGCCCGCTTGCTGAGGACCGGTTGGGAGATCGAAGGCGCTGCGCCCCCGCGGCCGCTGCGCAGGCCGAACGCCAGCGACGGTCCACTCGCGGTGATCGCGGATCTGGTGCGCAACACCACGGACGCCGCGCCGAAGAGCGTCGCGGAGAAGCTGGCGCGCGCGCACGTGGGGTACCTGGCGTGGGACATCGTCCACGTGATGGAGAAGGTGCCGGCGGGCAAGGACGAGACGTGGGCGAAGAACTTCGTGCCGCTGGCGCGCCTCTTCGGCGGTTCGACCGTCGTGGTGTTCGACGCGCTGTCGCAGACCGTGACCGTGGCAGCGGCCTCGCAGGAATCCGTCGATCGCGCGATCGCGGAGCTGCTTGCCACGCCCTACGCGCGGCTCCGCGAGATCCAGGTGCCGGACCGCGCGAAGATCCCGAGCGACGTCACCGTGGACCTGAGCGACGCCGAGTACGAATCGCGCGTGCTCGCTGCGAAGGAGTACATCGCAGCTGGCGACGCATTTCAGATCGTCATCGCGCGCACCTTCTCCGTGCCTGCGGCGGGGCGCGATCCGTTCGACGTGTATCGCGCGCTGCGGCTCATCAACCCGTCGCCGTACATGTACTATCTGGATCTGCCGCCCGCGAAGGGCGAGAGCACCCGCACACAGATCGCAGGCGCGAGCCCGGAGACCATGGTGCGCCTGGAGGAGGGCACGATGACTGTGCGCCCGCTCGCAGGCACGCGGCCGCGTGGCAAGACGGACGAGGAAGATCGCGCGCGTGAGGCCGAGCTGCTCAGTGACCCGAAGGAGCGCGCAGAGCACGTCATGCTGATCGACCTGGGCCGCAACGACGTGGGCCGCGTCGCAGAGATCGGCAGCGTGCACCTCACGAAGACGATGGCGATCGAGCGCTACTCGCATGTGATGCACATCGTGAGCGAGGTACGAGGCAAGGTGGCAGCCACCACGCCGCCGATGGACGTGGTGCGCGCTGCGTTCCCGGCGGGCACGCTGTCCGGCGCGCCGAAGATCCGCGCCATGCAGATCATCCGCGAGCTGGAGGCGCGCCCCCGCAACATCTACGGCGGTGCGGTGGGCTACGTGGCGGACACTGGCGACCTGGACTTTGCGATCGCGATCCGCACGACCACCTGCAAGAACGGAGTGTTCGAGGTCACTGCGGGCGCCGGTCTCGTGGAGGCGAGCGATCCGCGCGCGGAGGCGGACGAGACACGGAGCAAGGCGCGCGGCGTCCTCTGCGCGATCGAGGCGGTCGCGAAGGCGTGAGCGTCAGTGGCGCGGGCGCGTGGCAAACGAGGCGGGCTCGTCGTCCATCGTGGAGCAGTCGAAGACGCGGAGCGCCGTTCGCGTGGTCTCCGACGTGTTCTGGTCCATCGTCACCGAGGTGGGCGAGCCCACGAGCGCGTCATCCACGCGCGTGGTGAAGGGCTGCGGCGGATAGGGCGTGATCACGGGCGCGGGCGCGCTCCCGTATTTCGAGTACGTCGTCACCACGGTCGCCAGGCACGCGTTGTGGAGCCGTGGGCGCGGCGCGAAGATCCACTGCCGATCGAACGCGTGGAAATCGATGGTGCGGCGCTCGATGAGCACGTTGTCGGCTGAAAATGCCTCGATCACGTGGCTCCCCGACCGCAGCGAGAAGGTTTGCTGAGGTGCGTCCGCAGTCGCCTCCACGTGTGTGGTCACGTCGCCCAGGGGCTCGTCGTCGACCACGATGTGGATGGCTGCATCCTCCATGTTCACCACGCGCAAGGTCTGGAAGCCGGAGGCCCACGTCACGAGTGTGGTGACCGCCGCGAGGCCAGCGACGCAAGCGCCCCCGTAGGTGAGGCCGGAGAAGAGCCCGCTGCGCGCGACCGGCGTGTCTTGCGACGGCGCGTACGTGGTGTTCGGCACAACCCACTGGTCTTGCCAGTAGAACGACACGTTGCGCGGGTGGCTCAGGCGAAGCGGCAGGCCGTTGGGCGTACGCGCATGCAGGACGAGGAGCCCGCACGCGACGGCCAGGCTGAGCCCAAGGAGCGCGAGCCACCCGCTCTTGTCGTACAGCGCGCCGCCGAGAAGGAGCACCAGGACGACGCCCGCGGCCGTGCCCGCCCAGATGAAGCGCGACGTCGCGCGGTCCACGCGGATCGCGGCCTGGTGCTCGGTCTGGCTGACAAGCACAGGCGCGAACCTCCCGCAGGCGGGGCACGCCGCGCTTCCGAGCAGCGAGCGCACGAGATGGTAATAGTTCTGCGACGCGAAGCCCTGCGCGATGTCGAAGCCGTTCGCGACGTGGCCCCACGCCGACTGGTAGGTGCCGAAGCCCTCGGCGAAGACGCGCCCGGTGCATTGCGCGCCGCAGCTGGGGCAACCGTACGGGCAGTCCATGTGCACGAAGCCCGTGCGCGCGTTGTACGTCTTGCGGAGGAGGAGGAAGAGCCAGATCACATCCGGACTATAGCGAAGGTTCCGCGTGCGCGCATCCCCGCGACGATGTCAGAAGCTGTTTTACTGCGTTTTCTTGGCGTCGATCGTGAGCTTGGTGTGGCTCGCCAGCGCGATGAGAAAGGGGCGCGCCGGGAACACACCGTTGCACGTGCTCACTCGGGGTAGTCGAGCAGCTCTCGCACGCGGCGCGCGAGATCATCCGGCAAGTACGGCTTCCTGAGGAACTCGATCTTGGGCTCGATCTTACCGGCGACATCGACGGCGTCGCGCGTGTAGCCCGAGGTGAAGAGCACGCGCAGCGACGGGCGATCTGCACGCAGCCGCACGGCAAGGTCACGCCCGCTCATTCCCGGCATGATCATGTCGGTGAAGAGCAGGTCCACGGGCTGCGTCGCGTTCGCGACCGCCGTGATCGCGCCCTGCCCGTCGGCGCAGGCGATGACCTGGTAGCCAAGACCCTGGAGAATACGCTCCGCAAGCTTTCGTAGCGCGTCCTGGTCCTCGACCACGAGTATGAGCTCGGTGCCCCCGCGCGGGGTACTGTCCGGCGCCTCCTGAGCTGCGATGGCAGAGGTCGCGACAGGCGGCAGGAAGACGTCGAACCTTGCGCCCTGGCCGGGCGAGGAGCGAACGGTGATCTTCCCGAGGTTCTGCGCCACCGCGCCGAACGCCATCGCGAGGCCAAGGCCCGTCCCCTGCCCCACTGGCTTCGTGGTGAAGAACGGCTCGAAGATCTGGCGTTGCACGTCGGCGCTCATGCCATGGCCGTCGTCCTCGACGGAGAGGCGAACGTAGAGGCCCGGGGGCGATATTCCGAGAGCCGCACACCGTGCTGCGTCCAGCACCTCCGCTGCCGTCTCCACGCGAATGTGGCCTCCCGACGACACGGCATCGCGCGCGTTGACGACCAGGTTCACGAGGACCTGCTCCAGCTGGGCGGTGTCCGCGTGGATGCGCGGGAGCGATGGGGCGATGTGCACGGACAGGTCGATGTCGGCACCGATGGTTCGACGCAAGAGTGACTGCGTGTTCCGCACGACGTCGTTGATGTCGATGGACCGCGGCGCGATCACCTGCTTGCGCGAGAACGCCAGGAGCTGAGAGGTGAGCTGGGCCGCGCGCCCCGTCGCCGTGACGGACTCTTCCAGCGCGTCCGCCGCAATGCTTCCGTCGGTCACACCGCCGCGCACGAAATGAAGATTGCCCAGGATGATGGTGAGGAGATTGTTGAAGTCGTGCGCGATGCCGCCGGCAAGGCGACCCACGGCCTCCATCTTCTGTGACTGCCGCAGCGCCTCCTCGAGCGTCTTTCGCTCGGCTTCGGCGGCGTGCCGCGCGTCAACGTCCAGCTGGCTTATCAGCACCGCGGGCCGGCCATCGTAGGTGATTGGCTTCGAGTGGAATTCGACCCACCGCATGCGTCCTGTGCTGGTGACCAGGCGAAAGGTGACCTGGTTCCCCCCTGACTCCGTGGCCTTGCTCGGCCCTTGCGCCAGGACCTTGGTGAGATCGCCCGGGTGGACGAAGCCTCGCAGGCGCTCCACGGGAAGGCCAAGCATCTCGGCATGCGAGAGCTCCACCATCTCGCACAGGACGCGGTTCGCAAAGACGAGCCGCTCATCTTGCAGGATACACACGCCCAGCAGCGACTGCTCCGTCAGCATCCGGAACTTCTGTTCGCTCTCGGCGAGCTCGCGCGCGGCCCGGTTGCGCGCCGTGACGTCGCGCAGTGTCACGAGCGTGTAGATGCCACGTTCGTCGCCGTAGCTCGACGCGTGGACCTCCAGCTCGAACTCGCTGCCGTCGCGGCGCAGGCCACGGCTCTCGTAGGTGGTGGGCGGGGACTTTCCGTCGGAACGCAGCGCCACGTTGGCGGCCACGGCGACACGCTCCTCCGGCGCGATGAGAGACAGGATCGGTGTCCCCACGAGCTCGTCCTCGCGGTCGTAGCCGAAGAGCGAGACGTAGGACGGGTTGACCATCACGTGCTCACCCCGTATCGACACGCCAAGCGCATCGCGAGAGCTCAGGAACACCTGCCTCAGATGGTCGGCCATCCCAGCGTTCATCGCCCAGAAGCCTAACGCGAACGACGACGCGCGGCGAGCGTTCAGGCTCCGTGGAGCGACGGACGACTCGCGCGGATCGGCAGCCACATGCGAAACACGGCGCCGCCGCCGCCGGACAGCTCGACCTCGATGCTGCCTCCGTGGATCTCGACGATGGACCGCGCCAGCGATAGCCCCAGCCCGAGCGCTCCGTGCTTGCGTGCGCTTCCGACGTGCTTGAAGGCCTCGAACATCTTGTCGCGCTCCTCCGTGCGCAGATTGTTCGCGGGGCTCTCGATCTCGATCCGCAGGCGATCCGCCGAGTCCGGCATCGTGGCGCGCACCGACACCACGCCGCGATCAGCCAGCCGCGCCGACGTGAGGATGATCGACGTGAGCGCCTGCACCGCGCGCGTCGTGTCCAGGCTGAGCTTGGGGATGCCGGGCTGGATCTCCGCCTGGATCTGCACCGCGGAGCCCGCAATGAGGTCCCGCGTGTCGAGCACCGCGCTCATCACGACGTCGCCGACCATCGTCCACTCGGGCGAGATGTCGAGCTCGCCCGCCTCTGCAAGGGCCGAGTCCAGGATGGTCTGGATGAGCATGAGGAGCTCGCGCCCGCGCTGCTCGATGATGGCGATGCTCTCCTGTTGACCGGCCGACAGCGGGCTGCGCTGTACCAGCTCCGCGAAGCCCAGCACGGCGTTGAGCGGCCCCTTCAGGTCGTGGCTCATGGCCGCAAGAAAGAGGCCGCGCATACGCTCCGTGGCCTCGCGCGTCTCCGTGGCGCGCACCTGCGTGACGGCGAAGCTGCGGAACACCGAGCCCAGCGCGTCCACCACGGAGAGCAGCTCCGCGACATTGCGGAAGCGGGCCTCACCGAAGATGCGTGTACCCTGCATGACCTGCGCAATGCCCGCGGTGCGGATCTCTCGCGTGGCGAGCATCACGTCTGCCTGGAACGTGGCACCGAAGCGATCGCCGAGGATGCCGGCGGCCACTGTGGCCAGCAGCGTGAGCAGCATGTAGCCCCACAGCATGGCGGAGAGGGGCGGCGCGGAGAACGTGAGCAGCACGCTCTTGTCCGACACGGGCGTCCGCACCTGCGCATCGCCGTCATCGCCGTGGACCACGCGCGGCGCGCCGTCGGACTGCGGGCCGAGCGCCACGCGATAGCCCTGGTCGCCGAGCGCCTGCATCACGCTGCGCTTGCCCATCTCGTCGTCGCCAGTGACCGGCTCGAACGCCACGCGCGACACGAGCGCCGCGGTCAGCTCGCGCGAGGCGGACACGGCCGCGCGATTGTGCGCGTACACCAGCAGCGACGCGCCGATGGCGACGAAGGCCACGGGCGCGACCACGGCCATGAGGAAGCGCAGACGCACGCGGCCGGGCGCGAACGGCTTCGCCGACACCTCGCGCGTTGCCTCGCGCGCCAGATCCGGCGGCACGAGCTCCAGCACCTTGCGCGCCTCGCTTCGCATCATCACGAACGACGGCACCAGTGCCGCGCTGCCCAGGGTCAGTGCAAAAAGGATGATCGCAGAGTGCGTGTAGAGGTCGAACGTGGAGAAGAGCGACAGCGGCGTGTACGTGAGCGCTGCGATCACCAGGGCCGCTCCACCGCACGTCAGCACGAGCCGCGTGGGCATGGCATAGATGCGCGTCACATCCGTGGCCGTGACGCCGGGGCTCTGCGTGCGCAGGAGCATGAGCGGACGGCGAATGGGCCGTGCGTAGACGAACGTGACAACGGTGATCCCCACGGCCTGCGCGAACGTGACGCTCGCACCTGCGTAGAAGCATGCATCCACGGTCTCCTGGTCCAGCAGCAGGACGCGCGGCGCGAACGCGAAGATGATCAGCGTGGCAATGAGATGCACGCCAAGCTGCACGAGCAAGAGCCTCGGGACGAAGCGCGCGGCAACCGGGCTCATGGCGCGCTCACCTCTGGCCTCCGGGCATCGGCTTGCCCGAGAGCGGAAGGCGGATGGCAAATGTGGAGCCGCGACCGAGCTCACTCTCGACCTCGATGTCGCCACCGTGCATGAGCACCAACCGACGAGCGATCGCGAGACCAAGACCCGTGCCTCGGCGCCGCTTCTTCTCGTCGCTTGCCTGCTTGTAGTCCTCGAAGATCACGGCGCGCTCGGCGGCGCTGATGCCTGGCCCGGTGTCGGAGACGAAGAGGCGCGCGAAGGCGCCTTCTCGCACGACGCGCACGTGCACGTCGCCTTGCTGCGTGAACTTGATGGCGTTGCCGACCAGATTCTGCAGGACCTGCCGGACGCGGCGCGCATCCGCGTTGAGGACGACATTGGGCTCCGCAGTGATGCGCACGGTGAGAGGGCGATCCTTCACCAGCACGGCGGCCTCGCGGACGACCTCCTGCGCGACCTGCGACAGGTCGAGCGCTGCGCGCGATAGCTTCAGCTGCCCGCTCTCGAGCGCGGAGAACTCGAGGATGTCGTTGATCAGCGCGTGCAGGTGCTCGCCGGAGCCCTTGATCTGCTCGACCTCCTCGCGGCCATTGTCGGACAGCGGCCCGTCGACCTCGGTGAGCAAGATCTCCGCGAACCCGAGGATGGCGTTGAGCGGGCTTCGCAGCTCGTGGCTCACTGCGGCGAGAAACGCGGCGCGATCGCGATCGCCAGCGCGCGCGCGCACCAGGTCCTCATTGTAGGCTTTTTCAGCCGCGGAGAAGCGATCGACCAGTGCGTTGAACTCACCGGAGAGGACGCCGACCTCGTCGAGCGTACGCACCGGCACCGGCTCGCCGGAGGGGTCCACGCGCGTCGCCGCCATGGTGAGGACGCGCTCCTTCACGAAGTCCACGTCCCGTCCGGCATCCAGCACCACCGCATAGGCAACGAGCGCGGCCACGCTCATGAGCAGAATGAAGAGCGCTGCCAGCGCGGACAGGAGCGCGGGCGCGCCCTCGGCGGGTGGCTCGCGTACGACCACCACGAGCCGGCCCCCGTTCCCGAGCGCGCTGATCTTCGGCGTCACGGAGAAGCGCGACCCACCGAAGCGCGTGACGACGGTGCCTCGCTGCTGAGCCACCATCATCTTCCGTGCCTCCAGCGACGGAGGCGAGAGCGACGCGCTCCTCGAGAGCTCGCCGTCGTCACCCACGACGAACAGCTCCGCCGCAGTCCTGCGTGCGGCGAGCTCGAGCAGCTCTCCGTGTGAGCTCTTCGGCAGCGTCGAGAGCCGGACCGAGAGGATCTGCGCGAGCTCGTCCGCGCGGACCTGCGCGCCATCACTCCCCGTCCGCACCAGCTGATCGAGGCCCACTGCACCGAGCGCGACGGCAACCAAGAGCCCCACCATGATCACGACGACCGGCGCGAGCGAGAGCAACGGAAACGTGCGCCCGCGAGGAATGGTCAGTGCAGGGAAAGCCGCGCTCAAGGGTAGCCACCCGGAAGGGAGTCCACGCAGTGTAGCCGATGACGCAATGCGACAGTTCTTTTGTAAAATTCTCCCTTTACGAGAGCTCGGTTTCTAGGCCATATGCAGGTTTGTTCTGGGGGGGTAGTTCGACGATGTCAAAGCGAAGTCAGGCCAAGATCGTCACGAGAACGTACGGCACACGGCATCGCCCGGTCGCAGACGCGGGACACGATATCCGGGTGACCACGAACGCACGGGCGGATGGCGCCACCAGCGAAGCGAACGGGATCTCGGTGGTCGGAGGAATTATCCCGATGCGCGCCAAGTTGCCGTCCTCGATGGAGCCGGCGAAGCACGACATCGACGTTCCCGAGCTGCCCGCCCTGTCGCAGCTCGCCGAGGTGTCGCAGCTCGGTGCTGCTGTCGCGGGAGCCCTTGGCAACGCGGTGCCGGTCGCGAGCGACTCGGAAACGGCAGGTCTGGCGATCGACTCAGGCGTTCATCTGTCGCCGGATCTCGCGCCCGACACCGACGTGACGCTCGTCGTCTACGCATGGCACAACGTGCAGCCGGGAGTGCTCTCGTGGATCTTCCCCACGGTGCGTGCCGCGCTCTCCGCAGCCTATGCCATGCGCAACGCAGTCCGCTGGGCCATCGTGCGCGGTCGCGCGCATGCCGAAGACCTCGATATCGCGCGCCTCACGGGCGACGTGCTGATCGAAAACACCTGAGCGTCTGAGCGTAAAAAGCAAGCGCCCGGCCGAGTAGGGGTTTCTCGCCGGGCGCTCCGAAGACGCACGCGTTGGGGAGGGGTCACGCGCGTCTCGTACAATTGATTTGTGGCCCCCTTCGTCGGTTCGCAAGGGGGCTCGGATGATTTTTTGGCAGGCCTGCCGTCCTCAGCGGATGGCGAGCCAGGTCGTGTAGGCGGCGGCGATCACCACGATGAGCGCTACCACCGCCACGAGCGGGCTCCACGTCCGCGGCACGGCGGCGGTCTGTTGCCGGAGCGGGGTGGGCATTTCGTCCGTTCGGACCGGGACCGGGACTGGGCCGCTGGCGTCGGGAATGGTCGGGGCCACCATGCCCGCGACGGTGGGCGCGGTGCCGAACTGCGCGGGCTCGGGGACCGGGATCGCGGAGACGGAGCCCGAGGGCGCGGCGGCGAGCGGCGAGACCGAAGGCAACCGCTCGCGTCCGAACACGGAGGCGCGGAGATCGCTGCGCATCTCGCGCGCGTTCTGGTAGCGCTCGTCCTTGTTCTTTCGCAGCGCGCGGAGACACACTGCCTCGAGCTCGGGATCCACCTGCGGGTAGATCTCGTGGGGCGGCGGCGGCGGCTTGTTGACGTGCGAGAGGACGATCTCGATCGCGCTGTCCGCGTGGAACGGCACGCGGCCCACCAGCAGCTGGTAGAGGATCACGCCCATGGAATAGAGATCGCTGCGGGCATCGAGCGCCTCGCCCTTGGCTTGCTCGGGCGACATGTACTCGGGCGTGCCCACCACCATGCCCTGCGTGGTGACGCCAGCCGTACTGATGAACGAGGCGCCGTCTTGCGGTCCATCCATGAGCTTGGCAATGCCAAAGTCGCAGACCTTCACCAGGTCCGTCATGCGTCCTTCGTCATCCTTCACGGGAAGGATCATCAGGTTCTCTGGCTTCAGATCGCGATGCACCACGCCCATGTCGTGCGCGACGGCGAGCGCGGCAAGCGCCTGTGACAGGAGGTCAACAAGGCGCGCCTTCGAGAGCGGCCAATCCTGGACAATGACCTCATGCAGGCTGCGACCTTCCAGGTACTCCATTGCAAGGTAGAGGAGGCCGTCGGGCTCTTCGCCGAAGTCGAGCATGCGCACCGAGTTCACGTGGTCCAGGCGGGACGCGGCCTTCGCCTCCCGCTGGAAACGCGTCGCGAAGTTCTTCTCCGCGGCAAGGCGCGGGTGCATCACCTTCACCGCGACGTTCTTCTCGAGCGCGGTCTGCCGCGCAAGGTACACCGCGCCCATGGCGCCACCCCCGAGATACTTCTCGATGCGGAATTTCCCGGCGATCGTGCGACCGACGAGCGCGGCGTGGTCCTCTTCGCTCACTGCCACGCGTGCCCCTGCGCGAACGATGCGAGCGCGGCGCGTGCCTCGGGAAGGAGCGCTTGCTCTACGGGGCCGGTGCGGGACAGGTCCATCGCGATGTTGCGTGGGGACTCGCCGCGCGTGATGCGCTCCCGCGTCTCGGCGTCGCCGGCGAGCAGATCCAGCGCGGGCACGTCGTCGCGGAACTCGTATCGCTCGGTGCGGAAGCGGAAGGCGTCCGGGTGGTGATGATGAGCAAGTGCGATGACCGCAGTGTAGACGGCGACGGGGAGGAACGTGCGCCGATCCGTCACGTGGATCTGGACGCCGCCACAGACTACCTTTGCGTGCTTCTGGAACTGCGGAAAGAACGTGAGCGGGCGAGCAACGAATCCAGGCAGCTCGAGCGACGCGAGCGCGGTTGCCAGCTTCTTCCCATCGAGCCACGGCGCGCCCACGAGCTCGAACGGGCGTGTGGTACCGCGGCCCTCGGACAGGTTCGTCCCCTCCAGCAGACAGCCGCCGGGGTACACGAGCGCGGTCGCGTACGTGGGCATGTTCGGCGATGGGATGACGAACGGCCGGTCCCACGCAGGCGCGTCAGCGTCGTCGGGCACACCATTGCAAGGGATGATGGAGAACAGGTCCGCGGAGATCTTCTCGCGCGCAGCAAACAGCGCCACGATCTCACCGACCGTCATGCCGTGGCGAATCGGAATGGGCTCCAGGCCCACGAACGAGCGGTAGTTCGGCTGGAGCACGCGACCCTCGATGGCACGCCCAAGGGGGTTCGCACGGTCGAGGAGGACCGTGGGCACGCGGAGCGCAGCCGCCTTTCGCAGGACGAGCAGGCACGTCCACACGAACGTGTAGTAGCGCGAGCCGACGTCCGCGAGATCCATGAGGAGTACATCCAACGCGCGAAGGTCGTCTTCCTTCGGAACGAGATCGGCCTCGTTCTCGCCGTAGAGCGAGCGGATCGGAGTGCCGTCGGGCGTGCGCGCGTCGGACACGCCGACCATGTCCTGCGCCTCGCCGCCGAAGCCATGCTCGGGACCAAAGTAGACCGTGGGGCGGATGCCGAGCTGCGCGAGCTTGTCGCCCAGATGGGAGAGGCCGCGATCGACGGACGCCGGGTGCGCGAGCACGCCCACCCGCTTGCCCACGAGCCACCGCACGAGCGGTGATTCCTGCGTGAGCGTGTCGATGCCGAACATCATGTGAGGCTCAGAACTCGATCTGCGTGCCGAGCTCGACGACGCGGTTCGGGGGAATGCGGAAGAAGGCGTTGGCGGGGCGGGCGTTCTTGGCGAGGAAGGTGAAGAGCACCTTGCGCCAGCGCGCCATGCCCTTCTTGTCGGTGATGATGAGCGTCTCGCGACCCAGGAAGAAGCTGGTCTCGTTCGCCTCGCACTTGATGCCGGCCTCCCCGCACGCGCGCATGATCTCCTCGACGTTGGGCGTCTGCATGAAGCCGTACTCGGCGGTGATCTGGAAGAATCCCTGCCCTAGACCATGCACGCGTGAGAGCCGCTGGGCGTACTCCACCTCGGGCTCGTGCGACGTGACGATGGAGAGGAGGAGGATCTGCTCGTGCAGGACCTTGTTGTGCTTCAGGTGATGCAGCATCACGGGCGGCGCGCCGTCGGGATTCGACGTCATGAAGACGGCGGTGCCCTTCACGCGGTGCGGCTTGGTCAGCTCCACGTCCGTCAGGAACATGTCCAGCGGCAGCGTGGCCTCTGCGATCACCACGGCCAGCGCGCGACGCCCACGCTTCCATGTGGTCATGATGGTGAAGACCGCCGCAGCCACCGCGAGCGGGAACCAACCCCCCTGCGCGATCTTCACCGCGTTCGCCGCAAAGAACGTGAGATCGAAGACGAGGAACAACGACGTCAGCGCGAACGCGACGGGCTTTGGCCAGCCGAACGTATGCGTGGCGACCACGTAGAACAGGAGCGACGTGATGCTCATGGTCCCTGTGACGGCAATGCCATACGCGGCGGCCAGGTTGCCGGATTCGCGGAACGAGAGCACCAGCGCCACGCACGCGACCATCAGCGCGTTGTTGACCTCCGGGACGTAGATCTGTCCTGCCGCCTCACCCGACGTGTGGACGATCGTCACGCGCGGGCAGTAGCCCAGCTGCACGGCCTGCTGCGTGAGCGAGTACGCGCCGCTGATGAGCGCCTGCGACGCGACGACGGTGGCCACGGTGGCGAGCGCCACGAGCGGATAGCGAACCCATCCGTCCACCATGCCGTAGAACAGCTTCTCCGGCGGATGTCCGTGCGACGCGAGGATCAGCGCGCCCTGCCCGAAGTAGTTGATGAGCAGCGAAGGAAGGACCAGCGCATACCAGGCGATGCGGATGGGGCGCTTTCCGAAGTGGCCCATGTCCGCGTAGAGCGCCTCACCGCCGGTGATGCAGAGCACCACCGCGCCGAGCACCAGGAAGCCGCGCACGCCGTGCAGCGCGATGAAGTGCACTGCATGGCCCGGGTACACGGCCCACAGCACGCGCGGCTCCTTCACGATCCACGGAAGGCCCATGCCGGCGATCACCACGAACCACAGGAGCATCGCGGGACCGAAGATGGCGCCCATGCCGGCGGTGCCGCGCTTCTGCACCAGGAAGAGCGCGACCAGGATGCAGACCGTGATGGGAATGATGAACGGGTGGAACCTGCTGGTCGCGACCTCGAGCCCTTCGACCGCGCTGAGCACGCTGATGGCAGGAGTGATCATCCCGTCGCCGTAGAGCAGCGCGGCACCGAACAGACCGAGCATCACGAGCACGATGTAGCGCGGCGTGCGCGCCTTCTCCGGCGAGCGCGGTATCAACAACGCGAGGAGAGCAAGGATGCCGCCCTCACCCTTGTTGTCCGCCTTCATGATGAAGGACAGATACTTCACGACGACCACCAGGATGAGTGCCCAGAAGACGAGGGACATGATGCCCAGGACGTTCGCCTCGTCCGGCTCCAGGCCGTACTTCTTGGAGAAGCACTCCTCCACCGCGTAGAGCGGCGAGGTGCCGATGTCTCCGTAGACCACACCGAGCGCACCCAGCGCGAGCTTGGCGAGACCGCTGTGCGAGTCCTTCGCGGGGTCGTGCGTGGCGGTGGAAGCGGTCACGAATCCGGATCCTTACAAACCACGCACGCCTTCTCCAAGCTCCATCGCCGGAAACCAGCCGGTGGACCCGAGCGACACGGGTCGTGCCGGTACGCAACATTTGCCGATTTGATTTGGCCTTGGCTTCGGGGCTTGGTTTTTTAGCCAAGATGGCATAGCAATAATTGCGTACCCCATGCGCCGCATCCTTGTTGTAGACGACGAAGAGAACATCCGCCTCGTGCTCCGTACCTTGCTCCGCAAGCACGGCTACGAGGTCGAGACGGCAGACAGCGGTGAGACTGCGCTGGGCATGGTGGACACGTTCGGGCCCGACGTGATCCTCACGGACGTGCGCATGCCGAAGATGGGCGGCCTGGATCTGCTCGCCATGTTGAAGGCGAAGCAGCATCCGGCGACGGTCATCGTGATGAGTGCGTTCGGCAACGTGGACCTGGCGCTCGAGGCGATGAAGGCGGGCGCATACGACTACGTGTCGAAGCCGTTCAAGCCGGACGAGATCGTCCTGGCGCTGCGCAAGGCGGAGGAGCGTGAGTCTCTCCGTCGCGAGAACCGCGCGCTGAAGGAGCAGATCCAGAAGGACAGTCAGTTCGAGTCCATCATCGCGAAGAGCCCGCAGATGACGGAGATCTTCCGCACCATCGCGAAGGTCGCGGACTTTCGCACCACGGTGCTGGTGCTGGGCGAGAGCGGCGTGGGCAAGGAGCTGGTCGCGCGAGCCATCCACGCGCGCGGCAACCGAAAGGGCCAGCCGTTCGTGGCGATCAACTGCGGCGCCATCCCCGAGAACCTGCTGGAGAGCGAGCTGTTCGGTCACAAGAAGGGCGCGTTCACGGACGCGCACGCGGATCGTCGCGGCCTCTTCGAGGAGGCGGACAACGGCACGCTCTTCCTGGACGAGATCGGCGAGCTACCGCTGAACCTGCAGGTGAAGCTCTTGCGCGTGCTGCAGGAAGAGACCATCCGCAGGCTGGGCGACACGAAGGACGTGAAGATCAACGTTCGCATCATCACGGCCACGCATCGCGATCTCACCGCCGAGACCAAGGCGGGCCGCTTCCGCGAGGATCTCTTCTATCGCATCAACGTCCTGCAGCTGATCGTCCCGCCGCTGCGGGAGCGCCGCGAGGACATCGGTATCTTGCTGGACCATTTCCTGGTGCGAAACAACGCGCGCCTGGGCACCCAGATCCGCGGGCTCACGCACGACGCACGCAAGGTGCTCCTCGAGTACAGCTGGCCAGGCAACGTGCGCGAGCTGGAGAACACGGTCGAGCGCGCCATGGTGCTGGCTGAGGGAGACATCATCGACGTACGCGACCTCCCCGAGAGACTGCGAGAGGCGCTCGATCCGGTACAGGCGAAGCTCGCGACCGGTGAGCTCTCGATCAAGAAGACGGTCGCGGCGATCGAGGAGGTCCTCATCCGAAGAGCGCTGACGAAGACAAAGGGCAACCGCACGAGGGCCGCGGAGTTCCTGGAAATCAGCCACAGAGCGCTGCTCTACAAGCTGAAGGACTACAAGATCGAGGGTCTCTGAGTCGAGGCCCGCGTCGAGGTCGAGGTCGTCCCGGTCCACTCTTCCGTGCTCCACGTGAGACTTCTCTCTCCCCGCTCGGAGTGGCACAATCCCCTTCATGAGAACCCTCGCTCTCGCGTCGCTGGTCTGTATCGGCGGCCTTGTGATCGCCTGCGGTGGTGGTCAGAAGAAGACGACCGATCCCTCCTCCAAGGAAACCAAGGGTGACGGAGCGACCGAGAAATGGGAAGGCGCGACCGCCGACGATCAGAAGCCGCACGACACCGGCTCTGGCAGCAGCGGCTCTGGAGGTTCCGACACCGGCTCGGGCTCGAGCGGCTCGGGCTCCAGTGCCGGCAGCGCTGCCACCACGAACAGCGGCAGCAGCGCACCACCTGTTGCCTCGCCCCCCACGCGTCGCTCCGATCAGTACGACAAGGAGCACACGGACATCGTGCTGAACCGCGCGATCCGCCAGGTGAAGGCCAACTGCGGCCTCGCGACCGACGACACCGGCAAGCCCGCGGGCCCCTGGGGCAAGGTCACCATCTCCGTGATGCTCGGGCGCAACGGACACTCCAAGGGAGCCACCGTGCCCGCACCGTACGACGGCACACCCCCGGGTCGGTGTATTGTGCACGCATTCAGCAGCCTCACGTTCCCACCGTGGGGCGGCGCCGACACACCGGTCGACGTGGAGCTCGAGCTCCCGAAGCCCGAAGGCGCGAAGCCTGGTAAGTGAAGCGGTAGGCTGACGTGGCAAAGTACGAGTACGATCTCGTGGTGCTCGGGGCGGGGCCGGCGGGAGAGAAGGGCGCGGTGCAGGCCGCGTACTTCAAGAAGAAGGTCGCCATCGTGGAGCGCGAGCCCTCACCGGGCGGCGCCGCCGTGCACACGGGCACGCTTCCGTCGAAGACGCTGCGAGAGACAGCGCTGTTTCTATCTGGCTATCGCCAGAACGAGCTGTACGGCGTGAGCGTGAACGTGGACCCGAAGCTCGCGGCGCCGCGGCTGCTCTCGCGCAAGGACGCGGTCGTCGAGAGCGAGGTGGAGCGCTTCCGCTGGAACTTCGAGCGGCACGGCGTCACGTGCATTCGCGGGCTGGCAAAGCTGCTGGACGCGCACACGGCGGAGATCCAGGTGAAGAGCAGCGCCACGCTGCGTGTGACGGCGGAGGTCTTCCTGATCGCCACGGGCTCCGCGCCATTCCACCCGCCCACGATCCCGTTCGACGATCCGGGCGTTGACGACTCCGACGAGATCCTGAAGATGGACAAGATGCCCGCGAGCATGACCGTGCTCGGCGGCGGCGTGATCGGCTGCGAGTACGCGACCATGTTCGCGGCGATGGGCGTGAAGGTGACCCTGGTCGAGGGCCGCGACAGGCTGCTGCCGTTCCTGGACCTGGAGATGGGCGCGCGCCTGTCCGACGCGATGAAGGGGCTCGGCATCGACATCCTGCTCTCGGAGAAGCCGCGGGGCGCAAAGCGCGTGGACGGCCGCGGTATCGTGTGCACGCTCGAGAGCGGCAGGGAGCTCGACTCCGAGCGGCTGCTCGTGGCCTCGGGTCGCACCGGTCGCACGAAGGAGCTCGGCATCGAGGCGCTCGGCGTGGAGGTCGACAAGCGCGGCTACGTCGTCACCGACCACAACTACATGACGAAGGTGCCGAACATCTACGCCGCGGGCGACGTCATCGGCTTCCCTGCGCTCGCCTCCACGTCCATGGAGCAAGGGCGCGTGGCCGTGTGTCATGCATTCGGCCTCACGTACAAGGACCACATGTCCACGCTGCTTCCGTACGGGATCTACACCATCCCCGAGGTGAGCTCCGTGGGCCTGTCCGAGGAAGAGTGCGAGGCGAAGAAGGTCGACTACGTCGTGGGACGCGCGCTCTACCGCGATAACGCACGCGGCAAGATCATCGGAGACAAGGACGGCGTCATCAAGCTCGTCTTCGATCGCGGAAGCCGCAAGCTGGTCGGTTGCCACATCATCGGCGACCGCGCGAGCGAGCTCGTGCACATTGGCCAGACGGTGATCACGCTGAACGGCACCGTCGACACCCTGATCGACATGGTCTTCAACTACCCGACCTTGGGCGAGACATTCAAGTACGCCGCCTACGATGCGCTCGGCAGCATGACAGCGCAGAAATAGCAGCCAACACGAGAGGTATGACGTGAGCGAACACCAGCAAGAAGGCCCTTTCCGCGGCGCGCATCCAGAGGCGGCGCTCGTAATCGTCACCACGGGGCCCGATCTCGCCGGCCACGAGATCACGGAGTACCTGGGCATCGTGCGAGGCATCGTCGTACGCGCCACGTCGATCGGCCAGGGCATCGTGGGCGCATTCAAGGGCCTCGCAGGCGGCAACATCAAGGAGTACGTGGACGTCTGCGACGCCGCGCGCCAGGAGGCCTACCTGCTGATGATGAGGCACGCACGAGACCTGGGCGCCCACGCCGTCATCGGGATGCGCTACGACGCCACCGAGTTCGTACAAGGCGCGACCGAAGTCCTGGCCTACGGAACCGCCGTGCGCGTAACCAAGAAATAGGATTCACGCGCGCTGCTGTGGGCTACGGGAGCGCGTACTTTGTCTTCCAGCCATTTTCTATGCGCTGGATGTCCGCGTCGCTCACGGTGCCAACGGCCATGGCAATCTCGGCGAACGCGCCGATCATGAAGCCGGAGCCGGTAGCCGAGATCTGCTGCGAGCCTCCGAACATCAGCGGGCGCCCATTCTGACCTCCCAGCGTGGGGTATGGGACCTCTACGCTGGTGGAGACGCCGTTCACGCGGACGTCGAGCTTGGCCTTGCCCATGGAGCCGGCAGTGCGACGGATCGCATAGACGCGATACTTGCCGTCCGCAGTGCCGGTCACGGAAGAGGGCTGGATCACGCCGCCGCTGGGGTCGAACGAGCCCGCGACCGTGGAGCCGTTCTGCGTGCCGGCAAAGAGCCCGAACCCGCGCGGAAAGCCGTCGAAGCGCGAGACGAAGAAGCGATCGTTCATTCCGAGGACCGTGTACTCGGCCACCACGCCCACGTAGAAGTCCTGCGTGGCAGAGACCACGGGCGCCACATCGCCGATGCTGACCGCGTCACCATTGATCTGCACGGCCGCGTGTCCGTTCACCTGGTTGGCGTTCACCTGGAGATCGCCGCCGCCTGCGCCGAATGGCGCACCGTCGTGGTGGTTGCCCGATTGATCGGCCCAAGACATCACCTGCTTGCCACCACCGATCGTGAGGACGCCCTTGTCTGCGTCGAGCCACAGGGCAAGCTGGGCGCTCGTGAGCACGTCGGCTGGCGTCTCCGCCGTGGTGCTGCCGTCACCTCCGCGCGCATCCGCGGCGCCGTCTTTTCCGGAAGAACCTCCGTCGACCAAGCCCGGACTACCGTCGTTGGCCCCGCTACCGTCGCTGCCATTCCCGTTCGCGGCGCCATCCGCGTTCGCCCCGGCCGCGCCGTCTCCGCCATCCGTACCATCCGACGCCGCACCGTGATCGAAGTTCGCGCCCAGGAGTCCGTCGCAGGCCGGGGTGGCGGCGCTGGCCACGCCACACGCGAGCGCGAGGAAGGCGGATGAGCGATGGACGGTCATCGCTTCTTGGAGGGCGGCTTCGCCGGCTTGGGCGGTGGCGTGGTGTTCGTCATCTTGTCGAAGCCGGAGAGCTTCCAGTAGCCCTGCTCGAAGCGCCAGTAGGTGTCGCGCGTGGCGTGTTCGAATTTCACTTGAAGGCGCACGGAGTTGCTCTCGGGATCCTGGGGCGCATCCATGCACTCCACGGGGAGGCCTTCTTTTCCGTGCGCTTCCTTCCAGAGGCGCATGGTGACGCCGATGCGCAGCGTGGTCGTGGGGTTCTCGTAGAAGAGATCGGAGAGCTCCTTGTCCGCCTTCATGAGAGGATCGGTGCTCTCGAACCCGCGCTCCGCGACCGCGTCGTTCGTGATGAGATCGTAGATCTCGATCGATGGCTCTCCGTCGCGACGCAGGCCTGCGACCAGCCTTCCGCACGAGTCGGAGAGGCCCGCGATCAACCACTCCTTGTTCTTACGCCCTGCGATCACGGCGTCCGCGCGCTTGAGCACGGCCTCGATCGCCTCGGCCGGGACGGCGAGATACACGTTGTCGCGACCGTTCGCCTTCATGGTGTTCACGCCCACGACGACGCCGCCTTCGCCGGTGAGCGGACCGCCGGACGATCCGGGATCGATCGGCGCGGTGTGCTGGATGTACGTGAGCGTCTGCCCGCGCGACTGCATGGTGAAGCGTTCGTTGGAGACCTGGCCCTTGGTCGCCTGGTAGCTGGGCTGACCACCCAGGCCCGGATATCCCGTGGCCACGACGCCTTCCAGATCGTGGATCTTGGAGCGCGCGAGCTTGAGGCCGGTCACGCCCGTTGGGTGCTGCACGCCGAACGCGAGCACCGCAAGATCGTAGATGCGATCTGCATAGAGGACCTGCACCGGGAACGCCTCGTCGGTGCCTTCCACGGCGACCTCGGCCTCGTCGGCGAAGTCGACCACGTGGCGATTCGTGACGACGAGCATTCGCCCGTTGCGCCTGATGAGGAAGCCGCTGCCGAACTCGCCGCCGGTCTGTCCTTCGAAGAACTCGGCGAGGTCGCTCTTGCCCTTCAGCTTCATGCGCTCTGCGATGCCGTGATAGACGGCGGCGATCTTCTCGGGCGTGGCAACGCGCACGCTGACCGTATTCTGGCGCAGCTCCGCGGGCGACGTGGACGAACCGAGCGCGGAGAGACCGCCGCCGCAGCCCGTGAGCGCCAGCGCAGACAAAAGAACGAGCGAACGCGCCAGACCCGGAGGCATCTGCGGAGCGTAGCAAAAAAGCGCGCAGCGACCAGGCGATGCGTCATGTGGCGGGAACGATGCGCAAACGCACAGCACGATCGAGCGAGGCGAAGAGCGCGGTCGCGACGACGGCGTGCGTGAGCGCCGTGGCCAGCGCGATGCCCGGGAGGCCCATGGCTCTGCCAAGGACCAGGTCGAATGCGAGGTTCGTGACGGCCGCCAGCGCGCCGACCCGCGGCAGGATGGCGCTGTTCTGTAGCGCCACGTGCGCACGAGAGAGGATGAGAACAGCGCCGAACGGAACGAGCGCGAGCGCTTGATAGGGGAAGACGCCCGTCATCACGGAGACGGCACGCTCATCCATCGCACCGCGCGCGTAGACGAACGACAGCAGCGGTCGCGCGACCAATGACAGCGCGAGCGCGGCCACCGCAAGGGCTCCGATCGACGTGAATAGCGCTCGATTCACCGATGCGCGCGCGGCGACGAGATCGCGCGCGGCGACCTCCTTGGAGACCTGGGTGAGCATCACGGGAAAGAGCGCCGCGGCAAGGAGTGACGTTGGCGCCATGGCCACGTCGCCCGAGTACGTGAGCAGCGTGCCGCCGCCAACGACGCCCACGATGCTTGCGGCGACCTGGTCCGTGAGCGGGCTCATGCGTGCGATCGCGCCGCCCAGGAGCTCCGAGGTCGCGAGCCGCGCGAAGCGAACGAGAGCAGGCGAGCGACGCAGCGTGGGGCGCGGCGCACGACCAAAGGCACGCCATAGCGCGATCGCCGCCACGGCCTCGCCCGCGAGCAGCCCAAACGGCACGATCAGCACGCCGACGCGATGACCGACCACAAGGGTGAGCACGGTCACGATCACCGACAGCGCGCTCGCGAGAGGCGACGCGGCGAATCGGCCGTCGGCGTTCAGGAAGACAGTGAAGAGCGTGCGGAGCGCGGTCATCACCAGCAGGAGCGACAGCGGCGCAGAGAGCGCGAGCGACAGTACGAGGTCCGAGCCCTGATAGCGCGCGCAGCAGACGGCCGCGAACGCAGTGAAGATCGCAGCGCTGAGCGCGCCGCCGTAGAGGAGCGTGTGACCCAGGAGCGAGCCCATCAGCGCGCTGCGACTCTCGCGTCCGTCGCGCTGCAGCTCGGCCAGGATTGGCACGAGCGCGGAGTCCTGGAACGCTGCGAACACCAGCGAGCCGGCGACCTTGAACACCGCGAGCGCAAAGAAGTAGAGATCCGTCTCGCGGCTACCGCCGAACCACGCGGCCAGGAAGAGCGGCAGCGTCGCCTCTCCGCCACGCGCGACGAGCTGGAGCGGCAAGAGGCGCAGTGTGGTCTTCCACATGCGTGAAACCTAGGCGTGGTGCGCCCGTGGTGCCGCTCCTGCGGGCGATGCGTCAGGAGCTTTCATTTCGCGGCGAACGCACGTGCACACGTCAGGTTTGGTCATTTGCCCGGGCGCGCTCTCCGGCTCACCACAGTGCCATGTTCCTTTCGCTCGATCAGTCGAACCAGCGCACGTTCGCGGACCCGCGCACCGTGGACTTCTACGTGCATGCAGACACTCTTCAACCACCCGAGGCCACGATCGCGCAGCTGCTCGCGCCGGAGCTCGGCACGGCGACAATGCTCGACCTGGGCGTGGGCGGTGGGCGGACCACGCGGTACTTCGGGCCGCGCGTGAAGCGGTACGTTGGTGTGGACTACGTGCCGGAGATGGTGACCGCGTGCCGCCGTCGCTTCGCGCATGAGCCCTATGCGATTGCGCAAGGTGACGCTCGCGACCTCGTGGACTTCGCGGACGGGCAGTTCGATCTGGTGCTCTTCTCGCACAACGGCCTCGACTGCGTGAATCACGAGGACCGACTGCGCGTGCTGGCGGAGATCCATCGCGTGTCGCGGGACGGCGCGTGGCTCTGCTTCTCGAGTCACAACCTGGGACGCGCGCCCGACCTGCTCGAGGGAAATAGGCGCGGGCTGGGCAAGGTACTGGACCTGCTCTCCGCCGCACGCATTCGCGCAAACAACCCGGAATACGCGACGTGGTTCGCGCGGCCGCACGCCACGCTGCGTGATGGCGCGTTCGGCTACCGGCTGGTCTCGTACCACATTCGCGCGGACGCTCAGCTCCAGCAGCTCCACGACGCGGGCTTCGGAGACGTGCGCGTGTTCGCGCTCACGGGAGGCGACGAGCTGGACGCGGAGACCGCGCGCCGCTCACGCGAACCGTGGCTCTACTATCTTGCGAAGAAGCAGGGACCTCCGGAGCGCCGGGCGGCATGAGACGCGGACTGACTACGACGCGCGAGAGAGCACGAAGCTGAGGAGGAAATCGAGGGCGACCTGGTTCTGTCCCCCCTCAGGAATGATGATGTCCGCGGAGCGCTTCGACGGCTCCACGAAGGCAACGTGCATGGGGCGCACGCTCTCGTAGTATTGCTTCCGCACCTGCATGAACGTGCGGCCGCGGTGCTCCAGATCGCGACGGATGCGCCGCATCAGTCGGATGTCGGAGTCCGTGTCGACGAACAACTTCACCTCGAACCGAGAGCGAAGGCGCGGCTCTGCGAGGACCAGTATCCCTTCCACGACGATGACGTTCGCGGGGGCGATCGGCAGGCCCACCTTGCTGCGATCGTGGGTCTGAAAATCGTAGGTGGGTCGGATGATCTCGCGACCGGCGCGCAGCTCGTCCAGGTGCGTGCACAGGAGATCGAGCTCCAGGGCATCCGGATGGTCGTAGTTGGTCCGCTCGCGCTCCTCCACGGGGAGGTGCGACTGCGAACGGTAGTAGTGGTCTTGCTCCAGGAGCACGCCGCTGCCCTTGGGGAGCGCGGCCAATATCGATCGGGCAATGGTGCTCTTGCCCGAACCTGATCCCCCCGCGATGCCGAGAACGAGCGGTGGTCTCCGCGCGCTGTCGACCTTCGGGTCATCTGTCATGGGGGCCGTTGATACCACGCCCTCCTACGGCACCACGAACGATTTGCCGACTGTCACCGGCCCGCCTGAAAACCAGGGGATCGTCATGCTTGCGTAGAGCGACGCGACGCACGCTCCGCTGTTCGTGTTGAGGAATGGTTGGTCAACGTGGACCGACTGGACGTTGCCGCTCGGATGGAAGGTGATCGTGACGTGACCGCGCCCACGCGGGCCGCCGGGTGTCGCGCACACGGAGGGATCGATCTCCGAGATCGCCTGCGCCACCGCGCCACGATCGAACGGACCGCCTCCGCCGCCGCGCTGAGGTCGGTCATGTCGCGGCTCGTCATGATCATCTGGTGGCGGCGTGGGAGCAGTGGGCGCCGCGCTCGCGATCGCCACGGGCTCCGGCGCCTTCACGCCTGCATCGGGCGGGGCTGGGATCGTGACGGCCACCACTGGCTCGGCGGGCGCGGACCTCTGGCCTCCGCACGCGACGACGAGCATGAGCGAGGCATGGAGGGTGAAGCGGCACTGCACCCGTTCAGCGTAGCAACCGCTTGCGCCGCGGACTAGAAGGGGGGCCATGCAGTGGAACGAGATCGGCGCGTTCGACGTCGCTCACAAGCACCTGGCGTGGCCCTGGATCTGCGTGGACCCGGCCCGCACGCGCTTCGCGTTCGCATCCATCAAGGGCACCCTCGAGAGCCGCGTGCTCGATGGCGACGTCCTGCGCGATGGGAGATCGTTTTCGCTGCCGAAGGACCTCGCGCTTCCGACCGCGAAGCCGGCCCCTACCGGACACCTTGGCGCCGAGAAGGGCCTCCACGGGATCGCCATCTCCACCAGCGGCGAGCTCGCCGCGATCACCGGCACGGTGAAGGGCCAGAGCGTCGTCGTGACGCTGGGCGCTCTTGGCGAGACCAGCCGCACCGCGATCGCAGACCTCTGGGGCGAGGAGTTCATCGCGCACGCGATCACGTTCGATCGCTCGGGAAAGAAGCTGTGGATCTCTGCGGAGAGCGGCAAGGAGACGGCGATCATCCTGATCGACGCGGAGAGCCACGCGTTCATCGGCGCCGTGAAGAGCGCGCCCTTCCCTCCCCCCGCCGCGCACGAGCTCCACACTCATCCCCACGACGACGCCGTGCTGCTCCTCGCCGCGTGCGGCCAGGATGGAACGTTCGCGCGCGTCGCCGGGTTCACGGACGGCCCGCCCGTCGCGATCACGACTGCGATGGATGAGGGGAGCGTGTCTGCTGGGCTCGTGGGATTTTCGGCGGATGGGGCGCGCGTGCACATCGCCGAGGCGGACGAGCTTCGCACGCACGCGTGGCCGGGATTGCAGCAGCTGTCGTCCGTGGACCTCGCGGATGATTTCGCATCCAGCTACTCCGGCGTGGTGATGGGCGAGCGCGTGTACGTCGACGGGGAGGACGTGGACACGGGGGATGTGGACGCGGTCATGCTGTTCGATCGCTCCGCTACGCGCGGGGTCGTGCTCACGCCGCCCGTGCCCGCTGGGATGTGGGTCGGGCGGATTGGCGCGGAGATGGTGATCACCGTCGAGGCCAAGGGGGAGCCGGCGCGTGGGCGCGTGTTGCGCTTTCCGGCTCCGGTGAACTGAGCGTCAGTGACTGATCGGGGGGAGCGTGATCACCTCGAACGCGTCGCCCGGGATGTTCTTCAGATCGTTCAGCTGGTTGTCGTCCCAGCCTGGATTTGGATCGCCCTGGAAGTAGTAGTCGGAGCCGTTGTCCGCCAGGATCAGGCCGTACTTCTTCATGGCAGTTGCCACGATCTTCGCCTGCTCTGACATCTTGGTGAGATCGTAGTTTGCTTGCAGGCGCATCCGCAGGCCCATGGGTGGATACTGCGCCCGCAGGTTTGCCTGCGTGATGCCCTTCGGGCACTGGGCGGGGACTGCCTGGTGCGAGGCCGGCGTCACGTAGCCGTCTTGCGTGCAGTGCATCGTGAAGCGGATGGCGTGCTTCACCTCTCCCGCGGCCACCTCGTCGTAACGCACGAGGCCCGGGAAGATCGGGAGGCCCGCCGCGTCCGCGCTGGTCCAGGTCGCGGGGCGCTGGCCAGGCTGCAGCTTCTTCAGGTCGAACTTCGCGCCCGAGTAGCAGGCCCACGCGTTGGTGCCTGTATTATACATGCAATTGCCAGCCTCGTAGAGAAGGCAGGTTCCCTGCTCCAGCGTGAGCACGTGACAGTCACCAGCGCACGCAGTGGGCGTGCCGCCTTCGATCTTGGTCGTGGCGCCAGGGAAGGGATACGGACCCGGATCGCTTTCGGTTGGCACCTGGAACGTCATCGGCAGCTTGGCCTGGCCCTGCGCGACCAGGTTGTAGGGAATGCCGAACGCGGAGCCGAAGTCCGGGTGGGTCTTCTTCAGCGTGGAGTACATGAAGAGGTTCGTGGTCCACGTGGCGTCCACGCCCGCAGCCGAGACGTCCGTGTTCCACGGATCGTTCGCCGGGAAGATGGGACAGCCACTGAGGGTGGGGCCTGGCCCCGCGTCCACGTTCGGGTTCGTCCCGCCGCCGTCGGTTCCTGGAGCTACGCCGCCCTCGCCGACAGGTCCCACGCCACCGCCGCCATCGGCGTTACCACCACCACCACCGTCATCACCGTTGCCGCCGCCGCCGCCGCCGTTGCTATCGTTGCCGCCGCAGCCTTGCGCGAGGATCACGAGGGACGCGATGCTCACCCCGAACACGAACGCTCGTCGCATCCGTGAAGAGTAGCAGCTCAGACGGCCATTTTTTCGAAGCGATCGAGATCGACGTTCTGACCGGTGAGCACAACGACCACATCACCTCCGCGCATCGCGTCGGGCAGACCGGCGATCACGGGTGCCAGTGCGACAGCCGCGCTGCCCTCGATCGTCGCGCCCATCTCGCTCTGCGCATAGCGCATACCGAGCGCGATCTGCGCCTCCGAGACCACGACAATTCCGGCGACCACACCGCGCGCGCGCTCGAACGCATCCTTCGCGATGCCGCCCTCCAGTCCCTCTGCGAGCGTGGGCGAAGGCACGAGCACCTCCAGCGCCGCGTCCTGCGCGAGCGACATCTCCATCGCCGGCGATGCCTCGGACTGCACGCCCCATACGCGGCGATCACCGTCCGATGCGTCCGACTCGTCCTCGAGCGCCCACGAGATGCCAGTGGCAAGACCTCCGCCACCGAACGGCGTGAGCACGCGATCCGGAACGCCGCCCATGGAGCGCACGATCTCGAAGCCGAGCGATGCGCCGTTACCCAGGACCACGTCCTCGTCGTCGTATGCGGACAGGAACTTCGCGCCAGTGCGCGCGGCGAGTGCCTTCGCCTCTGCCTCCGCGCCGTCGTAGTGCTCGGCCGCGGAGACAATGAGCTCTGCGCCATACGCGACGATCTTGTCGCGCTTCACCATGGGCGCGGTGCTCGGCACCACGACCGTCGCGCGCATGCCCAGCACGTTGGCCGCGTAGGACACGCCTGCACCATGATTGCCGGCGCTCGCGGCAATGACCTCACGCACGCCCGCCTGCTTTGCGCGCGCCATCGCGAACAGCGCCCCGCGCACCTTGAAGCTCCCCGTCACTTGCAGGTACTCGAGCGCGAGCCAGACATGCGTTCTTCCAGTGGGGTCCGCACGGCGGTCGAGCGATGGACTTCGCAGCACCTCCACCGGTCGCACCCTGGCAGGCGCAAACTCCGTAGCGAAGGTCCGCACGAGTTCGAGCGACCCCGACCGAGGAAGCCTCGAACGGTCAATCGACCCAGCGATGGGAGAGGTTCGCATCCGCGCCATGATATCGAATACGGCCCGTCACCCCCGGGCGATAAGCGAGCGGCTATTTTCCCTGGAAATTCCCGGCGCGAAGCGTGATCACGAGGGTGTCGCGAAAGCCCAGCCTGGAGGCCTCGGTGGCCTGGATGGGTGTGGTCTCGTGGATCACACGCGCGTCGTCGAGCAGCAATGCGCTCCATGGCTCGGTCAACGTGAAGCGCGTTCCCGATGGACCGTCCGCCTCGAACACGCGCGTCTCGCCGCCCTTGATCTCACTACGTGCCACGAGAATGACGCACACCAGATCGACGCCATCGCGGTGTGCGCCCTCGGGTGTGGGTCGGCCGATGCCTCCCTCGGTCTGGATGCGAAACGGATGTGCCTCTCCATAGAAGAGGTGCGTGCCGCGGAGCCCCTGCGCGACGTGCCCGAGCGCGAGCAGCAGCCTGGGCCACGCGGGCGACTCCACCATCGCGAGTTCCAGCGGGGCGAACCATCGCTCGATGCCGCCGTGAAGCGCGTTGTACTCCACTGGCTGATAGTGCGCGCGATGCGGGACTGGGCGCACGACGTCCGCGCCGGGATCCACCACGAAGCTGCCGTGGCGACGCCTCCGGTAGCGGCCACCGTCGCGAAGATGCGTGTCCTCGGGCAGGTCGCTCCAGAACGGAGTCAGCGCCGCGAGCTCGCCCGCAGCGACGCCCGCGATCGCAGCCACGTCCGCGGCACCGAGCACGGCGAATCCACGCGCGCGCAGCGTGGAGGCGAGCTCCGCGCGAGGCGTCTGTGTGGGCGCGAACATCCGCTGACCTCGGCGCTCTACGTCGTCAACGCGCGGCCGCGAGCCACGCGAGTGGACGTCTGTAGAGTGAGACCATGCGGTCCGCGGGGACCTCGTGGCCCATGCCGGGGACGATCTTCATCTTCACCGGGATCTTGTTGTCCTTGAGCAGGCCGTGCACCACGAGGGTGTTGTCCTTCACGCCGTCGTTCTCGCCCGGGAGCAGGAACACGCGGTGGAGGTTCTTGTGGGAGGCCTTCAGCGTGGCGCTGGTGTCGCCCATCCAGTACTGATCGCTCGCGGCCAGGATGAGCCAGCGCCCCCACGTCTTCGAGTCCATCAGGCCGACCTGCTGGGCGATGAAGGCGCCCTCGGAGAAGCCCATCAGGATGTTGTTGCGCGTGCGGACGCGATGCTTGTACTTTGCATGCAATGCATTGAGCGCCGCGTCGATCACGGTCTTGCCTTGCGGCGCGCCGTTCGCCCAGCCGCGCCCGCCCGAGCCGCGATCCTCGGGCCCTTGCGGGCAGACGACCCAGCCGAACTCCGTGGCGACCTTGGCCCACTTGCGGCAATCCTCCGCCGCGTTTCCGCCGCGACCGTGGAGGTACATGATCACGGGGCGCGCGCCGCCGCCGCGTGGGCGATAGAAGAACGCGTCGGCCTGGCCTTCGATCTCGAGGCGCTGCGGCTCACCGATCTGCGCGCCCCGCGCGAATGCATCACGAGACGCCGCGAGCAGCACGAGCAGCACGACGAGGAGCGGTACCAGGATGAGCGACGCTCGATGCAGCCCCGCGCGCAGGGGCCGCACGTGATTCTGGAGGAGCGACGCCGACATGGGGTCCATTAGTTACCGCGACCAGGAAAAACCGCAAGGGGCGCGAGCAGATCGCTACCGGCAGCCCCCGTCGCGGCGCCGCCTGCCTCGACGGCAGATCTGACCCGCGTCCACGTCGATGGTGCCCGCGTCGTCGTCGATGGTGCCTGCGTCGTCATCGACGTCGCCCGCATCGTCGTCGATGATGCTCGCGTCATCGTCCACGGTCCCCGCGTCGTCGACGGGAGCGCCCGCATCCACCGCCGCGGCATCGGGTCTTGCAACGCCACCGTCGGGGTCGGCAGGACACGCGCCGGGGCTCTCCCACCAGCAAGGGTTGGTGTCGCCATTGGGATCGTGGGCGCCTGCCTCCGTCCAGCCGCCCCAGTCGCCGGGATCGTAGCCGCCAGCGTCGTAGTCTCCGCCGCCCCATGAGCTGGTGCCCGACGACCAGTCCTCTGCCCCGCTCGTACACGCCACCGCCAGGGCCGCCGACACCGCCAATGCCAAGTGAATCTTGTTCATGGCGAGCCCTTGAAGCACCCACCGTGCCGCGCACAAGCGCGGGATTTTTGGCTGCAAACGAGGAACAGACGCCGTGTTTCGCACGCAAACGAATGTGTGCGAGAAGGCAGATTGCAGGGTTGAGTGATGAGGTTGTCGGTTCGCGCTCGCTCGTTCTCCAGGAGGCGAATTCCGGCACCGGGGGTCGCGACAACCTACATTCAGTCTTCCATGCCGACCGACCCGAGGAGCCTGCAGGACGCCATCTTCAGAAGCGTGCACTTCTCGTGCATCGCAACCGATCCGAAGGGCGTCATCCAGATCTTCAATGTCGGCGCCGAGCGGATGCTCGGATACGCAGCCGCCGAAGTGCTGAACAAGCTCACGCCGGCCGACCTGCACGATGGCCCGGAGTTGATCGCGCGCGCCAACGCGTTGAGCCTCGAGTTCGGCACTCCGATCGCGCCCGGGTTCGACGCCGTCGTGTTCAGGGCGTCGCGCGGTATCGAGGACGTCTACGAGCTGACCAAGGTCCGCAAGGACGGGAGTCGGTTCCCGGCGGTGGTGTCGGTCACGGCGCTGCGCGACGGGCGGGACGCCATCATCGGCTTCTTGCTGATCAGCAACGACAACACCGTGCAGAAGCAGCTCGAGGCCGACCGGCTGAAGCTCGATCTGAGATTGCGAGACGAGCAGTTCTACACGCGCTCGCTGATCGAATCCAACGTCGACGCGCTGATGACCACCGATCCACGCGGCATCATCATCGACGTCAACAAGCAGATGGCGACTCTCAGCGCCTGCACGCGCGACGAGCTGATCGGCGCCCCATTCAAGAACCACTTTACCGACCCGGCGCGGGCCGAAGCGGGCATACAGCTGGCTCTCAGCAACAAGAGAGTCGTCAACTACGACCTCGTCGCGCGCGCGCGACACGGGAAGACCACAGAGGTGTCCTGCAACGCCACCACCTTCTACGATCGGAACAAGATGCTTCAGGGCGTCTTCGTCGCAGCGCGCGACGTCACCGAGCGCAGTCGTGCCGAGAACAAGTTCCGCATCTTGATCGAATCACTGCCCGACGCATTGATCATCGTCAATGGCAGCGGGGAGATCGTGCTCGTCAACTCACAGACCGAACGAATGTTCGGGTATGCGCGCAGCGAGCTTCTCGGGCAGAACGTCGAGATCGTGGTCCCCGAGAGAGCCCGTGACCGCCACTCCGGGCACCGCGGCGGCTACTTCGGCGACCCCAAGGTCCGCGCCATGGGCACGAGCGCCGGAGGTCTGTACGCGCGGCGCAAGGACGCCACCGAGTTCCCGGTCGAGATCAGCTTGAGCCCGCTCGAGGCCGACGGGGAACGGCTGGTCTCCGCCGTCATCCGTGAAATCCCGGGACATCGCAGGTCCTGAAACGATCTCCGACTACGCGCGCCGTGAGCGCTTCGCTACGACTGCGATCAGGACGACCGCCATCAGAAGGCCAAGGGCGATGGGCGTGAGCGCGGACAGCGTGCCTATCGTGTTTGCCTCGGGGCTCGGGAGGCGTGCGTTGTTCGTGCAGATACACAACGAGTCGTGGTCCTGCTTGCCCATGTGGAACTCGACGTCCGCGAAGTGGCTCTGGACTGCCGCGCACGACTTCTCGCACGCGGGCTCTATGTAGCTCGATGTACCAGCCGCGCGAATGCCGTACACGCTCGCGCCGATCACGGCCGTGAATCCCAGGATGCCGCCGAGCGCGTAGAACTGATAGCGGAGCGGCACCTTGTCGGTCTTCACGTGGACCATGGGTGCGGGCTCGGGACTCGGGTCGTTGCTCATTTCAACTCACGTGCAACTTACAACCTTCGTACGTCCCAGCGGATGCGGCGTGTGAGGCTTCCCTTCACCGTCAGGTGCACGTCGTCGAACGTGAGGTCCGACGTGGGCGCGCTGGCGGTGGTGATGCGGAGGCGGTTCACGCCGCCCTCTTTTGCGGCCACGAAGCAGCTCGCGCACGAGCCGATGTCTGCCGCCGTCACCATCATCAGTTGGCCGGGATTGGTCGTCATGGCAGGCGCCGCCGCCGCGCGATCCGCGGTGAGCACGGTGCCATCCACCAACGTGAGCTCCGCATGCCCGCCCTGGCCCAGAGCCATCACGACATCCAGCCTGTCTGCCACCTTGTCCGGCGACACCACACCCGGCACGGTCGACGGCGCCAGCGTATCGATGGTGGGATCGAGCATGGGCACCATCTGGTTCTCCACCAGGAACAGCGGCAGGCGGCCGAGCGGCGCGGGGAACGTCACCGTGGCTCCGCCCGTGAGCACCGACGAGTCATCGAGCGCGACGTAGCGGCCCGGCGGCATCCACGTGGTCTTCTCCGTGACCGCGCGCCGCACGACCGGCGACGCGTAGAGACCGCGACCCACGAAGAACGCGTCCTCGATCTTCCAGCTCTCTGCCTCGTGCGGGAAGACCAGCATGGGATGACGCATGATGGGCGCGCCGGTCTCGTGCGCCTCCTTCGCGAGCAGCATGAAATACGGCTGAAGGCGCGTGTGCAGGCGTGCGGCGGCGCCGTAGACGGTGACGGTCTCGTCGTCGTTCCAGAGCTTCCACTTCGACGCGTTCGGGTCCGTGATGCTGGAGCAGGCGTTCTCCTCCTCCATGATGGGACACACGGCGGAGAACTGCGCCCAGCGGAGGTAGACGTCCTTGTCGCGCGCGGCGAGCGTGAGGCACTTGTAGCCGCTGGTGTCGCTGCCCCAGATGGGGAAGCCGCTCATGCCCAGATTCAGGCCCGCGCGTACCATCGCGGGGAGGCCCTGCACGTCGTCGAATGTGGCTTCTGCGTCACCGCCCCACCCGGACGACGCGTACTGCGCGCTGCCCGTGTATCCGGAGCGCACGTAGAAGAGGTAATCGTTGGGCTTCTCCTTCTCGAGCAGATCGTGCGCGACCTTCGCGGAGAGCACCGGGAAGCGGTTGTGCAGCTCCTCGCCGTTCGAGCCGTCGAATGCGATCCACTTGCGGCGCACGTACTCGCCGAAGTCGTGCATCCAGCCGTCGTAGCCAAGGGCCAGCGTGCGACGGAGCAGATCCTGGAACCAGCTCACTGCAGCGGGGTTCGTGAGATCGATCGTGTGGACCGTCTGCGCCTTGCCAGAGATGAAGAACGACTGCCCCGGCTTCCCGTTCTCGTCCTTGATGAAGTAACCCTTCGCGATGCCCGCTTGATAGACGGGATCGCTGGGGTCCTCCGCGGACACGTACGGGTTGTTGTAGGCCGTGGCCTTGAAGCCGTTGTCGTGCAGCATCTTCGTCCAGTTCGAGAGCTCGACCTCGTGGCCGATCTGCGAGCTGTGCGGAAGGAAGTGCACCGCGTCGTCGAGCGTGGTCGTGGGCACGCCGCGCGAGCGGAGCAGCTTCCACTCGTCCACGCCATTCACCTGCTGGCCCAGGCCCACGCGGCGGCGCGGTCCGAACACCCAGGGCGCGGGCACGAACGGCCTCCCCGTCTCCTTCGTGAAGTCGTCGATGCTCGCGAGCGGCGAGTCGTTCACGTAGATCACCGCCGTGAGGTCCGTGCCGTTGACCGCGGCGCGCCATGCATCGCCGCGCTCGCTGCCGAAGTGCGTCTCCGTGCGGCGCGTGGTTGCGAGCTGCATGCCCCAGCCCTGCGGCGTGAGGAGGAACGGAATGGGGAAGTACGTCATGGACGGGCCGTTCGCCTCGGGGTTCGGCGGGGTGACGGTGGCCGGGATGTTCTCGCCGCGGCTGATGCCTCCCTCTTCTGCCCACGCATAGAGCGACCATCCGCGGTGATCCATGGTCGCGAAGCGCTCCCCCAGCCCGAAGAAATGATCCGTGTCGCGCAGGCGGAACGCCATGGTGGTCTTGTTCCATGCGGCGTTCGCGTCGCCGGCCATGTGCCCGTTCGCGACCTCCTTGATGGTGACCCTGTTGCCGGCGATCGTGACGTCAATGTCGATCTGGCCGTTGTCCGTGCTCAAGGTGACGTGCGCGGAGGCGTCGTCGCTGGCGGTGATCGTGCCGTTGCCCGAGTGCTCCCATGCGCCCTCGTTCGGGTGGTAGCCATCCCAGCCGGGGATCGCGCCAAGGCCGTCAACGCCGGTGTCCTGCGTCGCAGCAGGCGAGCCGTTCGGATCGTCCGGGCTCTTCTCCGTCAGCGTCTCGACCACGAGTGCGCCGCTCTTGTCGAACACGCGGAGCGAGAACGGGCGGAGGCGGATCTCCACCTTCGCGTCCGGTGTGGCGATCACCTTCGGAGCCTCCGACGGGAACGACTCGTCGCAAGCGACGAACAGACCAAGAACGACAAGGGGAAAAAGGCCGCGCGCGCGCATGCCGAGACCTTAGTCCAGGACTTACCGGCGGCCAACGCTGGCGCGAATTGAGCTCAGGCTGTCGCGTTGCGCCGCCTCAGCCGAGCTTGTTGCCTAGCTCGATGCCCATGGCCCTTGCTGTTGCCTCGTCCTTCGGGAACGCGGCGCGCACCATCTCTTCGCGCGGGTTGTCGCCGTTGATCTCTGCGCGGAACGCGCGCACGACGAGATCGTCGCCGTCGCGGTGCGCGTGCGCTGCGATGGGGGTCTTGCAGTCTGCTTCGAGCGCGAACATCACGCCGCGCTCGGCGGCCACGGCGATGGCGCTCTCGTGGTGGTGCACGACCGACAGCACCTTGCGCGTGGCCTCGTCGTCCTCGCGCGTCTCGATTCCGAGCGCGCCCTGACCGACCGCCGGGAGCATCACGCCGGGCTCGATGATCTCGGTCGCGCGATCCGCGATCCCAAGGCGCACGAGGCCCGCGCGCGCGAGGAGGATCGCGTCCACGTCGCCGCGGTCCACCTTCGCGAGGCGCGTGTCCACGTTCCCGCGTAGCGGCACGATGTCCAGGTCGGGGCGAGCGCGGCGGAGGAGGACGGTGCGACGCAAGCTGCTGGTCCCGACCTTCGCGCCTTTCGGCAGCGCGGCGAGCGTCTTCCACTTCGGTGACACGAGCACGTCGCGCGGGTCCTCGCGCTTCGGGATGCAGGCGATCACGAGGCCCGGCGGAAGCGCGTATGGCACGTCCTTGATCGAATGCACGGCGAAGTCTGCCTCGCGCGCAAGGAGCGCCTCCTCGATCTCCTTCGTGAAGAGGCCTTTTCCACCGACCTCGGAGAGCGGGCGATCCTGGATCTTGTCGCCCGTGGTGACCACGAGGAGCTCGTCCAGCGTGAGTCCGGGGTTTCCGTCCACGAGCGTCACGCCGAACGCGCGCGACTGCGCGAGGGCGAGCTTGCTCTTGCGTGTGGCAAAGAGGAGCCGTTGCATGGGCGGGAACCTATCACGGGCGCCCGCCCGGTGTTAGAGCGTGCCCGGGTAGGCCAACCATGCAAGCGCGCATCCTCGAAGGGACCACGATCAAATCCACCTGCGACGCGGCGGTGATCACGGCCGCCATTCGCGCGGACCAGCCGATCTGGATCGAGCTGGAGTCGCGCTCGACCGACAAGGATGCCCTCCTCGCCGACTTGCTCCACCTGCACCCGCTGACGATCGAGGACATCTGGGCCGAGTCGTCCTCGCCCAAGGTCGACATCTTCGACGACTACACCTACGTGATCGTCCACGGCCTGGAGGCCGCCTCGAGCATCCACGATCTGTCGCTGGTGGAGCTGGACGTGGTGCTCGGAAAGAACTTCCTGGTCACGCACGACTCGTCGCACTGGGTGTCGAAGGATCTGCAGGCGGAGCTCGACCGCTCGCCGCGGCTCATGGCGAAGGGGCTGCCCTGGCTGATGCACGCGCTGCTCGACCGCGCGGTGGACCGCTACATGCCGCTGGTGGACCAGCTGGACACGGAGATCGAGCAGCTGGAGACCGAGGTCCTGGAGAAGGCCGGAACACCCCAGGGCAGCAAGGTGCTCGGACGCATCCTCTCCTTCAAGCGCACGCTGCAGTCCATGCGCCGCATGGCCATCCACCAGCGCGAGACCCTGCTGCGCCTCGCACGCGGCGAGGTGGAGGCGATCCCGAAGGAGGCGCTGCCGTTCTTCCGTGACGTCTACGACCACTTCCTTCGCATTGGCGACACGGTCGACAGCTACAGGGATCTCGTGACCAGCGCGCTCGACGCATATCTCAGCGTGCAGTCGAACCGCATGAACGAGATCATGAAGACGCTCACGCTGATGTCCACGGTGATGATGCCGCTCACGTTCATCGCGGGGGTCTACGGCATGAACTTCAAGATCATGCCCGAGCTCGAGTGGCGATTCGGCTATCCCTACGCGCTCGCCCTCATGGCCACCGTCGCGGTGGCAATCCTGCTCTTCTTCCGCCGCAAGGGCTGGATCCGCAGGGGCCTCCGCGCCGAGCGCTGAACCAACCGCTCCGTTCCTAGCGCTTTTTGTCCTTGAAGAAGGCCCAGATGCGCTCGGATGCGTCGAAGTCGCGCGTGGTCTTTCCGATGAGGCGCTCTGGTAGATACGCCCAGCCGCCAGGCCACGCGTGACCGCCGCCATGCACGGTGATGATGTCCACGCCCGCGTTCGCCTGGCACGCCGTGAACGAGAGCAACTGCGAGCGCGTGCCGTCCGCGGGGTCAGTGTCGGGCAGGTCGGAGCTGGCCTCTCCGGTGCAGGCGTTCCACTTCGCGAAGAAGCGCGCCTCTGCCATGGCGCTGATGCCCACGCCCTTCTTGCCGCTGTCGTCGTGCGCGATGGGCCCGCCGCCATAAGGAACGAGCGGATCTTGATCGCCCACGATGAAGAGCGCCGGGATAGGCGCCGCGGGCGCGCAGACGGACTCGAGATCCTTCGGCGCCGTGGCCGCGACCTCTGCAAACGCGGCGAACACCGTGGTCGCCTTGCATGCGAGCGTGCCGGACATGAAGCCGCCGTTCGACATGCCTGTAACATACACGCGACTCGGATCGGCCCCATGCTCGCGCACGAAGAATGCCACCAGGTCGGTGAGGAAACCAACGTCGTCGATGTGATCCTCCGCGGCCGGGCCGGACTCCCGTCCGTCGTGCCATGACCTGCGGTGGCCATCCGGGAACACGACCATGAACCCTTCACGCGCGGCGACCTTGTCCAGGTGTGAGAGCCTTGCCATCCCCTTGCCGTTGCCAAGGCGCCCATGGAGCGCGACCACCAGCGGCAGCTTCGGTGCGGGCTGTCCCTCGGCCGGAGCGGGCGGCATGTAGAAGAGGAAGTTGCGCATGCGATCGCCGACCTTCATCGATGCCTCGCCGAGCGCGACGTGAGAGTCCGGTGCCGGCGCCTCGCCAGAAGGGTCCGTCGGTACGGCGCTGTCGTCCGAGGCGCTCCTGCGGCACGACGTGAGAGCGATGGGCACGACCAGCAGCACGGACAGAGAGAGCGCGAGCGAAGCCGTGAGCTGCGTGCGACGTGCCAGCATGGTCAGTGGGTCTGCGGCGCCTTGTCGTCGCTGCCGTCCTGCGCTGCCTGTCCAGCGTCCTTCTCCGACGCGGTGTCCTTTGGACCCTCTTCATGAGGCTCCGGGAGATCGAAGAGGTGCGTGAGCGCGCGCACCATGTCTGGGCCATCCTCTTCGACGGATGCCTGCTTCAAGCGCGTGGTGGGGGTGTGCATCAACTTGTTGGTGGCGCTCTCGATCATCTGCGTGAGCGCGGCGCGATCACCTTCCGGCAGGTGGCGCAGGCGCGAGCCGAGCGTGCGTTCCAGCTCCGTGATGAGCACGGCGCGCGTGCGTGCACGGAGCGCGACCACCGTGGGGGCAACGGCAAGGCCACGCGCCCAGATGCGGAACTCGTCGAGCTCGTTGCTGACGATCTTCTCGGCAGCGGCGACCTCGCTCACGCGCGCCTTCATGGCCTCGCGCACCTGGCCCTCCAGGTCGTCCACGTTGAAGACGTAGACGTTGTCTATCTCGTGAATCTGGGGGTCCACGTTGCGCGGCACGGAGATGTCGACGAAGAAGAGCGTGCGGCCCTTGCGGGCCCTCATGGCGCGCTTCACCATCTCCTTCGTGATGACGAAGGTGCTGCTGCCGGTGCTGGTCACGACCACGTCCGCGAGCAAGAGCTCCTGCTCGAGCGTGTCCAGCGTGGACGCCGCTCCACCGAACTGCGCAGCGAGCTCCGCGGCGCGCGGCAGGCTTCGGTTGCAGACGCGGATCGCCTTTGCGCCCTTGCCCAGGCTCTTCGCGGCGGCCTCCGCCATCTCGCCCGCGCCGACCAGGAGCACCACGTGATCCGTGAGGTCGCCGAAGATGCGCTTCGCAAGATCCACTGCGACGCTGGAGATGCTGACGGTGCCGGCGCCCAGAAGCGTCTCTGTGCGGACGCGCTTTGCCACGGTGAATGCACGATGCACGCAACGGCCGAGGAAGTGCCCGAGGGCCTGGTTCTCCGTGGCCGCGTCGTACGCGTCCTTCACCTGCCCGAGGATCTGCGGCTCGCCCAGGACCATGGAGTCCAGGCTGGCGGCGACGCGGAAGATGTGGCGCACGGCCTCTTCGCCCTCGCGCTCGTAGAGGTGACCGGGATCGATCCTGGCGTTCACGCCGACGCGCGCCTCGAACACCTTTCGCACCGCGTGCGCGAGCTGCTCCGGCGTGGCATTGGAGCCGGACCTGGGCGAGACATACGCCTCCACCCGGTTGCAAGTGGAGAGGAACATCGCTTCGCCCACGTGCGGATCGTGCGTGAGCGCACGGAGCACCTGCGGCAGCTCCTCCGCGGGCACGGCCAGCTTCTCGCGGACCTCCACCGGCGCGCTCTTGTGCGAGAGCCCGACGACGACGATCGGCCCGCGGCTCACGGCACGATCCCGATCACGCTGGGTGGCTGTATCTGCGGCACCGTCGTGTTGACTGTCGACATCACGACTGGTGAAGGAGGAGCCGCTGGGGCGCGCACGAGGTACACGAGCAAGGCGAGCATCGCGAAGCCGAAGCCCGCGATGGTGCCGTATGCCGCGCGCCGTCCGCGCCAGCCTGCCGCCGCGCGAAGCACGAGCACGCTCGCGATGAGGATCCACGCGGCGTACCCGAAGCCGAAGCGAAGCACGTCCGCGGTGCCGCCCATCTCCACCTTGCGAGCCCACGCGGTGCCCGTGAGGATGCCCACGGTGAGGAGCGGGAAGCCCCCGAGGAGGAAGCGGTGCTCTGCGCGGTCGAGCGCATCGAGCGGGGGAAGCCGCTGGAAGAGCCCTTCCACGCGCTTGCGCTTCAACAGACGCTCCTGCACCAGGTAGAGCGACGCCGCAGAGAAGGCGAGGCCGAACATTGCGAGGCCACCAACGTTCACGAACACGTGCAGCGGCAAGAGCACGTTGCGCACATGCCCCGTGTCCGCGCTGGGCCCACCCGACATGCGCGACGCAAACAGCGCAGTCAGCGCGAACGGCGCGACGAAGGCGCCCAGCACGTCCGCACGCACGCGCTTGCGGAGAGCAAGGAACACCACGCACATGAGCATGGCCACGACGCTGACGGGGAAGTGGATGCCTTCGACGGGACAGATGTGGAGGTAGAGCGAAGCGACGCAGATATGTGCAGCATGCAACGATGCGCCGAGCGCCAGGAGGCGAGCGCCCACGCGGTTCACCGTGCTCGCGCCGCGCCCGTTGAGCAGGAACGCGAAGTAGACCAGCGTCGCTGCCAGGTACGACAGCGACGTGAGTACGAGCAGGATGCCCTCCGCGATATTCAAGTTGGGCTCTTGCCTCCAAGGACGACGGACAGGAGGTGCTCTTCGCTTGCTGGCTGAAACGGCTCCATGCCTACGCGCGCGGCCTTGCGCTCGATCGAGCGGAGGTGCTCGTCGAAGCTGCCGACCGGAGTGCCCATCCAGCCGGGCGCAACGTCGTACGCGGCGTCGCCGAGGATCATGGAGCCCTCCAGGATCTCGGCGCCGATCTGCTGCAGCTCCGCGTTGGACCTGACCTTGCCCACGAGCTTGTTCGGATCGCCGGCGCCCGTGACCTCGGACAGGACGCGGACCGCCTCGGTCACCTTGTAGCGGCGTCCCTCTGGCGCGATCATGAGCTCGCCGCGGGAGAGATCGATCATGCCCCCGACGATCCACTCGTCGAGCGCGTCTTGCGGAAAGAACACGCTATTCGCCATCGGGTGTGGGTCCTGCCTTGATCCGAAGCGTACACCAAATGCAGGCCGATTTCACACGGACTACGGGTAGGATGGGCGCTTCACGATGCACCCCGCCGGGACTCACGAAGCGTGTCGCTTTCTGGCTGCGGTGGACGCGCTGATCGGGGCCCTTGGCCACGAAGACAGCCGCGCGCTGCGAGAAGAGGCGCGCGCTTCGTTCGAGGTTCGCACGGGCGCCTTCACGCCCGAGGATCCGTGGTTCGAGGCGCGAAGCCGCGCGTTCATCGACGACGCGCTCACACGGAAGAACGTTCTTGCGGGCCTCACGCCGCGCCTCCCCCCGGAAGCGCAAGCGTGGGCAACGCCGTTCGCGCGCGCGCATCGCGGCCTCTTCGAGGTGCAAGACGACGACGGCGACGTGCTGCTGGTGCATGATCTCTACTCCGGTGCGGACCTCTACGTGACGGACCTGGACGAGAGCACTGCCATTGCGTTGGATGCCGCGCGCGGCCTCTTCGATGCGCGGCTCGTCGGCTTCGCGGAGCCCGCGTGCGTGGGGGTGCTGCCCGGACCCGTGTTCCACGGGGAGGAGTCCACGCCGCACATCAAGGAGGTGGTGGCGGCCGCAAAGGAGATGGGCTTGCACGCGGGCGAAGCGCTCGATGCGCTCCTCAGGATGGAGCACAAGTACCGCTCGCTCTCGCGCATGAAGCCGGCCTACGCCTACAAGAAGGAGGCGCTCGCGCCCGCTCCGCCAAGAGCGGCCGACAACGGCAATGGCCTCACCGGTGCGGCGCTGCTCCGAAGTCGATTGACGAAGGACCCCGACTCGGGGACATAAGCTCCCATGCCCGCTCCCCCGACGTTCGACGTGCGCCTCACGCGCGCGCACATGATCACTCCGAATGTGAAGGAGCTTCACTTCGTGCGCGAGGACGGCGCGGCCATGGCACATGCGCCGGGGCAGTGGATCTCGCTCATCTTGCCGCTGCAAGAGGGCGAGGTGCGGCGCTCATACTCGATCGCGTCGCCCCCACACGCGGACGGTACGTTCGATCTGGCGATCACGCACGTGAACGGTGGCCCGGGCTCCACCTACCTGCACGCGATGGAGCCGGGCGCCACGCTGCGCGCCATCGGTCCGCAGGGTCTCTTTCTACGGACGCCGAACGTGGGGCCTTCGCTCTTCGTCGCCACTGGCACTGGCGTCACGCCGCTCCGGAGCATGCTTCATGCAGCGCTCGACGCGGGCGAGACAGATCCGATGATGCTGCTCTTTGGCGTTCGCACCGAGGAGGACCGCCTCTACAAGGAGGAGCTCCTGGCGATGCAGGCGAAGTTCCCCAACTTTCGTGCAGAATACACATTGTCACGCGGAGGCGAGGCGTGGCCGGGGCGAAGGGGCTACGTGCAGACGCACGTGAAGGGGCTCTTCGAGGAGCTCGCGCAGGGCGGAGCCACGCCGCACGTGTACATCTGCGGATTGAAGAAGATGATCGATGGCGTGCGCGAGCTCTTGAAGAACGACATGCAGCTACCCCGGCAGCAAGTGCACTCGGAGAGATACGATTGAAGGTTCGGGGTGAGGTGCTACCGTTCGGCGTAATGGGGTTTCGATCGCGCGGCGTTGGGCTCTTCGGGTCGGTGTTGATGGTTGCGTCTGTCGTGGTCGGGGCGCAGACCCAGATGGCCTGCGATGGTTGCCCTGGCGACAAGCCCTCGAATGGCGCGTCGTGCAGCGGCACCCACTCGTGCGACTACGACACGAAGAACATCGACCCGTGCGGCAAGGCAATCAAGGCGACCTTCACATGCGCGCAAGGCGCATGGCTCGAAAGCACGAGCGCATGCCAGGTGGATCCGGGCCCGCTGCACGGTCCGCTGGACGCGGGGACAGCGAGCTCCGACAGCGGAGCCATGGACGCAGCATCAACGGGCGACAGCGCGACCGACGCAACGGCGGACTGAACGAGAGCAACGCGCTCGACGTCAGCCTTTACTGATTGTCTTCGTCCATCCGTCGCATGCCCTCGAGCAGCAGCGCTTCGTTGGACTCTTCGATCAATCGCTCCTTCGGCTCGAAGGCTGGATCGAACGCGAAGTTGCCCTCGGTGAAGCGGACCATCGCGTAGAAGGCGTCGACGCCTGCCATGCCGCCCCACGTTGCGTTTGCGATGTTCCCGGTGAGGAAGTGGACCTCGCCCTGGGCGGTCTTCGTGCGGATCGTCAGCTTGCCCGTCTTCTTGCCGTAGAAGAGCACCTGCACGATGTCGCCGAGCCCCATCTCCTGGAGGCTTCCCGACACGCCCCGCACGACGCGATCCTTCATGGCCTTGTCGAGCAGTGCCTTCGACTTGGCGACAATGAGGTCCGTGGGCATTGGCTTCGCCATGAAGTCCAGCACGCCATGTGAGTATGACTTCTGTGCCGCGCGTCCGCCCTGGCGTGACGTGAGCACGATCCACGGGAGCTCCTTGCCCCAGGTCTCCTTGCGGATCTCCTCGAGCAGGGTGAGGCCGTCTCCGTCCGGAAAATCCAGCTCGCTGATGACAAGGTGGAAGCCGCCGCCTTCGTTGGCGTTGAGCAGCTCTCTTGCGCGCTCCAGCGTGCGCGCGGTCTTCACGTCGAAGCCCTGGTCCGTCATCACGAACTCGAGCGCGTTGGTCTCGTCGGGGCTCGCATCGATGATCAGCGCCGGATGGATGTTGATCGACCACGTGCTGGAGCTGGTCTTCTTCGTCTCCTTGCTCCCGCCGCCCAGGAGCGCGCCACGGAAGTTGTCGATGAGATCCTGATCGAAGGCCTTGGCGCCGTGCTTGCCGAGCTCGGCGATCGCCTCTTGCGGAGTCATTGCCTTGCGCTCCGGCAGGCGGGACGCGCGGATGAGATCGGCATAGGTGTCGACGACCGCCAGCATCCGCGCGCCGAGCGGGATGCGCTGCCCCGCCAGGCCGTTCGGGATCCCCTTGCCGTCGAAGCGCTCGTACATGGCGGCGACGATGTCGAGCGCCGCCTTGGGCACCGAGAGCCCCAGCGACTCCAGCACGCGCAGAGGCGCATCATACGTCTTCTGCGCTGCGTCCGAGTGCTCCGGACTGGTGCTCACCTCGCGCGCATTGATGTGGAGCGGGCCGAGCTTGCCCAGGTCGTGCACCATGGCCGCGAGGCCGAGCGTGTCGAGCGTCCTCTGATCGAGCCCCATGTATTCACCGAGGCGCAAGATGAGGCCCGCGACCTGCGAGGAGTGCCCCCGCAGCTCCTGCCGACCGCCTTCGATGAGTCCCACGATGTTGCGGAAGCGCTCGAGCGTCTCGTGCGCGGACGACGTGCCAAGGGAGACAGGCAGCGGCTGCATCGCAGCGGCAGGCGTCAGCGGGCTTGGCGACGGACCGGGAGTGGCGATGGGGCGCGCGGCCTTCATGGCCGCCGAGGCGGGATGCGTGGCCATGGGGCTGGGGGGCGCGGGCGGCGCTACCTGGATGCGGCCGGATGCAGGCCCCGCATCGCCGCCCGGCTCCGGACCCGGGCTGGAGAAGGAGAACGGGCGCATGGGAGGCGGAGCAAGGGCAGGCGCTGCGGGTGCCGGGACTGCGGGAGCGGTGGATGTCGCCGGCGGCGCAGGTCCCGCAGAGACAACGGGAGCAGATGGAGCGGCGGTGGGCGCAGGCAGCAGCGCGGTCAGGGCCGCGGCATCACCTGCGTAGAACTTCTTGATGCCGGCGAGGACCGTCGCCGGGCGCATGATGAACGCCCGGATCTCCTTCACGCCTGCGGCCTTCCGCGCCTCGTCCAGATTGGAGACGATCTCGGGATCGGGCGTGCCGATGCTCAGCAAGTTCTTCGCTGCATCAAAGTGGACGGGCAGGATCAGGAGCTTCTCGGCGAGCGCCCGCGGAACGAGCTCCACGATCGGGCGCGGGATCTCCGCAGCGGCAAGGCGCTCGCTTGTGACGAAATGCGCCTTGTAGACGGCGGCAAGCCCGGTCAGGAGCTTCGCCTCGTCCAGCACTCCCGTGCTGATGATCACTTCCTCGGAGCGCGCGTTCGTCTTTGAGACCTGATAGGCGACTGCGTGGTAGTCCGCCTTCGCGATCACATTGGTCTTGTAGAGGTGCTCCACCGCTTTCATGCGGATGGGCACCTGCGGAGAATCCTGAGCGCTCACGGGGCCAAGAGTATCATGGGAGTGGGCGATGGGATCCCGCTCGAACGGGTGTCACGGCTTCTTGCCGGCCGTGCTCGTCTTGGTCTGCTGGGGCGTCCCAGAGTCAGCGTCATGAAGTGTGCGCTCCAGCTGTGCAACATGCTCCGGATCCAGCTTCACGACCCTCTCGCCAAGAGCCCGTCGGGCCTCCGAAGTAGTCATGCGCCCCTTCTCGAAGTCGACACAGATGATGCACATGATGGAAGGATAGCAGGCGGCGCTGTCCGCGCCCCCAGGGCTAGTACCCTTTCTTGGCGGTCGCGATGTCGCCGAGCTCGATCTCGCGCGACGCGTTCGTGATGAGGCACATCGCCGAGTGCTGACGCACGGTGATGACCCGGATCTCGGCCACGGTCTCCTCTGGAAGGATCGACTCGTCGCGCGGGCGCGGGATGTTCTCCACTGCCGCCGGGTCGTCGCGCTCGAGCGCGATGCGCTGTGCGGCCGTGCGTGTGGGCTGGGTCTTGTGCCACGCGTCTCCCTGGCGCGTGACGAAGAGACGATTGCCGGGCTTGAGGCCGTCAGCCTCACCGTGGTCGATGAAGATCACGGCGTTCTGGCCGTAGAAGACGTGCGTCTGCACGCTGGTCCGAACGCTTGCCGTGAGGTCGACGTCGTTGCGGCGCGGCGGAACGACCTCGTACTTGCGGAGGATCGGGCCGACGAATGCGCCACGCTCGATGACGTCTGTCGTCTCCGTGATGCGTGCGCGCGCGATATGCTCGTTTGCGTTCCACTCGTCGATGCGCACGGTTCCCTGGATCTGCACCAGGTTTGCGGTGCCAACATTGCGCCGCGGACGGAAGACGGTGAGCTCTTGCCCGAGCTTCACCTCGTGGCCATCCGCGATGCGGATGTAGACCTCGTCGAAGTCGTTCAAGAACATCTTGTCTTCGCGCGCGCCGGTGATCTCGCCCCACGTGGACGTCGCTTCATCCTCGACGAAGCCGTCGTTGCGGAGGAAGATCGTATCCGGCGGGACCTGACGCCGGCGATCGACGAAGGTCTGCCCCGACGTGTTCGGCGCGGTCACCTGCGCGACGGCTCCGGCCTTGAGCTTCACCTGATCGCCCGGGTAGATCCAGTGCGGGTTCTGGATCTGCGGGTTATACGACCAGATCCGCGGCCACTGGTACGGGTTCTTGAAGTACGAGTCGCAGATGCCCCAGAGCGTGTCGCCCCTTCGCACCGTGTGCATGTTTGCATCCGAGTAGCGCGTGGTGGGGCCGCCAAGCACGAAGCTTCCGGTGTCGCTTCCGTGCACGGTGCCGCCGCCGCCCCCGCTGTGCCCGAGATCGAAATGGTCCGTGTCGTTGCCGCTGTGGGCCTGCGAGCCCGACGAGCCGCTGGTGTTGCCGCCGCCCGTGACCGAGCCAGGCGGGGGAGCAGCGGGCACGTACGGCCCTTGCACGACCGTGGTCACGCCGGGTGTTATTGTTCCGGCCGCGGGAGCTCCGCCTGCAGGAGCACCACCTGCGCCTGCCGCGCCTCCGGCGGTCTGCGCGGATGCGACGTTGGCGTTGAACAGCGGAAGTGCGAGCACCACCGCGAAGATACCTGCAACATGCACGCGTTTCATCGATTCTCCTTGGGACCCTTGGGGCCAGAGCCGCCGGAAGCCGGGATGCGGCGCGCTGCGTCGCTCTTGGGGAATTCCTTCTGCAACTTGTCGTAGTAAGCGCGCGCCTTGTCGGGCTGACCGAGCTTGTCTTCCGTCATTCCGAGCTTCAGCAACGTGTCGGGCGCCTTGATGCCCTGCGGGAAGCGCGCGAGCGCACCGCCAAGCTCCTGCTCCGCATGCGGGAAGTCACCGAGCGAGAAGTAACAATCGCCGCGCCAGAACATGGCGTTGTCCGCCATGGGATGATCGGGGTACTTCACGAGGAACGCAGTGAAGCCGTCCAGCGCCTCCTTGTACTTGCGCTGCGTCATCAGGTTGCGGGCAGCGTCGTAGGCGGCCCGCGCCTCGGGGCCGGCCGCGGGCGGAGTCGCGGGCGCATTGATGTCATCCGCGAAGGGAGCATTGAGCTGATCTTTCGCGCCACGACCACGTGGGGCGCGGACCACGGGCGATGGTGCGCCACCACCTGCGACGCGGATCGCCGGCCGCGGTGTCGTATCGTCGGGATCGTCGGAGGTGGGCTCTCCACCGGACTCGTCGCCGACGTCCTTCGAGAGCTGGACGATCCGCGAATCCTTCTGACCATCCCCCTTGGGCGGCGTGGGTCGGGCGTTCGCGTCCTTCCTGGGGTCGATGAGCGGCTCGTCCGATGCGGGGATCGGTGGCTCCTTCTTGTCGTGATCCTGCTCGTCCTTCGTGAGGGCGTCGCGGAGCTGGGTCAGCTGCTTGTCCTGGGCGCCTTCATGGGCGCAGGCCGCGGACATGATCCCAAGCACGCAAGCAGCGGCCCACAGCGCATTACCCCTCTCGTCTGGCCGCTTTATCAGCATCTTGGAGCCTCAGTGAAAGGGTAGGACGGTCAGCCCAAACGAGCCAACTTTTCACCGGAACCTTTACGAGAGGCCGATCTTGGGTCACATTCGGCGAGCCGTGCCGCAACCCCGCCGCAAACTGGACCTCCGGAAGACCCTGTTCCTTCTTCCGAACATGATCACGCTCTCCAGCATCTTCTGCGGGTTCGATTCGATCCGCCACAGTGCGGAGGCCACCGGCGACGACGACTACTATCGCGCCGCGCTCCTCATCGTGTACGCGCTGTTCTTCGACATGCTGGACGGCCGCGTGGCACGTCTCACGAAGACGCAGAGCGCGTTCGGCCTCCAGATCGACTCGCTCGCGGACGTGATCTCGTTCGGCGTGGCGCCGGCCCTGCTCGTCTACAAGTGGTCGCTCTACCAGAAGCCAGTCGCCGGGCTCATCTGCGCGTTCATCTTCGCGGGCGCTGGCGCGGTGCGGCTTGCACGCTTCAATGTGCTCTCCATGGGCGAGAGCGGCCAGCCACAGAAGCCCGGCAAGTACATCGTCGGGTTGGTCGTGCCGGGTGCGGCGGGCATCCTGGTGTCGCTCATCGTCGTGAACCACGCGGTCCAGGGCGATCTGTCGGGGCCCAAGTACATCGTGCCCATGTGCGTGCTCACCGTGTTCCTGGCGTTCCTGATGGTGAGCACCATCCGCTTCCGCTCCTTCAAGGACCTGAAGCTCAACGCGCGCTCCGTGTTGCTGGTCGCGTTCGCCGTGGGCTCCAGCGCGGTCATCTCGCTCCAGACGCGGCCCGAGTTCGTGTTGCCGTGGCTCCTCTTCTTCTACGTGGCGATCGGCCTCATCGAGACGGCGATCACGTTCCCGAAGCGAAGACGAGAAGCCGCGGCGCAAGACCGCACCAGCATCCCGCCCACCTAGGCACGTCTGCCGCTCACTGCTTCGTCATGGGGAAGCAGGTGGAGGTCGCCCCGGACCCATAGCTGCAGACCTGGACGCCATTGGCGTCGTCGTTGAGCTGCCACATGGTGTTGTTCTCCTGACCATCGGGGCGCGTACCGTGGATGATGCCCTTGCCATCGATCGAGAAGTAGCTGTCGAAGATCTGGGTCTCGTTCGGCGGGTTGTTCTGCGTGTACATCGTCGGCTGGATCGTGATGCGGTAGAAGCGGTCGGCGTCCATCTGCAGCTCGAGCAGCTGGCCCGTGAAGAGGCCGTGGTCGGCTTCCTTGTAGCGCCAGGTACCCGTGTGGGCCGCCTCGACGGCGGTGAGCGCCGCGGGTGACGTCGGGCACGGCGCACCACCAAGGACGTGGGTCCACTGATCGTGACCGTCATCCATCATGACCGTGCGACAGTTCGCCGACACGGCGAAGATCGGGTAGACGGTGTTGCCAGCGGTGATCGACTTTCCGTCGGTCGTCCACGCAAGGTCCGTGTGCTGGATCTGGTCGGGGGTCGGGTTCGTCCATGCGGGCGGACGCACCTCGAAGGAGCCCGTGCCGTCCTTGGCGAGCGTCAGAACGTTGGTGCGGAGCGGGTGGGAGCCCATGTACTCGTCGAGCGTGAACGTACCCACGACCCAGCCGAAGTCCGCGACGGGGGCGGCGTCGGCACCGGCATCCTGCGCGGCAGCAGGCGTGGGCGCAGCAGCGGGAGGCGCGCTGGGGTCCGAGGGGTTGGTCGCGGACGGCGCCGGGGCAGCCGCGCCGGGCGGAAGCGTCGCATGTGCGCGCTCGGGGTCCGAAGAGCCGCAGGCGACCGTGAGGATCGATGCAGCGGCGACGAAGACGACGGAAAGGGCAAGGGATGCGGCGTTGGTGTGCATGCGCTCCCATCGGCCGGTCCGCCACCGGGTTGCGAAGAAATCCGAAATACGCGTCCTGGATGGCGATCTGCGGGCAAAACACCTCTAGGATGGCCTCCAGATGAGCGTCGACGACCTCTACCAGCTGCGCGAACGCGCCAAGGCGGCCATGTCGCGCGGCGATCTCAACGACGCCGTGAACTCCCTCGTGGCGGCCGCGCAGCAGACGCACGTGGCCGAGCACGACTACGTGACGGTGCTGCGCCCGCTGGTGGACGTGCTGATCCAGCGCCGCGACGCGCGCTCCGCGCTCACGGTCTTCTGGTACCTGGCCACGAACGAGCCGAACGGCTTCACCCGTGCACAGGCGATGCTCGCGAACGTACCGCCGGTGGACCGCGCGCGAACGCTTGCCGCCGCGGGCGACAATGCGGGCGCCGCGCGCGAGATGGAGAACGCAGGCCTGGTTGCTGCTGCCGCGATCTACCGCGAGAAGGCAGGGGACTTTGCGGGGGCGCGCGCGCTGTGGTCGCGCCTCTCGAACGTGTCCACGAACGGCGCGGACGCGTACAACGGCGCGCTCATCCACTTCAACCTCTCGCGCTGCGCGAAGAAGTGCAAGGACGTGCGCCAGACGCGTGAGGCCATGGTCGCCGCCGTGCGCCTGCTCGAAGAGGCCGCGGATCATTTCGAGTCGATCGGCCAGCGCGAGCGCGCGTTCGACTGCTTCCAGGTGCTCGTGCAGATCGGCCGTGAGAGCGGCCAGTTCGAGGACGTGCTCGAGGGCTTCGTCAACTGCATCCGCATCCTGAAAGAGGATCACCTGAAGTACTTTGCGCTGCAGTACTTCGAGGACGCGCTGGCCGCCGCGAAGGAAAAGGGCGAGCTCTCCGCCGCTGCGACCATCGCGCGCGAAGCCGCGGACTACGCACGCGCGCTCGGCATGACGGCCGCAGGGGCGCACTACACGGTGGTGCAGGCGGAGCTGTGGCGCGACGTGGCGCGGCAGCACATCGCGCGCGGCGCTCCTGCAGAGATCGCAGAGAACGCCATCCTCGCGGCCATCCTCGCGTTCGGTGAGATGGGGCAGTTCACGCGCGTCGGCAAGCTCTACGAGGAGCTCGGCGGCATGGACCTGGAGTCTGCGCGCAAGGCGCACTACATCCGCGCCGCCACCCGCTACCAGGGTGTGCGCGACGAGCCGCTCGACGCAGCTCCCCTGCCCTCGCACCTTCGGCAAGACAACAGCTTCCCGGAGGTCTGGCACGTGGACCTCATCGAGTGGGAGCAGCGCGGAAGCGCCGCGGAGGCCTGCGCCGACGTCCTCACGGACAAGCGCTGGCCGGACGTGGTGCGACGCAAGGCGATGCTCGCCAGGCTCACCGCGTTCGCGGTGGAGAATCATCCGGAGGACTCCAGTGCGGCCACGGTGGCGGCGCGCGCGCGGCTGGCGGCGCAGCTCGCCCAGCTCCAGCTCTACAACGTGCTATCGCCGCTCGAGGCGCTCTTCGCGCGGCCAGAGAAGCAGGTGAAGATCGCCGTGCTCGAGGCGATGAAGACGCTCTTCTTCAAGCGCAGCTTCGTGACGGTGCGCGCCGCGCTGAAGGAGCAAGATCCGCAGGTCCTCCAGCAGGCCGCGCGCGCGGTGGAGATGCTCTACTTCCAGCACGCGTTCGATCCACTCGCACGCATCGTCCGCGAGGCGCCGCAAGCGCCCATCCGAGCAGCCGCGCTGTCAGCGCTCGCACGCGTGGACACGCTCGAAGCGGCGGAGTTCATGCTTGGCATCCTGGAGCACGGCGCGCCGCAGGATCGCGTCGCCGCACTGGAAAGCCTCAAGCGAACGAAGGGCATGAAGTTCGTGGACCTTGCCCGCTCGGAGATGGGCGGCGTCGCAGCGCCGGTGCAGCAGGCCCTGCGAGAAGTGCTGCGGGCGCGAGGGATCGCGGCGTAACGGGCGCGCACCGCGCAGCGGCACGGCGCGACAGGACGGCGGGACGGCGCGCGACGGACGGGGGCTCCTCCAGAACCGCCCCTCCGGAGGTACACCTGTCAGGTGTACAATGATGCGGAAATCACGGCATTGATGGCGAAAACGCTGTCAATTGTTCACCTCGCAGGTGTACGTCCAGAAGTCCGCCCGCGCTGGTCCCCAGGTTGAGGTTGAGGTCGAGGTCGAGGTTGAGGTCGAGGTCGAGGTCGGGGTTGAGGTCGAGGTTGAGGTCAGGGTTGAGGTCGGGGTTGAGGTACGATGGTGGGGTTGGTGGAGGGGGAGGGCTGGGTCATGGGCGGGGTTGTGGATGGGGACAGCACGATGGGCAGGGGCGTCGCGATCGTCCGCGCGTTGTCGCTGGCGGCGCTCATCTTGTCTGGGGTGCCGATGATGCTCATCGTGCTGGGGATGCTCGCGATCACTGGGCAGCAGTGCACGCCGACCAGCGTGACGCACACGCTCGGGGACCAGCTCGGGATCATCGCCTTCGCGTTCCTGGGGTTTGCGGTCCCCGCCACGCCGGCGATCCTGCTCAGGGTGATCGGCGAACCGAACCTACCGAAGGCAATGCTGTCCCTGGTGTGCGCGGCGGGAGCGGTCGCCTACGCAGTGCTAGCCCTTGGGCTGCTGGCGATCGGGACAACGTGCTGACGTCTACCCTTCCCCTTCCCCATCCACGATCTTCTGCAGGCGATTGACGCTGTCGGCTTCTCCCAGCACGATCAGCGTCGTTCCGGCCTCGAGCACCATGTCTGGTTCCGGGTTGTACGTGAACTTGCGATCGACGCCGCGGATCGCCACCACGAGCAGCCTGGTCTCGCGGCGGATGGGGGCGTCCTTCAGCTGGACGCCAGCGAACTTGGAGCCCTCGCGTATCACGACCTCCGACAGACGCAGCGCCTTGTCCTTGTCGCGCAGCATCTGATCCATGAACTCGGTCACCTCGGGGCGAATGAGCTCACTCACCATGCGGCGCCCGCCGATCATCGTCGGGTTGACGGTGGAGGTCGCGCCGGCCTTCAGCATCTTGGGGCCGGAATGGTCGTCGATGATCTTTGCCACGATGCGCGCCTGCGCGTTGAGCGACCGCACACTCAGCGTCACGAAGAGGTTGTCCTTGTCGTGCGTGAGTGCTGCGACCACGCCCTTCGCGGCGACGATATTCGCGGCGATCAGCGTGTGATCATCCGTGGCGTCGCCGTGGACGTAGAGGAGCTTCCCGTCCGTGATCTCCTCGGAGATCTTGTTCAGGTGCTCCAGATTCGTGTCGATCACCACGAATGGAGTCTTCGTGGCATGGAGCTCTTCGATGACGTGCCGCCCCGTCGCGCCCGCGCCCGCGACCACGACATGATCCCTCAGGCTCTCGACCTGTTTTCGCATTCGATTTCTCCGCAGCGCTTGGCCGATGACGCCCTCGACGAGGAGAGCCGTGAGGTTACCTTGGACGTACGCGAGCGTTCCGACACCGCTCACGATGAGTGCGATGGTGATCGGCCGGGCGCCGGGCACCTCGTTCATCTTGGAGAGCTCCTGGAAGCCAACCGTGGAGAGCGTGATCACCGTCATGTACGCGCAGTCGGCGAGCGTCCACCGCCCGTGGCCGACGACGTAGTAGCCAAGCGATCCCGCGCCCACGAGGGTCATGAGCACGATGAGCGCGTACAAGAGGCGTCTGACTGAGGCGTTCAAACCAGGCGCGAGCGTAACTCAGTGGGCGGCTTCGCCGAAGAGATCCTCTAGCGCGCAGCGAATGGTGGGGAACAGGAAGGCGAAGTTCGCCGCGTCCAGCTTCGCGGGCAGCGCGCGCTGGCCGGTGAGCACCGCGCGGCTCCGTTCGCCCAGCGCGAGCTTCGCCGCGAACGACGGCACGCGAAACAGACAGGGCCGGTGCAGCGCGCAGCCGAGCGTCTGGCTGAACTCGTCCATCGTGACCGGGTTCGGTGCAACCACGTTCACGGGGCCGGACAGCGTGTCGCTGTCGATCGCGAAGAGAAGCGCGCGCACCGCGTCCTCCATGTGGATCCATGGCATGTACTGATGCCCCGATCCGATGGGACCGCCGACGTACGCTTTGAACGCCGGAAGCATCTTCGCGAGCATGCCGCCGTCACGCCCGAGGACGAGCCCCGTGCGCGGGTGCACCACACGCACCCCCGCATCGGCTGCCGGGTTCGCCGCGCGCTCCCACTCCACGCAGATGCGGCCGAGCTCGTCGGTGCCTGGCGCGGTGGACTCGATGCACGGCGTGTCGTCCGCACGCATGCCGTAGTAGCCAACGGCGGAGCCGCTTATGAACACCTTCGGCTTGTCCTTCGACCGGGCCATGGTGCGAGCAAGGATGTCGGCAGGAACGACGCGGCTGCGCTCGATCTCGCGCAGTCGTTCCGGTGTCCAGCTCTTGTCGACCACGCCCGCTCCCGCGAGATGAACGACCGCATCCGCGCCGTCGAGCTCGCGCGTCCAGCTACCGTCGTGCTCGGGCGTCCACTCCGCGAAGCGAACGCGGGTCTCCGCTCGGGGCACGTCGCTGTGGACCCCTCGCGTCAGCACCGTGACGTCGTCACCTCGCTCGGTCAGAGCGCGCGAGAGCGCCTGTCCGATGAAGCCCGTTCCGCCTGTGATGACGACTTTCACGGCAACTCTGATGCCGGTGGTTGTCGCACCGTTGTGGGTCAGGTACCATCCCTACGTGACTCGCGCCCGCGCTTCGCTGTTCGCCCTGGTCCTGATCGGCACTGCTGCATCCTCAGCAATCTCCACAGGCTGCCACACGCCCACGGTCCAGGAGGCGGAGCAGAAGGGGGATGTGGCCTTCCTGGATGAGGCCAGCTCCGGAGACGCAGTTGCTGCGCTTGGCCGCCTGGCGGACACAAACCCGGCGGCGCGTGCGGCCCTCGCGAAGCGCGCGGACTCCGACGTGAACGTCTATCTCGCCGCGTGGGCGGCCGCCCTGCGCGGCGCACCATGGGGCGGCGAGATGCTACGTCAGGGCCTGGCCGATCCGGCCAGAGCTGGGCTCGCAGCATCCGCGCTCCCCCGACGGGACATTCGCGTCGCGCCGTTCGTCACCGACCTGGAGCAGTCGATGGTGCGCCTCTCGTCGTCGCTGCAGGGCTCGGTGATCGCCGCCGTGCTCTCCAGCATCGGTCCTGGCGCACACGCCGCCGTCGAGCGCCGCCTGGTCGACCCACACACCCGCGGCGCCATGTGCCAGGGCCTCTCCAGCCCCGACGCATCGGGCGACGCGAAGTCCACCTTGCTGGCAGTCCCTAGCGAGGCGCGCGATAACCCGTCGTGCGTCGCAACCGTGACAGCGCTCGCGAAGACCGACGAGGTCGTACTCGGTTGGCTTGCGACCGCCGCCGAGCCGGGCCTGCTCTCCGTGGCGGCGAAGGGAGATCTCCCCTGCCCGCGGCTCACCATCGTATGGCAGCGCGCGCTCGCCGAGCGACCGAAAGAGACCTACGGCGCGCTCGCTGTACCGCTGTCATTCGCGCTGAAGCGCTGCGCTCACGAGCTCGACCCCGCGCTCTCCGCGTTGCTCTTCCAGGCGCCCGCCGCGCGTGCATGCATAGTACAAGCAATTGATCCGATCGGCGCGGAGACCACGGAGCTCAGGGAGACGTGCAAGACGCTCCCGGTCGCCACGCGCGGCGGCGACAACCGCACACGGGAGCGCGCGCAGGACACGATCGAAAACGCCTGCAAGAACGTCCGCCAGTAGAGTTCAGCCCCCCAGATAGGCGGCTTGTATTTCCGGGTTCTCCGCGAGCTCCTTCGACGGTCCGCTCAGCGCGATCTCTCCGGTGCGAAGCACATACGCGCGGCTCGATGTCTTGAGGGCGATGCGCGTGTTCTGCTCCACGAGCAGGATGGTCACGCCCGCGGCGGCGATCTCGGAGATCGCCTCGAAGATCTGCTGCACGAGCTTCGGCGCGATACCGAGCGACGGCTCGTCCAGGAGGAGCAGCTCCGGACGCGCCATCAGCGCCCGCCCGATCGCTAGCATCTGCTGCTCACCGCCGGAGAGCGTGCCGCCCTCCTGGCTCATGCGCTCACCCAGGCGCGGAAAGAGCTTCGTCACGTCCTCGATCGTCTCCTTCATGGTCTGGGGGTGACGATGGAGGTACGCGCCGATCTCCAGGTTCTCGCGCACGGTGAGGTTCGGGAAGATCGCGCGGCCCTCGGGCACGAGCGACACGCCGACGGCCACAAGGCCCTCCGTCGAGTGCGTCATGGTGCTTTCGCCCGCGTACGAGACCACGCCCTTTGTAGGCGTGAGAACGCGCGCGATGGTCTTCAGCGTGGTCGTCTTGCCAGCGCCGTTCGCGCCGATCATCGCGACGATCTCGCCCTTGTTCACCTGGAGCGAGATGCCCTTCAGCGCCTTGATGCCGCCGTACGCGACATGGACACCATCGAGCACGAGCAGCGGCTTTCCAAGAGCGACATTGGCCTTGGGGCGCGTGGGGTGCAAGACGCGCATCAGCCGTGGGACTCCTCGTCCTCGCCAAGGTACGCGGCCAGCACCTTGGGATGCTTCTTCACCTCTGCGGGCGTGCCGTGCGCGATGGTCTCGCCGTGGTCGAGCACGTGGATGTCCTCGCACACGCCCATGACGACCTGCATGTTGTGCTCCACGAGCACGACGGTGAGCGAGAACTCGTCCCGCAGCCATTTGATCTGGGTCTTGAGGCCCTCCGCCTCTCCATAGTTCATGCCCGCGGCGGGCTCGTCCAGGAGCAGCAGCTTGGGCTTCAACATCATCGCGCGCGCGATCTCCAGGCGGCGCTGGTTGCCGTACGGCAGCGACGTGGAGGGCTCGTCCGCGACGCTCTCCAGATCGAAGACCTTGAGGAGCTCCTTCGCCTGCTTGCGCGAGACCTCCTCATCCGAGTGGTGTGCGGCGGTGCGGAGGATGGACGAGAAGAGTCCCGCGCTCTTCGCCAGCTCCGTGGCCACCAGCAGGTTCTCCAGGACCGTGAGCTGCGAGAAGAGCCGAATGTTCTGGAACGTACGCGCGATTCCCGCGGCCGCGATCTGCGCCGGTTTCTTGGGCTTGAGGTCTTCGTCACCGAACGTGATCGAGCCCGCATCGTGCTTGTAGACGCCGGTGATCAAGTTGAAGACGGTGGTCTTGCCCGCGCCGTTCGGACCGATGAGGCCGAAGATTGCCTTGGGAGGCACCGTGAAGCTCACGTCGCCGACGGCGCGGAGGCCGCCGAAGTTCTTCGAGACGTGAGAGAGCACAAGGCGCGCGCCTTCGGAGCGTGCCAGCGGGGTAGCGCCTTCGGACGGTACGCCTTCGGAGGGGATCCGCGGCATCTAGGCGAGCGCCTTCTTTCCGGCCTTTTTCTGCGTGATTTCGCGTTCGCCGAGCAAACCTTCCGGACGCACGATCATGAGCGCGATGAGCACGCCCGCGTAGATGATCATGCGCAGCGCGTTGAGGTCGAGCGACTGGAACGAGGTCCGCTTCAGGTTCTGCACCACGTCGGTGCTCTGCACGTACTCGATGGCCTTGACCGTGAGCGTGACGAACACGCCGCCGATCGCCGCGCCGGTGACGCTGCCAGAGCCGCCCAGGATGACCATGGTGATCGCGTCGAAGCTGGACGCGAAGTTGTACATGTCCGGTTGTACAGTGGGCGTGCCGTCGCGGTTCATGGCCATGAGGCCGCCGGCGATCCCTGCGCCCACCGCCGCGATCACGAAAGAGGTGACCTTGTAGCGCGTGGGGTCCACACCCACGGCGCCAGCGGCGATCTCGTCCTCGCGAAGGGCGCGGAGCGCACGGCCCCAGCCCGAGAACTTGAGGCGCCACGCGACAACGCCCAGGAGCAGCGCAAGCCCGATGATCCAGAACGGTCCCGCATAGAGCGGCACGCCCTCGTTGTGGAGGCCTGCGTAGCCGTTCTGTCCGCCCATGTTCGACACCGCAGCAGAAAGGCCCGCGAACACGCCGCGCGCATGGAAGACCGCGCCCACGGACTGGTTCGCGGCGCTGGCCTGCGCGGTGGCGATCACCAGACGGAAGATCTCCGCGAAGCCCAGCGTCACGATCGCAAGGTAGTCGCCCTTGAGGCGCAAGCTGGGCAAGCCCACGAGCAGCCCGAACACCCCGGCAATGGCCGACGACGCCAGCAACGCGATCGGCACCACGACGAACGACTTGCCGAACGTCACGGCACCGCCGCCGAGCGCCTGATGCAGGTGCGCGCTGACGATGGCGCTCGTGTAGCCGCCAATGCCGATGAAGCCCGCGTGGCCGATGGAGAACTGCCCCGCCATGCCGTTGATCACGTTGAGCGAGAGCGCGACCAGGATGTTGCACGCCGACAGCATGAGCAGCTGGCGGAGCGAGCTGTCCTTGATGACGCTGTCGAGACCAAGGTCGAGGCCGACGCAGATGATGACGGCCACGACGACCACGACGAGAGACTTCACGTCGCCTACTTCACGACGCGAAGATACGGCGGCAGCTCGCGCTTCGGTGAGCGCTTGCCCGGCGGCGAGCTCCCGGGAGTACGCGGAGCCGTGGAAGGAGTGGGGGGACTGGGAGGAGCGCTGGGTTGGCCTGCACCTGCGGGCTTCGCGCTTCCGTGGTCCTCACCCTTCGATTTATCGCTGGGTTTCTCCTCGGCCCGGTCGACAGCGGACCGACCGCGTGCGTCTTTGGCGGACGGCGCGGACGGGGTGTGACGCCCGATCTGCGTGGGCTTGCTCGGCTTGCTCGGCTTTCCGTGCCCGTCGCCGTCGCCCACCTTGAAGAGCGTGGGCTTGTCGGTGTCGTCGCGCTTTCGGCGCGCATCGGCCGCCGGCGACTTGCTCCCGCTGCCCGCGCGCTTGCTCGGGCGCTTTGGATCCGCGCTCGGGCTGGACACGAGCGACATCTGCGGTCGCTTGCGACCACCGGCGATGCCAGTGGGGCCGCCCGTTCCACCTATCGGGGCCGCAGGACTGCCGTCGGTCTTGCCTTCATCCTTCTGAGGAGACATCTCGCGGGCGATCTCTTGCGGTACGTCCTCTGGCCAGACCATGCCGCGACCGTCCTCACCTACGAGCGCGAAGATGCCGGACCAGGGCACCACGCAGTGGAAGAGCGAGCGGTTGAAGCTGAGCGTGCACGACAGGCCCTGGTCATCCAGACGCAGGTCCGGGATGGGCACCGCCATGTTCAAGCCGATCTGGAGGACCAGCCGCGGCTGCTTCTTGAAATGCATCGGCACGACGACGCCCACGCCTCGAGGATCGAGGTGCACGAAGACACTGGCACGCTCGAGGAGCGCCAGCGCGACATCTTTCTTCGGCGGCAGGATCTGTGACATCGTCAGCGCTTCGGTCGAGCATACCAAAAAAAAGTGTTTTGCACGCTCCTCGCTACGCCATCGATTCCAGAGCTCCGTCCCTTCGTGGCCAAGGGGGTGTTCGACGGCTTCGGCCACGCGCCCCTTTCGACCCTCACGTGGGGGCGCCCGGACGAGCAGGCGGACGAGCACGCGCGCCAGGGGTTCGTTGCTTTCGACAGGACCACGCCGATCGACGGGGGAAATCCCGCGCGCATGGTCTTCGTGATGCATGCAGAATGCACCTTTCTACCACGTGAGCTGGCGTCGCTGCACGCGCTGGGCATGGGCCTTCGGGACGAATGGGCGCTCGCCCCCTACGGCATCGATGACGCCACGGACGCCTTCTTCGAGCGGCGCCTTGTACCGAAGGACTACCTCTGGCTGGCCGCAGACAACCTGAACGCCCTCGTGTGGGGTCTGCACGACTGGGCACACTTCCACAACCATGGGCCGTTCGAGGAGCGAGCGATGACGGAGCTCCAGTGCGACGTGTCCGCGCTGGTGTGGCTGCTCGTGAACCGCGACGCCATCGGTCTCGACGACGACGCCTTTCACCGCGTGATCGCGGAGATGAAAGCAGTGTCGAAGGCGCGCTTCGAGTCCGAGGGCAAGACCTTCACTGCGCCCTACTTCGATCGGCACGAGCTCGAGAAGCTATGCGTCGCCCACGTGGTCGAGTAGCTGCGCCACGCGGCGGAGCAAATCGGCGTTCTCGAACGGCTTCTGCAGGAGCGACTCGCGGGTCACGGCGCGCGCTGCGGCCGGCAGCGCACCCGGCGCGAAGCCAGAGACGAAGAGCACCTTCGCGGGGATGCGCCGCTCCGCGAAGCGCTGCGCCAGCTCCGGCCCCGTCATGCCCGGCATCATGATGTCCAGGACAACAAGGGCGATGTCGTGCTTCTTCGTCTCCATGAGCTCGAGCGCGTCCGAGCCGCCAGCTGCGGCGAACGTACGATAGCCCGCGCGCGTGAGGACACGGATGACGGAGTCGCGCACGAGCTTGTCGTCGTCGACGACGAGGATCGCGTGATCGCCGCGCGGCAAGCCGTGGATGAGCGACGTGCCGCTCGGTCGCTCGCTCACGTGGCGGATCGCGTTCAGCGAGGGCGGCAGGTGGATGTGGAACGTGGTGCCGCGCCCGACCTCGCTGTCGACGGAGATGTATCCCGCGGAGTGCTTCACGAAGCCGTAGACCGTGGTGAGGCCAAGGCCAGTGCCGGACCCCAGAGGCTTCGTGGTGAAGAACGGATCGAACACCTTGGCCTTCACCTCGGGCGGCATGCCGGTACCAATGTCCGTGACGTCGACCGCGATATAGTCGCCCGCCCTGGGCGCACCGCGACGCACGGCCTCTTCGTCCAGGACGACCTCTCGCGTGGTGATGGAGATCTGCGGGTCCCGACGCTCCCCCATGGCATCGCGGGCGTTCAGGACCAGGTTGACGATCGCCTGATCGAACTTCGCGCGGTCCGTGTGGACCGTGCGCAGGTGCCGGGCGAGACGCACATCAATGCGGACACTCGCGCTCACCATGCGCTGCAACATGGGCAACAGCTCGTTGAGCGCCGCGTTGACGTCGACCTCGGAGAACGAGGCGGGCTGGTGACGAGAGAACGAGAGTAGCTCCTTCGTGAGGCGCGCGGCTCGTCCGGTCGTCTGCGAGATGATCACGAGCTCGTCGGTGATCGCGCCCAGGCGGTCGCGGTCGGCGATGGCAGCAATCGCCTCGATGGACGCCTTGATCCCGGTGAGCATGTTGTTGAAGTCGTGCGCGACTCCGCCGGCCAGCTGGCCCACGGCCTCCATCTTCTGCGCCTGGAGAAGGTGTGCCTCCATCTCGGCGCGCTCGGACAGGAGGCGGCAGATCTCGATGGCCACCGGGATCTGGAGTGACACGAGCTCGAACACCTCGCGCTCGTCGCGGCTCCACGGCGCCTCGACTCCGCGGCGCTCCAGGCACACGACTCCCACCGGCGCGTCGTAGAGGAACAGAGGAAAAACGAGCGCGCGCTTCGGGTCAAGCGACCCGCCGACGCCATGGAGGCTCTCGGCGCGCGGCGGCCACGGCTCGCCCGTGGTGCGGACGCGGCGCAGGAGCTCGTCGCGAGGTCCGCCCTGCTCCGCTGGGGGGCCGTTCGCGCCAGACCGTGTTCGCACGAGCCGCAGCTCTGGTGTGGCTGCGTCCGCGTGGAACCAGAGCGTGGCGCGCTCCGCCTCCAGATCGCGGACCAGGTTATCCAGGATGATCTCCGCTTGCTCGCTGGGGCGCATGCCCGGCTGCGCGGCGCCCACCACGTTGAGCAGCGATGCGAGCTGGCGCTGCGCCCGGCGGGACGCGGACTGTACGCTCGAGCGAGACTCGTTCCCACGCGGTGTGGCGTCGGCGGTGGGAAGCTGGAACTCCTCCTGGATCATCTTCGCGCGGACCACCGCGCCTTGATCCGTCGCGAGGAGGAGCGCGATCCGCGCCTGGTCTCGGGCCGCCTCCTCCCTGCCCTGCTCGCGGAGCACGTGGGCGCGTGCCCGGGCGAGCGCGGAGAGCACCCACGAGCAGTTCACCTCGTGAGCGAGCTCTTCCGCCTCTGCGAAGAGCTTACGCGCCTTGCGTTCGCTCCCCAACACCCGCGCGAGGTGCCCTTCCGCGAGCAGCGCATGCACGCGAAGTGGGCGGGCCTTCGCGGCAGCGCACAGGTCCGCGGTCGCCTTCTTCAGGGCGGGCACGAGGAGCGCGCGCTCTGCCTCCGGCGCGCGCAGCACGGCATCGATCCGCGTGTGAGCGGCCGCGACGAAGTAGTCGCTCATGGTGAGGTGCGTGGAGCCCGGCGAGAAGCCCCCGTGTTCGAACGTGCTGGTGAGCGCCTCGAGCTGGCCAGAGATATCATCCACCGCAATGAGCATTCGAAGGCGGGGCCCCCAGCACTGCATGTGGAGGAATCCCCGGCCCGTCTCGGCCCAGCGGCAAGCAGCCTCGTACCGCGCGACAAGCCACGGGTCGTCGTCGAGCGGCCGACCAGCCTCCGCCAGCGCTGCCCGCGCGCGCAGCACTACGAACGCGGAGAACCCGGCGGGCACGTGATGGTTGCGGCGAAGTCGCTCGACCGCGAGGGAGATCACCGCCCGGCTCTGGTGCGCCTGGCCCTTGAGCCACTGGCCGGTCTCGATGCTCGTCGCCATCAGGCAGTAGTCGTTCAGCTCCAGCCAGTGACCGTGCTCGTCCATGCACAGCTGGAAGAGCTGCATCGTGCGGTCGAAGTCCCCGGTGATGCTTGCCGCCACGGCCTCCAGCTGCAGGCAGAACGTGTGCGTCGCCGGGTCGCGCAGCTCGAGCGACATCGCCTTTGCGATCGCAAGCTGCTCCGCGCCCGACTGCACGCGGCCCACCGCGGTAGCGACCACACCCACCATCGCATGTGCACGGGCGCGCGCCCGACATGGCGGAAGGCGGACCGCCAGCCGGCGCGCGGACAGGGCGCTCTGTACAAGGAGCAGCGGCTTGCCATACTCCATGCCGAGCCGGGCGGACTGGTAGTAGAGCTCGCAGAGAAGTTCGATCTCTGGCCGGGCGCGACCGCCATCACCTTCCGAAATGCGAGAGGACAGCTCGCCCACGGCGAGCGCCGCGAACCCGATGGCAGCGCTGAGCGGCGTCTCCGATGGGCTGCGCGCCGAGAGCGCAGCGAACGCTTGATCGAGGGCGGCGTGCGCGGCCCGCTCGGCATCGGGCTCGCCGCGCGTCTGATGAACCCAGGCAATCCGTCCGTACAGCGTCGCACGCGTCAGGCGATCGTCTGCGATCTCCAGCGCGGCGCCGAACGCACGCGCGCTCGCGTCGAACGCCCCGACCCGCAGCGCGGCATCACCACGGCGCGTATGAAACGTGGCGTCAAGCGTGAGACCGGCCCGCGAAGCGACGCTCTCCTGGAGGTCGAGATAGCGAAGTGCCATCTCGTTGTCGAAGCGCTGAAGAACGGCGTCGGCAGCCTCGGCGGCGGCGTGGAAGGCGGCGGCTGGTGCGCGATCGAGCTCCCCTTGGCCGTAGTGATCGGCGCGGGCACAGAGCGCACGCAGGTCGGTGCACGGCCCGGCGTCGTATGTCTCGGCGAGCCTCTGGTGCAGCGCGCGAAGACCTGCGGGAGGGAGCGCGGAGATCAGGAGCTCTCGCAGCGTGTCATGCACGAAGCGATGACGCCCGACACTCTCACGCTCCAGGAGCCCGTTCCGCCGTCCGTCGTCGAGCGCGTAGTCGAGATCGGCGAGCGAGAGCCCGAACAGCCGCGCGAGCATCGCATCGTCGAACATGGACCCGAGCACCGCAGCGGCATCCATCACCTTTCGGGATGCGGGTGGCAGGAGGGAGAGGCGACGCTCGAGCAGCGAGAGCGACCCCTGTCCAAGCTCGATCCTGTCGACCCGCTCCGCGTCGAACTGCCATGCTCCTGCCTGCGGCCGCACGGCGCCGACGTCAAGGAGCGCGCCGAGCAAGTGGAGGACCCCGAGCGGTGTGCCGTCCGCGAGGGCGGAGACCCGGCTGACGAGGAGCTCGTCGGATACCACGATGCCAAGGTGCGTCGCCACGAGGGCGCCTACCTGGCCAAATGAGAGCGCGTCGAGCTCGATGCTCGTGACGCGCGCCGGCGGGAGCGTGAGTATGAGCTCCGCGGCCGCGCTTCCATCGATCTCGGGGCGCGCGCCGAAGATCAGAAGGGAGCTCGTCTCGTGGACGCGATATGCGAAGCGAGCGAGGACCTCGCGGCTCACCGGATCGATCCACTGCAGATCGTCCACCACGAGGTGCATGGTGCCGCGGATGCGACACAGGCGGACCAGCACCTCCGCCATGGCCGCCGCGAACGCGTCGGTGCTGGAGACCAGGTCGCTCGCGCGCGAGCCGGCTGTCTTCATCTCGTCCAGCGCCGGTGCGCAGAGTGCGACGAACGCCCCGAGCTCACCCGCGGCAGCCGTCCGCAGCGCAGCGAGCCCGGCAGGCTCGGATGCGATCGAGACGAGGACGTTCTGCAGCGTGGCGAGCGCTTCGTCTCCCGGGCCGCAGCGCACGCTCACCACCTGTGCTCCGTGATTCTTGAGGCGGGCCGCGAACGATGCGAGGAGATGCGACTTGCCGGAGCCCGGGCCTCCGCGGACGAGCGCTACGGAGCCGCCCTTCCTTTCCGTGGCAGTGGCGAGCTTCTGCAGCGCGCCGAGCTGCCGCTCGCGGACCGCACGCAGCGGCTCGCGTGGCGTTGCGGCGTACGCGCGAGCGCCGCGCGGCGCCTTCTCCGCGCGGACGAGATGGAGGTCTTCCTCGAGGGCGCGCGCGTCGGGATAGCGCTCGTCGGGTGCGTCCGCCATGAGGTCGGTGATGACGCGCTCCATGCCGGGCGTGAGTGCGCTCTTGTCGCTGCCAAGGCACTCCAGCAGCACCGCACCGAGAGCGTAGAGATCGGTGCGACCGTCCACACGCCGCGGACCGCGGAACTGCTCGGGCGCTGCGTACCGCGGGGTTCCGGCCGGGCTCTCGGACCCGCTCGCAAGGAGCTCGACGGGAGCCGCGAAGCCGAAGTCGACGAGGCGCACCGCGCCGCTGCGCTCCACGATGATGTTGCGCGGCTTCACGTCGCGATGGACGAGACCAGCGTCGTGGACGGCGGCGAGCGCGTTGGCGAGCGTGAGCGCCAGATCGATCGCGGCCGCCTCGCCGAGAGGGGAGCGCGCAATACGCTCCGCCAGGGTCTCGCCCTCCACGAGCTCCAGCACCAGGTAGGGGACGTCGCTGGCCTCCCCCACCTCCAGCACGACGGGCAGCGCTGCGTGGCGGACCCGGGCGAGAGCGACGGCCTCGCGATAGACCCATCTCACCCATCGGCCGCGCGTGCGCGGAACCTTGACCGCGCAGGGCACGTCACGGATGCGCGCGCGATAGACGGTGGAGTGAGCTCCGTGACCGAGCTCCTCGCCGAGCTCGACGCCAGGTATGCGTGGAGGTGAATGCAACGAACCGTCCATCGTACGCCGGTTTCAGTCGTTCGTCAGTCCGCCCCACCACACACCATTGTCACGCCTCACGCCACCGGATGAGCTGGTCGCAGAAAGGGAACATCACCAAACGCGAGCGGCAAGGCCCCGTCACACACCGCCTTCACCACGGCCAGGCTCGCGGGCAGCCAGTCCGGCGTGAGGGAGACGAACCGCACCTCGGGCCGGGAGAGAGACGCGCGCGCCTGCGCCACGGAAGGATCGAAGTGCGCGCCAGCCAGCCAGCTACGCAGGTGCTCGTGGTGAGGGCGATACTGGAAGTGCTCCAGATGATGCATCGGTGTGGGCCCGCGCGGCGGCGGCGACGACGGCACCGGCTCGCCCCAGAGGAAAGAGAGCGACTGCAGGGCCTCGGCGAGCGCCGCGTCGAACGCGTCTGCGATCCCCGGTCTTGCGGCGAAGCCCATCGCCAGCGGCTGGTCGTCCTTGGTCGGAAAACAGAAGACCCCGATCACGTCGGCCTCCGGCGCGAACGGCGCGTGGCCCAGGTGATACGCCTGCCATGAATATCCCGCGCTCTGACGGAGCGCGCACGCGTCGTGGTCGATCGGGAGTCGCACCGGCCGACTCTCGCCGCACCACGATCGGAGAACGCGATCGCGCTCCGCCAGCTCCCAGCGCGCGCGCAGAGCGGCTCGACGGAAGCTTTGATGGATCGCAACGCCATTCGAGCGCGCATACCGAAAACGGAGCGGCTCGGCGCTCTCGAGGAACAGGTGCTCCGGCGAGATCTCGGAGACCACACGCCCATCAGCAGTGAGCAGAGGACGTGATGCACCGGTCTTGATTGCTTCGAGCGTGGCGACGCGCTCGAGCAGCTCGAAGTGCGCGCGCTCCGTTTGCGCAGGCCCCGTGCCAGCGGCAGACCCCGTGATCGTCTCGCCAGTCGGTGAAACCACCGATACCCCCGCACGATGGAGCGCGATGCCGTCTGCCACGACGACATCACGCACCCACTCTGGCTCGCTGAAGCCGTCAGGCAGCTGCGATGTGTTTTTCGCTGCCGGCGCTTTGCTCGACATCTTGCACCGCGGGAGTGGAGGTCACCTCGACACAGAAGGCGTCGAACTTGAGCATCGAGCTCGTCAGCGCATCACGCATGGCGGGCAGCTTCGACGGATCGCCCACAAGATCGTCGATCTCGTCGAGCGCCTCTGCGACGTGATCCTTGTCGAGCTCGACGTGATTACCCACTACCGACATCACGGTCTTGGGAATTCCACAGCGCGTCTCCAGAAGTTCGAGCCACTCGCCTCCCATGAGAACGATGAGTTGCTCGGCGAAGAGGATGTATGCCAGGTAGAGGGCCGGATCCTTCTCGATGAGCGCGTCGATGTGGTGGATGAGGACAGTCATGGTTTGAACGGCGGCGTCCGGCGCGACCACTCCGGTCTTCCTTGCTAGTCCCTCCCGGTCGCGGGCCGCCCAAGCATCGTGTCCGGCCTCTTCAGTGAGCTTGTGCTCGAAGTGGGCGACAAGCGCGTGTTCTCCGCGCGCCTCGGCGACCTGACGCGCCTTCCTCAGGTGTATCGGCGTGTGCAGAACCAGTTGATGGACGCTGGCTAGATACCTGGCGATCAATGGCGGGGATAGCGTCCCGTCGTTCGCCTTCGTGAACAGAGGGTTCCGAATCCGACAGACGGCAACATATTGAATTATTGCATCACTCAGCGCTTCACCAATCATAGTTCCTCCCGGCGAATCCAGAACAGCCCGAACCCACGGGCGCAATCCATACTCGGACTGCGCCCGCGGTTCCCTTGTCAAACAAGCGCGCCGGAGGGCCGGAACACGCTCCAGTCTTCAACCCGTCTCAAAAAGTGCCGGTGGCGAACTTCTTCACGTAATCCTCCTGTGTTGGGGCATTGGTTTCGGTCATCGTGGTGTCACACAGAACTGTTGCAGGAACACAGCCTTTGCATCGTCGCGAAAGAGCTTCGTATGACGCAATAGGTGGCCCCAACGCTCGGAGTTGTGGGTCCCCGTCACCATCCACTCCAGTCCCGCCAGGATCTTCTGTACTGGCAGGTTCGAAGGCGCGGTATCGGCCTCCATCCTCGACACGCCCGCTGCAATCAAAGGTTCGTACAGGCGCTGCACGAACCTTGTCATGATATGTCTGTTTCGCTGTTCGGGCAGGAACGCTGTCGTCCGCACGTAGTAGGTTGACCAGTCCGTTGGGTGCGCGATCATCACGCCGAAGGTCCGCCCCTCTGCACGAAACACGAATACGTCGGACATCTCCGTGAAACGCCTCTTGGCCTCGGTCATCGGCTCATGGAGGAACCTGACCTCCCGGTCCGCCGCCCCGAAGATGCTCCCATAGTGCTCGGCGATGAACGGCGAGGCGTCGGCGAGCGTTCCGCTGACAACCTCCGTTTCATCGAACTGCCACGGCAAGATGTCGCGCCAATCCAGTCCCCAGATCTGCTTGGAGAGTGACGCCGGACGGATCTCGGGCGTGTCGTGGCTCGGCGTCCCTGGAACGCCCACCCGTGCTTGACTCATATACTACTGACTCCTCTGCGCGGGATCGAATGGCAAGTACCGATTGCAGTGGTCATGAGCGGGCGACGGAACCTAACGGCTCCCCCGCTCTCCGGAACTCAGATGACGTCGACGCATTCGAGCGAATGGGAAGTTCGCGAACAACACAACGAACTACTGCTGACTATGAGTCAAAGCTGACCGCACGCAACGCAGAACCGTGCGCGATTCGTCGATTTCTCCACAGGCCAGGCGGCGCTAGCCCAAGACGGTACGGTCGAAGGTCAGCTTTGGCCCACGACATACTCGAACACCTGGTGGGTGGATCGGCGCAGATGGCGCCATTCCTGTGCTTCGCGTCAGCGGGAGGCGAAGACGGCCGCCAGGACCGCGCCGATGAGCGCGCCGACGGCGATCATGATGAACACCGTACGCTTGGTCTTGCCGCCGCTATCGGGCGGAGCCGTCATGCGACGCCCGAACTGCGAACCCTCACGCTCCAGCCCAACGCGCAGCGTATTCTCGATCCGGATGGGCGCGGACAGGACAGGTGCAGGCGGCATGATGCTCACGGGACGGTCGGGCAGGAGTGGCGCCACGTCGACGTCGATCTTCGCGAAGGCCATGAGGGCGGCGGCCAGGTCTTTCACCGAGTCGTAGCGGTCTGCGCGGTCCTTCGAGAGGCATTGGTCCACGATCTCCTGCAACCCCGCCGGCACGTCCTCTGCGAACGTGGACATCGGCGGGGGCTGATGGATCGTGATGTTGACCAGCGTCTGCGCCGCCGTCTCCGCGCGGAAGGCGCTTCGCCCGGTCACGAGCTCGTAGAGCACGGCACCGAGCGACCAGATGTCGGTGCGCTCGTCCAGCAGGTCGCCGGACAGCTGCTCGGGTGCGAGGAACGCCGGTGAGCCCGTGCCCTCTGCGAACTGCGCGGCACCGTCGACGGGCAGCGGCTTCACGCGGGCCAGGCCGAAGTCGAGCACCTTGATGCTCGCCTTGCCGTTCGCATCACGTGCGAGGAACAGGTTCGTGAGCTTCAGATCCCGGTGGAGGACGCCCGCGGCGTGCGCGACCGCCATGCCCTCGCACGCCTGGCGCACGAAGTCGGCGGCGATCTCGGGCGCGACCTTCTCCTTGAGTTGCAGGAGCGCGTCCAGGTCCACGCCGTCCAGCCACTCCATGGCAAGGAACGGCTCGGTGCCGTCCTTCGGGGACACGGCGAGCACCTTTGCGATGTGGGGGCTGTGGAGCTTGCGGATGGCCTCGGCGTCGTCCACGAAGCGACCGAACGCGTCCGGGTCATCGCGGATCTCCGCCTTCAGGAGCTTGAGGGCGACGCGCGTGTTCGAGGCGACGCGCTGCGCCCGCGCGACCACGCCGAGCCGTCCTTCCGCGATGATCTTCTCGATCTTGTAGGCGCCGGCGACGAACTCACCGACGCGGGAAGCACCGCGCTGCGACGGCGTGGCCTCTCCGGACCCCTGCTCCTCGTTCACAGGATGACTCTACCGGAAGACAGGGCCAGTCCAGAAGGTTTTGAAGATCGCGGCCCTCACGGTCGCGCTGGCGAGCCCGAGCGCGCGCAGACGGGGTTGCGGCGGCGCGCTCTTCGACCTACGTTGAGGTCACCTTTCTCCCACTCGGGGGCGATCGGTTTCGACGGAGACACTCGACCATTTTGCTGCGTGCCATGGATCCGCGAGCCCATGCAAAACTCGCGGGACGTTAATTGCGAACGACAACGCAATCGTTCTCGCAGCCTAAAAAACTGTAGAACCGTCCAAGGGAAGGGTCCGCCAGTACCCTCCTGCGGGCGTGACCAAACTGGATAGCTGACCCTCGGATCACCGGAGGCGACGCGAGATCAAACAGGTGACTAACCCGTTGACTAGGTCGCTAGCCATCGCGCCAGCGGGTGAAATAAAAGGCCAGATACGCACGTAGACGCAGGTGGAAGAGGTTTTCGGACCCGGGTTCGATTCCCGGCGCCTCCACAAAGTTTCCACTTATCTTACGAGCACTTAGAAACATCCTCCTGGCCCGTGAGCGCTGTATGAGCGTGAACGGGCGGGTCGACACGGTCCAGGAGTCGCACGGCGTGCTTGCGAACGTCCGGGCTCAGATGGGCGTAGCGCTCGGTCATCTTGATCGTGCTGTGCCCGAGCAGCTCCTGGACGGACTTGAGAACGGCCCCACGCATCACGAGATGTGAAGCGAAGGTGTGGCGGAGCACGTGCCAACCGATGAGCCTTAGGCCCGCTCGTTTGCACGCCCTCCAGAGCGGGTGCTTGGTCCCGCCCTTGGTGAGCATGCGACCGTCTTCCTTGCAGAAGACGAAGTCACCACGAAGGTGGCGGTGACGCTTCAGGGCAGCGAGCACGTCATTGCCGAGAGGAACCTCGCGCGTCTTGCCGCTCTTGGGGGTCGTGATTTCCCCACGCGACAGGCCGCGTGAAACAACGAGACGACCTGACACCAGATCGACATCGTCCCACGTGAGCGCCAACAGCTCGCCCAGACGTAGTCCCGTCTTCAACGCCGTGGTGATCATCGTGACCCATTGACCGTCGGCTCCTGCGAGCAGACGCTCGTCTTCCCCAAACGCAAGGAAGTCGAACTTGTTCTCCGGGACCTTGAGCCACTTCACCTTCGGTACGAAGGCGATCACGCCCCACTCCTGCGCCACGGAAAGCATCTTGTGGAGCACGGTGAGGTAGTTGTTCACGGACTTCGGCTTCCTGCCCGCCTTCAGCTTGGCCGCCTTGAACGCCTCGATGTCTCGCAAGCCGATCTGATCGAGGCGCATGGACCCGAATGCGGGAACGAGATGATTCTTGAAGGCGCTCTTCTTGGTCTGCACCTCGCTCTTCTTGTTGTTCGCCTCCGCGTAGTTCGAGATGAACTCCTTCTCGAACTCCGCCAAGGTCGGAACCGGTTTCTCCGGCTTCTTCCCGAACGTGCCGTCGAGAATCGAGCGCTTTAGGTCTTGCTCGAATCTCGCGGCATCGCGCTTGGTCTGCACGGGCGCGTCTTTGCTGACACGCTTCGTGCTTCCGTCTGGCATCGCGACTGTCACGTCCACCCTGATTATCGTCCTGACCTCGCCGGTCTTAGGATTCCGGCGCTTCTCTGTTCGTACGCTCATCGCACACCTCTTCTTGGTGAGCGCGGAGCGCATTCTTGACCGTTCGCGAGCCATTCTAGCACCCGCTCGCGGGAGAAGCGGATCGTGCCGCCGATGCGCCTTCCTCCAGGGATCACGCCCTGCTTGAAGGCCACGTACACGGTCTTGCGATTGACGCGGAGAAGCGTCGCTACTTCGTCCGCCGTGAGGACGCTGGGTTGTTCTTCGAGGCTTACGGGTACCTCGGTCTGTGTCTCGGTTGTACTGCTCATTGTTCGTTCCTTTTTCTGGGCATGGCCTCCTTCAGCCGGCTGGCTCTCGGTGGTTTCTGCGATCTGGAACGAACGTGGATTTTCTAAAATATGCGTCAATCCCTCGGGAATTCTTAGAATTCCAAGGCGTCACTTTTCTTCCGCTCAGCGACGCGAGCGCCCGAAGGACGGCACGCCATCACGCCGCAATGACGGCGGGCATCGGCGGCAAGCACACGATGATCCGCTCTGCGTTCGCGTCCTGCTGCGAAAGCAGGTTCAGCCCTCCGGTACGCCATCGCAGGTGAACGCCCTCGCGATCCACGAATCCGGAAAGGTCATCCCGCGCTCTCGCGATCTTGGCGAGGTCGAGCAAGGGCGCCATGTACACGCTCACCGTGAACTCTCCCTCGCACGTGAAGACGAGGAGATCGTTTCGCCTCGTCAATGCAGACGAAAGAAGGGACGGCATGTCGATCAGCGCTCGCTCTCCCTTCCACTCGACGCAGCTCGCAAGCGCGGTCGCGGAAGCTTGCGCGGCAAGGGCGCGACTCTCCTTCCTCTGCGTACGAATGATCCCTTCCGCACGCATGATCGTTTCGAGCAACTTGCAGGCGAGCACACCATCATCCTTTATCGAGGCCGTGGCCGTGAGGAACGTCTGAGGCTGCACGTGAAATGCTGACGAGAGACGCTGTACATTTTGAGCGACGTACAGCCGAACCTCGCGTTGGTTACCTTCAGCGCACTTGACCAAAACAAACCGACGCAGATCACGCAATGCTTTCATGAGACGACTCCCTTCGTGTTGATGACTGCGAGGGAGCACCACGCTCCCTCGCTCTTGATCCCTTCGCCTCCCCATGGGGAGGCGATCACGCAGCTTCTTCAGCGGCTTCCGCGTTCACGTGGGCTGTCTTGCCCAGGACGAGATCAGCGGCCTTGCTGGCGTGGCCGGCTGCTTCGATGATCCAGCGAGGCTCGCTCTTGAGCTTCTTGATCCACGAGCCGAGGTAGGCCGCGCTGTTGTCGATGGTGCTCGGAGAGATGCCGCCTTCAGCGCACAGGAAGGCCGATCCGCATTCGGCGATCAGCTCTTCGAAGCTGTAGTCGTGAGAGGCGAAGCGACTCGGATCAACCACGCCCTTCCGCGCCAGTCGGTGCGCGGCCCCAGTCGAGTGGACCAGTTCGTGAAAGAGCGTCGAGTAGTACTCGGGGAGCGAGGAGAAAATCTTGCGACCGGGGATCTGGATCCGATCCTGCGACGGCATGTAAAAGGCGGCTCCGCCACCGTGCTCGATACGAGGAGGGCTCGCGTAGCTGGCCACGATGCGCTCGCATTCTTCCACCTCATCGATGAGCCTGTAGGTCGTGCCGTCGGGTGCCTCGATGCCCTCGGTTTGCTCGACGTTGAAGACGGTGAAGTAGCGGAGGAGAAAGCCCTTGGAGATCGTCCCGCTGCTCTCCTCCTTCTCCGTCACCTTCCAGAAGACGACCGGGCAACCACGCTCCCCACGCTTGACGATGCCGCCGAGATCCTTCGCCTGCTTGAACGTGAGCCAGTAGGACGATTCGAACGGGCTCGCTTGCAGAAGGAAGACGTTGACGCCCCTGTATTCCTTGCCGCTGATCAGATTCTTCGGTGTCTCGCTTCGCCAAGGCTTGCGCCACGGGACCACGCCCTTGGTGAGCGATTCGAGAATGCGCGCAGTGATGATCTCGTACACGTTCATGGGTTGATTCCTTTCGCGGACAAAATGAGGCCACGCCTCCACCGACCAGCGGGGGAGACCTGAACGAGAGTGCTGTGGTGCGGCGCTACTCGGCTGCGTGTGCCGAGGGAGCGCGAACGATTGCGTGGACCGTGCCGATCGTGAAGGGCTTGCCCATTCGGTTGCGAAGACCTTCGGCCGTCGCTTGATCGCGCACCGCTCGAATGGTCAGCCCCGTTGCTCGAAGGGCGCGGAGTCGTTCCCTCGTGGCGATCTCGCCGTCATTGGGAACCAGATTCTTTCCGTCAACACGAGTGCCGTAGGGAGGGGCACCAAGTCTCTCGCCCTTCGAACGCTTCACGGCGAGGGCAGCTTTGATCCGACTTCGGATAAGCGCTTTTTCGAAACGAGCAACGGAGAGGAGGATCCCGCGAATTAGCTCGCTCGTGGGATCATCGCCTCCCCCGTGACCGTCAGCGCAGATAAGAGACGCGGAGTGCTTTCGAAGCTCGCACTCTGCGAGAGCGGCTGTGATGGGGTCGCGACTGAATCGGTCGAGGCGCTGAACGACCAGACCCCCGCCTCCGAGGGTAGCAACCGTGGCGATGGCATCGAGAAGGACGGGCCGCCGATCAAGGGGCGCCGATCCCGTGACGGTCTCAACGAAGAACTGCGCCACGGTGACGTTGCTCTTCAACGCCCATTGCTCGATGCTCGCCCGTTGAGCCTGCGCCCCGAGCGCCCTGAGGGATCCCCTGGTTTGTTTATTGCATAGTACACAGACTTCTATCCATGAGGTGGCGGCCGGTGTACGTCGTGCTGCATGAACGTTCCGAGCACTGCGCGCCGCCCCTCGACAGGTCCTCGTTTCTCGCGCGAGACT
>JBBRNJ010000041.1:0-75634 GCA_038230375.1 Polyangiales bacterium | reverse complement strand
TCACGTTCGTGCAGCAGGCGCAGCAGCCGCGTTGAGTTGCGCAATATTGCCAAATGGAGAGAACCCAAGGAGTGCTCGACAATGACCGTCGCATCGTCTCGGTGCTGGGGCGCTAGGCTTGGCCGTTGAATCCTACTGAAGCGGAAGAATGTATAATTCGATAACGACAGAGCTGGACTGTGTTGAGTGCGGTTGGCGCGGGACGGGCGAGGTCCAATTCAAATACGGCAATCTTCGACTCCACGAGTATGCTGTCGGATCCGATATCGTTTGGGGCGACCCTGAGCCATCCCCTCATATGACACCGAGGATCGCTCGCAGCGCGGCATGATCGCGGACCTGTTTTCCGAACTCGTTCATGAGCATCGTGAGTCTGTCCCCTCGCATGCCGGGCAAGAGTCGATACCAGAAGAGCCCCTGTCGAAAGAGGGAGTAGGTTCGCTTCTTCGAGGTATTGGCCTTCAGCATCTTGTCTTGGCCCGTCGCCTCGCCAGCCGCCCCGAGCAACGTCAGGAGCGCCTGGGCGAGCGCGCCGATGAGAAGAAGGCGGTCGCGGCGATCGGTGGACGACGTCCGCGTCGCCGAAAGCCCAAGCCCAAAGCGGATGTGCTTGGTGTCGCGGAAGTTCTCTTCGATCGTGAAGCGCCGGGAGTAGAGCTTCACGATGTCCGCTGCCGACGTGTTTCGAAGGCTGCTCGCAAGACAGCAGGTGTCCTTCATTCCCTTTGCCTTCGTGCAGACCACGGCAGCGACCGGCGTTTCCGCGTTCGTGACCTGAGCGTCGACGACCAAGCGTGCGCGGCCGTTCGGCCCAGTCCACTCCGCCGCCGGGCGCGTCTCGTCGCCGCTCGTCACCTGGATGCTTCCACGAAAACGAATCACGAAGTCGAAGCCGATGTCGCCCAAGCCCACGTACAGCTCGCGGTCACCGAATCCACGGTCCGCGAGGATCGTCACTTTCATCTCGGTGGGCACGATGTCGCGAAGACGCAGCAGCAGCGCATCCTCGTGCTTGTTTCGGTGGCCGCGCATCTCCGACTTCCGCACCGTCTTCCAGAGCAGCGGCCTGGCGCGGCCGTGCGTCGTGAGCATGTGGAGCGCGATCGTCGCGTGGTCGTCCTTCTCGAAGTCCGTCCAGTCGAGCACCACCACCATCTCTGTCCACTGCGAGATGACGAACGGCACCCACAGCGCCTGGAGCTCGTCGACCTTCAGACCGTTGTTGCTGAGCAGCCGGTCGACCTGTTTCACCGCGTGCTTCTGATTGAGGTGCTCCACCTCCGCCAGCCCGTGCCCGATCGCGTGCACCCCGAGCGCCGCCGCCTAACTTGCGCCCACGACGCCATTCGCGAGCGACATCACGCGCCGCGCATGCAGATCGTCCGCGAACAACTCCTCCACGAACGCGTGCACCAACGCCGCGTCGACCACCGCCTCCTTCTGCTTCGGCATGGGAGGCCGTTAACATGCACCTCAACCCATGGACGGGAAAAGCGGCGTTTCAGGCCGCCAAACGAGGGGATCTCTCAGGGGGCGACCCACAAGTGGGTGAGCCGTCGGAACGTGCCGTATCGGTGGATGCCGTCGCCATCTGCCCAAGCTGTCGAGCCAAGTACGATTGTGACGTGCTGGTTCGCGATGGAAGAATTGCCAAAGTGGAACGGAGCCAAGGTCTCCATGACTACCTCCACGGGGAAGAATTCTACGTCATTCTCGAGTGGTAGTGGCGTGAGCGGACTTTTAGCTAGCGGGATGTTTCGTTTTGAATCATTTTCTTCGGTCTACGTCCCACGTCGGCTAGGAGAGAATCCATGTCGAATCGAGCGCTCTACCTTCCCGCCCTGGTTTGCGCGGCCGCTGTTCTTCCGATGAATGCTGCGTGGGCCACGGGGCCTGCTGGCGTTCCCGCTCCTCCGCCTCCCCATACGAGTGTGCCGCCAACGCCAGCTCCCTCGACCAGCACGAGCACGCCTCCGGGCCCTGGCGCGAAGCACTATCTGACGGCGGCCGACACACCGCGGTTCGAGTGGAAGTTCAACGGCAACTTCAAGGACAGCGGCCAGTTTCACCCTCGCGGCGACCTGAGCCCCTTCGATGGCAACACGCCGGTCGATGCGTTCGGAGTAGGGCATGATGGTGCCGCGAACGGCGCCACCACCGACGTGGGTCGCTTCCACGAGCCGCGCAGCGAGTTCCGCAGCGAAGGATTCACCTTCACGATGAACGTCTTCGCCGACGGCTGTACCGGAACCATCTTCAGCGATGGTCTTGCCGACCCCGGGCCATCGAACATTGCGCACCCGTATCATTTTGCCGAGAACTCGATCGGCATCTCGGACTGCGCAGTCCACACGACCGGCGGGGTCACGAGTATCATCGGCGTGAAGCTCAGGGCCTCGTTCCTCAACAGGAAGCCCGACAACACCACCGCGCCGGTCGAGGTCATTGGCCTCATGAACAACAAGGCGTGGAACGACGTCCACATCGTGTACGACGGTTCGTATCACCTGCTCACCATTTTCGTGAACGGCACGAAGACGGAGGCACCTACGGTCGGGCTCATCACGGTCGCCGGCGAGATGTCGAGTCACAAGTACCAGAACGACGTGCTCATCGGTGGTCCCAAGGAAATCCAATCGAACTTCTACACGCACGGTCGCGTGGACAACTTCAGATACTACGCGAGCTCGCTCTACCCGATGTCGACGATGCAGCTCCAGCACTCACCCGCATCGAACACGCCGCTCATCCAGCAACGCAACTAGGGCTGGGCGGGTTTTCGGCGGCGGGCCAGGCCCATGAGCCACGTGGCGTCGGCGCGACCCAGCTCACGCGTGATCGCCAGGATTCCCACGTAGATCAGCACGACCACTGCCGCGAGCGGCACGAGCAGTATCCGCCCCGCGTGCGGCATCACGTGGCCCAGCCCCCACGCGCACGCGACCGCGATGCCCACGCGCACCATCGTGGCCGCAGGAACGAACGCGCCGGCCTCGCGCACCACCAGCGCGAACGCGACCACCATGCCCGCCGCGAGCGCGATCGACGCGGCGGTCGCAGTCACATGCAGCTGCGCCTCGCCGAATGCGCGGCTCGGTACGACCAGGAAACACGCGGCGCCCACGAGCAGCACGGCCGCGAGCGTGAGCAGCATGGCGCGCACCTCTCGGCCCAGACTCACGAGCACGGTGGCGGCGAGCGACAGCACAGCGAACCCCATCTGTCCGAGCGCGAGTACCCGCAGCGTCTCCTCGCCCCGCGTGGCCACGTCCTTGCCGTACGCGAACGCGATGCACGACCACGGCAGCGCGAGCACGACGGACACGGGCAACCCCACGACCACCACGCCAAGCCGCGCCCCGCGTGAGGTGAGGCGCGCGACCTCTGTCCTGTCACCGCCCGCGCGCGCCTTGGCGAGCATGGGGAAGAGCACTTGCGTGACGCTGAAGAGCAGCTGGTATGGAAGGAACGCAAAGAGCTGACACGCGCGATACACGGCGACCCATTCGTCCGCAGCCTTGTCCGCGCTCGCGATGCACGCGGACATCGCGGCCGTCGCGAACGGGTCCGGGCACGGGGCATGCGCGGAGCTGGAGAGGAAGCGGCCCAGCAGCGTGAGGTCCGACTGCATGAGCGCGTTCGTGAACAGCTGCGACAGCGCAATGGGCAGGAGCTGCAGCACGTACGCGCGAGGCGATATGAGCGGCGCGTGCGCAGCGTCGGCGAAGCCCACCGCGGCCGCCTTTCGTCCGCGCGTCCACGAGAACGCCAGCGTGAACACCGCGAGCGCCGCGAGCAACGCGCCCACCGTTGCGCCCAGCGCGCCCGCCATTCCGCGACGCATGAAGAGATAGCCGCAGCCGACGAGCAAGATGGTGCGCAGCGTCGCAGCCGTCACGTCCAGCGCGGCCTGCTTGCCAAAGCGACCGCTCCCGTTCAGGAAGCCGACGAGGGGCGCATACACGCCATACACGCCCAGGAGCCCCGCCATCACGAAGAGCGGGGTCTCTATGTAGGGCGCCCCCTCGAAGCGCGCGAAGAGCGGCGCAAGCCCCGCGAGGAGCGCCGCGCAGACCAGCGCGAGCGCTGCGTGCGCAGGGAAGAGGCGGCGAAGCGTCTCCTGCTCGCGACCGCGGCTCTGCGCCACCGCGCGGCTCATCCCCTGGGTGGATGCAGAGATGACCACGTTGTTGAACACGTTCGCGATCGCAAGGACGCGGGACAGCGCGCCGTAGCCCGACAGCCCCATGGCCATGGGAAGCAGTGGCTGCTGCAGGAACCCGGTCGCAATGAAGTAGACCTTCGCGCCCAGGATGGCGACGCCGCCTCTTCCTGCAGTGGCGCTGCGCGTCTCTGCCGCTTTCTCCTGGGCCGCGTTGCTCACCTTCTCCGCCTCTGCCGCGGGCGTCGTCAACGCGGGCTCCTGATGGCGACGGGCTTCTGCGGCGAGAATAGCGTGTCCGGGCGAGCAGAAAGCGTGCAGTCTGCACCCACTGTGAAGGCGTGGATCGGATAGCCGCTCGCTGCGCGCCTGCGGTCGCCCACGTAGAGCGTGGCGTCGGTGAAGGCGAGGCCCTCCAGATCGTAGCCGGCGCTCTTGAGCGGCGAGGTAGCCGCCGTTGTGTGTATGTTCCCCGTGATTGGATCGAACGTCACGAGCGACGTGGCGTTCACCTTGGTGGAGTCGGCGACGATGGCAGCGGCGCAGCCCTCCGAGACCGCCACCTGTGCGACGCTACCGCCCAGATCTTTCTCGTGAACGATCAGCGTGCTCGTCATGGTCGCAGGATCCAGTCGCTCCACGCCTGCGTTCATCTCCACGAGGCTGTCGAAGCGCCCGGGCTCCGCATAGAAGAGCGCGTTGCCGAACGGCACAGCGAGGCCAAACGGATCCTGGCCCGCGAGCGTCACCTGACCGTCGATGGCGAGGCTCGCCGGGTCCACGCGGACCACCAGGGACGGGAGCCCCGAGGGCAGGAGCGTCTTGTCATCCAGGCGCTCGAGCGTGACCCAGATCTTCTCCACGCCGTTCGTGGTGATCGACGTAGCGGAGCTCGGCTGTGAGTTGCCGTCGGGGTCGAACGAACCAAGGTGCACCGACTCGCGCGCGCCCGTAGGACGGAGCACGAGCATGTCGCCCGTGCGGAACTTGGGGACGAACAAGCTGCCGTCGTTCGAGACGGCGACGTCTTGCGGATTGTCGGAGGTGACGCCGTCGCCTGTAGTGATCTTGCGGATGGGCGCGCCGCACGCCGGGTCCAGCTCCACCAGGAGGTCGTGGTCGCGTGCGACGAAGAAGCAGCGCCCGTGCGACACCGCGAGCACAGGATCACCGCCCAGATCGACCCCGGTCGTGGGCGGTCCCAGCGCATCCGCATCGCGCAGCACGACAATCTCGCTGGACGAGTAGTCGCTCGCAGCGACGATGGCCAGGGAAGGGGAGTCGCACGCAGGCGCGGCCTTGGTCGTGTTCCCGCTGCACGCGATCCCGGTCGCGCCGCTCACGACGAGCGCAAAGGCCCATGGGAGCACAGCGGCCCACCAGCTACGGCCTTGAGCTCGAGACAGATCCATGACTGTCTACTACTCGATCCCGATGCCCTCTCGCTATTCGATCGTGTGCGGGTGCAGCAGCTGCCCATTCGGAGCGAGACCCACCTGCTTGTAGCGCTCGGACTGCGAAGTCGGGGCAATCGCCGGGGCCGGTGTGACGTCCGTCACGGTGATCAATGTGGCCGCGTTCCGGTTGGTCACGACGATCTGGAGGTAGCGATCTGGCTCGTCCGGGATGCGGACACCTTCGAAGACAACCCGCTCCGGGTCGGTCTCGATGACCTTGCCGTCGCGAACGCGCTCCTTGATGTAATTGACCACCTGCTTTGACTGCGCCATACCCATCGCGGCGGCGGTGCGATCGAGCCGTGTCTGCACGTTGAATCCGAAAGGTAGGACCAACGCGAACGCCTTGTCCGTGCCCGGCGGGAGTGAGCCCTTGTCAGCATAGTCCTTCGGCACTGCCGGCTTCGGCTTGGCTGCTGGTTGCGTCTTCATATCGTCGTCCGCGGGGGCCTTCTTGCACCCCGCGGCGAGCGCGACCGACATCGCGGCGATGAGGCATGCGGTTCCCGAACGAACCAGCAGGTTCCGCAGGCCTCTCATTCGACGACCGCCGCCCAGGAGTCGATCGTGGCAGTCGTAGGAGTCTGGATCGGCGGGATGTTCGCCCCACCGATGCCGCCGATCGCTGTACCGGTGTTGCTGATGGCCGACAGAGTGAATGTCGGTGCTGCCGTCGAGCTGAATGACAGAGACGAGTATGCGCCGAACGACGACATTCCACCGCCCACCGTCGCGCACTGGAGCCCGGCTTGCACGACGACGCCGGGAACGTAGTTCACTGTCGCACCGCCGTTGTCCTTGGCAACCACGGGAAACCCGCCGAGAAATGTCGGGCTGTTCGTGCCGGTCGTCACTGTGAAATCGAACCCGAAGATCCGCGCGGCTCCCGAGTTACACGCCGTTCCCAAGGTCTCAGCTGGCGGGAAGTAGCTCGCGAAGTAGACCCCGTTGTTGAATACGCTGATGGGTCCAGTCACGCGCTCGCCTGCGTTACCTCCAAAGTCGTAGACCCAGTTCACATAGCCAATGGAGTAACCCGAGGCCACTGACCCGGCGTCCGGAGTGTCCGTGATCGATACGATGTAGTTCGCCGGCGGAACCAGGTTGGTGACATCGGTCTTCTTGGGTTGGTTCAACACGTCCTGATCGCCAGTCGCAATGATGATCACTGCGCGACCCTTCTGGTCTTGCGAGACGACGGGCTCCAACATGATTGGTTGACCGTCGAGTGAGCGCATCGACGCGTTGGGGTTCACGTCGGAGTTTTGTGTGTCGTAGAAGACGCGGCCAGTCCAGTTGTCTGGGTTGGTGTCGGACACGTCGAAGCGCCAGACCATTCCGTCGGCGTCGCCCATGTAGAACCGCTGCGCAACGGCGCCCACGTCGTTTGGATAGACGACGGGCGTACCTGTCATGGGGGAGTCGAGCGGGACGTTGACTACCTTGTTGGCAGCGCCCGCCGTCGGAATGATGTTGGGCAGGTCCTGGGCGATCGCGCCGGACTTGCGCGCGAAGACGCGGATGATCTCTCCAGTGTCGAGGCGCACGAGCGAGACGGAGCGCCCCGGAACGGCACCAGCGCCGATGGCTCCAGGCGTGCAGCCGTCACCCCAGTTGCGGACCTTGGTGCGTGGGGGATAGGTTTTTGCCCCACCGAAGTCGGTGTGGGTGGTAGCGGTCACGCCGCCCTTGGTCCGGCATTCCCCGGGGGTCAGCGCGGAGGTGGGCATGCCGCCGGGCAGGATCGCGACGCCAACCTCGCGCGGTTGCGCAGCGGCATTGTCCTGGAAGAAGAGCGTGGTGATCGCGGGCTTGGCGACGGTCTCCGCGAACAGGGGGTACTGTTTGAGGTTGCTCGCGCGGGACTTCGATGTGGAAGTCAGGCGCTCCGGCAGCGCCTCGTTCGCGGTCGTGAGCTGCCACATGAAGTGCGGGCCGACGGGACGCGGTCCAATCGCGGAGGTGTTACCCACCTCGAAGTCAAGCTGCGGCGTGTTGCCGGCAACCTGCGGCCCCGGCTGGTATGCGCTCGCACCAAGCGAGCCCGTGTCGAGTGACGGCTTGTACGGACCATACGTGGCACCAGCGCCAGGCTCCTTGCCGGCGGCGATCACATCGACGACGGGGTCCGAGACTTCCATGGCGAAGTAGCCGCCGGGCTGACCTGCGACAAGCATGGTGTGCCACCTGTTCGCTGCGCCCGCGCCGATCTCACCGCGTGCGCGCTCCCAGACCACGTCCTTCACGACGGGTGAGTTGTCGAGCAACGTCGCCGCGCCCGTCGGGAAGTTGGCTGAGAGTGTGGGAATGACGGCTGGCGGAATGAGCGTGAAGAGCTCGTTGCCGAAGGGACCACCCGCCGAGTCGTTGGTGGCATCATAGCCGTGCAACAGACCGTCCATGGTCTCCACGTAGAGCACCGCGGGCCGGCCCGCGTAGGTCTTGGCGAAGGCGCGGTAGCCTTCGTCCGCAAGGAATGCCTGGGGCGGGGGGGCGACGACCGGCTGCGAGTGGAGGATGCCTCCGATCGGATTGCAGAAGCGATTGTAGATACCCGCTCCACCGCCACCTTGGCAGCGGAGGTTGTAGTCCTTGCCGTTGGCTGGGATCGCGGCGATCGCGCCGGTGTACGTCGCCGCGAATCCGAAGATCGCGTTCGCGCATGCATCCGGGCTCGTCAGCGCGGGTAGGGTGATGGGCGGTGAGACGGTGCCAATGTTGATGGAGCCACACGAGGTGCCGGTGACGCCAAAGAGATCCGCCTTCAGCGTACCCGGCGTAACGCTGCCGGCCGAAGTGTTGGGAACGAGCACCTCCTTGCCTACGGAATATGCGGTGCCACCAGAACTCAACAGGTCAGCGTCCGTCGTGTCGTACGGCCGAAACGTGACGGTGGGGTCGTAAACGCCGGTGTTCGGAACTGGCACGGGGACGATCGTGAACCGTTTGGTCGTGGCAAGCGTCGCGTTCAAGAACTTGTCGTCGTTCGCATTGACAGGGCCGACGTTCAGCGGAGCTCCAAGGCCAGTGCAGACGTTCCGCTTGCGCGAAAGGTCGGCGGTCCAGAGACCACCTGGCTGCGGGGTCAGCGTTGTCGAGAACGACGCGTTCGCGTTGCCGCCAAGGTACGTGGGATCGCGTGATGTGTAGGTGGAGGAGAACGTCGGCGTTGCGCGGCTGGTCGTGCTCGCGGAGATCTTTCCAAGGATCGCGCCCATGGCGAGGCTGAACTCGGCCTCGCTCTCCACGAAGAAGGCGCCCTGGGGAGTCGCGTTGCCGGCAAGACCACCGTCTCCAGCGATCGCGATGTCATTGAGGCTGCAGCAGGCCTCCGCCATGGTGCCAGCGGGGTACACGCTCGCCGGCGGGGCGGCGCGGTTCGGGGTGCAGCGGTTGTTGTTGAGCTGGAGGGAGCTTCCCTCACCAGTCACTGCCGCAGAACAAGAAGCATATGGCCACCACCCCGGCTCGGGAACAGGCGGCGTCGCGCTCCCCTTGGCTCCGAAGCCGATGACGAAGGTCTGCACGCGGCCGTTCGCTCCCGGGATCGGTCCCGCGTAGCCGCCGTAACTGATGCGCTCGTACAGCGTCCGCGCTGTCTCCAACGGGGAGGGGAACGCACAGTTCGGATTGGAGGCGCCACCACCCGTGCACTGCGGACGCAGGTCCTGGTTCGATGCGCCGTCGCTCACGAGCACGACGTACTGCTTGCGGCAGCCCGCCTTGACAAAGTCGTCCGTGGAAGACTTCGCGGCCGCCCACGGACCGTAGTCATCCGTGCGCCAGAGGTAGTCCGCCGCGTCGAGCATCATGCCGCCGAGCGGTGAGCCGCCATACGGGCGCGTGGCCAGGAGCACGCGCTGGATCTGCTCCAGGTTCGCGCCGTCCGGACCATCGACGGGCGGAAATGGAACGTGCCTTCCCTCCCACGGCGGAGCGGAGTTGTGGCGTACGCCAACGGCGTCTGGAGTGTCCGTGGCGCAGGACGGCAGCTTCGCCTTGGGCAGCGGGCCAGGGCCGTACTTGATGTTGGTCGATTGCGGAAGGTAGGACCACTGCCCATCGAACGGCTTGGCGGCGTCGACCTTGGTGCCAGTTCCGCCGGTCACATCGCCCCACGGGATGTTGCCGGTGCTGACGCCATAGTCGCCGACGGTGTTGCTGGGGTCGCTGTCCGACGTCATGAGCGAGAAGCGGATGAAGTTGCGAGCGATGTCCAGCTGACCATCACTGTACTGGCTGAACGTGCATGTGGACGGCTGGCTGGCGGCGTAGCCAGCACCGGTGATGCCCGACACGTTCTTCCAGTGACGATCCACGATGCTGCCCTTGGACGCGGGCACGGCGTAGATCGGATCGTTCGTGTTGCCATCCCATCCATTGGCGAAGGCCAGTGGGGCCACGCTGATGCCCTGGATGACACCGCCGCCGAGAACCGCGCCTGGCAAGAAGCCTGGCGTGACGGCGCAGGTCGTCGTGTTTGTTGGCGCGTTGCCATCGGAGAGCGGACGGTTGTACGGGATGATGTAGTCCGCATCCGGCGGCGGCTTGTTGTTGATCGAAAATTCGTCCTTGAAGCGCGCCGACGTGCGATCGATCGTGTCGCAGCTGTAGAAGGGCTTCACGTGACCAGTGAGCCCCTGCAGGATCTGCCCCCAGCGGTCCATGTTGATGGTGCCGGCGCCGTCTGGAAGGGCCAGCGTGTTCGAGTCCGTTCCCGGCGTGCAGTTCGGCACGTTGCCGCCCACTGTTCGCGACATGGAGCCGGAGCGATCGATCAGCAGGAGGACGTTGGGCGACGGAGGAAGTACACCACCGGCCGGCGAGCTCTGGGCCTCGGCGGGGGAGGACGACAGGCCCATACTCGCGGCAAGGCCGAGGAGGGCGAGCGACAGGGCAATGCGGTGGTGGCGGTGGAGGTGCATGTGATCAATCCTGGAATGGGCCGACAACAAGGTGTCCTCGACCCATCTCCGTCTTTTGGATGTCGTAGCTGGCGAATGGCGGCGTTCCCGCGGTGACCTGCGCGAATGTGGTGACGGTGGCGCGGTAGCAGTGCATACCGGGGCTCACTGCGTACGGGCACGACTGCTGGTGCGGGTAGGTGATCTCGAAGCCGGTCTCGGTGGCGAGGTTGATGAACCCCGTGCGCGTGCTGGGATCGACGGCGTTCTGGTTGTGGCTGCTGATCCAGAGGTTGCTCATCTTCGGTGACATGTCGTCGTCCATCACGCGCAGGCAGCTGGTCGCGAGCGGGTCGGCGGCGATGGGGGCAGGCATTGCAGCGGAGCCAGAGGAGATGCAGTTGGTGGTCTTGGCCCCGCCCACGCGCCCCGTTGCGTAGTCATGGATCATGGGGCCCGCGTAGTTCGGGTCCAGGTAGGCCGCGCTCGCCTGGATGGTGGCCTGGGAGAGCGCGTGCGCCTGCGTGCTCTGGCGGAGGAAGCCGGAGACCTTCACTTCGCGGGTGGCGGACGCGATCGCAAAGAGCCCCATCATGCCAAGCAACGCCAGTGTCGTGGACACAATGAACATCACCGACCCACCACTGCGGGCGCGTCGCGCAGAGCTCACAAGGAGCGCAGAGCGCGCGGTCACAAGGAGCGCAGAGCGCGCGGTCTCTTTCGTGGTGTTTTTCATGGGTAGTTCATGCCGGTCTGGTTCTGCAGGAAGACCTCTTCCGTCGTCTCTCTTGCGCGCGCGAACTCGGTGCCGTTGATCTTGTAACGAAAGATGAACCCAGGGTTGGCGCCGCCAAGGTTGAAGTCGCGATCCGACATTCCGGTGCGCGTTCCGAGCTTGAACGAGATAGACCGGATATGCTGGGGGTCACCAACAGAGGTCGTGGCGGGTGCCGTGGTCGCGAGCGGCGCCAGGTTGTAGTTGGTCAGCACGGCGCCCACCAACGTGCTGAAGCCGAACTTCAGATCAACCGCGAACTCGCCCACGAGCTCGAGGCAATTGGGACAGTTGCCGGCGACGTTTGCGAACGGCGCGACGTCGAACGGCACCCACGTGCGAACGAGCTCGAAACGTGCGGTCGAGAGCGCTTCGATGGCTGGGGTCTCGAGCAGCGTACCTCTTGCCACTGTCGGAGCGTCGCCGTAGGCGGAACGCTGCGTGATCTCCCAGCGAACTGACTGCACCGGGTTGACGACCACGTTGCTGCCGGCTCCCTGACCTGGCGTGATACCGCCAATGCCAAGGTCCTGTGTCATGAGCGCGTGGGCAGTGTCGATGTACGGGCGCGGCAGGCCCGTGCCGCCAAGGGCCTCGGCCACGGCGGGCGCGATATCGATCGAGTTCGGTGCGCCGCAGATGGTGGCATACTGGTAGTGCGAAACGGAGTTGTCCGAGACCCGGATACCGAACCGCGGCGCCTTGAATGTCGCTGTGTCGTAGACGGGTGAGAACGCCGCGATCAGGGCGTTCTTCGCCGCGACGGGGTCATACACGCCCGAGCGGGTGTAGAGCAGCCGGATGACGGCTGGGTCCTTCGCCTCGAGGTAGATGCGTGCGCCGCCAGCACAGCCAGTCGCGAGCAGCGTCGACTGATCGATCGAGGCGGTGAACTCATCGGCCGTGGTGAAGTTACCAACGAGCTCGATCGCGTCTGGAGTAAGCGCGGGTGCCTGGAGACCCGAGTAGGTGAGCACGTTCGCGTGCTCTGGGCCGATGGTCGAGCCACCGATGTTGAGCCGCACGCTCATCAACGTGGTGAGGCCCGTCTCGCCGACTGTATCAAGGTACGTGGGGAACGCGCCTACGTCGTCGGCCGCCAAGCAAGGTGCCGCCGCAACATGCTGGCAGTGAGCGATCTTGGGGTCTTGAAGCATGTTCCCCGTCGCCATGAAGCCCACGCGCTCGAGATCCGCGCGAAGTCGCTGCGCGGCCATGCGCTGGGTCATCTGGGTGGAGGCGACCCTCATCTCGTGGTGGAACGTGGTGGTCGCGTCGCGTCCCATGGCAACGACGGAGAGCACGACGACCAGCCCCGAGATCATCGCGATCAACAGCTCCACCATCGTGAAGCCCGCGCTCCGAGAAGAGCGAAACGGCCGGGAAGATCGTGACAGGCGAGATCTCATGGCGTCTGCACCTTGGAGACGGTCGTCAGATAGAGGTAGTGGTACAGAGGGTCGGCCGGACCAGGGGGTGCGGCGCAGGTGACGAACGTGTCGCGGTTCATCTTCCAGTAGACAACAACGTCGGACCGCAGCACGGACGGGATGCCGCCTATCTTCTGCAGCGACGTGTCCTGATGTTGCACGCAGAAGATGATCCTGCTGGCGGTCTGGAGGCCGTTGATGTCGTAGCCCGTGGCCGAGCCTGCGCTCCACGTACCGCTGTCAATCGCCGGAAAGATCGCTGGCGGGGCGGGGACTGCGCCGCCGGGGGGCTTGACCCAGGTGAGCACTCCCTTCTGGATGCCGTCGATGTATCCGTTTCCGACGATCGAGGCCTGGTCCAGGCGGCGTGCGACGTCGTTTCCGCGGATCGCCGTGGTCTCCATCGCGATGACGCCGCTGCCGCCGATCGCGAACAGAGAGATGGCGACCATGACCTCGGCAACGGTGTAGCCCGCGCGTGATCCCGAGCGTGCGTCGAGCGAGTTGCGCTTCTTGGTTTGTGTGAAGGTCATCGATGGCCTCAAAAAGATCTCACGCGGGCGGTGTCTGTCCCGTCGATCATCACGCTACGGGTGATTCCCTCCCGCGTACCGCCGGGGTAGCGGGCGATTTGAACCTCGAACGCGCCCGAGAGTGGAACGCCCGCACCGTTCACCGCCGCTGCCGCTGTCCCGTAGTAGTAGACACGGCCCCCCGGGCTGAAGCAGAGGTACGAGAAGGTTCCGACGACGGGCACACCGGACAGGACAAGCCTTGCCTGAAGATCGCTGGTCCCCGAATAGTCCAGGTTCATACCGTTGATGAGCTTCACGCCCGGGCCCACCGCGGGCGGCGCAACGGGCGTGGTGACGGTTCCTACGGCGTTCGTCTCGGGGGTTCCGCCCCACTGCTGGTACGTGAGGCAGTTCGCTGTGGGCTGCTTGTTGTAGATGGCCTCGTAGGCCATGAAGCGGCCGCGTGTCGTGGTGCCGTTCACTTCCAATCCCACCATCTGCGCGGAGCCGGTCGCGAGCGCGCGCCCACGTGCCTCTTGCATCAGCTGCGCGAGCTCCGTTGCTTTCTCGAACGCCCTCCGGTCATCGCTCGACTTCGCGATGCCGGGGATCGCGATCGCGGCGAAGATGGCGATGATGATCACTACGACCATCAGCTCGATGAGGGTCACACCGCGCGCGTTCGCCCGGCATGCTGCTCCCCTCGTTGTTCGTCCTACCAGCATGAAAATCCCCTTGAGCGACGGCGCCACCCCCCCGTTCAAGCAAGCGACATGCCGCAGAAACCAGCATGGTTGGCCCCGATTTGAGCGATGAAAACGCAGGTGGGAGAACCGTCGACACTGGGTCCTACGCGCGTTCTTGCGAGGCGCTATGAAAAACGTGCGTAGCCTCATGGGAGTGCTCCGGTGTAAACGGAGGCCATGGACTTCGCGCGTCTTGCCGTCCTCGCCACCGCTTCCATAAGCGCTTCGCTGCTCCTCGGCTGTCCAAGCAAGGACGACTCCACCCAGCGGGGCGGCGACAAGCCTCCTCCTCCTCCCACGGTCTCGTCGGCCGCGAAGGCCTCTGCCTGCGCGACGCCCGGCGACGTGAAGGACACCGTCAGCGCCGCGTTCTTCCCGAAGACGACGCTTGCATACTGCATCGATCCCCAGGGAGAGACGAAGACCTACGGCGACCGCGCAAAGCAGCTCGTCGCCGACGTCCCGTTCGACGGCGACATCGAGGTGTACAAGCGCTTCGGCCTGAAGCGGCTCGTCACGCTCCGCTACATCGATGGCGGCGGCAAGGGCGGCACCGCGGACGTCGTGCTCTCGGAGCTCTCGGACGAGCCCGCAGCGTATGGCTTCTACACGTTTCGCGTCGTCTCCGGCGACCCCGCCGACAAGACTGCGCCGCGCGTTCTCGCAGCGAAGGGCCGCGGCGCCATCGGCACCGGGCGCGCGTACGTGTGGCGCGGCAAGTACCTCGTGGAGCTGCAGTACAACAACGAGCAGGAGTCGCCCGATGCGCTCGCGAAGTCGAGCGAGGCGATCCTCACGGCGCTCGGCAAGGACATCGGCGAGAAGCTGCCTGGCGGTGCGGAGCCTCCGGTCGCCGCGCTCATGCTCCCGAAGGCGGGCCTGCTCCCCAACGGCATCGTGTGGGCGCAGAAGGAGCCGTACGGAATCGGCAACATGGGTGCAGGCGCGATCGGCTACTACGCGGATGGCGGCAAGCGCTGGCGCGTTCTCTCGCTCGCCACCACGGACGCGGAACAGGCGAAGGACGCCATGAAGACCCTGCGCGGGCGGCCCGGCGCGCTTCCGATCGCCAGCGTGGGCGACGAGGCCGTGCACCTCACCGTGAGCGCCAGCAAGGACGCGCCAAAGGTGGAGCTCTACGTCGGTCGCAAGGCGAGCGCGGTGTTCGGTGTGTCTGACGAGGAGTACGCGCTCTCCGCGGCCGGCGCACCCGACAAACAGGCTGCCGTTCGCATCGCCAAGGACGACGCGGTGTCCCTGCTCAAGTCGCTTCTTTCTGGAGCGGCGCCTTCTTCGTCCTCTTCTGCACCGTCTTCAGCACCGTCGTCCTCGGCGGCACCGCCCTCTTCGGCGAAGAAGTAAGCTCCGCGCTGCTCTCGGCGTTCCTCCGTACCTTCGTCGGTGCGGCGGCCCGTGCAAAGCACGCGTCCTCGATGCGCCGCTCCTTGCGAATCAGGGACGTCTGCTGCACGAACGCGCGCGTCACGGGATCGTGGTAGCCGCTCGCCATGGGAAGGGTGGGATCGTGCGCGCGGTAGTAGCCCAGGATCTTGCCCATGAGCGCGTCGCGTACCCACTTGCCCACGAGCGACGCGAGCGACACGAGCATGTTCGATGCGTCCGCATCCATCACGAACGAGACGCGACCCACGCCCAGCACCTCGTACGTGCTGATCTTGCGCGACTCCACCACCTTCGTCTTCAGGTAGCCAGCAAGCGGACCGAACGCGTCCTCGTAGTAGTCGAAGCCGCCGACCTTGCCGCACGTCGCGGTGATGCGCGCGCCCGCGTGCTCGCGAAACTCCAGGACCAGGCGCTCCATCGCGTGCAGGTCCGTCTGGAAGCGCGACACGCCGCGCGCGGTCGCATTGTTGAGCATCCGGTTGCACACGACGATCGAGCGCACGCGCACGATCTCGATGCCCAACTTGGCGAGCGCGGCCCGATCGCGCAGTACGTCGTCGCGGAGCGTGGCCAGGCTGGCGTTGCGCTCGTCGCCCGCGTCTTCCGCGCGCGCGTGTCCCGCGCCGAAGCAATGGTCGGCGTGATGCGAAGGGCACAGCGAGAGGTAGTGCGAGCGCGGGTCGGCGAGCAGCGCGTCGAGCAGGTCGTCCATGGGCACGTCCGCGCCAGCGGCTCCGAAGCAGAGCTCACGCGCCCACGCCTCGCCGAGCACATTGTCGTCGTGCGAGACGAGAGCCTTCGAATCACCGAGGCGGGCCATGAGGCGCTTCGGCGCCTTCTTCTCGATCCGCTTTTCTCCCGCCGCATCGGTGGCGCGCGCGAGCACGCCCGTGACGACCAGCGGCCCGAGCAGTGGGCCGAGGCCGTTCTCGTCGAGCCCGGCAAAGAAGGACATGCCCACCTTGATACCGCACTTTTCGCAAGACCGAATCGTGGCCTGCACGGAAGAATCACGCGGAATGCGGAATGAAGCCCGTGCGCACACCCTGCGATTGACGTTCGTCATTCGGGTGTTTAAGGTCTTCCCCCCCGGACGAAGGGCGTTACTCTCGCTGTTCCCTTTGGCCTGCGCCCGGGGGACTCGGACGGGGGGAACGTCCCGAGCCCACAAGCCACAAGCCTCTTTCGGAGCGTGATCGCCGTGAAGAAAATAGAGCTCAAGAGATTCAAAACGCTGCTCGTGGAGAAGCGGGACGAAATCGTCAAGAAGGCGAAGCAGACGCTAGAAGAGGACATGACCCTCGACGCAAACGATCTCCCGGACGAGATGGATCTCGCCTCGAGCGAATACCTCCAGTCGTTCACGTTCCGCCTTCGTGGGCGTGAGAAGGTGTTCCTCGACAAGATCGAGAAGGCGCTCCGCAAGATCGAGGACGGCACCTTCGGCACCTGCGAGGAGTGCGGCGAGGAGATCTCCGTGAAGCGCCTGGAAGCGCGCCCGGAGACCACGCTCTGCATCCGCTGCAAGGAAGATCAAGAGCGCCTCGAGAAAGATTATTCGTAGGCAGCGCATGCTTCTTGGGAGAGGCCGTTCCCGCCGCATCACGGCGAGGCGCGGCCTTTTGGCTTCCATCGTCCTGTTCGCGGTCCTCGCCGGAGGCATGGGCTGCATGCCAGTGCGGTACCTCGCGCAGGCGGGCGCGGGCCAGGACGAGATCACGCGAAAGCAGCTCGACGTCAACGCGCTCGTCTCGGGCGGCTGGCTCACGAAGGAGCGGCGCGCGCTGCTAGCGGACGTTGCCCAGGTGAAAGCCTATGGAGAGGCGCACGGTCTTCGCGCAACCACGAACTACACGACGTACGTCGATCTCCATCGCCCGCAGGTGCTGTGGGTGACCACCGCGTGCGAGCCCCTGCGGTTTCGTGCACGCACGCAGTGGTTTCCGATCATCGGCAACATCAGCTACCTCGGCTGGTTCCAGCGCAAGGACGCGGACGATTTCGCGGCGGAGCTCCGCGTGAAGGGCTGGGACGTGGACGTGCGCGGCTCGGGCGCGTACTCGACGCTCGGCTACTTCCCCGATCCGATCCTGAGCACGATGATCGAGGAAGGAAAGGGCGCGCGCGGAGAGCTCGCCAACACGATCCTTCACGAGTCCCTTCATGCGACGTTCTACGTTGCGGGGCAGAGCACGTTGAACGAGAGCATGGCGTCGTTCGTGGGCGACGGGCTGGCGGGCGCGTACATGCGTGAGCGCGTGGGCGCCGATGCGCCAGAGACACGCGCGTACTTCGAGGAGGAGGCACAGGGCGATCGCCGCGGGGCGTTGTTCCAGGTCGCGTACGGCAAGCTCGCAACACTCTACGCGTCGGACACACCGCGTGCGGAGAAGCTCGCAGAGAAGGCGCGCATCCTCCACGCGCTGCGCGACGAGACCAAGATGCGTAGGCCCATCACGAACGCGACGCTCATCCAGTACAAGACCTATGGCTCGGGCAAGGCCGAGATGTCGGAGATGCTCGCGCGCTGCGGCTCCTTCGCGAAGCTGATCGCAGGTCTCGAGAAGCTACGTCCAGCGCTCGAGCGCGCGGACTCGCAGTCGGACCCCAGCAAGCTGCTCGCTCCTCACGTGGACGAGATCTGCAGGCCCTGAGTTGGGCCGAGTCGATGGTGATGGTCCGGCACGGGCGAGTGCCCTTCCGCATCGGCGAGCTGGTTGGCTACCGCTTGGGCTTACGCTTGGGGGGCTCTTCTGCGCGCGTGCCGTGTGCGGCGCCGCCGAGGGGCTTCTTTGCGGAAGGTCTGGTGGGGACCACTTCGCTGTCGCGGCTTCCCCTCTTGCCGAAGGCGAGCACGTCTTTGAGGTAGTGCCCGGTGTACGAGCGCTCGCAGGTCGCGACGTCCTCTGGCGACCCGGAGACCACGACCTCGCCGCCGCCGTCGCCGCCATCGGGGCCCATGTCCACGACCCAGTCCGCGCACGCCACGACATCCAGGTTGTGCTCGATGACGATCACCGTGTTGCCCTGGTCGCGGAGATCCATGAGCGCACGCAGTAGCAGCTCGATGTCGGTGAAATGCAGGCCTGTCGTGGGCTCGTCCAGGATGTAGAGCGTGCGACCGGTGGCGCGGCGCGAGAGCTCGCGCGCAAGCTTCACGCGCTGCGCTTCACCGCCAGAGAGCGTGGTCGCGGGCTGGCCCAGCGAGAGGTAGCCAAGACCAACCTTGGTGAGCGCGAGCAACCGCTCATGCACGCGCGGGATCGACTCGAACAGGGGCATCGCCTGCTCCACCGTGAGGTCGAGCGCGTCGGCAATGGAGAGGCCGCGGTACTTCACCTCGAGCGTCTCGCGGTTGTACCTGCGGCCCTGGCACGTGTCGCATGTGACGAACACGTCCGGAAGGAAGTGCATCTCCACGCGCAGCACGCCGTCGCCCTGGCATGCCTCGCAGCGACCGCCCTTCACGTTGAAGGAGAAGCGGCCCGGCTTGTAGCCGCGTGCGCGCGCATCTGGCAGCCCCGCGTAGAGGTCGCGCAGCTGCGCGAAGATGCCCGTGTACGTGGCGGGGTTCGAACGCGGCGTGCGACCGATGGGCGCCTGATCGATCGACACGACCTTGTCGATGTGGTCCAGCCCCTGCACGCCGTCGCAGTCGCCGACCTTCGCCGCTGCGCCGTAGAGCATGCCGCGCGCCGCAGGCAGCAGCGTGTCGATGACAAGGCTTGATTTTCCGCTCCCCGACACACCCGTGAAGCAGGTGAAGAGACCGATGGGCACATCCACGGAGACATTCTTCAGGTTGTGCACGCGCGCGCCCACGACCGTGAGCTTCTGCTTGCCCTTCGGCTTGCGCGTCTTGGGCATGGGCAATGCACGCGCGCCGGACAGCCACGGACCGGTGACGGAGGCCGGGTTCGCGATGACCTCTTCGGGCGTGCCCTCGGCGACGATCATGCCGCCGTGCACGCCGGCGCCCGGGCCCATGTCCACCACGTAGTCCGCGGCCATGATGGCTTCGCGATCGTGCTCCACGACTAGGACCGTGTTGCCAAGGTCGCGCAGGCGCGCCTCTGCCTGGAGCAGCCGAGCGTTGTCGCGTGCGTGCAGGCCCACGCTCGGCTCGTCCAGCACGTAGAGCACGCCCACGAGCGCAGCGCCGATCTGCGTGGCAAGCCGGATGCGCTGGCCCTCACCCGACGACAGGGTCTGCGCGCTGCGGTCGAGCGCAAGGTAGTCCAGGCCTACGTCGATGAGGAACCCGAGCCGCGCCGTGACAGCACGCAAGAGCGGCTCCGCGATGGCGCGCTCACGTGTCGAGAAACGCTCGGGCTCTGCCTGCATTTGATTGCAGAATGCACGCAATTTTCCGAGGGCTAGCGCGCCGAGCTCCGCGATGTCGCGCCCGTCCAGCGTGATGGCGAGCGCCTCGGGTCGGAGCCGCTTGCCCTTGCACGCGGAGCACACGCGGCTCACGGTGAAGCGACCCAGATCGTCCGCGGCGATGCCGCCCAGGTCCTCGTCCGGGTCAAGGTCCGGCTCGTCCTCGCCAAGGAGCCGCTCGGTGAGCCTGGGGACGATGCCCAGGTAGCGCGCCTTCTTTCCCTTGCCACGAGCGGCGCTCTTCTTGTCTGGGTCCCCGAACAGGAGCAACGTCTTCGTCTCCTCCGGGAACTTCTCCCACGGTGTGTCTGGCGACACGGACAGGGACTCGACGGCGCGCGAGATCTCGGTTGCGAGCGCCACCGAGCCGCGTCTGCCCCACGCCAGCACGACGCCCTCACGAAGCGTGCGCTTCGGATCGCCGACGACGCGCGTGGGGTCGATGACGGTGCGTGCGCCAAGGCCGTCGCACGCGGGGCAGGCTCCGTGCGGCCCGTTGAAGGAGAACATGCGCGGCTCGATCGGCGGGAGCGAGATGCCGCAGTCGATGCACGCGAAGCGCTCGCTCATCCAGAAGGGTTCCTTGCCCTCCACGCCGACGAGCAGCCGGCCCTCCCCGACCTTGAGGGAGAGCTCCACGCTGTCCGTCAGGCGTCCGGCGACACCCTCCTTGATGACGATGCGATCGATGACGACGTCCAGGTCGTGCGTCTTCTTGCCGTCGAGCTCGATCGAGTCGCCAAGGTCCACGACCTGGCCGTCCACGCGCGCGCGGACGTAGCCTTCGCGACGCAGGCGCTCGAGCTCCAGCTTGAGCTCGCCCTTGCGTGCGCGGCAGATCGGCGAGAGCAGGCTGAGCCGCGTGCCTTCACCGAGCGTCAGGATGTGGTCGACGATCTGCTGGACGGTCTGCGCCTCGATGCGCTTGCCGCAGTTCGGGCAATGCGGGATGCCGACGCGCGCGAACAGGAGGCGCAGGTAGTCGGCGATCTCGGTGACGGTGCCCACGGTGGAGCGCGGTGACTTGGAGAGCGGGCGCTGCTCGATGGCGATCGCCGGCGACAGCCCTTCGATGCGGTCCACGTCCGGCTTCGCAAGCTGCTCCAGGAATTGACGAGCATACGCAGACAGCGACTCCACATAGCGGCGCTGCCCTTCCGCGTAGATCGTGTCGAACGCCAGGCTGGACTTGCCCGAGCCGCTCGGCCCCGTGAGGACGACGAACTTGCCCCGCGGAAGCGTGACAGACACGTTCCTGAGGTTGTGCTGGCGGGCGCCAGTGACGACGAGGCGGTCCATGCGGAAGCCTCGAAGGGTAGGTCCTCTTCCACGTCGCCGACAGGGAAAACGCCCGCGTCATTCCCCTGCGGCCCGCGGCCGGCAACGCGGGCTAGCCGTTCGACACGAGCTCTGCGCCTGCGATGAGCGTGACGACTGCGAGGCCAGCCCAGAAGCTGACCTGGATCACCTTGCGACCGTGTGAGGGCGCAGCGTGCGGGCCGGGCGACGTGAGGCGCGGACCCATCACTGTGGCGGTCACCGCCAGTGCGAGCAGGAACATCGCGATGAGCACGTCGTGATTGCGGGAGGCGGTGTTCCCCGCGATGGCGGCGACGAAGACAGTCGCGAACCACGCGATCCCCGCGCCCACGAATGCGAAGACGGCGCGCCCGAGGACCCTGCCTGCGGTCACGGGCGCCGCGGTCTGTGCGCGCCGCAGCGCGATGATCCCGGTCACGACGGTCGCGAGGAAGACTGTGAACAGCGCCAACCGCTCGTCCATGGGGCCGCTGCTCATCCACGATGTCGTGAACTGACCGGCGAGGACGAACGACCACAGCAGCGCGCCGTAGACGGAGAGCACAGGCCCGATCAGCGGCTGTGGCTTTCGCCGTAGGTAATCGGGGATCTGCGGAACGATGATCGCAGGGCCCATGTTCTGCGCCTGCAGATGGAGCGCGGGCGCGCTGGCGGTGGGCTGCGGTATGGTGTGGGGCTGCGGCATGGGAAGCGGAGCGACCGGCGGCATTGGTGCCGTCACGGAGCCGACGTCGTGTGCGGGCTCGGGCGGAGGCTGCACAGCATGGGCCACATCCGCTGGTGGCGGCGTCGGCTGGAGGTTTGGCATGTCAGCCAGCGCGGCCTCCCACCCATCCTCGTCCGGCTGGGTCGGTGAGGAAGGTTCGGCTTGCGGTACGCCCTTCGGGTTCTGATCGTCGCCGCTCATCGCAAGGTCTCCCCGTTCCATCGAAGCTCGATGCCCTTCTCGTCGATATCCACCTCGCGCGTGATGAGCTTGCTCTGGCTCCGATCCGACGCGAGCACCAGCGCCGTGACCGTACCGTGCGTGGAGCGCGAGCCCGTGAGCGCGGCTGTCCTTCTGAGATGAATGCGTGCAGTGCCGCCGCCGCGCTCGATGCGCACGGCGGTGAGGCCCATACCCGAGGCATCCAGATCTGCGGGCAGCTCGTCCTTGTCTGTCTCCGCGCGCGCGACCGTCACGTTGACGGGGTCGTCGGTGAGCGGGGTGCGAACCAAGATGAGGCTTGCCACGTCCGGCAATGGCGTCTCCGCCAGCCTGCGCGCAAGGAGCGCGTCCGTCTCTGGAGACGGGGACGCCTGTCGCGCCGCCGCAAGCAGCGACGCAGAGAGGATCGACGAGAGCTCGCCCGTGCGACCGTCGTCACCGCGTCCGCCGGTCTGCGCGGAGCGATCGAGGAGGCGAATGGCCACGTCCAGGCGGCCTGCGCCTGCATGAGCGAGCGCGAGGCGGAGCGCAACGGCAGGATCATCCGGCATCTGCGAATCCAGCCTCTGATAGGAAGCGAGCGCGTCCTCGTAGAGGCCCTCTGCGCGCAGGCGATCGCCCACGTAGGCGAGCGTCCACGGATCACGCGGCGCGCGCTCGACCAGCTCGCCGAAGGCGCGCCGACCGTCCTCGTCCTCACCCAGGCGGCGCAGCGCGGACGCACCGGACGCGAGCAGGCCAGCGTCCGAGAACGGGTCCGTCCGCACGTGGAAGATCTCGTCCTTCAGCGCGTCCTTCTGGCCCGTGGATTCAAGGAGCGAGAGCAGGAGGCGGCGCCCAAGCGGGCTATGGGGCGCGACGCGCAGGAAGCGCCGGAGCACCTTCATGCGGTCCGCGTCGTTCTTCGCAGTGCGGTAGGCCTTGTCGAGCGCAACGTCGACCTTGGGCTCCGCGCCCACGAAGAGTCGACGCATGTCCTCGTACGCCAGCGACGACACGTTCGGCCTGCGCAGGAGCTCCTGGCGAATGAATGCTGCGCCGTCGGAGTCGCCGGTCGCTTCGATGCGCGCGGCGGTGTTGATGGCCTCCGGGATCGCCAGGTCCGCGACCAGGATGCCGAGCAGCGTGCGACGCTCGCTCCACGTGGGGAGCTCGCACTGGTGGTAGGCCACGTCGTAGTTGAGAATGCCCTTCTGCTTGCGTGCGCGCCAGATCCCGCGCTTCACGGCGAGCGGTAGCTTGGACGTGGTGCTGCACTCCGTGCGCCGCGCCGTCTGAAGCGGCGGCAACATGATCACCTGCGTGAACGTGATGGCCACACCGCCACCGAAGAACGGGACCGCGGTGATCACGCCGCGCGAGCAGCGCTCCAGCACCACGTCGTTGCCGCGCGAGCCCTGCGCGTCCACGGTGACCTTGGTCGCGTGTCCATCCACGTCCACGCTGACGGAGACCGACAGCTGCGATGGCACATCCGGCCGAACGGCCGCACGTGAATCGCGACACGCGACCAGCGCGGGCATCGAGTCGATGAGCGCCTGGCGTGCAGCGACCTCCATGGCGTCCTCGAGAGAGGCCTCTCAATCGAAGACGCTCGGCGGCTCCAGCACCAGCGAAGGCGGCGGCGGCGCGGGCGCAATGCGCGCGGCGTACGCCGTGTCAGTGTCGGACGAGAGGCCGAGCACGCGGTCGTCCCAGGGCATCGACGCGGTGGCGCCGTTCCAGAAGAAGCTGGTCCACGGCGTGACCAGGCCCGCCTTCGTGGCGAGCGCAACGGCGCCCTCCATGCCTTCGTTGCGCATGGCGATCTCTTCGACGCGCTCTTCTGCCCAGCGCTTTGCGACGTCCGCGCTCGCGGGCGCCTCGACCTGCACGAGCGACCTCACCTCTTCGACGATCTCGTTGCCCTTGCGGAAGCGCAGCGTGACCTTCGACGGGAGCTGACCGCGCAGCCGGCCTGCGACGGTGAACGTGGAGCCGGAGCCGACCGTGCGCGTGTCGCGTGGGTAGATCCGGTCGACCGTGGGGCCCAGGTCCACGGAGACTCCGCGCACCACGGGTGCCAGCGCATCCGCCACCAGTGCGCCGCCCGCGCGGGCCGCCTCCGGGCGATCGACGACGTCGTAAACCGGACCAGAACCCTGCGCGAGCTCCGCCAGCATCCAGCGATCCGCGCCCTGTCCAATGGCCACAGCGCCTATGCGAGGGACTCCGCCTGCACGTCGCGCGAGCCGCTTGCGAAGGTCGCGCGCGGTGGCCTCACCCACCGTCGGCCGGCCATCGCCGACGTAGACGACCATGCCAGTGCCCGCGTGATCCTTGTCCTGACCATCGAGCAGATCGGCGGCTTGCTCCAGCGCAATGCCCAGGTTGGACGCGCCGCCCGCGCGCACGAGCGCGAGCGACTTCTTGATGTCCGCGCGCGTCTCGGGGGTCACCGCCGCAGGCTTCGCAGGGCCGACGACGCGCGCGCTCTGGTCGGCGGCCAGCACCACGATGGAGTCCTTCGGACCCAGCGACTCGAGCAGCGCATCGACCACGGCACGCTCGGTCTCGAGCAGCGACGGTCCCACGCTCATGGAGGTGTCAACGACGACGGCGAGCGTGACACCGGCCTCCGTGACGTCGGGGACCTCCGTGCGGACGAGCACGTACGGGTCCTCGTTCGGCTCGCCCTTCTGCACGTACGCGCGCGCCTGGCCCGATTTCACGACGTCGGGCGTGAGCTCCACGACCAGATCGCCCGTGGGCCGAACGTCCGCGCGGCGAAGCTCGATCGCGCCGTCGCGCACGACGGTGCCAAGGCTTGCGGACAGGAAGCGCGCAGAACTCTTCGATTGCAGCTTGAGCGCGAGGCCACCGACCATGGGTGCCTCGATGTCGCTCGCCATGGGGAACCGATAGGTTGCATGTCCGTCGCGCGTGGGGAGCCACTCGACGTAGTCGACGAGGAGGTCCACCGACTTGCCCGCAGGCACGTCGACGAGCGTTCCACGGAGCCAGCCACCGCCGGCCCACTCGAGCCGCGCCGTGTCGCCGCCGGCGCCAGGAGTGCGCGTGCCAGGGCCGAGCGTCGCCACGCTGGGGCTGCCTGCGCCTTCGTTCATGCGCGCGACGCGCGACACCAGCGCGCCAGCGGGGAGCGCCATGCGCACGTCTGCCTGAGCGCTCTGATCGCTGCCGTTGAAGTAGGTGGTCTTCATGCGGGTCGTGGCGACCTCGCCCTCGATGTCCACGTCCACGTTCTCCGAGCGCACGACGAGGGGCGCTCCAGGATCCACGCCGCCCGGACCCGCCCACAGCTCCGGGATCGCGCTCTTCGGTCCGCGCTCGCCCGACCAGGGCGTCGCAAGTCCGCCGGTCCAGTCGTCGAACGCGGCCTCGGGCGCCACCTTCGCGCCACCCGGTGAGAGCGAGGCGGTCTCGCCGCTTGCCACGTGCGCGGTCTTCCCGCCCTCCGAGAGGACGAGCTCACCGCGTGCACAATACACCTTTCCACCGTTGCCCGCGTCGAACGCGGCCGCGCTGGAGACGACGGTCGTGGTGGCGTCGCCGAACGCGACCTCGGTCCGTGCGGAGGAGCCTGCCTGCACGAACAGCCGGCCCTTCGCGAGCGTGAGCTTTGCGCCATCGATCGTGAGCTCCGTGTTGCCATCGACCACGATCTGCGTGCCGTCGTCGAGCCTCACGAGCACGCGACCCGAGGCGCCTGTCTTGACCTGATCGCCCGCGAGGAGGCGAGCTACGCCGCGCACCTCCTTGCCACGGAGCATGACCTCCGCGTGCATGGTCCGGAGGTCGCCCACGGTCGTGGCGACGGTGCCGATCGGGGAGATGCTCGGCCCGCGGAGTCGCAGGGCAGCGATGGTCCCGGCTCCAGCGAGCACCAGGACGCCGATGCCAAGGGCCGCAGTCTTCTTGTTCATTCGCATTTTCACGGCGTCCCCACGCGCAGAGCGCCGTTCTCGAGCGTGATGATGAGCCGTTCCGCGGGCGCTTGCAGCGTCCCGAACGTCACATTCGTTCGCGCTATCGTCGGCGTCTTTCCGCCTTCACCAGAGATCACCGTGACCACGGCGGAAACGCCCAGGCGTGCCGCGCGCGCCGCCTCTTCCGGATCCGTCCGCAGCTCCACCTTCGTGGTGCCTGCGGGCATGCGCGCCTCCGCCACGCCGAAGAGCGGGAAGTTGTCGGGCGCTGGCATGGGCGCGCCCGTGTGCGTGGTCCACAGGGAAGGATGCAGCTCGGGATGCGACCACGTGACGATCACGTGGACGGACTCGCCGCGCGCGGAGGAGCCCGTCGCCGCGAGGCGATTTGCGCGCGCGAGCAGCCTGTCCGCGTCGTCGTTCTTGTTTGCCTTCTGCGCGTCGTCGCGAGCCCACGCAAGGAACGCGAGCGCGTTCGCGCGTGCGGCCCTGGAGAGCGCGCTCTTGCCGTCCGGCGAACCTGCCGCCACGGCCTTCTCGGCCCAGCCCACGGCCTCTTCCACGCGCCCCATTCCCTGGGTCGCGGATGCGAGCAGGAGCGGGACGGAGGCGTCATCCGGGGTGAGCGTCTGCAGCGTCAGGTACTGGCGCAGCGCCTCTTCGTACCAGCCATGCGCGCGCAGAAGATCGCCAAGGCGACGTCGTGCGGCGGGATCTTCCGGTGCGAACTCCACGAGCTCGCCGAAGGTGCGCTTTGCCTCCGTGGTGTCACGCGCGGCGTCGGCGCCGGTCTCGCGCGAGGCGAGCCTGAGATAGTGCTCGCCCACCTGCGTCCATACGTGGGCCGTCGCGTCGGGCCGGCGGCGAAGCTTGCGTGCCCATGCACGGAGCCCGCCGTCATCCTTGAGGTCCTCGAAGGCGTCGAGCACGCGGAGCGAGAGCTCCATGTCGTCCGGCCACTTGGTAGCAGCAGCGCGCAACACGCTGAGCTTGTCCGCGGGCGTCTTCGCCTTCGCGAGCATGCCAGCGAGCAGATCCGGGTCGACCATCGCGAGGCCCAGCGCCTGATGCAGCTCGTGGAGCTCCGTCACGTTCTGGATGCGGACGATGATCGCGCGATAGATGACCTCAGCGGCGGGCGTGGCAACGAGCGACTTCCACAGCGCCACGCGCTGAGTGACCGTCGGCAGTCGCTCGACCATCATGAGGAGCAGGGTCGTGCGTTCGCGCCACGTCGGCGCCTCGCAGTCCTCCAGTGCGCGGCGGTACACCGTGAGCGCGGAGGCTGCGTCCTGCGTGCTCGCCATGCGCTCGTACCAGAGCGTGCGGCGCTCGCTCAACGTGAGCTCCGCCGCCGCGCCGCAAGGACGCATCACGTGACCCACGGTGGCAATGATGTTCGTGGCCTGCGGCGCCGCCGCGACGCCCTGCATCGGCTGCGCGGGCCCTGCGCCGTCGCCAGGAGAGAAGATGATCGGGTAGGTCACGGTGACGATGCCGCCGCCCTCCGGCTGCGGGAAGCTCAGGTTCGGAAACGCGCGGACGACGCACGAGACCACGCCCGTGTCAGGCAGATCGGAGCCGCCATCTTGCGACGTCTGCACGGCGCCATCGCGACCGATGACGAACTTCACGCTCACGCGGCCCATCAGGTTCGGATTGTTGCGGAGGCCGTTCTCGTAGCAGAGGCGGAAGCGACCGAAGTTCTGGCGCACGATGCGGGTGATCACCTCGGGTGGAAGCCGACCGTTCACCTGGATCGCGCCCTGTCGAAGCTCGGGAGACTTGGTCAGGTGCGCGCCACCAAGACGGCCATGACCACTGCCAAATCCTTGTCCAACTCCTGTACCGGCGCCGTGTCCGAGCGTACCTACGCCGCCGAGCCCGATGCCGTCGCCTCTGCCACCGCCACCTTCTCCCGTGCCCGTGAGGCCGAGCGTTGTTTCGTCACGTCCCCATGGTGCGGATGGTGCGTTGGGATCGCTGGGCTTCGCGGGCTGCACGGCAGGTGCTGCCGCCACGGGCGCGGAGGCTGCCTTGCCGCCCGCGGCTTGCTTCTGCTCCTGGTCCGGGGCACCGCCACCACCGGCGGCCGTGTCGAGGAGCCCGATCATTCCGAACTCCGCTGCTTCGTTCACAGCGCGCTGTCGAGCGGCCTGAGCCGTGGCCGTGGCCGCCGCCGACGAAGGACGATCGTCCGAAGGGCCTTGCACGCCGTAGCGATGGTTGGCGGCATGTGTGTTGGGATTGCCCATCGAGCCTTCTTCGCCCTTGGCGCGCGTGCCCGTCCCACCTTCCTTGTTGTCGGCGTTGGCGGAGGCCGGCTCGGCCGCCGAGTCGTACACGTGCGAGCGCGACCACGGGCGCCAGCGCGAACGCCGGTCGATCGCGTCGGCGCGTTGCTCGGTGACGTCCTCCAGCTCCGCGGCCTGACCGGAGGCAACGGCGGCCTCGCGCGCGGTCGGCACGTAGAGCGACGTGTATGGCGAGACCAGGCCGAAGCGACGACCCACGTCCACGAGCGCAGCGCGCCCGGCGCCTTCGGAGAGGAGCTCCTCCATGCGGCCCTGTCCCCAGCGCCTGCGCAGATCGCCGCCGTCGTCGACGGGGAGCACCTTGAGCACACGCGTCGCGGTGCTTGCGCCGCTCGTGAGGTTCACCTGTGCCGGCGGTTTGCCGGACACGCGTCCCACGACGAGCACGCTCTCGTCCGCGCCCACGGGCGGGAGCTCACGCGGAAGCACGCGCTCGATGCCGGGGCCCAGGTCCACCTTCGCGCCGATCCACGCCGGCTTCTGCGCGGCCTCGAGCAACCGCAGCGCGGATCGCGCCGCGCCGTATGCATCGCCTACGGACTCCACGGGCGCTCCGCGCGCGATCGAGCCGAGCAGTGCGATATTGGCACGGCTGCCAACACCGGCCGTGAGGATGCGGGTGCCCTCGGGCAAGCGCGCGAGGCGCTCGCGTACGGCCTTCGGCGTGGTCTCACCCACGGAGGGAAGTCCGTCGCCGATGTACACGACCGCACCGCGGCGCTTCGGATCGAGCTTGGCTGCAGCCTCCGTGAGAAGTGCGCCAATGTCCGTCGCGCCGCCGCGATCGACGGTCGCAAGGCCCGCGAGCCAGTTGCGTCGCTTGGCCGCGTCCACGGGCGCCATCTCGCCCGAGCCGTCGAACGCGGGACGCAGCGTGGCGTCCCCGGTGAACAACGCGGCGCGATCATCGGCGCCCAGGTGCGAGAGCAGCGCCGACGTCAGCGTGCGCGCGATCGCGAGCGCGAAGGGCTCCGTCGCAGCGGATGTGTCGACGACGATCGCGAGGTCCACGCCCTTGCCCGCGTCTGCCGGCGCGGTGCTGCGCATGGGGACAAGCAGGTAGTCGGGCTCCTCGGCGGACACCTTGGCCGCGAACGTCGCGTCGGCGTTCATGGGGATGTCCTCCGCGGTGAGCGTGTGCGGCGCGCGATACGCGATCGCGTTCTCCTCACCGCTGTCGAACAGCTCCACCGCAAGGTCGGCGCGGGGGACGAAGTCGAACGCCTGTATGACGACCTTCTGGCCTTCCTGTTTGCCGCCCATGCCGGCGCGCACGCGCGATGCACCGGACTTGGTGAGGTCCAGGTTCACGCGCAGCTCCTCGATGCGCGGGAGCGAGCTTCGCGCGCCCTCCGCTGCCATCGGGTACACGTAGAGACGTCTGTCTGCCTTCACGCCTTGCCGCGAGAGCCACTCCGCGTAGCGCGTGACGACGCGACGCTTGGCGCCCGGCTCGATCGGATAGAGGCGCGCGTTGTACACGCCGGGGCCCACCCACGAGAGGAGCGCGGGATCTTCGGTGGACCCCTGGTACACATTGCTCTCGTACTGCGCCTTCGCAGCGGCACTCTCCTTGACCTTGCCCCAGACGATCGCGCCATTGCGATCGACACCGAACTTGGAGAGCACTGCGCCGGGCGGCGTGCGGAAGCCATAGATGCCTTCGACCGTGGAGCTGCTCGGGTTGACGAAGGTCTCGTCGACCTCGGTCACTGCGAAGTCGTGATCGACGGTGACGCGTACGTCGAGGCGTTCGACGACGAGCGAGAAGCGCGGCTTGCCCTGATCGCCCGGCGGGCGTGCGCCGACGGTGCCAAGACCGAACGGCGCAGGCTCTGCGGCGGGATCCGCCGTGGCCAGGCCGCCAGTCCAGTCATCCCACGCGACGGAGGACGCTCGTACGGTCTTGCCGTCCGCGCCGAGCGTGAGCTTCTCACCGGAGGTGCCGCGCTCGCCGCTGCCGGAGCGTGCCGCGCCGCGAAGGACGTAGGCCTCGACGCTCTTGTCGGGCATCACCTCGACGCTGGCGCGTGCGTCGGAGAGCTCGAGCGGGCCGCGCGGCGTGTCCACCAGGACGGGCGGTCCGTCGTCACCGTCGATGAAGGCGCGCCCGGAGTCGAGCTTCACGTTGCCTTCGTGCATGACGAGCTCTGCGGGGCCGCGCACGAGCCACACCGCGCCGCCGTCGCGGCGGATCCATGCGAGCCCGGAAGGACCGAGCGAGACGACGGTGCCTTCCGAGATGCGCTCGCGAGGGTAGGGGACGCGCTTCGTATCGCCAGGCGAGGTGACGTTCACCTCACCCTTGATGGCGCGCAGCTCCGCGAACGTGGTTCCTTGCGAGACGACCCCGGGGAGGTTGTCCCCGCAGCCGACCAGACCAAGCGGGCCTGCCAGAGAGCAGGCAACCGCGATGACGCAGACAGAGATAAACCGCATTGTCGTTCAAGCTCCGACGCGCATCACGCCCGAAAGTTCCCCGAGCCCGACCGTAAACCCATAGATCGAGGGGAGCAACCACCGATCCGCAAACGAAGCGGAGCCCGCGACCAGCTGGCCGCGAGCTCTTGCAGATGAGTGTCGGAGGCGTTGATGAGGCGGTCAGAACGAGAGGAACGCCTGGCTGGCTCCGGTTCCGGACGCCTGGATCGCCTTCCCGCCGTTCGATTGCAGAGCGACACCGGAGCCCCCCGCACCCGGCTGGAGGGTGCTTGCAGCATCGACACCGGGGAGGGCATCGTTGAAGGCCAGCGCAACGGACGGACCGCCTGCACCGGCGCCGGATACACCGGCCTCGCCGCCGCCGCCACCGTGGGCTCCGCATGTGGAGAGCAGCTGCGGATCGCATGCGCCAGCCGCGCCGCCTGCGGTCGCTGCCGAACCAAACGTGCCCGAGCCACCGTTGCCGCCGCTCTGCGACGTGAGCTTGCTGCGTTTGATCGAGAGCGCACTCTTGACGGCGACGAGCGCGATGCTTGCGCCACCGCCGGTGCCCGCGGTGCCCACGTGACCTCCACACCCACCCGCGCCGCCCGCGGCGCCATAGCGGCCGAAGGAGTACGCGTTGCCGTTCGCGAAGGGATCCACGGGCGGCGCTTCGCCGTCACCGCCCTTGCCGCCGATACCCGGCAAGCCGTCGGTGCCTGCGTTGCCGTTGCCTGGCGTGTAGCCACTCGCGTCGATGACACCTCTCTGCGCGCTCTGGCCCGCGGCGCCTCGGGCACCAGGGCTGCCGCCGAGCTTCACGCCCGGACCAGGCGCGGTGCGAACGTCCCAGTAGTAGCCGCTCGGGTGCACTGCGCGGCAGAGGCCGGTCACACAGGCAGCCTCTGCGAAGTAACCGCGTGACCCTCCGCCGCCACCCTGACCGCCGCCGCACGCGCTGATTCCGCCGGCGCTTCCGGCGCCCTGGCCAAACGCGCAGTCGAGGAAGTCACAGATGGAGTTGCCGCCGATCGGGGTGCCGGTCACGATCGGGCCCTCGTCGTTTGCCGCGGGCTCTCCGCCAGCGACGCCATCCATCGCGTTGCCCGCCTGGAGCCACACGTTGCGGAGGAGGAGCGCGGGGGATGCATTCGCGATCATGCCAATGGAGCTGCCTGACGGGACCGTCGCGTCCGGCGCGAAGATCTCCACGGCTTCGATCGCGGTGGTCGTCGTCACGTTGTCGGCGCGCGCCGCAGGGCTCGTGGGCGCGGCGAAGTGCGCCTTTGCGTCCACGACGGTCCACTTCGGCTGCGTGCAGTCGAGGCCGCCGAAGATGGAGACGCCGTTCTCGATCGTGACGTTCTCCGCATACGCTTCCGCGCAGAGGAACACGCGCTTCTGGTGCGCCTTCGCAAACGTGATCGCATGCGCGGCGGTCGCGAACGGCTGCGCCATGGTGCCGTCGCCCGCCGCGTCGGAGCCCTTCGATGAAGAAGCGAACACGCCCAGCTCGTCACGCACCACGCACGCGTCGTCCGCGGGCGAGGCCGTGATCACGCAGCCGTCGGGCGTCACCTGCGGCGCTGCATCCGTGCCCGCGTCCGAGCCGCCATCGCTCTTGGCCTTGCCACCGCCCGGCACGGGGACCGTCGGCTCCGCGCCGCCGTCGGCCGCCGCGCTGGCAGCGCCCTGGCCCGACCCCGCGCCGTTCGCGGAAGCGCCGTCGGAAGTGCTTCCGCCCGCGGAGGAGCAAGCAACCAAAGCAAACGTGGAGAGCAGCGCGAGGAGGGACGAACGACGCATGAGAGGACCTCTTTCGATGGGTGGAAGACAGGCCGGCTTGTTGCCTGCGCACCACTCCCATCGGCCGTCGCCGCGCAGGGTTGCGTAGGGCTCGTCGATTTCTTCGCCGGCTTGTTCGCGCGGCTTGTTTTTGGCTAGATTCGTGGTGCGCGCTTCTGCGCACGAAACGCCGGGAGCGCGATGGTGAGGCCGCCCCCGATGACCAGCACCATCCCGAGCGCGGCCGTTGCATGCGGTGCCTCACCGAGCGCGAGTGAGCCGTAGAGCGCGCTCACCACCACTGCCAGATAGCCGACCGCCGCCACCCGCGCGGCCCGCGCCAGTGCATATGCGCGCGTCATGCCCAGCTGCGCGAGGCCTCCGCACACGCCCGCGAGAAGTGTGTAGAGTGCATCTTTTCCGGAAGGGACCATCATGTAGGGCAGCGAGAGGAGAAACAGCCCCGCCGCCGCCGTGAGCGAGAAGTGCACGGAGATGGCCTCTGCGCTCTCGCCCTTTCCAACGCGCCGGAGAGCGAGCATTGCGCACCCCGATGCGCATGCGGCGACGAGCGCAAGCCCCGCCGTCCGCATCGCGCCGGGTGACAGCGCGACACCCCCGAACACGAACGCAGGTCTCATGATCAGCACGACGCCGAGGAGCGAAAGCACGAGCGCGTACGGCAGGGTACGTCCGGCACGCTCACGGAGCACGATGGGGCCCAGCACGGCGATCACGACGGGCGCGAGATTGAGCAGCGTGGTGGTGTCGCCAAGTCCAAGGCCGCCATCGGCGAGCGCCCAGAAAGTGAACGCCATTGCCGCCGTTCCGAACGCACTCCGCACCCACATCGCGCGCTTGTTATTGATCGCGAGCGATGAGCCGCGCACGCGCGCCACGCCGATCGCGACGAACGCACCGATGAGCGCGCGCGACATGCCGAGCAGCTGCCACGGCACCTGCGCGCTCGCGCGACGCACCAGGTAGTTCATCGTCGCGAAGAGCACGGCCGAGCACGCCATCCACGCGAACGCGGCGGGTTGGTCCTGGGCGTGCGGATGAGCGATGCGAACGTCTCCTACCGGCTCAGAATCTGGACGGGCTGGACGGAAATGGGAAGGGGAAGCGGGCCCGGAATGAGGCAAATTGCCGGGCGCTTGTTGCGGGGTGTGGGGACCACGTACGGGCTTCACTCCCGCCTATCTATGATACTCTTTGTCGCGATGCTCAAAGTCGAGTGCGAATCGTGTCACGCGCCGTACCAGGTCGACGAGCGCCGCGTACCCGCCACGGGATTGAAGATGCGCTGCCCGAAGTGCGGGCATTCGTTCGTCGTCACCACGAAGGGCACCACCGCGTCGGTCACCGGAGCTTCCGATGGCGGGGGTGGCGCTCCCGCAGCTCCGCAAGCGCCCCCGAAGCGCGCGCCCACGATGGTCGGTATGGGCATCGGCGAAGGTGGACTTCCGCCCCTTGGCAAGCCTCCGGCGTCTGCCGTATCTCAGTCCGCAGCTCCCGGTGCGTTCGGCTCGCTCGACCTCGATCTGCCCGCGCTCCCGCAACACGCCGATCTGCCTTCGGCAGTGAAGCCAAAGGGGAGTCCGTTCGGTCCTCCAGGAGCCTCTCCGCGCCCGCCGACTGCGCTCTCCGCCACTGTCCCGCAGCCGCAAGCCGTTCCCGCGCCCGCCGCACCCGCCTCCCCCTTCGGTGGTGGCTTCGGTGAGCTCGACCTGCCGGCCATTCCGCAGCCTGGCGATCTCCCCGCGAAGCAGGCTCCGCGTGGCGGGTCACCCACCGCTGCCTTCGGTAGCAATTTCTCTCCCGCGGCGCCCGCCGCTGCGCCCGCTGCGCCGTTCGGCGGAGGTTTCGGCGAGCTCGATCTGCCGGCGCTGCCGAACGCATCGCGTGGTCCTGCACCTGGCGGCGCGGGCATGGGCGGTGGCGGTGGATTCGGCGGCGCGGATCTCCCCTCGCTCGCTGGCGGCGGTCCTGGCTTACCCATGCCTGCCGGCGGTGGCGTTGGTCTTCCCATGGCCGCTGGTGGTGGAATGGGTCTGCCCATGGCTGCCGGTGGTGGCGCCGGTCTGCCGATGGCGCGCGGCGGGTTCGGCGATTTCGATCTCCCCGCGCTCGGCGGAGATCTGCCGTCCGCGCAGAACAACCTGCCCATGAGCGGCGGCGCCGGCGATCTGCCGCAGATGGCGGGTGGATTGCCCATGGCGGCGGGCTCTCTGCCCATGGCGCAGAACTCCTTGCCCATGTCCTCGGGCGGCCTCCCCATGACGCAGAACTCGTTGCCCATGAACCAGGGCTCTCTGCCCATGGCGCAGAACGAGCTCCCTGGCATCGCCGGTCTCTTCGACAACAACCTGCCGGCGTCCACCGGTGGCACGGGCGGCATGGTGAGCTTCGGCGATTTCGAGCCGGGTGAAGCGTCGCTCGCGACCAGCGCGCCGAACAACGGTGGCAACAACATGGCCTTCGGCGAGGTCGACCTCGGCGGCGGAGATGGCCCTGGTGTTGTCATCGCTCCGCCGGCCGCGATCTCCGGCGCACGCATGGACGCCGACGCGAGGATCGAGACCGACGCCAAGCCGCGCCCGGAGCGCTTCAAGCCGCTCGGTGAAGGTCGCGTGCGCCGCCTCTGGCCAAAGGTCCTCGGCGGGATCGCCGGCGTCGCGCTCCTCTTCGGCGTGAGCCTCAGCCTCACGCAGGCGGGACCGTTCGGCTACTATTTCTTCAAGGACACCGCCATGGCGGGCAAGTACCAGGCTGCTGCCGTGGAGGCGGGCGTCGGCGCACGGAAGAAGCTCGCTCCTGACGGCTATCAGACCTCGCAGACGGCCGCGAACGAGTGCGCAAATGCGCTCTCACAGCTGCAGCGCTCGCGTCCGCTCGCGTGCTACGCCGCGTTCGTGGAGTTCTCGGTGCAGGCGCGCTTCGGCTCGGATGCTTCGCGTGCGGGCCGCGCAAAGACCTTCATCTCCGACCTCCCGCCCACCACAGACATCCCGTTCTGCTCGGCGGCGCAAGGCGCGCAGGAGCTCGTCGCGGGTGATCTCGTGAAGGCGCGCGGGCACCTTGATCAGGCTGCCAAGCACGACGCTGCGGACCCGGTCTCCCAGGAGATCGCGCAGACGCAAGGCGAGCTCGAGCTCGCGGCGAACGACGGCAAGGCCGCGCTCGCAGCATTCACGCGCGCCCACCAGAAGGGCGCCTCGCCGCGCTCGTTCTACGGCATCGCCCGCGCGCATTTCCTGATCGGCAACCTGGATGACGCCAAGAAGGCAACGGACCAGGCGCTCGCGCAGGTGCCCACCCACGCGGGTGCGCTCACGCTCCGCGGCTGGATCTCGTGGAAGCGAGACCACTCGGCGGACGACGCGCTCCGCGATTTCGCGCTCGTCATCGACGGTGGCGCCAAGGTCAACGCGAGCCCGAAGGAACGCGCGCAGGCGTTCGCGCAGCGTGGCTGGGTCATGCTCGCGAAGGACCACGCCGGCGAAGCGCGCCAGGCATTCGAGGAGGCGCTCAAGATCGATCAGCGCAACGTGCTTGCGCTCATGGGTCAGGGCCAGCTGCTCTTCGACGACGGCCGCTACACCGAAGCCGCAACGCGCTTCGACGAGGCATTCGTCAAGGACCCGACCAACAACGATGCGCTCATCGGCTCCGCGCGCACGAAGATCTTTCTCGAGCGCTTCGCCGACGCAAAAGCGCAGCTCACCGCCGGTTTGAAGACGTTCCCGAAGGACATGCGTGTGCCGCTGTGGCTCGCGTTCGCGGAGGAGAAGAGCGGCAACCGAACCATCGCGGAGCGCCTCTACAAGCAGTCGATCGATCTCGCCGACCCGAAGCACCCCGACGCGATCGTCGCGTACGGCAAGCTCTCGCAGATGCTCTCGGCACAAGGCCGCGGGCAGGAAGCGCAGGCAGCCCTGGACAAGGCGAAGGACAAGCTGCCCGACAGCCCCGCGCTGCAGCGCGCCCTGGCCGAGGTGGCCGAGGCGCAAGGCAAGTACGAAGAGGCGGTCGCCGACTACGAGAAGGCACTCGAGAAGGATCCGCAGGATCTCGGCGCGCACTTCAAGCTGGGCATCACGTACCGGAAGATGCGCAAGATCGACCTCGCCAACAAGGAGTTCGACTTCGTCGGCGCGCAGGACAAGGACTTCCCGGGCCTCATGTTCGAGCGCGGGCAGCTCTTCGAGGTGTCCGGCGAGGCTGACAAGGCGCTCGCGCAGTTCAAGGCGGCGTTCGACAAGAACCCCGGCGACGTAGACCTGAAGCTGCGCCTCGGCGCTGCCTACGTGGCCCTCGGCGACCTCGACAACGCGCAGAAGTTCTTGAAGGAGGTGCTCGACGTGCGCCAGACCAGCGCAGAGGCGAAGCACTACTACGGGCGCGTCTTCCTGAAGCGTGGCGGCAAGGACGTGGACACCGCGCTCACGTACTTCAACCAGGCCGTGGCCGCCGACTCGAACCGGCCTGTCTATCACATGTATGTTGCATGGGCCGCGAACGCCATGAACCCAGTCCAGACGCCGATCGCGCAGGCCGCCGTGGAGAAGGCGCTCGCGCTCGATCAGAACTACGGCGACGCGTACTGGCAGCGCGGCATCATCGAGTACAACCTGAACGCGTTGAAGGACGCGCAGAAGGACCTCCGCAAGGCGCTGGAGCTCAACCCCACGCGCCTCGAGGCACACGCCACGCTCGCGCAGGTGTTCGAGCGCCTCAACGATCCGGGCCAGGCACTTGCCGAGTGGCAGAAGGCCTACTCTGCCGACAAGGAACAGTTCGACTGGGACTACGAGTACGGCGACCTGCTCCTCGACAAGGGCCAGGCGGGGCAGGCGGCTACGGTCCTCGCGGATGCCGTGCGCGTAGGCGAAGCGGCGACCGCCCGTCCGGGACGTCTCTACCTTGCGCACCTGCAGTACGCCCGGGCGCTGAAGAAGCTCGGAAAGAAGTCCGAGGCCGCGACGCACTTCAAGACGTACCTCGACACCGCGCCGCCGAACGATCCGGATCGCACCGAGGCCAAAGCGGAGCTCGCGAGCGTTCTGGGCGGCAGGTAGCGCCTCAACCCGACGTGGCCGGAGCCGCGGGCGCCGTGCGTGCCCCGTCCAGCTCCATCGCCATTCGCGCGAAGGCCGTGACGTCCAGTGTCTCGCCGCGCGCGTCGAGCGAGATGCCGGCGCGCTCCGCTGCGGCATGAAGCTCGGCGTCTGGTAGCAAGCCGCGCCACGCGTTGCGCAGCGTCTTGCGCCGCGCCTGGAACGCACGGGAAACGGCGGACTTCAGTCCGGGTGTCTCCTCGCACACGGCAGGCCGTCGCGAGGTGAGGACGACGACTGCGGAGGTCACGTCTGGCGCGGGGAAGAAGCATCCCTTCGACACCGAGCGCAGCTTCTTCACGTGGAATGCGGCCTGCGTGAAGACGGACAGTGCGCCGTACTCCTTGCTGTTCGGCTTGGCCACGAGCCGGTCGCACACCTCTTCTTGCACCATGAAGACCGCGCGCTCGATCACCTTCGCATGGATGCATGCGAGCGAGATGAGGCGCCCCGTGATCTGATACGGCAAGTTGCCGCAGTACACGCGCGGAGCCGTGGGACCGAGCACCGCAGCAACGTCCAGCTGCGCGGCATCTGCCTCCAGCAGCGTGAGGACGCCGCTCTCGGTGAACGGCAGAAGAGCGCGGGAAAGGATCGGGAGCATGTCGCGATCCCGTTCCACCGCCGTCACGTGTCGCGCGCGCAGCACCAGCAGCGACGTGAGCGCGCCCGCGCCCGCGCCCAGCTCCACGACCTCCGCCAGTCCCCGCTCGTCGTCGGGGACGCATGCCGCTGCGATCTGCGCGGTCACCTCGTCGGCGACGAGGAAGTTCTGACCGAAGCTCTTCTTCGGTGACAGACCCGCCTCACGCAGGAGCGCGCGCGCGTTGAGGGGGCGCACCGGACCGCTCGCCGCCGCGTCCGCCGGAGCGGACGGTTTGTCTTCGCTCACGCCACGCCTCGCCTGCGGATCGAACCGGACTCGTGGAAGGATGAAGCGAGCACGCGTCGATGGTCTATCACATGGATCCGTACGCCGAGCTTTCGCAGCATCACGACCGCGCGCTCCTCGGAGGCACGCGCGCGCAGGCGCACTGCATCCATCACGATCTGCGAGATCTCGTCCGTGTCCTTCACCGACGGCTTCTCCGACGGCTGTGGCGCCGCTCCGGATGCGCTGGCAAGACCAACGCTCTCCTCGTACAGCGGGAGCGTCCAGCGGATCTCGGCGCGGCGCTTTCGCAGGCGCTTCAGGCTGGAGCGCACCGCGTCCATCTTGGTGGGCACGGGCGCCCACATGTGGATGACGCTCGGCCGCTTCTTCTCGGTGAGCAGGCGCTCGAGCACGCGCGCAGTGAGCAGCTCGGCGCGCTCACGCTCTCCCTCCGCGCGCGGAGGCACCTCCACGCCGAACGACGCGAGATAGTGGCGAAGGCGCTGCTCGCGCAAGGTCTTCGCGAACGGCTGCCGTGGCGAGAACGGCGCCTTCTGGCGGAGCACGTCCGCGCGCGCCGCGAGGCGATCAAGGTCGGAGCGCGCGACATCTGCGAGGCCGCTTGGGTCCAGCGGGCGCGCGTGCTCCACGACGCGCTGAGCGAGCTCGGCCTCGTCCAGTGAGGTGCGGTCGCTGTCGACCATGCTCGCCGCGCTGGCCAGTGCCGCCGCGATCCGCAACGCATGCCCGGAGCCGTTCGACGGCGCAAGCCACGTGCGAAGGCGCGAAGCGAGCACCACGAGGCCGACCTGATCGCCGCGGAGCAGGTGGCGTGCGGCAAGGCTGCCCACCTCGTCGACCGCGAAATCGAGCGGCGAACGCCCGCTGTCGCCCGCCCACAGATCCACGGACGCATCCAGAATCAACCACACGGTGTCGCGCTCGTCGCGCTCCATCTCCCGCACGACAAGCTGTCCGCGCTTTGCGCTCGCCTTCCAGGCAATGCGCTTGAACGCGTCGCCGGGCACGTGCTCGCGCAGCTCCTTGATCTCGTCGCTGTCGCCCGCGAGCGCGACGGGCTGACCTGCCTCTGCGCCGCGCCTGGAGCGGCCGCCGCGTGGAGACTGGATGTACGTGAGGAGGCTGCGCGGAAACACCTCGATGCCGTGAGGATTCGCGAACATCAGCGGCACCTCGTAGAGGCCCTCGCCGCCGACCGGTGTGCCGCGCACCTCGAGCGCCACGCCGTGCACGCCCCAGCGACCCACACGCTTGGCGCGGACCACGAGATCGATCTCCACGCGTGCACCGGCGGGCAGGTCCACCTCGGGCGGCTTCACGGTCACGTCCAGCATGCTCGAGGCGACCGCGCGCAGCGACACGCCGCGCGCATCGTCCACGCCGCGGTTGCGGAGCTCGCACGTGAGCGTCACCTCGCCCTCGCGCGCGAGGCGCGATACGCGGCGTGGCATGGCCCACACCATCTCGAAGCCAGAGCCGCGGATCTTGGTGACCGACGTGAGCGCGAGCGCGCGGCCGATCAGGACCGCGAACAGGACGGCCCCGCCGAACGCAAGGACCGGCGGTAGCTTGAACACCACGCCGACCCCGATCATCAGCACGCCGCTCAGGCCAACGTGGAACGTGATCCGGGTGGGGTGCAGCTGCACGTGTCAGCCTCGCTGACCGCGGCGGTAGCTCACGCGGGCGAGCGCCTCGTCGATGATCTGCTCGCGTGCGCGCGGATCCGTCTCCGCGTCTGCCGTGAGCACGAGCCGGTGCGAGAGCACGAACGACGCGACGTTGCGGAGATCCTCCGGGACCAGGAACGTGCGGCCCGCGAGCAGTGCGGACGCCTTGCCCGCCCCGACCAGACCCAGCGTTGCACGCGGGCTTGCGCCGAGCGCAACGCGAGAGTGCGTGCGCGTGAAGGTCGTGAGCGCCACCGCGTAGTCGAAGAGATCTTCCTCGACGTGGACGCGCGCGCTGATCGCCTGCATCTGGGCGATGTCCTGCGGCGCGAGCACCGGACGCAGCACCGGTGGATCTTGTCCATGGGTCTTGAGCATCTGCGCCTCTTCTTTTGCGCTGGGGTAGCCCATGCCCACGCGCACGAGGAAGCGATCGATCTGCGCCTCGGGGAGGGGATAGGTGCCCTCCAGATCGATCGGGTTCTGCGTGGCGAGCACCAGGAACGGAAGCGGCAGCTCGAACCGGTCGCCTTCGATGGTGACCTGCCTTTCCTGCATCGCCTCGAGCAGCGCGGACTGCGTCTTCGCGGGCGCGCGGTTGATCTCGTCGGCAAGGACGACGTTCGCGAAGATGGGGCCAGCGCGCAGCGTGAACGTGCCTTCACGCGGCGAGAGCACATACGTGCCCGTGATGTCCGCGGGCAAGAGGTCCGGCGTGAACTGGATGCGGCGCGCGCTGCACCCCAGCGCGGTGGCGAACGCCTTCACGAGCGTGGTCTTCGCCACGCCGGGCACGCCCTCGAGCAGGACGTGGCCTCGCGCGAGCAGCGCGATGAGCATCATCTCCAGCGCGCGGTTGGACCCCACGTAGATGCGAGACACCTCCCGCCGGAGGTCCTCCATCCGTTCCTTGGCCGCCGCGACCTCGTTCGGAGCAGCTGGATTCGACGCGTTCAAGCTCTTGCTCCGGTTTTTTTGCGGTCTTCTGCGGAGCCCAGGATCTGGAAGATGATGCGGGCGATCTTTCTCACTTCTTCGTCTTTCACTTTCGCGAAGGCCTCGAGCCGAGACGAAATCACGATCGTCTCCACCTCTGCAAGCCGTAAGCTCACGCCCTTGAGCGCGGCGAGCTCGTCGCGCGAGAGCAGACCGGCTTCTTCTACCTGTTTCATGAGCTCGCGCTGCGACGGGAGCTCGGGCAGACCGAGCAGCGATGTGAGCCGCTCCTCGAGGGCGCTCTTCAGCTCGAACAACGCCAGGACGCGCGACGTGCCCGCCGAGGAGATCACCGCGGCGTGCCCGGCCACGCCACCCTGTGCGACGAGCGGAATGCGGCGCGTGAAGCGCGGCGTGGTGGCCTTGTGAAGGCGGCCCGCGCGCATGGCGAGCCAGCCACCCAGGGAGAGCGCGATGGCGATCGCGATGGCGAAGAGGAGCCCGGGTGGCGCGTTTCCGGCGCGCATGGCGAAGGCCAGATCGCGCAGGGCGCGGAGCTCGTCACGGAGCTGCGTGTCCAGCGCGCTCTCGCCGGCGAAGCTGCCGCGCTGCTCGAACTTGCCTGACGCGATGAAGAGGCGGCCGCCACGCTTTCCCCACGAGTCGTCCTCGACCGCGTAGCGGAGAAGGCCGCGCGCGAAGTCCTTGTTGCCGGCGTAGCGCAGCATCGAGTTGATGATGATCGACGGATCGCCCACGACGAGCAGTCGCCCTTGCTGCACGGCGCCAGCGACGGCGATGACGACGTCCGGCTCGCCGCGACCGCGGATCTTGAGGATGGGCGAGAGCTCGGGGTGCGCGAGCCCCGTCGCGTGGTTCGTGACGACGCGCGACACACCCGCGACCACGGGGTGCGGGCTGGCGGGCTCCGCGATGGCGAGGTTCGGGTTGCGTCGCAGCGTCTCTGCGGGGCGCTCCGGGATCGGAATGCGCTCTATCTGGAAGTGGGTCAGCAGGCCATCGCCGGAGCCGAAGTCGTCGAGCAGGATCACGCGGCCGCCAGCGCGCATGAACTGCGACAGCCCCTCGTCGTCCATGGTGCGCTCGGGGTAGATGAGGATGAGCCCGTCCTCTGGACGAAGGTCGTGCAGGTCGATCGTGCTCGTGATGATGACGCGTGCCCCTAGCTCGGCGCGCGCTAGGTCGGCGAAGTCCGCGCATCCCTCCCAGTCGTGGCCGCCGAGGTCGAAGGGCGCAGCCGCGGCCCCATGCGTCCACGTGAGCGCAACCAGAAGGAGCAGCCACGGCAGCCACGAAGGACGCCGATGGCTCACCGCTCCTGGGTGGCTTCTGGAGCGACGCACATGCGGCGCCTGCAGCAAGGACAGCGAATACAAGGAGCGTGCAGCGTACCGCAACCGCCTCTTTGGGCGGTCAAAACCACGCGCTCTACTGCGGCATCCAAGAAGCCGCTCCTGGCAACCCCACCTGACGCACGCGGACTTGACCCCCCCAACACGATTGCTACGTTGATCTTTGAAGGGATCGTCAATCCCGGCCGTCTTTGAGGAAGTAGGTTCTACGCGGGTTGCCTCCAGACCGGGGTAGCCCCCAAGTGCCGTAGGAGTATCCGATGCTCCCTCCGTTCATCATCGAACAGATCCGAAAGCGTGAAGAGGAAGAGCGGGCGCGCTATGAGCAGCCCCAGCTCGACCTGCCCATTCCCCCGCCCATGTCCCCGATGGCCCCCATGGGTCCCCGTCGAGAGGAAACGGATGAGGAAAACCGAGGCGTGATCATTCTGGAGCTCTGACCGGGTAGTCGAAGTCGATGTCGGGGTCGAGGTTGAGACCCAGGACTCGTGCTCCTCACATTTCTCCGTTTCGCCTGGAACATGCGATCCAGGGGCTGAATCCATGGGATGGGTCTTTTTGAGAGCAATCACCCCCCAATTCTGCGAATGTAGGGACGTGAGCGCACTGTAGGTCTTGGTACGAGGATTGCGAGAGGGGTTGCACCTCCCAATGAAGCTCCTCTCCCAGCTCGGTGCCGTCGCCTTCCTCTCCTTTGTCGCAGGCTGTGCCGCGGATGCATCCTCCTCAGAGGACACGGCCCAGGCCACGGACGAGCAGTCGCTCCTGGCCGGAAACCAGCTCGCGCCTTCGGAGGTCGCTGACCTGCTCCGTACCGCCGGCTTCCCCGAGTCCGAGATCGGCCCGATGGTCTGCACCGCGAAGTACGAGTCCTCGTTCTTCGACCGCGCGCAGGGCCACAACAAGAACGGCACCACGGACTACGGCCTGTTCCAGATCAATAGCGTGCACCTTCAGGACTCGAGCTGCGCGAGCAAGGCGTCGGAGCTGTTCGATCCCGCCACGAACACCGCCTGCGCCCTCGAGATCTGGCAGAGGCAGGGCCGCAATGCCTGGTACGGCTACCAGCATCACCGCAGCACCTGCCAGCACTATCCCGCTCCCTGAGCTGACCACGGCAAGGACGCTCGCCACGGCTCTGCTTCACGCCGTATTTTCGGTGCGATCCCCGACGAAATGGCGCTAGTGTGCCGCGCGTCATGACTTGGCTTTTGCGTGTCGCGTTTGCGCGGCTGCTTCCCGTGGTGGGCGTCGCCGGAATCGTCGCGGCTTGCTACCAGGCAGGCAGCGGCTCGGCCCCGCCGCCGAACATCCTCTATTTCCCGGTGGGGCTCGACGTATCGAGGGGCGGCAACGTCCTCTACGTCGCCAACTCGGACTTTGACCTCCAGTACAATGGCGGCACGATCCAGAGCTACGATCTGAACCTGATCCGGCGGGACGTGCTCCTCGCGATCAAGGATCCCAGCGATCCAAAGCTTCCGCTCCTACGTCCCGCACGCGCGTCGGGAGAGCCTGATGACAATCCCTGCACGAACCCGGACGGAACGCCGGCGCCCCCGCCCGTGTACCGGACCGACGGGACCGGCACGCGCCAGCCGCTCGGCGAGACGTGTGCGCCGCCGGTGGATTCGACGGCGTACGTTCGCGACTCCGTCACCATCGGCGCGTTCGCGACGGACCTGCAGGTGCTTCGTTGCGAGCAGGCACCCGTGCAGACCCCCAAGGATACCCGCTACGATCGGGAGACCTCGTGCAACGCGGCCGGCACACGCCTGTTCGTGCCCGTGCGTGGCGACGCTTCGGTGACCTGGGTCGACCTCACCGTCGACGACCCGCAAAGCGCCGCCAACGTGTTCAAACTGAACTGCGGAGCCGAGACCAACAACGGCCACTGCAACGGCGGTCACAGCGCGGGCAACAGCGGCGGCGAGCCCGGCAACACGCGCGAGATCACGATGCCGGGTGAGCCGTTCGGCATGGCGCAGTCGCAGGACGGCGAGGCGCTGGTCATCACGCATCAGACCGACACCAAGGCGAGCCTCTTCACCGCCGGCCTTGGCGCCGTGGGCGACGTGACGGTGCCCGGTATAGAGTACGTGCTCGACGGCCTGCCGATCGGCGGCAACGGCGTGTTCAACATCCCGCACGATCGCGCGCTCACTTGCTTCGACGATTCGTGCAAGTCGCCGCGGCCTGCGTTCCTGCTCACCACCCGCGCCGCGCCCGAGGTCCACCGCCTTCGCTACTATTCGGACGACGGCACCACGCAGCTGCCCACGCTTCGCCGCCCGTTCCTCCTGGACGAGGCGAAGTTCGGTGTCACCGCCAGCTCGGCGGGCACGGACTCGCGGGGCATAGCGATCGATCGCTCGCCGCGGCTTGCATGCAAGGCGAAGGTCCGCGCAACGGTGAAGCCGGCCGATCCGACCAACCCGGTGTACGTCGCAAAGATGCAAGCGTGCGCGCGCACGCCCGCGCGCATCTTCATTGCGAATCGCTCGCCCGCGGCGCTGCTCGTCGGTGAGCTCGGCGGCTCGGCGGACGACGGCAGCTACGACGCCGATCGATTCGTGCTCTACGGCAACGTGCCGCTCTCGTCCGGGCCGTCGAAGGTGTATCTCGCGCCCATCGTCGATCAGGACGGCAACTACGCGCTCCGCGTCTTCATCGTCTGCTTCGACTCCGCCACGCTCTTCGTCTACGACCCGGACGCCCAGCGCATGGAGGCCTCCTTCCGCGCGGCACCGGGGCCGTTCTCGATGGCGTTCGACCCGTTCGACATGGAGGACGTGGCCGCGCGCACCAGCGTCCCCGACGACCCGCACCAGCCGGGCATCGGCCTTCATCGCTACCGTTTCGCCTACCTCGCGAGCTTCACGGAATCCTTCATCCAAGTGATCGACCTCGACAACTCGCGCGCTGACAAGACCACGTTCGAGCTCCCCGTCTTCACGCTGGGCGCGCCCACGCTTCCGAAGGGGACCCAGTGAAGAGCCGTCGACGTCGTGTGGCTGCCACCGTGGGCGCCGCATTGTTGCTCTGCGCTGCCGTGCTCGTTGCCATGGGCGCGGGCTCCGCGCTGCTGACGAGCTGCACCACCACGCCCACCGCCGTCCCCGTGCGCACGTTCGAGCGCGCGCAGAAGGTGGATGTAGTGTGCATGCAAGTGCTCAACCCCGCGGACGGCACGCTCATCAAGCCCACGCCGCAGCCGCAGAGCCGCTGCGCGCCCGTGCCCGCAGGCGTGGACGGCACGTACCTGCCGTACCATCTCTTTGCGCTGGTCACGCAGCTCGGACGCGGCGAGGTCGCCGTGGTCGATCTCACGCAGGGCACCGTCGTAGACATCGATCAGGCAACGCCCGGCTTCAACTTTCATGTCGTGGGCAAGAACCCCACGGACATTGCCGTCACCCCTGACGGCCTCCTCACGTTCGTCGCCGCCGCTGAGATCAACAAGCCTGCGATCTATGCGCTGCGCAACGACGAGGTCCTTGGTGACTGGCAAGGCGCGCCCGGCTCATCGCGCCCGAAGATCACGAACTGGCCCGCGTGCGCGCTCCCGCAGGTGCCCAGCGCGCTCGCGATCGTGCCCACGCAGATCCTCGCTACCACCACCGCGACCGACGGCGGCACGTCTGGCAGCACAGATGCGGCTGCGACGGACGGCGACACCGAAGGCGGCGCGAGCGACGCGGGCGACGGCGGCACCTCTGGCACGACGGCCGCGCCGGACTCGCTCGGCTACGAGGTCGTCGTGGTGCTTCCGGGTGATGCGCGCACGTCCGCGAAGATCATCACGATCGATCCGCGGCCGTTCCTGCGCGGCGCCGCGCTGCTCGCGGACGCAGGCCCACAGGTCGCGCCTGGCTCGCTCGCGAAGTGCCCGATCACCAGCGCCATCGAGCTCGCGGGTGGTGCCTTCGCGCCTTCGCAGGTGCAGCCTGGTCCCGCATGGGACGACGGCATCAAGTACGTCGACGGCGGCGCGCCCGCGGAAGAAGTACCCTCCACGGGCGCTGCGATCTGCGCGGCCGGCGCTGGCTTCACGCCGGACTCGGGCCTTCCCATCGACGCACCACCGGATCTCGCGGCGCGCGGCGGCACGGCTGCGTTGAGCGGACAGATCTACTACGTCGCGGATGCGGTGCTCCCGCTCATCCACGTGATCGATCTTCGCAGCGGCACCATGAAGGAGCTGCCGCCCCTGCTCGCCACGAGCATCACGGACCCGAGTCGCCGCGTCACCGTCTCGCAGATCGCGGTCAGCCCGCCCACGCGCGAGTTCAAGCGCTACCTCTACGCGATCGACGCGAGGGAGGGCACGCTCATCGTCTACGACGTGACCGATCCGGACCTCAGCTCGCGCTCACCGCTCACGCGTCCGCATCCGGAGGTCAACCCATTCCAGGCGCCGGACCGCATCTCCTTCAGCTCGCCCGTCGCCACACTCGCCTTCGCACGCAACGAGTGGCCGCTCACCTTCGACGTGAACGCCACGGGCGCGGCGCTCACGGGTCTCCTCTGCAACCCGAACCCGAAGGCGGACCCGAAGAGTCTGGGTACCCTGAGCGGCGACGCCGGGGCCGTGCGGGATCTGGGCGTGTTCTACCGCTCGAACTCTGCGATCACGATTGGCCCGCCGGGCATCTCCGGCATTGCCGGCCCGTCGCCATACCGCCTGCGCGGCATCTTCGGCTTCGCAACGCTCACCACAGGCGCCATGGTCGCCATCGACGTGGACGACTGGGACGCGCCCTGTCGCAGACCAGACCCCATCATCGCAGACGGAGGCCCCAGCTCCATCACGCCCGGGCAGCCCGATCCTACATCTGCCGACGACCTTAACCCGTACCACGCACCGACGGCCGCGGAGGCGGAAGCGACCGCGTCAACGGCGTTCACGTCGCCCGTGACGCTCGAGGGCTTCTTCCCCATCAGCGCGCCGCACCGCTCGCGAAGCTTGCAATACCTGCGCAACGATCCGGCGCTCGGTAACCACTTGCCTCGTCTCGACGTGCTGCCGCAGCTCTGGGTGCTTGGCTCTGTCCAGGGTATCGGCAAGGACGCCACGCGCATCCCCATCCTCATGCCGACCGGCAAGAACGGCCTCGTCGACCCGAACGAGTTCACGACCGCGGGAGACCCCAACCCCGCTCGCGCGCACACCCAGTCGCCCATCCCGAACATTCGCTTCGCGTTCGAGTCACCCGAGGTGCACCTCGATCAGGACTGGACCGTCACGTTCGAGGGGATCGGCCCCAACGTGAAGGGACTCGCGGGCGCCATCTCCACCACCGACGACTACGCATCCATCACCATCACCACCGACCAGGGACTCTTCTGCCGCCGCGGCGTGGAGGACTTCCGCATCGGCCGGGCAAAGGCTGCCGCGATCATCAGCGCAGCTGCAAAGCTCAAGGTGAGCGTGCCGGACAGGCTCGATCACAAGATCGCCGACTACGTCCAGCTGAAGGAGGACATCCTTCCGGTCGACGATCCCTACTGGGGCCTGCCGCAGGCGTGCTGGGACATCCCCGCACCAACGGCGTCCGACGCAAACGCGAAGGTGGATCTTGCCACGCCGCAAAAACGGTACGACGCATGCGCCGTGACGTTTGGCAGCGGCGAGGACGTGAACCCGGACATGACTGTTCAGCGCGATTTCCCCGTGCTGGAGGCCTATCAGGACCACCTTGTCATTGGTCGGTACGGCTATTCCAAGCCCCAGGCGGCGTCCACGAGCTCGCGTGAGGTCCTCGATCGGAACGCGGGCAACAAGTCCTTCCTCAAGTTGATGCAGTGCTGCTTCCACAATCAAGTGCAGTTCAACGTACGCACCGGCGGCGAGTGGGTGACGCAGGGCGCGAAGAACGGCTTCCTGCACCACGTCACCGAAGGCATCGGCGGTCAGTGCGTGCTGTCGTGCAACGCACGCGATGCGCTGCTCAACTCGCGAGCGCCTGGCGTGTCCCAGGTCCTTGCCGACGGCAGCAAGAAGATGGACGACCTGCAGAGCCCCGATGCGACGCCGATCGGTCGCAATCAGCCGCTCGCGATGCGAAACCCGATGTTCTCGTTCTACATCGTGAATGGCTTCGTGCAGAGCCCCGACGCTGTGCCGCCGCAGGCGCAGTTCGTGGACTTCCAGCCGCCGCGCGACTCACAGTGGCGGTTCACCACCCGTGGCCAGTTCCAGCCGCTCTTCGTCAACCTTGCGTCGACCACCACCGCGGTGTCGCCTCAGTCGATGAAGTTCATCGACTCCCTTGGGCAGGTCGCGATCGTCGACGGGGAGGCGCAGGGGCTCCTGCTCGTGGACCTCAACGTGCTCTCACTCTCCCACTCGCCGTACTACTGATCGACCCATGGCCGAGGGATCTCCGCGCGACACGCCCGTCATGCGGCAGTTCCTGGCCGCGAAGGAGCGCTATCCAGACGCGCTCCTCTTCTTTCGCATGGGCGATTTCTACGAGCTGTTCTTCGAGGACGCCGTCACCGTCGCGCGCGCGCTCGACATCACGCTGACTGCGCGCAACAAGGGACACCCCGAAGAGATCCCCATGGCCGGCGTGCCGCATCACGCGGCGAGCTCGTATCTGCAGCGCCTGCTCGACCAGGGCTTCAAGGTCGCGATCTGCGAGCAGATGGCCGACCCGAAGACCGTGAAGGGTCTGGTTCCGCGCGACGTCGTGCGCGTGGTCACGCCCGCGATCGCCTACGACGACATGGGCCTGTCGCCCACGAAGAACGCGTTCCTGTGCGCGGTGACTCCATTTGAGTCGTCGTTCGGCATCGCGCTCCTGGACGTGTCCACTGGTGAGTTCGCTTGCTGCGAGGCGGACGATCTGGTGACTGCCGTCGCGGAGGTGGTGCGGCTGGACCCGATGGAGCTGCTGGTTCCGGTCGACGCGAAGGATCTCGCGGCTCGCGTTCGTGCGAGCAAGCCGAAGCTGGCGGTGCGCGAGGTGCCGTCGGGTCTTGCGCTCGCGGAGGCCGATCGCGAGCTTGCGTCCGTGCTTGGCAAAGGGGAGGCGGACAGGAGCGTGAAGAGCGCGGCGGCACGTGTTGCGGCGGCGCGCGCGCTCTCGTACGCGAAGGCCTGCGAGCCGCAGGGCGCGCTCGCGATCGCGCGCCTCACGTTCTATCCCCTGGGGCAGACGCTCGTGATGGATGAGTCCACGCAGACCCACCTGGAGCTCCTGCGCACGATGGACGGCGAGACGCGTGGCGCGCTCATCACCATGATCGACGAAACGAAGACCAGCGCCGGCGCGCGGTTGCTCCGTCGCCGCCTCACGAGCCCGCTGCTGCGCGTCGCGGACATTCGTCGCAGGCAGGACGCGGTCACGGTCTTCGCCACGGACACGCCATTGCGCGCGAAGGTGCGTGCGCTGCTCGGTCGCACACAGGACATCGAGCGCCTTGCGACGAAGATCGGGACGCGCCGCGCCCAGCCGCGTGATCTGGCTGCGCTTCGCGCCTCGCTGTCCGTGCTGCCGGAGCTCACGGGTGAGATCGGCAAGAGCCGCGACGCGGAGGTGCGGGCCGCGCTGTCCTCGGACGGCGAGCTCTTGCCCGCGTGTGGCGACATCGAGGAGCTGCTCGAGAATGCGATCGCGGCGGAGCCACCGCTCAAGCTCGCGGACGGCGGCGTCATCCGCGAGGGCTACGACGAGGAGCTGGATGGCGTGCGTGACCTTGCGCGCGGCGGCCAGAACCACATCACGGAGCTCGAGACGCGCCTGCGCGACGCCACGCAGATCCAGAGCCTGAAGCTGCGCTACACGCGCGTGTTCGGCTGGTACATCGAGGTGACGCGCTCCCACGTTGGCAAGGCGCCCGACACGTGGCGCCGCAAGCAGACGATCGCGAACGGCGAGCGCTACACGACCGACGAGCTCGACACGCTGGCCCAGAAGCTACTGTCCGCCGAGGACCGCGCCGGCGCGCTGGAAGCCGCGCTGTTTGCCACGCTGATCGAGAAGCTGGGCGCGTACGTGGATCGGCTGCGACAGGTGGCGCAGCGGCTCGCCGAGTGGGACGTCGCAGCGGGCCTTGCAGAGGTCGCGCACCTGCACGACTACGTGTGCCCCACCGTGGACGAGAGCCGCACGCTTTCGCTCACCGACTGCCGTCATCCCGTGGTCGAGCGCATGGCCGCGGCGGGGCGGTTCGTCCCGAACGACATCCTTCTCGACGCGGATGCGCTTGCGAAGGACAGGTCCGACCTGGCGCGGTTCTGGGTGATCACCGGACCGAACATGGCCGGCAAGTCCACGCTCATGCGGCAGGTCGCGCTGTGCGTGGTGCTCGCTCAGATGGGCAGCTACGTCCCCGCGCGCAGTGCCCGCATCGGCGTGGTCGACCGCGTACTCACGCGCGTGGGCGCCAGCGACAACCTCTCCAGGGGCGAGAGCACGTTCATGGTGGAGATGAAGGAGACCGCCAACGTCCTCCGCCGCGCGACGAAGAACTCCCTGGTGATCCTGGACGAGATCGGCCGCGGCACCAGCACCTACGACGGTCTCTCGATCGCGTGGGCAGTTGCTGAATACTTGTATGATGCAATCAAATGCCGCGCGATGTTCGCGACGCACTATCACGAGCTCTCCGAGCTTGCGGAGTCCCGCCCGCGTTGCGCGAACTACAGCGTGACCGCGCGCGAGCACGAGGGCGACCTGGTGTTCTTCCACAAGCTGGAAGCGGGGCCCGCGTCGCAGAGCTACGGCGTGGCGTGCGCGCGGTTGGCCGGGATGCCCGAGCCAGTGCTGGCGCGTGCGCGCGCGATCCTCAGCGGGCTGGAGGAGGGGAAGGCAGGTGAGAAGGAGCTGGTCCCGCGCCCGCAGCTCGGTCTGTTCCAGAATGCACCACCGCCGCATCCCGCCCTCGCGACGCTCCGCTCGCTCGACCCGAACAAGCTCACGCCGCTGGAGGCGCTCAACCTGGTCGCGACCTTGAAAGAGCTCGCGGACAAGCCGTGACCAAGCGCAAAAGCGGCATCGCGATGGTGATCGCGGCGGCGTGCATGTGGGGCAGCTGGCCGCTGTTCTTGCGCTATGCGGACTCGAAGGGCGCGGTGCCCGCGTCGGTGAAGACGGCGATCGTCATGACGGTCATCGCGGTGACGTCGTTCGCGCTTGTGCCATTCGATCGCGTGAAGAAGAAGGCGTCGCCGCGGGAATGGCTGGGCGTTGTGTGGCTTGGCGTGGGTGACGCACTGAACGCGATGTGCCTGTTCTACGCGTACAAGATCGCGAGCGTGGCCGTGGCGGCGCTCACGCACGACACCGGACCGCTTCTGGTCGCGGTGTTTGCTCCGATGCTTCTGCGTGAGCGCGTTCGTCGCGCGACATTCGCGGCGATCGGACTGTCGCTCATCGGTCTCACGCTCATGCTGCGTCCATGGGAGGTGTCAGGCACGCGTGACCAGCTGGTGGGCGCGGGGTTCGGGCTACTGTCCGCCGTGTTCTACGCGGGAAACGTGATCATGAACAAGCGCCTCACGGGGTCGTTCTCCGGGAGCGAGCTCATGGCGTGGCACGGTGTCTTTGCGCTGCCCGTGCTGCTCCTGGTCTCTGGCGTGCACGCGTGGTCCGAGCTCACGCCGACGCCCGTGTTGATCCTCGCGCTCGCCGCCATCGGTCCGGGGGCGCTCGGCGGGCTCTTGTTCGCATGGAGCGTGCGGCGCATCGACGCAAGCCTCGCGGCGACGGTCGCGCTGCTGGAGCCGATCGTGGCGATCGCTCTCTCCATCCTGCTTCTCGGGGAGAGGCTGACGGTGCTCGGAGCCGTCGGTGGCGGGCTGGTGCTCGCGGGCGCGTGGCTCGTGGTGCGACCTCACCGCGCGCTGCCCGCGGCGAGCGCGTGACTACTTCTGCACCGCGAAGGTGAAGCGGGCCGTTGCGGTGGCTCCGGCCAGCTCGGGCTCGGCAGACAGGTTCTTGATCCGCCGGCTGACGCACGTGAGCATGGCCGCCTGGAGACCGCCCGTGTTCTGGATCGCCACATTCTTCACCTCGCCGTGGCCATCGAAGGTGATCGTCATGGTGACCTTGCCCTCCTGCGTGGGGTCGTTGTTCAGCGCAGCGCGGTAGCACGCGCGCATCCCGGCGCGCTGGCCGGCCAGGAGGCGCCGGAGCTGGCTTGCCTGCGCATCGTCCATGCCGGTGACGCTCACGATCTGTACGTCACCCTGCTGCACGCTCGGCGTGATCGGATCGGGGCGCATTCCGCCCATGCCGCAGCCGGGACATGAGTCGTGCATGCGGCCGCCGATGCCGATGATCGAGAGTCCCGGATCGGGCCTGGCCTGTTGCACGCCGCCGTCGGCGAGCTTGGCGTGGCCCTCCGTGTGGAACGGGCAGGCGACGACCGCGCCGTCCATGGCCGCGTCGCTGATCGCGTCGTCGTTGGTGACGCCCGCATCAAGGGCGGTCGCGTCGTCCGTGGTCGCGTCGGTGATGCCCTGAAGGCCCGCCGCGCTGCCGTCGCTGCCGCTGGACGCAGGCCCTGCATCGGATGATGCGCCGGTTCGCGTGCAGCCGGCGGCCCCAGCAACGAGCAATGCAGCCCGCATTTTTTGAAGGACGTGCTCGGGGATCATGGGTTCCTGAGCGTATACGAGTTCGCGATACGAGCGGCGAGCCGAAGCATGCGAGGCTCATAGGCACGGGTAATCGCTCGCCACTGCGGAGGAGAGCTCACGCGAAATGCCTCAGCCGCGTCCTCGCCATCCAGCAGGACGTCGATGAGAGAGCGCTGAAACGAAGCCAACGCACCAAGGTCGAAGGTCGAAGTCGAGGTCGGGGTCGAGGTCGTTGTCGCTGTCGTTGTCGAAGTCCTCGTCGATCTCCCCCCCGCCACGACCTCCGCCATTCGCTTGTAGTCTACACGTAACTGCTCGGCATCCCGCTCGCTCCTCGTCGTCCCGCCGAGCCTCTCCAGAAACACCGCCTCCACGTTCGGCGCTCGCCTCAGCGCCTGCTCCAGCAGCTGAAATACGGCCTCTGGCACGTCCTCGTCGTGGGTGTCCTGACGGATGCGTGGGTGGTGCGCGTTCCTCGCATCCGCCCACGAGCCGCCCGACACATGCATCGTCCGCACACGCTCGAGCGGGTACGTCTCGAGGAGCGCGACCGGATCGCATCCGAAGTTCTCGAGCTGGCAGTGGAGGTTGTGGACGTCCAGGTGCAGGAGACCATCCGTGTCGCCGAGAACGGCGCGCAGGAATGGGCCCTGCGCCCACACGTCCGCCTCGCAGAACGAAAGCGGCAGGTTTTCGAGAGCCACGGGGACGCCGGACACCTCATGCAGCTTCCTCAGGCGGGCAACGCCCAGCTCGCGCGCCGCGTCGCAGAATGGAAACGGAAACGGCGCGCCGATGCGCACGCCGGGCACCGTGCTGAAGCCCACATGCTCCGAGAGCGTGCGGTAGGTGCGCGCCTTGCGCTCGCGCGCCATGTTCGCGAGCCATCCGTCCTTCTCGGGTTGCCACTCCGCGGAGAAGGGCGAGAAGTGGACGCCGTGCGCGTAGAGCGCGTCCTTCGCTTCGTACTCCGCGAGCAGGTCGTGCAGCCACTCGGGGATGCCGCGCGCGCTCCATCCCAGGTCCACGCTCCACTCCACGCAGCGGACCACGCCCGCCTCGAAGAGCGGCAGCGTCGCGCCGAGGAAGTCGGGCTCCACCATGAGCGAGAGGCCTGCCTCGATGGTCCCCACCCGTGGTCAGTCCTCGGTCTCGCGTCCAGTGCTGGTTGGGCTGTTGGTGTCCATGCAGGTGGCGCCCTCCCCACGTACCTCCTGGGCATCCACGGGCAGCCCAAGCTCGTGAAGAATGGGCTGCGTCTCCAGGTCCACCAGTGACTCTTCTGCGACCTCCTGGAAGATCCGGCGCTTCTCTTCGTCCGGGAAGTACACGTAGATCTCTCGGGTTCGCATCCCGCCGAGCAGCGCACGCCACCGGAGCGCGCGGATCATCGCGTGCGCGCACATCTCCATGCTGACTTTTCCCGCACCAGTGCCAAGGGCCACGGTGGCGACGCTGCGGCACCCGAGCTCGTCTGCGGTGAGCATGGCGCGCGAGACCGCGCGGCCCACGCACGAGACCCCGTTCCACGCGCTCACCGCATGGAGCACGTGCTTCGTGCGGAGGGTGCCGGACTTGCCGAGCACGACAGAGCCCAGAGGCTGGTCGCCAGAGCGGAGCGCGTCCTCCTCGATGTCGTCGCCGCCCATGCGGCGCAGTGAATCCCCCACCCCCGAGCGCATGCGCATGTTCGCGTACGCCGAGTTGATGATCACATCCACCTTCGCGTAAGCCAGGTCGCCCACCTCCAGGAAGAGCGTGCACGGTCCGATGCGGAGCGTGTGGCGATCGACAAGCTCTGCACCGAACGGCGCGGGCGCAAGCATCCTGGCCAGGCTACCGAACCGGCGTCCGGCCTCTGCGCAAGTTGCGAGGCGTCTATTGGGCTCCTTCTCCAGCATGCCGCGGATCGTGGTCTGGAAGAACGCCTCCTCGGGCGTGCGCGGGGGCGGCAGCTTGGGGAGCACGTCGAGCGCGAGCGTCTCGTCCATGGAGTCGAAGGGCACGCGACCATAGCGGAGATCGCACGCGGTGGCGCCGGCGCCGAAGACGTCCGTTCGGCGGTCGAGCTTCTTGCCGCGGAACTGCTCGGGCGCCATGAAGCGCACCGTGCCGCTGGTGGTCTCGCGCGCGTCCTCGTGGCGCATCACGGCGATGCCGAAATCGCCCAGGCGCACGCCGTCCGACGAGCCGAACACGTTCGACGGCTTCACGTCGCGATGAATGACGCCGGCCTGGTGCGCGGAGTGGAGCGCGTCGCAGGTCTCGCGCATCACGGTGGCCACGAACCACAGCGGCAGCCCAAGACCGATGGCGGCGCGCCGCCTGCGATCGAGCTCCGCGAGGTCGATCCCGTCGACGTACTCCTCCACGAGGTACGGCGTGGTACCAGCGACCCCCGCATCCGTGGCACGCACGACGCGTGGGTTCCTCACGCGCGCCATGAGGCGTGCCTCTTCGAGGAGCCGCGCCTCTGCAATCTCCTGTCCGATCGCGTCTCGCACGTCCTGGCGGATGGTCTTCACGATCACCGGGACCGAGAGCGCCTCGTGCTTCGCCAGCCACACGTCGCTCATGCCACCCCCTCCCAGGCGGCCCCAGACGTCGTAGCCGTCGATCTTCGGGGGCGCCCCCCCGGTGTCCGTCACCCTGCTGCCTTGACGTGCGCGGCATAGGCCGGGGCGTCCAGGAGCGCGTCGCCGGCCTTCGTATCGTCGAGCGTGATCTTGATCATCCAGGCCTTGCCGAAGCAGTCCTCGTTCACGAGCTCCGGCTTCGAATCCAGGTCGGCATTGAGGGCGGCGACCTTGCCGTTCACCGGCGCGAATAGATCGGAGAGCGTCTTCACGCTCTCGATGGTGCCGAACGTCTTGCCAGCTTTGATCTCGTCGCCGACCTTCACGTCGAAGCTGACGAGCGTGATGTCACCGAGCTGCTCCACGGCGAACGACGTGATGCCCACGGTCATCTCGGAGCCGGTGACCTTCGCCCACTCGTGGTCCTTCGTGTACTTGAGGTCCGTGGGGAATGACTTGTCACTGTTGTCGCTCATGACGCTTTCGCTCGCTTGTAGAAGGGGGTTTTGACGACGACTGCTTCGATGTTCTTGCCGCGGCAGTCGCAGAAGAACTTGGTTCCGACCTCACACATGGCGGTGGGCAGATAGCCAAGGCCGATGTTCTTGCCGACCGTGGGTCCGGGGCTCCCGCTCGTGCACAGCCCGACCTCGGTGCCCTGGAGGTCGCGCAGCTTGTAGCCGTGGCGCGCGATGCCCTTGCCGGTGACCTCGAAGCCAACGAGCTTCCGCGTGAGGCCCTTCGCCTTGATCGCGACGAGCGCCTCCTTGCCGACGAAGTCCGGCTTGTCGAGCTTCACGATCCAGCCAAGGCCTGCCTCCAGCGGGTTCGTGGTCTCGTCGATGTCGTTGCCGTAGAGGGAGAGGCGTCCTTCAAGGCGGAGCGTGTCGCGCGCGCCAAGACCGCATGGCAAGACGCCGAGATCTTTCCCGAGCTCGAGGAGCTGGTTCCAGAGCGCCGGCGCGTCCTTCCACGCGCAGAAGATCTCCACGCCGTCTTCGGCCGTGTAGCCCGTGCGCGCCGCAGTGCATTTCACATTCGCGATCACCACGTCGCGAAAATGGAAGCTCGCGAGGTTCACGAGATCTGCCGCGTCCTTGCCAGCGCGCGCGAGCACGTCAAAGGCCTTCGGGCCCTGGAGCGCGATGAGCGCGGTCTCGTCGCTGTGGTCCTTGTACTCGCAGTGGTTCTCGGCGGCGCTCTTGAAGACCTTCGTGATCTTGTCGCGATTTCCCGCATTGCAGACGATCAGGATGCGTTCCTTGCTGATCTTGTAGACGATGAGATCGTCCAGGATGGTGCCTTCCTTGTTGCACGCGCACGTGTAGAGCGCCTGCCCGTCCTGCAGCGCCTTCACGTTGCCCGTGACCAGGTAGTCGACGACGGACTCGGCCCATTCGCCGGTCATCTCGATCTCACCCATGTGCGAGACGTCGAACAGGCCGGCCGCTGTGCGGACCGCCTTGTGCTCGTCGACAATTCCCGTGTATTGTACAGGCATCTCGTAGCCAGCGAACGGCACCATGCGGCCGCCCAGGCGAACGTGATCCTCGTAGAGGGACGTGCGGGCGAGCTTGGCTTCGGGTGTGGATTCGGACATTGCGTGCGAGGTTAGTCCCGTTCCCAAACCACGTGAAGGGGCCTCGTGAAGGGGCTCGTGGACCGGAGTTGATGTATGCTGTGCGTGTGGGAACGCCCTGGGATCTTGCTGCCGTCGGGTACCTCGAAGAGTGGGTGCCGCGCTTCGTTCCGTACCACGCGGATCTGATCCGCGAGCTCGCGATCGCGGAGGGCGAATCCGTCCTCGTCACGAGCGCAGGCCCGGGCTCAGAGGTCATTGGCGCCGCTCGCGTGGTGGGGCCGAAGGGCCGCGTGCGCGCCACCGACACCAGCCCGGAGATGGTGAAGATCTGCGAGAGGGAAGTGCAGCGCGCGGGCATGGAGACGCACGTCACCTGCGAAGTGGCGGATGCGTCCGACGTGACCGGCAAGCCATGGGACGAGATCATCTGCGCGTTCGGTCTATGGCAGTTCGACGACCGCGCGCAGGTCATGCATGCGTGGGCCTCTGCGCTGTCTCCGAGCGGCAAGGTCGGCATCATCACATGGGGGCCCCCCGACAACGAGGACCAGAACCAGATCCTGGTCGAGTGCCTCCGCGAGCTGGAGCCGAACGTGTCATTCGGTCAGCACCGCATCAACGCCGAGCGCGAGCGCATGGCACAGATGTGGAAGGAGGCGGGCCTCGTGATGGTGCGCCACACGATCGTCCGCCACACGCTGAACTTCGAGCGCGCCGAGCTCTTCGTGCGAGCGATGTGCCACGGGTGCACGTGGCGCAAGGTCTTCGAGGACATCGGGCAGGTGCGGATGGATCGCGTGGCCGCGAAGTTCTACGAGCGCGTCGGTGGTCCCAGCGAGCCGATGGCCTTCCAGCCCGCCGCGACCATCGCCATCGCCGCGCTACCAGGAGCCGAGGTCGTGCTCCATCACCGCCCAAGCATCAGCGTTCCCGTCGCCTGACGTCATGGTGTGACTCAGGGGCCGGGCTTCTGGCCGAGGAACAGGACGTGCGACGTGTACCCGCCCGCGCGTGCCGGTGAGCGGACGACGTCGACGACGAAGCCGAGACGGTCCAGACGCCGCGCATACTTGGCGTTCGGGTTTGCGGACCATACGGCGAGGACGCCGCCGGGTCCGAGCGCTTGCCAGCAGGCGCGCACGCCGTTGTCGGTGTACAGGCGCTGGTTCTTCGCCTGCGAGAGCGACTGCGGACCGTTGTCCACGTCGAGCATGATGACGTCGTAGTCGCCGCGCGCGCGCGCGATCACGTCGCACGCGTCGCCGACAATGACCTCGCAACGTGGATCCTCGAGCGGGCTGTCGTTGAGCGCGTGGATGATCCGGCGATTCCAATCGACAAGCTCGGGGACGAGCTCGACGACCGTGACGTGCGCTTCGTCCGACACGAGATCGAGCGCGCTGCGAAGCGTGTAGCCGAGCCCCAGTCCGCCGACCAACACCCGCTGCGGATCGTCGAAGAGTCCGATCGCGTGCTCCGCTAGCGCGATTTCGGACTGGTGCATCCGGTTCGACATGAGAATGCGCTGGTCGACACGAACGACCCAGTCGTCGCCCTCGCGCGCAAGCACGAACTCACTGTTTCCGACGCGTGCGGTCTCCACCGCGGTCCAATTCAGCATCGATTCCCAGTCGATAGCATCTCTCAGCCCGTACTTTCGCAGGAATTCGCTCGCCCAGACCCAAACATCGGAGAGTCCAGTGCCGGATCTCCAGATTGCTCAGGTAGATTACAGCCAAAGCCGTGGCCGGTCAGCTACCCCCCAGCATTCCCCCGAATCGTCCGCGCGCTCCCATGGTCACGCTCGTCGACGACGAGGAGGTCAGCGCGTCTACCGTGCAGCGGCTGGAGGTGCACGTCCGCGACCGTGCAGTGCTGACCCAGATGGCGGGGCTCGAGGCTGGGCGCGTTTGCAGCTTGAAGGACCTCGTCAGCACCTTGGGGCGCGACGAAACGTGCACCCATGCGTTCGACGAGGCGATTCTCTCGCGGATCCATGCGCGCGTCTTTCGCCAGGCTGGCACGTGCGTCCTCGAGGATGCGGGCTCGCGCAACGGCGTGTTCGTCAACGAGACCCGCATCTCGCGCCACACGCTCGTGGACGGCGATCGGGTCCGGCTCGGATCGGCCGTCACGCTACGGTTCCAGATGGTCGACGAGCACGAGGAAGAAGCGCTTCGCAAGGTGTACGAGTCGAGCGTCAACGACGGGCTCACCGGCGTGGCCAATCGAAAATACCTGACCGACCGTCTCAACGCCGAGGTCGCGTTCGCCGTCCGCCACCAGGCGGTGTTGTCCCTGGTGATGCTGGACATCGATCACTTCAAGTTGGTGAATGACACTCATGGTCATCTCGCGGGTGACGCTGTGCTCAAGGCTACGGCGGCAACGTTGAAGGCCGCGCTTCGCACGGAGGACATCCTTGCGCGTTACGGCGGCGAGGAGTTCGTCGTCGTTGCGCGTGGAAGCGATTTGAATGCCGCGTTGTTCATCGCCGAGCGACTTCGCGCGATGGTGGAGCGAAAACCGGTGGAGTGGGAAGGCGTGGTCATCACGCGCACCATCAGCGCTGGCGCCGCCTCGATGGCGTGCTGCGGCCCAGACGCCACGCCCGAGCGCCTCCTGGGCATCGCCGACGAGCGCCTCTATCGCGCCAAAGAAGGCGGCCGCAATCGGGTGGTCGGCTCCGCCGAGCTGACCTGACCTTCCTTGGCTCGGAGTCCAGCATGGCAGCGGCCACGTACAAGATCGACCTCATCACGAAGACCAGGAACGGCGTCTTCGTCCTTGTCCTCATTCAGCGACGGAAGTGGACGGGCCGCGAGGCGCAGCTCATCGCGCTCCAGCAGCGCGTGAACGAGTATGCCTCCTTTGCCCTGGATGGCGAGCTGACCGGACGCTACCCGGAGGCCGAAGGCAAACGCGTGAAGATTCGACTCGACATCGAGGACGCTCCGGATCGCACGACCAAGGCCTTCTTGCGTCGCATCAAGGCTGCCCTCGCCGAGCATCGCATCTCGTTCGAAGTGAGCCTCGACGGCATCGAGCCACGGAAGTCCCGGAAGCCGCTTCACCAGCGACTCATTGCCAGGCATCCACTTCCGAGCAAGGAGTGCGTCGCCGCCGGAACCGATCTCGCGGCCCTCGCCGCCGCCTATGCGAAGGAGGCCGCCGACAACGGCAAGAGCGGCACGTGGTGGCGCGTGTGGCGGACCATCGAGCGAGCGCGCGGCCACCGCCTTCGCGCATCCGTCGAGTCGCTGACGCCCCAGGCACGCCGCTGGTTCGCGCTCTGGTCGTTCTCGAGGGGACGCGTCAGCGAGGGGCTGCGCATCTACCGCGCGTACCTCGCGAACACCGGCGGCGTGGGCCCGTTCGACCCGGAGAACGCGGAGTACCTTCGCCATGTCGCAGCGCGCGACGGCACGAAGGCGATGGTGCAGGAGGCCGACGTCATCCTCCCGAGGATGCGCAGTGGCGCGATCGTCGAGAGCATGGTCCTCACAGCCCTCGTCGACCAGAAGGAAGGAGCCATGCTGCTCGCTCGCTATCCCAGGCCAACGAGCTCGACCTGCCACGACGGCAAGGCCTGGGCGCGCCACGCCATCGCCGAGAAGCATTTCGGCGACGCGAAGAAGGCGAAGAGCGCGCTCGAGATGTGCGTGAAGCTCGACGTGAACGAACGGCCAAACAATGCCACACTCCTTCCACTACTCCTGTCCGCCTTCGGCCTGGACACGGCCAGCTGGGCCAACGTCCGCCAGCCGTGGGCCTATCCCGCAGGCGATCTCAAGGACGGCTGGGAGAAGAGCCCAGGCCAGATCGTCAGGCCCACGAAGCAGAAGTCTCCTCACGTCTTCGGCGGTCAGCGCTTCACGATGCCTGCGTGCCCAGGGTGCCATCACGTCATGCACGCATTCTTCGTCCTCTCCGTCCCCGACGTGCTGGAGCTCGCGGCACGCATCCCCAGCTGGCCCACTCTGCCGCTCGTCGGGTGTATCGACTGCTGCGTCTTCATGGTGCGGCGTGACTTCCACGTCGATCACCGGAAGCACAGCATCGAGCTCCTCGGCGTCGCCGCGACCCCGAAGAACATCGCATCGCTCGGAACGGCGAACGGCACGCTCGACCCCATACGCGAGCACGCGGCCGCCGTGGTGCCGCGCCCGAATCGCGAGCCGCAGCCGGACGTCACGCAGATCGGAGGCCAGCCCGACTGGGTCCAGGACTTCGAGCGGCCCTTCTGCCCGGCCTGTCAGTCCGAGATGCAGTTTGTCGCGGCGCTCGGCACCATGTGGAGGAGCGGCTTCAAGCCCGAGATCACGGTGAACAACGGCTCAGGCTACCAGTACCACTTCGCCTGCAATGGATGCGACGTGCTGTCGGTGTTCGGACAGAACACCTAGCTCAGGTCGAGGTCGTTCAGTGTCCGCAAACGCCCAGGCTGTTGGGCTGAGCGAGGCAGGTCGTTCCAGCAGGGCACGAAGCAAGAACGAAGCTGCCCGCGACCATGGAGCTGCAGATGCGGACGTTGTGCGCGTCGGCACAGATCTGCGCGTTGGGGACGACGGCCATGTTCGTATCGTCGCAATCCTTGGCCAGGACCCAGCCGCTGGTCGCGTCGTATCCCACGTTTCGGAGATCGCAGCCGATCGGGGCGCCCGGGCTCCGGACGTGATTTCTGCACCGACCCGCAACGAAGCCGTCGTGATCGTCGTCGCCATCAGGAGAGAGCCCCGCGACGGTGCACGGGTTGCAGTCCTCGTCGTGATCGGCGGCGGAGCGACCGTCCGGGAGCGTTCCCGCGCAGAGCTCTGGGTTTCCAGGATAGGTGAACCGATCGTGGTCGTCGCAATCGCTCCCACCGCAGGAGAGCGCACGAACGCCATCGCTGTCACGATCGCAGGGATCGTTCGACTGCGGCGTGGCGGGCGCTACCGGCGGTGCCGTGGGAGACCCCTTCGGCAGCGCCAGCGCGGATGGCTGCTTCGGTTCCGCGCTGACAGTCGAGAACGCGAAGAGGACGGACGCAAGTACGGCAGCCACGAAGACGGCGGAGCGCGCTTTCATACGCGTGAAGCTATCACGTGAGAGACGTTCGGAGCCGTCGGCCGAGCCAGAACCATTGAAGTCCAGCCAGGCGAGCTCGATGCGCGGGGCCGGTGCTAGCATTGTCGCCATGGCTCGCCGCTACTTGCTGCCGCTGTCGTGCGCGGGGCTTGCGCTGATCGTCAGTTGCGGAATGAGCGAACGCCGGCGGTCGAATGATGCGCGCACGGGCGCGCCCACACTGCCGACCTCGCAATCGCAGGCGGCGCCGGACGCGCACGTCGACCACGCGAGTGCGTGTACGTCGCAGGTTGCCGAGGCCCAGACCGCGCGTTCGTGCGGCCGATTCCTGCAATTCCTCTCGTGCGAACCCAGGAGCGCGCTGCGCCGTTGGCTTCGGCGGCGATCGTCGCGCTTCACCTCGGGCACGTACGCTTCGAAGATCTCAGGGCGCCCGTTCGCAAGGCCGACCGTCTGAACGACGTCATGTGTCTCACGCGGTCCGTTGAACCTGCCGCCGGACCAGGACGTCTTCATCTCGCCGGATCAGTGAACGGGCACGGCGTTGTTCGCCGCCAGCGGACTCTCGGCTCTCGGCTGACATGGTGCTCCCGCCTATTCGAGCAAGCGCTCGACGCATCGCTCGCGACCACGACCCGTAGTAGCCTGCGCGCTGATGACGCAGCCCAACGTTCCCTATCGTGAAGGTGGCGCGCACGGCGGGCTCCCGTTCCCGCGCGCGAACATGACGGCGTACGTCGTCGTGACGGCGCTCGTCGCTGCATGCGGGCTCTTGTTCCCGCTCCTCCTGCTCGGCCGTAGTGCTTCCGGCATCTGGACGAACTTCAGGGAGGGCGGCACTTCGATGTACGTCCTCCTGCTGCTGATGCCGGTGGTGTCCATCGTCGTTGGCGTGCTCTCGGGCCTCGGCATTCGCGGACGCCGTATCCCACCGGCCGCGATCGTCGGCGCGGCTCTGGTCCCATCGCTGGTGGCCTTCCTCGGCACGCTGAGCTCGCAGTCGCAGACGGCGGCGGTGCTCTCTGGGGAGTCCGTCGACCCCAGCGTGCGCATGCGCATCGCGTTCGAGGGGACACAGGAGGCCCTTGCGTCGCTCCAGCTCGGCGGTGCGATCTGCGCGTTCGCGCTGGGCGCCGCGGCGGTGGGCTGCGCTGGCATCGCGGCAAGCGTGGACCGCGCGCGCGTGGGGGCTCCCGGCTCTTCGGCGTGGCTCATCTCGCTGGCCACGCCCATCGTCGGCTTCGTCGCGAGCCTGGTCGTGATGGTCGTGACGCGTTCGCTCTCCGCCTCACCCTTCGCATTTGGTTTGTCGCTCGTATCCCTGCTGATCGTCGCAGTGCTCGCGCCTCTGACGGCGCGCGCGGCTCCCGCGTTCCGTGACTGGCACGATGCGGCCGAGCAGAATCGCATGCTCGGCGCCGTGATCGCGGCAGCTGTGGCGGCGTCGCTCGCTCTCTGGCTCCTGGACCGCACGGCCATGATCGCGATCAATCGCGTCGTGCTCGGCGCGTGCAGCGGCGAGAGCGTGGACCCCAGCCAGCGTGCGCGCATCCTCATGGAGGGCCGCGTGGAGTCTCGCGCCTTCGTCATGCTCTCGGTGCTCCATGTGGCGACCGTCCTTCTCGCGTTCGCGCCGGCGGTCGTCCGCGGCATGAGCCGTGGCCGGAGCCCGCTCGGTGCGGGCAGCGTGATCACGCTCGGGCTCTGCATGCTCGCCGCGCTCGGCTTCTTCGGCGTGCATGCGCACGGCATGGGTGTCCTGACGACGACCGCAAAAAACCTACCTCCGCTGACGTTTCCCGTGGCGCTGCCCACGATCCCAGACGTGAGCCCGTTCAGGCACCCACACCAGCAGGTCACCGTGGTGGACAAGACCGGCGCCATTGTCGGGAGAGCACCGCGCAACGACGAGCAGAGCCTTGAATGGAATCCGTGGCACTCGTTCGCGGCCGACAAGGACGCGCCGGCCGCAGCGGTCTTCGCGCTGGTGCCCGCGGCCACGGGCACGATGGCCAAGGGGCAAGCGCGGTCGGTGGACCTGGTCGTGGCAGCCGACAACGGAACCGTGGACAGGCTCGAAGGCGTGGACCCCGACATCCGCGCGCTCATGGCGCCCGAGGCCACCGCCGTCGAAGTCGAGGTGCTCCTTGCGCCTTCGCTGGGGCGGAGACCAAGCGTGACCTTCATCGATGACACGACCGTGCTCGTTGATGGCGTCGAGACGCTCCGGTTTGGGATCGCCTTCTCGAAGGAGCTTCGGCGGGCGATCGGTCCGGACGAGTCCGAGGTCCACGTGAACATCCGGGACACCACGACAGTGGGCGCGCTCGTCACTGTGATCAGCGCCGTGACGTCGTACAAGGCTCCCGTCGTGCACGTCATGCTCGCAACCTCGGACCTCCCCGAAGGACCCAAGACCCGACGCGGTCGCTGATCCGCGAGCTGAAGTTCGGTAGCGACGTCGTCAAGGGGACCTTCCGCAGCGCGTTCTGCGAGGCCCAGACGACAACGCAGACCCCGCTTGCTGAACGCGACGAGATGTCGCTGTTCTCAGGGGCAGGCCTTGATCACGACGTCAGTGACGTCCAGTACGGTCGCACTGCCGGCGCCCGTGAAGCCAATCCATCGAATGGCGGAGACACCACTCATCGGGGCAAACTTCGTCGAGCTTGCACCCGCAATCGCGGTCACACCGGTTGCAGCGACGTGAGCGCTGAATGTCTGGGAACCGCTGAACAGCAACGACTGCGAGGGAGGCTGGAGCTGGCAGCTCCCCACGCCACCACCGGACCAAACGAGCGACAGGACGCTGTTCAGGAAATCGTACTCCAGGGCGTAGCCGGTGGGCGTGCCGGTGCCGCCACTTCCGGCGCAGAAACCGAGGGCGTCAGTCCCTCTCCCATTGCGTGGGGCGTCGGTGTTGTTGGCCCATACCAGCGCCACGCCCTCGCCTTGTGGCGAGTTGCCGCCCGAGGCAGTGACCGTGAAAGTCACGTCGAAGGACGCCGTGTTGGGGGGTGCTGGGACGAAGATCGCACCAACATCGTTGCCAGTGCCCCGCGTGAGCGCCACGCTCGTGCCGTTGGGGTCAGCCAGGCCGGAGTACTTCCACTGCTGGGTCGGGTCGGAGAAGTCGACGTGAAGCGTGGTGCAGCCTGCCTGGTCGATAGTGACCCCGGTGTCGCCATCGGATGCGGGGCCTTGATGGTCGGCCCCGGCGTCGCCGCCTCGCGTCACCGTGAAGTCCTCGGGCGTCGTGTACGACGAGCTGCACGCGCTGGCAACGCACGTCATCGCGCACCCCGACAGCACCAGCAGGAGAGCGCGATGGGTTACTGGCTCCATGGATCGGCAGCGTGACCCGCATCGACCCATGCCGGCGACGGACACGCAGTCTCCAACGTATCCACGCCACCTCGGCCGGTCAAATCCACCCGGAAACGCGCACGTAAGCAAGTGAATCACCGCTCCGCGGCCCTGCTCCGGCCCCGGAAAAGCGCGCGGCGACGGTCTGCTTCGACCCGCGCTTCCTCGTGCCGGTCCCTCGGTCAATTCGAAGTGATACGATCGCAACGTGACAAGCCTTCTTCGTCGCGCGGCCATCGCTGCAGGCTTCCTGCTCGCTCTCTCTGCGTGCGGGGTACATGGTCCCACCGAGAACCTGGGTGAGAGCGTGGCCGCGCTCAACGCGAACGACAAGACCGCTTACGACTACTTCATCGGGAAGGGGCTCACGGGAGTGCAGGCGGCGGGCATCGTGGGCAATCTGGATATCGAGTCGGGGATGGATCCTGCGTCCGTGCAGAGCGGAGGCCCCGGTCGCGGCATCGCGCAGTGGTCTGCGGGGGCGCGCTGGGATGTGACCGTGGGTGACAACGTGAAGGCCTATGCCTCGATGCGCGGAATGAGCGCGACGTCGCTCGGCCTGCAGCTCGACTTCATCTGGTTCGAGCTCACGACGTTCTCCGGCTATGGCCTCGCCAAGTTGAAGGCCGCGACAACTGTGAGCGCCGCGGTCACCGCGTTCATGAGCGACTTCGAAGCATGCGGTGCATGCGATGCCAGCGCGCGCGTCAGCGACGCACAGAAGGTCTATGCGGCCTACGGCTCCGACGTCCCCTCCGATGGCGGCATCGCTGACGCGGGCCCGCCATGCACGGTGGCGAGCACCGGCGAGACGGGCGAGTGCATCACCACCGCCGCATGCGCCGCGCTCGGCGACCACGTATCGACGCCTGGCTTGTGTCCTGGCGCTGCGGACGTCCAGTGCTGCACGGTCGCCGCGTCTTCAGGTGGCGACGGTGGTGGCAGCGGTGGGGGAGGCAGCGGGGGAGGCGGAGGCGGAGGCTCCAGTGCGGATGGTGGCGGCGTCCACGATACCGACGGCTCCAGCAACGGCGGATGCAACGCCACGGGGCAGGGGAGCTCTGGCCCGTTCGAGAGCATCACCGGTTTCGCCCTCCTTGCGTTGGTCGCGGGCGCTCGTCGCCGGCAGTCCCGTCGTCGCGGTCTGGTCTAGCCTGGAAGACTTGGGCCACTTCTCGGATAGCAGCACGATCGACTTGCGGGGCATGAACCTGACCGCGATCGCCGAGGACGTGCTGGCGAACCGCTCCGCGCGCTACCTGCGTCTCGGCATCCTTGCGATCGAGGCAGGGCCGCGCGGGCCCGATCTCTCCAGTAACCAGCTCACGTCGCTCCCCGCTGCGATCGAGAGCATGGCGGCGCTGGAATGCGTGGAGCTCGGTGGCAATCCCATCGTCGACATGCGCGCGACGCTCTTGCAACTGTCCCGCCTCCCGCGGCTGCACACTCTCGACCTGCAGATGACCGGGATGCGTGCGTTGCCGTCGGAGATTTCGCGGTTCGCGGGACTCAGGTCGTTGTCACTCGGCAGCAATCCTCTCGGGACGCTCGGGGAGGACATCTGCGCGCTCGGAGAGCTTCGCGCTCTGTCGGCCGAGTGTTGCGAGCTGCGTTCGCTTCCTCGAGGACTGGGCGCGTGGCGCAACCTGCGAACGCTCTACCTCTTCGAAAACCTCATCGATGAGCTGCCCGCATCGCTCGGGGAGCTTCCTGCGCTCCGGGAGCTGAATGTCACGCGCAACCGACTGACCGCGATCCCGGTCGAGCTCGGGCGCGTGCCCGTTCGCCGGTTATCGCTCGGGCAGAACAACCTCTCGCCCGAGGAGAGACGGCGCCTGCGGGCCACCTTTGGCCGGCGCGTGCGCCTGGACTGACGCGGGCGTTTGCGCGGCGCGGTCGGGCGAGCGGCGCTAGGCTGTGATGCGTGAATCACTACGACGTGCTCATCGTCGGCGCGGGGCTCTCGGGCATCGCAGCGGGCTATCATCTACAGACCAAGTGCCCTGACAAGTCGTACGCGATCCTCGAGTCGCGCGACGCCATCGGCGGAACATGGGATCTCTTCCGCTACCCAGGGATTCGCTCGGACTCGGACATGTACACGCTGGGCTATTCGTTTCGCCCGTGGACGGGCACGAAGGCGATCGCAGACGGTCCCGCGATCCTCGCCTACGTGCGCGAGACGGCGCGTGAGCACCGCATCGACGAGAAGATCCGCTTCGGTCACAAGGTGCTCTCCGCGTCGTGGTCGAGCGACGCCGCACAATGGACGCTGGAGGTCCTGAACTGCGGAACCGGCGAGACCGAGCACTTCACGTGCGGGTTCCTCTTCATGTGCAGCGGCTACTACGACTACGCGGGCGGCTACACACCGGACTTCCCCGGGATCGAGCGCTTCCTCGGGCGCGTCGTTCACCCGCAGCAGTGGACGCCGGACATCGACTACGAGAACAAGCGCGTCGTCGTGATCGGAAGCGGCGCCACGGCCGTCACGCTCGTGCCCGAGCTCGCGAAGAGAGCAGCCAAGGTCACGATGCTGCAGCGCTCGCCGACATACATCTTGTCCGCGCCGGGCGTGGATCCGATCGCGTCCTTCTTGCGTGCGAAGCTCCCCGAAGCGCGCGCATACGACGTCACGCGCTGGAAGAACGTCATGCTCTCCGCCGGTCTGTACGGATACTGTCGCGCGTTCCCGAAGCACTCGAAGAAGTTCCTCGTCGAACGCGTGACTGGTCGCCTGAAAGAAGCTGGCATCGCCGACGTGGACACGCACTTCACGCCACGCTATGCGCCATGGGACGAGCGCCTCTGTCTCGTACCGGACGGCGACCTCTTCAAGGCGATCTCGGGAGGTCGCGCGCAGATGGTCACCGATCAGATCGACCACTTCTACGATACCGGCATCGCGCTGACGTCCGGGAAGCATCTCGACGCCGATCTGGTCGTCACCGCGACGGGCCTCAAGCTGATGCTCCTTGGTGGAATGACGCTCTCCGTCGACGGTCGCGCCCTCCACCCGAAGGATTCGCTGAACTACAAAGGAACGATGCTGAGCGGCGTGCCGAACATGGCAATGGCGCTCGGGTACACGAACGCGTCGTGGACGCTGAAGGCGGACCTGGTCTGCGAGTTCGTCTGCCGCCTCCTTCGGCACATGGATCGCCACGGTTACCGCGCGTGCACGCCGCGCGTGGGCCGCGACATCGGGCGTGAGCCACTGATGCCGCTTCGCTCCGGCTATGTCCAGCGCGCGCTCGCGGAGATGCCGGGACAAGGCTCGAAGGCGCCGTGGAAGCTGCGACAGAACTACTTGCTCGACATGCTCGCGCTTCGCTACGGCGACGTGTCGGATCGCGCGCTCGAATTCAGCATCTCGTCTCTGGGCTGAAACGCCGGATCGAGGTGCGCCGCGAGGGTGCGCAACAGACGCAACATGGGAATCGCGCGGTAGTCATCCTTGCCGCCGTAGTAGAGATGCTGCGAGCTCGCGATGCACTGGGCGACGGGCCAACGCAACAGCGCGCGCTGGAGCGCTGGCTGCGCTCCTTCGCCTGGAGCGAGGCGATGTCCGCCACGTCTACCATGATGCTGGCTGGGGTGCTCGCTGCCTCACGCCGGTCATCCTCGGGTAGTCTCCGTGAATGCGGAACCTGTCTCTCGTGGTCGCGGTGCTTGCGCTCGGCGCGTGTTCGAAGAGCACCGTTGATACCTCACCTTCACCTTCACCTTCGAGCACGTCGCCCGCGCCGAAGGCCGCCGCCTCGCGCTGGGTGTGGGTGCCGAGCGACGACGGCACCTTCCTCGCCTTCGTCTACGTCGACAAGAGCGCAGGTCCCTTGGCGAGGGGCGGGCGCGTGATCGGCGATCCTCCGAGCGCCTTCGAGGTCTTCGCGCTGGTCGAGTTCTCGGACCGAACGTTTCGCGATCCGATCGCGATGGGCGCCCGCGCGCTGACGGAGGACGAGCTGAAGTCGCTCGCGCTGCCCGAGTCGCCGTCGTGGCTTTCGTTCTTCGAGCCGAACGGCACGCCCAACGGCCGCTTGCCGAAGCCGACGGCGGCCGGTCGTCCGACCGCGCAGGCCGGCACACTGCTCCAGTTCGCGTGCGGTCCCGAGGTCGGCAAGGTCGAGTCGATCCACCCGGGGATGGCGTGGGAGATCGGGCGCACCACGTCCGGTGGAGGTCTTCGCGTGGACGCGCCGGGGGTCGAGGCAACGCACGCGCGCTTCACGAGCGAGGGCGGGGTGATCTCGGTCGAGCCGCTCGCGCCCATGAGGGTGGGCGGCAAGACGATCACCGCCAAGACAAAGCTCACGGTTGGCGATCGGATCGAGATCGGACCGGAGACGATCCTGGTCCGTGGAACGAGCGGATGGGCGCCGCAGCCGGGCTCGGATCCGAGCTGTCCGGGTTATGCCGAGCGCCGCTGGCTCCAGAACGGCTGCTGGAAGTTTCGCAAGCGAGAGCTCGCCGGCGGCGCCGAGGTCATCGTGGGTAGCGAGAGCGCGGCTGGCTTCCAACTGGGCAAGCCGGGCGGAAGCGTCACCGCCAGGCATGTGCGTCTACGCAACGTGGGCGGCAACATCGAGGTCCTTTCGCTCGACGCTTCGAAGCCTCCGACCTTGCATGGCAAGCCGATCGCGAAGGGAAAGCTCGCGATCGGCGATCAGCTCCGCATCGGAGACGAGTACATCGTGGTGCTCGACGGAGACTCGAAGCCCGCGGTCCCCGTCCCCCTCGCCGGATGCTCCGACGCGGGGGACTAGCCTTCCTTGGCTTGGCGCTACGGGTTGGGCGCGGGCTTCTTCGGTTGAATGGCGTCCTTCGGCGGGGCGACCACTGTGCCGCCGCCCGGAGTCTTGACCATCTCCTTGACGGTCTGCGCCTGGTCCTCGATGTGGAACTCGACGCGGCGATTGAGCGCGCGATTGAGCTCCGTGTCGTTGGGTACGAGCGGCGTCTCCATGCCCATCCCCTTCGCAGTCAGTCGATCGGCGGCGATGCCGTGGCCACTCAGCCACTTGATCACCGAGTCGGCGCGCTGCTGCGACAGCTTCTTGTTGTACGCGGATTTGCCGACGTTGTCGGTGTGGCCTTCGACGCGAACCCGCTTGATTTCTGCGTGATCCGTCATCACCTTGGCGACCTCGGTGAGCAGCGAGTCGCTCTCCGGCTTGATTGCCGCCTTGTTGAAGTCGAACTTCGGCTGCTCCAGGATCTGGATGAGCCCGTTCTTGATGAAGACGCGCGGGCAGCCGGTCGTCTTCGGGTCCTCCGATTTCGGACCTGCCTGATCGGGGCATGCGTCGACGTCGTTGAGGATGCCGTCCTTGTCGCGATCGGTGTCGGGACAGCCGTTCGTCTTAGGATCGTTGGTCTTGATGCCGGGCACGTCGGGACAGGCGTCGTCCTTGTCAAGGATGCCGTCGCCGTCACGGTCCGAGGGGCAGCCGTTGGTCTTCGGATCGTTCGTGCGGACACCGGGGACGTCGGGACAGGCGTCCTCGCTGTCGATGATCCCGTCACCATCGCGATCAGGCGGACAGCCGTTGGTCTTCGGGTCGTTCGTGCGGACGCCGGCGACGTCGGGACAGGCGTCCTCGCTATCGATGATGCCGTCGCCGTCGCGATCTGCTGGCGGCGGCGGGGGCGGCGGGCAGCCGTTCGTCTTGGGGTCGTTTGTGCGGACGCCAGCGACGTCGGGGCAGGCATCCTCGTCGTCGAAGACGCCGTCCTTGTCGCGATCGGGCTTCTCCACCTCGGGGAACCACTCGACGCCGAGGAGCCCGCGAAAGACGGCCGCGCCGAAGCCATGGTCGACGAACGTACCGCCGCCTGCGTTGACGCGGAAGTCGCGCGCCACCTTGAAGTGCGCGCCCAGGAGGATCTCGATGGGCGTACCGTGCTCCTGCTCGCCGTCCGAGTTGGACACCGTGGTTCGACCGTAGAGCTCGGGCCCGACGAGGATCTTCTTGTCCAGGAAGCGGACGCCGGCCGCGCCGCCGAAGGTGATGTTGCTGCCGAGGCGCGTACCGATGTAGTCCTCGCGAAGCGGGCGGAGCTCGTAGCCGCCGCGCGCCGCGTACGCGAACATCCCGACGTCACCGGCGACGTTCAAGTGCGGAGCGAACCGCGTGACGTCGTCACCGGTGAACGAATCGCGCTGGCCGAGCGGGACGAAGATCGAGCCACCGACCGCGACGGTAATGGGCTCGCCGTACTCGCCGAGGAGGCGCACGTCCACGGACGCGCGGATGTCGCCGACGCCCTGATCGTGCACCGGGGGGGCGTAGGTGATGCCGTTCTTCGTCGCGGGGTGTCCATCCGCTGCAAGCTGGACCGGCAAGCTGAGGCCGATACGGATTCGGTCGGCGAGCAAGAGGCTCGCTCCGGCATGAAGGAGCATCTGATCGCGGAGCACCGAGGCGCGCACGGTGCCGTCGGCGTTGTAGGTGCCGATCACAGGCCGATAGCTGTAGTCACCGACGGCGCCGACGGCGAGCCGGAACTTGCCGCGGTAGTCGTTCGACTCGTTCGCAAACCAGTCGCTGCCACGCTCGGAGGGCTCGTAGACGCTGGCTGCGTAGCCGGGGTGGTCCTGCGCATTCGCGCGATGTGCCGTCGTCGCCACCGTCGCGAGGACGGCGGTAGATATCAAAGCTCGATATTTCATTTGGTAAGCCTTCGATTCGAGAATTTGAAACAACTGAGACGACACTACCTCGAACCGAAAATTCGCCTGCGAGGTGAAATGTCTCGCTCGCAAACAGGCGTGGCAAGTTTCCCCATTGGCGACCGCAGCGCGGTTTTTTGACTGCCGATCAGGTCGCATTTCGCACCACGTGCCGGTGCGCCGGAGAAGCCGTATCATCGTCCGATGAGGACCCCGACCGCATTGCGCGGCGCCGCCCTCGTGGCAGAGATCATCGCGCACGCCACGACGAAGCGCCGCATCAAGAAGCCCTCCCCGCTTACACCCGCGCAGATCGACGCGATGGAGCGCGACGCGGGCGCGGCCCTTCCTCCCAGCCTCCGCGCGTGGCTCCTGTTCGACGCGGGGTGGCTCGCGAAGAGCATGGGCGCTCTCGATCCCAGAAAGCCGCGCGCGTCCTCCCTCCGCAGCGTGATCGCCGCCCACGCGGGGGCCATGGCAAAGGTCTATGAGCCCCTTGTCCGCGCTCGCTTCCCCGACCGGGCGCTCGCGCTCGACGCCGGCTCCGATTCGATGCGCATCCTCCGTCTGGGTGATCCGGACGTTCACGGAGAGACCCCTGTGCTCGAGATCGATCTCGACGACGGTCCCGAGCTCGGCATCGCCTTCGCCGGCTTCGATCTGTGGCTCGCCTCGGAGCTCGATGTCGCCGTGGACCTGGACGTGGACGTCGAGCTCGATCGCGATCTTGTCGCGAAGCGCGTTCTCGGCCGCACTGGCAGGATCGACTGCGCACGACCGGTCCCGAAGAAGCTCGGGCCCATCGTGCGCGCGTCGAAGCCGGGCGCGTGGGTGGGCTCAGATGCGCTCCCCCGGCGGCCGACAAACGCCAAGCTGGCCACGAGGGTCGAGCTCGGGGTGCCACTGATCGAGCGCGTGATCACAAGGGTCCAGAGGGAGGGCCTTGCTCTCCTCGGCGCGCGCGGCGTCACGGTGCCTCGGCCGATCTCCGCCGACGTGCTGAAGAAGGTGCGTTTCCCGCGCCAAAAGTACAAGCTCTCCCCCAGCCTGCTCCGGTGGCTCGCGTTCGACGGCAGCTGGCTCGAATCGCTCGGCTGGTTCGCGGCAGCAGCGCCGCTCCGCCTCGCGCCGCAAAAGCTGGACGCGTTCGCGGTGAAGGAGCTCGGTCCGCCCGCCGACAAAGGAGGAGCGTTCGGACCATTCGCCGAGCGGCTGGACGGCGAGCTCTATCCGCTGCCGGCCGACGGGACACGCGCGGTCGCGCTCTACGTCGACTTCCCCGATTCTGCGGGCGAGCACGCTGTGATGCAGCTCGATCTCACGGATGGCCCGCGCGCGTCACTTCTCTACCCCGGATTCGACGTCTTCATGGCCCAGCACGTGGGGCTCTGGGGCGACGAGCTGCCGGCACTGGCCGAGGTCGCGCGCTCCGTCGCGTACAAGACGCGGATGAGGGAACAGCAGTACCGCGGCTTCGCGAGCAAGACCGAGTACCGCCTGCGAGACCTGCCGTGAGGGCAAGGGCGCCGCTCACTTCACCATCACATCGGTAGCAATGTTGGGCTCCAACCAGCTCGGCTCGGACCAGATGCGTGGCGTCGCGACGACACTGTACTTGCCGGCGGGAAGCGGGCCCTTGGCGACCGGCAGGATGGTCTTCGGATAGCAGGTCCCGTCCTTCTTTGGTGGGGGCCACGCCATGCGGCTCGCCTGCCACTCCACGAGGTCCTCGATCACGCCTCCCGGCAGTAGCGCAACCACGACGCCTCGCTGTACTTCCATATGGGAGTACGACATTCTCGCGCAGGCAGGATCACGAAGCGTGACCGCGCTCCCCTCTGGCGGCGCGATCTTCACGCCCTTGTCCGTTGTGACAATGAGCTCCCCTCCGTACGGGAGCTGCGTGCGTACGGAAACCGTGTGGTCCGACACGTTCACGAGACGAAGCTTCAGGCGGATGTTCGCTCCCGGTGCAACCGAGGCGGACGCAACCTCCGGTTCCAGCGTCATGCGAAGATCCGAAACGCCCGGTGCGGTTCCCTCCAAGCATTGTGACTCCCCCCGGTGCGAACGCTCTTCCAACATCGCCTGGCGCACCGCGCAGGAAGTCTTACCAGAGCCAACGCTCGCAACTGAGCTCCCGTCATTCCCGGAACTGCCACCTGCATCAGAGGGAACGCCTCCAGCATCCACAACCGCAAGCGGAGCGGGCGCAACCACGGGCTCCGCCTTGGCCCCGCAACCGGCAACAGCGGAAAGAACAAGCGCTGTTCGAAGGAGCGGATGCACATCGTGATGCATAGGTGCCAGTCTACAGTACCAAATCAGTCGCGAGGCAGCCTCATAGGTTATCGTGAAGGCATGGGACGCGGCCAGACCAGGGAAAAAGCAGGAGTCATCGCGATCGGGACGTTGATCAGCATCACGGCTGGATGCGACGACAGGGTGGCCCCGCAGCCGGCCGCTCCACATGCCGCGGTGGCAGCCGAGAAAGCACGCCCTGCCATCGGCGACGACGCGCCGATTTCGAGCGCGACCACCGCGCCCACTCCGGTCGGGCTCTCTGGGCCGGTTGCAAGCGCTGCTCCGACGGAGAACGCGCCTGCCGGGTCGGCGTCATCACCACCAGCGCTGCCCGCGCCGAACGGTGCCTCCATCGCCTTCGTGATCGCCCGGGCTGTGAAGCACGCTGCCGTGAAGCCAACCGCGGCGCCCACGCCAGGGCAGACCGGTCCACTGGGGGCGAACAACAACTGTGGTGGCTTGGCCGGTCCGATTCGCACTTCAGGCAAACAGGTCAATGGCAACGTGTGCGGCGCCGTCCGCCAACCCAACAACGTGAATGCCGTTGTAAGGGAGATCAACGTGGATGTGGGCCTGGTGGCGCGCACCGGTCTCCCACCCGATGATCTCCTTCGCGTGAACCGCGCGCTCGGCACGGTGCACCGCGGCGTCAAGCTGTGCGCGCAGAGGGTCCTGGACCAGATGCCCGACCATTCGCAGCTCACGGCGACCGTCAATGTGTCGAAGTCTCCGCCACACTTCACTGTGGAGACGCCGAACGCTTCGCTCTCCGCGTGTGTCACGCAGATATTGGACTCCGCCCTCGTGATCCCGAATGAAGCCGGCAGTCTGGCATCGTTCCAGATTGCGATCGACCCCTCCTAACACTACTGCGGGATGTCGCCGTCCCAGGCGCGAATCTACGCATCAATCGCGCCGTGGCAACGGGACAATACCCGGCGTATCCGGGGACCACTGGCGGCAGCGAGCAACAGACGCCAAGCGTCGCTCGTTCGCTTCAG
>JBBRNJ010000040.1:0-77166 GCA_038230375.1 Polyangiales bacterium | reverse complement strand
GAGACGGTGCACGCCCGTGGTGGTCTCCTCGCTGATGCCCTTGATGCCCTCGGGGCCGTCGAACAGCTCCGGGTGCTTGTTGTGCGCGATGACCGTGAGATCGCCGCCGTCGTCCAGGATCATGTTCGGACCCTTGCCGCCCGCGAACGCCTTGAGCTGCATCTCGATGCAGGCGTCGTACTCGGCCTCGGTCTCGCCCTTCCAGGCGAAGACGGGGACGCCCGTGACCGCGATGGCAGCGGCCGCGTGGTCCTGCGTGCTGAAGATGTTGCACGAGGTCCACGTGACCTCGGCGCCGAGCGCCGTGAGGGTCTCGATCAGGACCGCGGTCTGGATCGTCATGTGGAGGCAGCCCGCGATGCGCGCGCCCTTGAGCGGCTTCGACGCGCCGAACTCGGCGCGGAGCGCCATGAGGCCGGGCATCTCGCTCTCGGCGATGTTGATCTCTTTGCGGCCCCAGCTCGCGAGCGTGATGTCTTTGACCTTGAAGTTGTCAGCCATGGTGTCCTTCTCTTTCGGGTTTACTTCTTGTGGGAGCTTTGATGTGAAAGGCGGCCTACGAGCGCCTGCCAGCCGAGATGGGCATCCGGCCCGCGCGAAGGCTGCGGGAGCGACACCACGCGCGGCGATGCGAGGCCTGCGTCGCGCGCGAACTTCATGAGCTCGCGCGGCTCGAAGCCGAGCCACACGTCGGCCTGCTCGCGCATGCTCTCGTCCTCGTGGTGCGCGTAGTCGACGATGACGAGCGCGCCGCCGTCCGTCGCATGGGCACCGCTGCCGCCTGCCGGCGCGCGACACAACCGTGCGAGGCGCTTCACCAGCTCCGCGGGTCGCGCCGCGTGATGAAGCACGCGAGACGCGAACACGAGATCCGCGCGTCCGGTCAGCTTGTGGGCCGTGGCGTCGTCGTCGATGCTGCCGAGCACGAAGTCCACGTTCGCGAAGCGCCGCGACTCTGCACGCGCCCGCGCGCGGTCCAGCTGCGCCGCAGACTGATCGATCGCGATCACCTTCTTGTACGCAGGCGCGAGGACGTCGAGCAGCAGCCCATCGCCCGTACCCACATCGATCGCCACGTCACGATCTGGAAGGAGCGCGGCGAACGCGGCAACGTACGGCAGGAGCTCCGAAGGCGAGAGCTCCCCTGCCCCGCCCTTCGGCCTGGCGAAGAACTCGCGCCCCGTGGCCTCGCGCTGCGCCACGATCTCTGCCACACGCCGCAGGCTGCCGTCGGCCGCGCAGAGGGCTTGCCCGCTCGTGAGCGCGTCCTTCACCACGGCGTCCTTGGCCGCGCCATCCGAGAGCGACACGAGCGCGCGCGTGCCCTGCTTCCGCATGGCGATGAGCCCCGCTTGCTTCAGCTGCGCTGCATGCCGCGACGCGTTCGGCTGGCTCTCGCCTAGCAGCTCCGACAGCTCGCCCACGGTCAGCTCGTCCTCCGCGACCAGCGCGAGGAGGCGCAGACGCACCGGCTCGCCCAGGAGCCTGTACAGCTCCCAGCGCGGGCTCGCGGGCAGGCTCTCTCGGCTCGGCGTTTCCATCGCTCCATACGTATATTCCTTTATACGTATGGATGCAACCTTAAACCATCTGGAGCGGTGAGTGGCAGGAACGCTCCAGTTGACTATAAGGGGCTCTCGCGCGGATGAGCAACGTAGCCGAGCCCAACGAAAGCCCAGAAGAACGCAGAGATCCGCCGGATCCGCGCGCCTCCAAGGCCACCTCGCGGCTCCTTCGCGGTCGCGCCCGGGCCCTCTTCATCCGCCGCTGGATTGCACGCGCCATGTGCATCATCCCCGCGATGGCGATCCTGGGGCTCGACCTGGGCCGCCGCACGCCACGCCTGCGCGCGTTCGACAAGCGCGAGCTCACCTTCTACATCCTGTCGTTCCTCCTCTCGCTCGCGTTCTGGGGTTCGGTGGCGATCGTCGCCGCATCGCGACGCGCGCCGTCACGCTGGCTCGCGCGCGTGGTGCTCGTCCTCGGCGCCACCTTCGCGGTCGGTGCGCAGGTCTACACGTACGATCGGTACCAGGCGTACCTGGATCATCGCGCCGTGCTCGTGGGCACGCAGATGATGCCGAGCGTTGGACAGCAGATCTGGTTCGACCGGACCAACGTCAGCAAGGCGCTGCTGCCGCCGATCGCGCTCGCGCTGCTCTTGCCTCTCTTCATGAAGCGGCTGGCGCCTGCTCGCAAGATGGTGGTGGGCGCTGCCTGGGACACGGCGGTCACGGCGCTCCTCTTCTCCATGTTCCTGTCGCCGGAGCGCGGCGCGGACCAGGGCACCTTGCCCGACGTCATGTACTTCTCCTCCATGGGACAGCTCGCCCGCGCGCGCTGGGATCACAACGAGACCGTGGAGCGTGTGCACCCTGGAGCGCGAGCTCCCATCCCCGTGCCAAAGCTCATCGCCACGCCGAAGGTGAAGCGGAACGTGATCATGATCGTGACCGAGAGCGTGCGCTCCATCAGCGCGTGCATCGGCTACGACCCGGACTGCAAGTACACGCCCTTCTCCAACAAGGAGATGCCCGACCGCATGCCGCTCCGCCAGATGCGCGCCATGGACTCCACCACGGCGATCTCGCTGTCCGTGATGTGGAGCGGGCTCCCGCCCACGGAGACGCGCGAGGCCATGCACTCCGCGCCGCTGCTCTGGGAGTACACGAATGCCGCCGGCATCGACGGCGCATACTTCACGTCGCAGAACCTCCTCTTCGGCAACTCCGGCACGTGGCTCGAGGGCACGCCGATCCCCCACGAGGTCTCCGCCACGCAGCTCGAGGAGAACCCCACCTACGAGATGGGCGCGGACGACGGCAGGCTCGCCGACTACACGATCGCGCACATGAAGGAGCTGAAGGAGCCGTTCCTCTCCGTCATCCACTTCTCCAACACGCACTTCCCGTACAAGATCGATGACGCGCACACACCCTTCGAAACAGAGGCGGCAAAGCGCGGCGACGGGGACTCGCTCGTCTGGCGCTACCAGGACTCGATCTACCTCCAGGACATGGCGCTCGGACGGATGCTGAAGGCGCTGAAGGAGCTGCCGAACGCCGACCACAACGTGATCGTGTTCGTGTCCGATCACGGCGAGCAGCTGTGGGAGCACGGCGGCGGCGGGCACACGTTCAGCATGTGGGACGTGGAGATCAAGATCCCCGCGTGGATCTACGCCCCGCCGAAGTCGCTCACGGACGAGGAGCGGAAGAACATCGTCGCGGCGGCCGATCGCCCGCTGCTCTCGCTCGACATCTTTCCCACCATCATGGATCTCATGGGTCTGTGGGACGCCCCTTCCGTGCAGCCGTTCAAGGCGAAAGCCAAGGGTGAGAGCCTGCTCCGTGGCGGTTCGCCCGAGCGCGCGACCGAGATCACGAACTGCTCCACGCTGTGGGCCTGCGCGTTCAAGAACTGGGGCGCCATCAAGGGCTCGCGTAAGCTGATCGCGCACCAGGCGGATCCACAGTGGCACTGCTTCGACACCCTCATCGATCCAGACGAGCAGCACGACCTGGGCGTAGAAGCCTGCCAGGATCTGCTGCCGCTCGCCGAAGGCCAGCCCGGCGGCCGTCCATGGGGTGTGCGATGACCGCGGGCAAGAAGAAGAAAATCATGAAGACCGTCGCGAAGAACAAGACCGTCACGAAGACCGGCGCGAAGAAGCAGACCATCACGAAGAAGGTCGTTGCGAAGAAGGCCGTCACCACGAAGACGAGCGGCGCAAAGACCGCCGCCGAGCATCGCAAGGAAGGCGACAAGCACTTCCAGGGCACGCAGCAGGACCTGGCGCGCGCGTTCGCTTGCTACAGCGCCGCCATGAAGATGGGCGACGACGCGGCCACGCAGAACATCTCGTACATGCTCGGGCAGTACGAGGCGTTTCGTGATCTGGTGGAGCGCGAGCGCATCCTCGTCGCCATGGCAGCCAAGGGGCGGCCGTGGGCAAAGCGAGATCTCGAGCGCCTGACGAGCTCGCGTGATCGCGACGCTCTTCGTCCCGCCCGCATTGCGATGGGCGACGCTCCGAAGATTCACGAGCTCTGCGCGCGCTTCGATCTCGTCACGGCCGAGGCTCGCCTTCGCGCGGTCGCGCGCCCGTCGGTGCTCCTCCTTGCAGGCACGGCGAAGGGCAAGCCGCGGTCAGGTGCGACGAAGATGGGCGGCGCGCCCGACGTGGCCGCTGACTTCGAGTGGCCCGCGCGCGGCGGGCGCCGCCTCACATTCCTCGCACAGGTGAACCTGGAGGACATCAAGGCCGTGGTCGAGAGCGCCGCGATGCCCAAGAAGGGCCTGCTGTCGTTCTTCCACGCAACGCCGTGGGACGTTTCGACCGAGCGCGATGGATGGGCCGTGATCTTCACGCCGGACACCTCGAACCTCACGCCTGCGAAGGCGCCGCGAGCCGCGAGGGGGTCGAAGGCGACCCAGTCGACCCCGCTGGTCGCATCTCGCGAGCTCACGCTGCCGTTCATGCGCACCGAAGATGCACGTGGGCTAGGCCTGGATGAAGCGGGACGGGAGCGCTACGCCGCGCTCTACCACGAGCACCAGGGCGCCTACTGTCTCTCGCCGCCGGAGGGCGGTGGCGTGCATCGCTTCGGCGGACATCCGGACGCCATCCAGGGCGACATGACGAGACGCATCGAGTACGGCCGGCGCGGCAAGGACGTCGACGTTCCTGATGCCGAGATTGACCGGGCCGCGAAGGAATGGCGGCTTCTGTTGCAGGTGAGCTCGGATCAGAACCTGGGGCTCGGCTTCGGCGACAATGGCCGCATGTTCTTCTGGATACGGGCTACGGATCTCGCGCAGCGCGCGTTCGAAAAGGTCGTCGTCGAGGTGCAATCGCACTAGCTCGGGACCGCTGCATATCAGCGCTATCAGCGCTTCTTTTTCTCCGCGGGGTGGAGCTTGCGGCTCGGGGCTCTCCGGCCTGGGACCCGGACTCGTTGGCCCGGCCTTGGACGTAGTGAGGGTGGGACGCTCGACGCGATCGACTCTGTTCTTGCATCGATCGCTGGAAGCGTGACGCGGAACACGTTTCCGCCAAGAGAGCTCCCCGCTACGATCTCGCCGTTCATCTGCTCGACCAGACCGTGGCTCACCGCTAGCCCCAGGCCACCTTCACCCCCGATGCCACCTCCGCCCGGAGAGGAATAGAACGGATCGAAGAGGTGCTCGCGCTGCTCGTCGGACAGCGGCGGATGGTTGTCGGTGACCTCGATCACCACGTTTCCGCCCGAGCTCTCGACGCGTACGCCGAGCGCGACCAGCGACGTGTCGCCCGGGAGCGAGCGGCCCGCGTAGAGGAGCAGGTTCAGGAAGAGCTGCTCGAGCTCCTCGGAGCGGGCGCGCACCTGTACCACCGCATCCACGTCCTTCGTGAGCGACGCTCGGTGCTTCAGCTGGTTCCACATCAACCGCAGCACGGAGTCCAGCGCGCTCGCGACGACGACCGGCGAAGACTCGCTGCTGCCCGACTCTATCGTGCCGAGCTGACGCATGTTCCGCACCACGCCGCTCACGCGCAGAGCGCCCTCGCGTGCTTCGCTCAGGACCTCCTTGAGCTCCTCGTTCGACATGCCCTGGCGCGGTGAGCCGAGCGCCTCCAGCGCGAGCTCCAGGTTCGCGACCACGAGCGCGAGCGGGTTGTTGATCTCGTGAGCGATGCCGGCAGCGAGCGTCCCCATCGCAGCCAGGCGATCGGCTCGGAGCAGCTTGCGGAAGCTCGCCTCACGCGCCGACAGGTCGCGCAGGAACATGACGCTGGAGGCCTCGCGCGCGCGCACCACCGGCAGCTCCGACACCTCGCACGGCACGACGCTCCCGTCCCGGCGAAGGAAGTGCGCGTCGTAGGTGCGGCGCTCGTCGCCCTTGCCGCTCGCCACACCGCCGAGCCGCAGTCGCTCGCCCATGGGCAGGAGCTCCGCCACCGTCTCTCCCACGAGCTCTTCGGGACGGCGACCGCCGAGCAGCCGGCCGAACGCGGGGTTCACGTAGCGGATCACTCCGCCCACGTGCACGCAGATGGAGTCCGGTGCGCCTTCGATGAGGACGCGAAAGCTCTCCTCCGAGTGCTGGAACGCCTGCTCCATCTCCTTGCGACTGCCGATGTCCTGGCTGACGAACAGGAACATATCGCGCGTCTTCGAGCGTAGTCGCGACGCGGCGACCTCTGCCCAGACGACATGCCCGTCCTTGTGGACGTAGCGCTTCTCCACGCGGTAGCCATCGGTCTCGCCGGCGAGCAGCTTCTCGACGAAGCTCGCGTCCTTGTAGCGATCGTCTGGGTGTGTGATCGACTGGAAGTGCTGACCGTGGAGCTCGCGCTCCTGGTAGCCAGTCAGCTTGCACATCGCGCGGTTCACGGTGGCCCAGCGGCCATCGAGCCCGACGAACGCCATCCCTACGGAGGCGTGGTCGAAGAGCCCACGAAGCAGCGCGTCGTCATTGAGCGGCATGAAGTGCGGGGGACGAGGAAGATCGGGAGGCCCCTTCTTAACCCCTACACGGAGACGGCGCAGGGGACAAACGAGTGAAGGCCGCCCCCCCTCTCCGCGCCCTCTCCGGGGCTGACCGAGACAAGTGGAGACAGGGCCCCAGCGATATGCGAGGATCTCAGCAACGAGGGACAACCATGGCGGATAAGGGCGCGCAGAAGGGCGCGCAAAAAGGGGTCGAGGGCGCTGCACTCCCCGCCGGCCCCGCCCCCAAGCCGATGCCGTCGTCGATCGACATCGACGAGCTATCGGAGGACGTCGAGTTCGAGGTCGAGTCCGCGACTTCCGTCGACAAACTCCTCGCGATGACCGGTGAGAACTGGGACATCGAGGGGCAGGTGAAGTCCCTCAAGGAAGCGGCTGGAGGCGGAAATCGCCCCTCCGGGCCCTTCCGCACGCCTGCTGTGGCCATGCCGACCCCGTTCGAGATCGGCCCGGTCAAGGCACCACCGAAGCCCCCGCCACTTCCGACGGAGGCGGCGCGGAGCAAGGCCCCGCCGCTCTACGCAGTCGACAAGGACAGGGACAGCAACAAGGACGCCGCCGCAGCGGCGGTACCCAATAGCTCCGCGCCGAAGAGCGAGTTCAAGCCTGCCGACCTGAAGCCCAGCGACAAGGATGGGACGCTCGGTCCAGCATCGGGCGCGTCGAAGCCGGAGAGCCTGCCGCCGCCTCTCCCCACCCGCGCATCGAAGGCGCCGCCGCCGCTTCCGCCGTCCGGCCGGCCCTCCAAAGGACCGCCACCGCTTCCCCCTTCGATGGCGGTACCGCCCGGCGTGCCAGGATCGCCCGCATTGCCAGCCGGGCCCGCGTCTGCGCGCGCCTCTGACAGCGCGCCGTCCGTGAGCGTCGACATCGCGATACCCAAGCCGCCGCCGCTCCCCGCCACGGTCGTCGCAGTACCGGTCCCCGCAGCCAGCCCGGCGCCCCCCCCGACGATGCACGGCGTGACCGGAGGCGTGAGCAGCGCGCGCCCGCACGCCGTCCTGCCCATCCCAACGGCCGTTCCGTCGGACCGCCCATCGCGCATGCCGCCTCCACAGCGGCGCGAATTCAACGCGGCGCCGCCCGAGGAGATCACCAACCTCCTCGAGCTCCTGTCCACGCGCATCGCCGTGCTCGAGGAGAGCGAAGACCCGATCGGTTTGTGCCGCGCGCACATCGAGATGTCGCTCGTCGCGGAGACCTTCGGCGACGACAGCCGCGCGACGTCCCACGCAGAGGCCGCGCTCCGCGTGAACGAGGAGCACGCCGTTGCACACGGGATCCTCCGGCGGCGCATGCACGGTCGCTCCGCGCTGAGCAACATGCTCGCGCACCTTGATCACGAGCTCGAGTGCAGCACCACCGACGCACGCAGCGCGGAGCTTTTCGTGGAGCGCGCGCGCCTCCTCGACGCGATGGGCGACGACATCTACAAGGTCCGCGACGCGTGGGAGCACGCGCTTGCCCGCGTGCCGCACCATGCGGCTGCCCTGAAGGGGTTCGAGGCCGAGCTCGTCAACCGCGCGCACGACGGCGGCGAAGGCGAGCTCATGCAGCTGGCTGACCATCTTGCGAAGATGGCGGACGCATATCTCGCGCAGCGCGATCTCGCGGCGTGGCTGCTGGTCGAGCGCGCGCTCATCCTGGATTTCCGCCTTGGAAAACCCGAAGAGGCGAAGGGTGCCCTGGAACGCGCGCTCCACCTCGATCCAGGCGTGGGCCCCGTGCGCGACGCGTGGACGCGGTTCCTCTCCGCACAAGGTGACTTCTCCGCGCTTGCGATCTCCCTGGACGAGGAGGCCTCCCTCGAGCGCGATCCCGTGCGTGCAGCGCGGCTCGAGCTCGACGCCGCCGCCATCTGCAGCCATCGCCTTGGCGACGAGGCGCGCGCGATCGGCCTCCTGGAGCGCGCCGCCAGACGGGCACCCACCGAGCGCGCCGTCGACCGGCTCGTCCTTGACCATCTCATCCGCCTGCACGAGGCGCACGGCCACTTCTCCGACGCCGCACGCGCGCGCCGCGCCCGCCTCCCGCACATCGTGGAGCCCGCGACAGTGGCCTACGAGCTCCGGTTGCTCGCAGCCATCGCCGAGAAGCTCCGCGATCTGGACACCGCGATCTCTGATCTGGAGCAGGCGCTCTCGATCGACGTGGAGAACCCGCTCCTGCTCGAGGAGCTCGATCGCCTGCTCGCGGAGCGCGGCCGCGAAGAGCACCGCATCGCCATGTGGCTCGCAGAGGCAACGCGCCACGAAGAGGGCACGAAGCGTGCGAAGGCACTCACGCGCGCCGCCACGATCGCGGAGAGCCGCCTCCACAAGCGCGACGAGGCGATCCGCCACCTTCGCGCGGCCGCTGTCGCCTCGCCTGGCGATCCGGAGATCACCGATTCGCTCTCGCGCCTCATGTCACCGCCGCCGCCCGAGCGCCTGGACCGCGAGGTGCGCGGGCTCGTAGAGCTGTACTCGCACGCCGCGCAGGCGATCCGCGATCAAGGTCGACGCATCGCGTATTTGGAGAAGGTCGCCACGCTGTGGGAAGAGGTCCTGGGCGACGCGAAGCGGGCGCAGCGCACCTACGAGGAGATCCTGGACATCGAGCCCGATCGCCGCGGCGCCGTGCTCGGACTTGCGCGCGCTGCCGGACGCCTGGGCGACGATCGCGCTCTCTCCCGCGCGCTGCTCGACGAGGCTCGCCTCTGCGAAGACGGCGCGGACGTTCTCTCGCTCCGCGCCCGTGCGGCGCAGGTCCTTGCACGTGTAGACGCGACGCGCGCAATGGCGATCGTGGACGACGTGCTCGCGCAGGACGCCGCGCACCCCGCCGCGCGCGCACTCGAGACCCGCCTGCACGAGGAGGCCGGCCGGTGGGAGCTCGTCGCACGCTCGCTCGAGGCGCGCATCGACAACGCACCGAACGACAAGGAGCGCTTTGCGCTCTGGGTCACGCTCGCGCACATCCAGAGCGGACGCCTGCGCGAGCCCGTGAAGGCCGCCGCTTCGCTCCGGTCCGCGCACCTGCTCGATCCCGCCCATCCTGTCCCCACGGACGAGACCGCACGCATGCTCGACGCCGCGGGTGATCATCCCGCGCTCGTGGCCGCGTACGTCGCGCTCGCGGACGACTGCATCGTCCCCGAGGAGCGCGCGCACTGGCTGGTCCGCGCTGCGGAGCTCGCAGAGCTGCGGCTGGGGGACGACGCGGAGGCCGAGCGCCTCTACGAACGCGCGCTCCGCGAGGGGCCGGAGACGGCGTTCTCGTTCGAGCGCTACGCGCGCCTCCTTGCGCGGCGCGCGAGCGAGTCCATGAACCGGACGCCGGGCACCACGCTCTTCAGCTCACCCGGCCTGGACGAGCGCATCCGTCACTTCACGGAGCACGTGGACCGGAACCCGGACACCGCACCGCGCATCAAGCTCTCGCTCGTGCTCATGCTGTCGCTCGCGCAGAAGGATCTCGGACGCGCAACGGAGATGGCCGAGGCACTCGTGGCCGAGAACCCGCTGCTCGTCGGCGCTGGGCGGGCGCTCGAGGCGCTCGAACGTCGCTCGTTCTCGTGGTCCGATCTTGCGCGGACGCTCGGTCGGCAGGCGGAGTCCCAGGCGGATGTGCGCGCTCGCCTTGGCGTCCTCTGGAACCTCGCGGCGCTCGAGGAGTGGAAGCTCCCCGGCTCCGACCCGAGCGCGACCTACGCGCGCATCCTCTCGCTCGACCCCACGGACGCGGGTGCGCTGGAAGCGACCATGCGGCGCGAGCTCATGTCCACGCGCAAGGGCGACCCGAAGGCGCGCGGCATCGCGATCTCCGCGCTGCGCTCCCTGACGGCGCTCGCCGACGACGACGAGTCCACGCTCGCAGTAGAGCTGCGCCTGGCGCTCCTGCTCGAGTACCAGGAGAAGGATCTCCGCGATCAGTCGCTCGCGAAGGAGGCGCTGGAGCGGTACCGGTTGGCGCTCGAGCTCGACCCCATGAGCCTCACCGCTGCCACCGGCCTCGCCCGGCTCGCGAACCGCTTCTCCGACACGTCCGGCGCCGTCGCGGCGGCGGTATCCCTGTCCGAGCTGTCACAAGATCCACGCACGTCGGCGCGCTACATGCTCGACGCCGCGGAGCTGCTCCTTGGTCCGTCGGAAGATCAGCGCCTGGGTGGTGGCTACGAGCGCGCAAGCCGCGCCGCAGAGCTGCTCGAGCGCGCGCTGGACGCAAACCCGAACCTGGTGCACGCAGCAGAGCGCCTTGCCATGGTGCGCATGCAGCGTCACGAGGGCGAGCGCCTGATCGAGACGTTCCGCGCCGCGCTCGCCACCGCGACCTCGGAGGAGGCCGTGATCCTCCTCGGCAACGAGATCGCCCGCGTGTCGCGCGACGACCTTGATGACCTCGTCAGCGGCATCGAGGCGCTGCGACGCGTGCGAGAGATGGCGCCCAATCACGTGCCCTCGCTCCTCACCATGGCGGAGCTCTGCATCGCGCAGCGCGCGTGGCCGGAGTCGGTCGAGGTGCTCGAGGACATCGTCCGCCGAGCGAAGGAGCCCGCGCCGAAGCTCACCGCGCTCTTCGCGCTCGCAAGCATCTACGACAAGGTGCTTGCACAGCCGGACCTTGCCGAGGCCGCGCTCCGCAAGGCGCTCGAGACCGATCCGAAGAACGCACGCGGCATCCGTGCGCTCGTGCACCGCCTTGCGCAGAAGTCCACGCAGCTCGCCGATGGTGGCGCGTCCGAGCAAGAGCGGCTCACCCCGCGCCTCGAGATCGCCTCGCTGCTCGAGCGTCTTGCTGGCGTGGAGACCACGCCGACCGTGCGCTCCGACATCCTCCTGGAGCTCGCGGAGATCCGCCTCCAGGTACGTGACACCACGGCTGCAGAGAAGGCCCTCGTGGAGGCCGTCGCCTGCGCGCCCGCACATCCGAAGGCGTTCTCACGTCTCGCGCGCCTCTTCCGTTCGGGCGCATCGGCGGACGCCACGGGGCACGCGCGCGCGCTCACCAACGTCATCATCAAGGCGCGCGAGTTCAAGACGGAGGATGCGCGTTGGTTCGCCACGCTCGGTGCGCTCGAGGTGGGACCGCTCGCCCGCACGCGCGAGGGCATCGAGCACCTGAAGCGCGCCATCCTGATCCAGCCGGCCCTCCACGAGACGCGCTTCCTTCTCGCGCAGTCGTACTCGCGCCTTGGCGCCAACGAGGACGTCGTGAAGACGGTCGTCCCCATGATGTTCCCGTCCTCCGAGCCGCTGCGCGCGCTCTCGGATCCGGGCGCCGCGCTGGATCTCCGGGAGCGCTCGCTCTCCGCCGAGCGTCGCGCCGAAGAGGCCATCGTCATCTCGGAGCTGCGCGCCATCTACGGCTCCCTCGACGAGGGTCGCCACGAATGGCTCCGCGCGCGCCGCCTGAAGCCGTTCGAGTCCCAGCACGCCATCCTTGACCGCAGCACGCTGCTCTCGCACGTGCTCCGCGAGGAAGGCCGTCACCCCATGTTCGAGGTCGCGGGCGCGATCCTCGGCTTCGAACTGCGCGCGCTCCGCAGCGAGCTCGGTGACCTTGGCATCACGTCGAAGGATCGCATTGGCAAGCGCAGCGGCCACCCCACCCGCGTGCTGATGGACCGCATGATGAAGGCGCTCGGGCTCTCCGACATCGAGCTCGTCATCAGCGAACGCGCCAAGCGCGCGCGCATCCTGGTGCAGGACGATCTCTGGCTCGTGCTCCCGAAGACCGTCGCTGACCTCCCCGAGCCCACGCAGCTGGCCGCCGTGGCGCGCGCGCTCTCTCGGGTCGCGCTCGCGGTCCCGTGGCTCGAGGAGCTCCCGCCCGCACACATCTCCGCGCTGCTCGTGGCCGCCGCGCGCGTCGTCGTACCGACCTACGGCAACGACTCGGACACCGTGAACCAGAAGCTGGTCGCGCAGTACGAAGGCGCCGTCGCACGCGAGCTCTCGCGCAAGCAGAAGCAGGCGCTCGAGAAGCTCGTTCCCATGCTCACCGGAAAGGACGCGCGCCCCATCTCGGGCGACGCGATGCTCAGCATCCTGGCGAAGGCGGAGCTCCGTGCGGCGTACCTCCTCACGGGCGATCTGCTCGCGACCATCGACGAGCTACGCGCGCTCGACCCGCCACTCATGACCGCCACCGAGACCCCGGGCCGTGGCGCGCTCGGAGCCGTCCTGGACCATCCATTCGCAGGCGACGTCGCCCACTTCGCGCTGGCCGCCGAAGCCACAGCCCTCCGGCGCCGCGTCGGGTCCACCTGGACCACGTAGCGGGAAGGCTTCTCATTTGGCTTCGGAAGGGCTAGAGAGAGCGGTCCCTCTCCACAAGGAACTGGAAAATGCGCGGATTTCTTCAGCCTTCGCTCCGTCCGACCCCGAACGACGGTCAAGCCTTCTTCTCCAATCTCGCCCGTGGGCGGCGCACCAGGCTCGCCACCACTGCCTCCACCACCCTGCTCAAGGCAGATCAGTGGGCGCGCGGCGAAGGCGTCCAGACCGACGTCGCCGAGGCGCTCGATCGCGCGGTGAAGGCGCTCCAGGCGAAGAAGAAGTAGCTCACGGACACTGGTCTTCGTACGTGGCGCCGCACGGGGTGCGTAGCTTTCCCGGCGCAGCGACCGCGCCGAGGTGTGCTGGTGCCGCGGTGAAGGTGACCTGCATCGAGAACGCATCACACGCTGCGTTCTTGTTGTCCTTGCTCGGGTCCGTCATGACGTCCGCGATGGCGCAGACGCCTGACTTGATATTTGCGTAGGTGCCGGAGTCGCCGCAGAGGCCGTTGGGTCCCGTGCCTTGCAGCGGATCGCTGACGCTTTGCAACGCGGAGAGGAACTTCGTCGTGCTCCAGCGGCCAGAGATGCGGCCGTCGTCGATGCGAAAGCTCGGGCCGCTGGGGAGCAGCGGCGCCACGAGCACCGAGCCGGAGAGCAGCACCTGGATGCGCGAGACCAGGTAGCCCACGAAGAACGGGTGGTCGAGGTGCGCTACCAGCGTGCCGTTCACGACGTAGGCCTTCGTGTCGAAGAACGTCGGGATGCAGACCGAGTCATTGCCCTCGCACGATGCGCCGCCGTCCACGCTGTCGCCGCCGAGCAGGGAATTGGGCGCGATGGTCCACACGTCGGTGCCGTCGAGCACGGGCGTGAGCACGCCGCCATCGTTGTCGTGGATGCCGGACGACTCATATGCGATCACCGTGACCTGTGTGTCGTTGGGCTGTCCGTTGTAGTTCTTCACGCGGTAGAGGAGGCCGTTCGCGCCGGTGGTCACTGCCGTGCTGAGCCCCATGTCGCTGAAGCCCGCCGGGTCGAGCAGGGCGTACTCCGCGAAGAAGATGCCGCCGTTGTCGTCCGCGCCGCCATCCAGATCGCACGTGGCCTTGGAGCTCGTCCCCGTGCAGGTCGGCGCGCCTGGGCAGGTACAGGTGTTGTCAAGGTCGAGGCCAGTGGGCGACGGTGGAAGAGTCGCCGTCGCGCCGTTGACCACCCTGAAGTAGCTTGCCGCAACGACGAAGTCCCGCTCCGGCGCGGCGGAGGGATCATCCTTCGCAGGCGGCGACGGCGCGCTCGCATGCATGCATCCTGCATCTATCGGGGCGGCGCCGTCGGTGACCGCTGCTGGCATGCCGCCATCGGAGCCTCCGTCCGACGTGGTGGACGCCGGCAAGAGGAGACCCGAGTCGTACAGGGTGCACGCGGTGACCATCGCGGCGAGCGCGCCCGCGATCCCGACGTTTCGATGCCACGACACCATCGAGCCAGTCTACCGCGCCGCGCAGGGAATGAACGCCACCAGCAGCGGCCCAGGCTGCAACATCAGAACGATTTATTGAAAACGTTGTGAAAAGCATTGCCAGCGCCGGTTCAGCCGGCTCGTCCAGCAACTGAACCAGGCCGGGCGCCCTTCATGTTCATCTCCTGATCTCCCGCACGACGCTCGGCGATCCGCGGGGCCAACCTGCGCGTTTGCATGCTAGTGAGGCGTGCGTTCGTCATGGGAAACCTGATCGGCCGCCGATCGTCGTTGCTGCTCTGCCTTGGATGCGCAGCATCGGCTGTCTTCCATGCGCCTCTGGCTCACGCAGCGGGCCCCACCGACGGCACGACGCCCACAGTCGAGGAGCAACAGGTCACGCCGCCCTCACTCGGTGACCACCCCGAGCCCGTGTATCCGCCGCGCGCGCTCTCGGAGAAGCGCGAGGGCGACGTCGGCGTGGAGATCACGATCGACGAGGCAGGGCACGTGTCCGATGCACGTGTCGCGCAGTCAGCGGGCCCCGAATTCGATGCCGCCGCGCTGACCGCCGTGAAGGCGTGGACCTTCACGCCCGCGCGCCGCGGCGATACCCCGATCCGCTCCACGGTATCCCTGTCGATCCCGTTCAGGCTCGCGAGCGCAACGACCGCCACGCCGCCAGCGCCAACGCCGCCACCTCCCACGCCCGAGCCGCCGCCGCAGACGCAGGACAATGGAGACTCCACGCTGGTCCTGGGGCGCAAGCCGCTCAGCGCTGCGTCGTCCACGTCCGTGCGCGATCGCGAGTTCCAGCTCCGCCCGATCGGCTCCGTGCAGGACATCCTTCGCGTGACGCCGGGCCTCGTGCTCGTGCAGCACTCGGGCGGCGGCAAGGCGAACCAGTACTTCCTGCGCGGCTTCGACGCCGACCATGGCACGGACCTCGCGCTCAGCATCGACGGCATCCCGATCAACATGGTGTCGCATGCGCACGGTCAGGGATTCTCGGACACGAACTTCATCATTCCGGAGACCGTCGAGCGCGTGGAGATCACGAAGGGGCCTTACTTCGCGAACCAGGGCGACTTCGCCACGGCCGGCTCCGTGAACCTGGTCACGCGCGACAACTTCGAGCACTCGTCTGTCGGCTTCGGCGCGGGCAGCTCCCCGGGCTACGGTGCGCCGGCCTACCGCGGGCTGCTCGTCGCCACGCCGAAATGGGACAACGTGAAGACCACGTTCGCCGCGGAGATCGGCCGCCAGAACGGCCCGTTCGACAACCCCGAGAACTGGGACAAGTACAAGCTCTGGAACAAGGTCACCTACCAGGTGTCCCCGACATCGAGCTTCTCGATCGGTGAGTCGTCGTACGGGGGAGAGTGGCACGGCTCCGGCCAGATCCCAGGGCGGGCCGTGGAGCGCGGACAGATCGGCCGGTTCGGATCCATCGACCCGAACGAAGGCGGCAGCACCGCGCGTCACCAACTATTTGCATCCTACAAGTTTCGCCCGAGCGAGAACAGCGAGGTCACGGCGCTGGCGTACGTCGGTACGTACCGCTTCAACCTGTTCTCCAACTTCACGCTGTTCCTGAAGGACCCGAACAACGGCGACGAGATCGAGCAGGTCGATCGCCGCACGTTCTATGGCGGCAAGGTGAGCTACCGCGTGGTGCATCAGCTGCGCGGGGTTCGCTTCGACACCACCATCGGCGCCGACACCCGCTCGGACGACATCCACGAGGAGCTCTGGCACACCGCGCAGCGCAACCAGCTCAATCAGCTCCGGGGCAACAACGTGCACGAGACCCTCATCGGCGCGTACGTCAGCGAAGAGGTGACGCCCGCGAAGTGGCTGCGCCTCAACGCCGGCGGTCGCGCGGACATGCTCTCGTTCGCGGTGGACAACGCGCTCACGGGCTCCACCGATGCCCAGAACCCGAGGAGCGGCACTGACAGCGCACACCAGTTCTCCCCCAAGGCGAGCGCGGTGGTCACGCCCATCGCGGAGCGCAACTACGAGCTCGACGTGTACGCCAACTACGGCGAGGGCTTCCACTCCAACGACGTGCGCGGTGTCTTCAGCAGCCCCGCGGTCACGCCGCTGACCCGCGCGCGCGGTGAGGAGCTCGGCGCGCGCGCTCGCCTGCTCCGTAAGCTGGACGTCGCCGCCGCGCTGTGGAACCTGGACCTTGCCAACGAGACCACGTGGAACGGCGACGACGGCACCACGAATGTGGGCGGGGCGACGAACCGATACGGCGCCGAGTTCGAGGCCCGCTACGAGCTCCTGCCTTGGCTCTCGGCCGACGGCGACATCACGTTCACGCACTCGCAGTTCACAGCCGACCACGAGAACGGCGGCGGCCTTGCGCTTGCGCCCAAGCAGACGTGGTCCGGCGGCATGTCCGCGCGCCACACCATCGGTCCCGTCCCGGGCATCTTCCGCGGCGGGCTCCTCTTCTACGGCATCGGTGATCGGCCTGCGTCGGACGACGGCCAGATCGTTGCGCCCGGGTTCACCCAGTTCGATTTACATGCAGGATACAGGCATCGCCGCTTCGATATCGCGTTCGACATCGAGAACCTGTTCAACGGGCAGTTCCGCGCCGCGCAGTTCGACACGACCAGCCGGCTGCGCACGGAGCCGGGCATCGGCAAGCCGGTCCCTGCGGGCTTCTCGTGCGGCAACAACGCGCGCCTCGCCACGAATCCTGCGGGCGGCGGCGCGAACGGCAACTTCTATGGCTGCGACGAGGTGAACTACACGCCCGCGTACCCCTTCACCGTCCGTGTCATGGGCACGATCTTCCTGGACTGAACGATGAAGAACCCCACCCTCCGTAACCTCACCCTTCCCTGCGTCTTTGCCCTCGGCCTTGGCGCGTGCCAGACGGAAGACGCGGCGTATGCAGTGGTGGACAACGACTACCCCGTGGCCACGGACAGCCATGACCCTTCGCAGCAGACCACGGTCTACAAGGTGTGGTGGAGCACCGCGCTGTTCTCGTCTCCGGTCGCCGCGGGCGGCGAATCCGAGACCATCCGCGCCGTCGCCGGCGGCGAAGTGGCCTACGCGCTGCTCGCTCCCGGATGGGACCCGACCTCGAGCGACCCGCCGTCCATGCTCATTCCGGTGATGACGCACATCCCGCTGACTGTCTCCCGCGGCACAACGCTCCACATCCATCTGTCCGACACCACGGTGGTCGGCAACTGTGGCGCGCGCGCGAGCGGACAGCTCACCCAGGACGAAGCTGATTTCATCACGCAGCGCATCTTCCCCGGCGACTTCATCGGCACGTACAACGCGAAGGCCTGCGCGATCTCCCGATGAAGGAAGACACCGACCACTGCAAGACCCGCGTTCGTGCGTATCCGCCGGATCTGGTGCGCTTCGTCACGTCGCACTGGCCATCGGACTCGCCGCTGACGGTTCCGATCGACCTGCTCGAAGAGGCGCTCGCTGCGTCGTATCAGGCATCCATGACGACCGAGGAGGCACGGCCAACGCGCTTCCGGTTGCTGCTCACGCACCCCGAGAGCCTCCCCGTCGACGGCGAGCCGAACCGCGAGGTCCTCAGGCTCATGTTCGATCGCGCGAGGCCGCTGCACGCCGACGAGCTGCGGCGACTCGCTCCTGCGGCGCCCTTCGAGACCGCGCTCATCGGCGCGCACGTGGAGGACGGCGCGCCGCGCATCTGGGGCATCGCGCACTCCGGCCCAAGGTGGCTGGCGCCCGCGTGGGGGGGACGCGGGAGCGTGCGCAGCTGGACCCACGATCCCATCATTCACGTCACGGGTCCCGGACAGCTCGCGGTTCGCTGTGCAGGAAAGCTCATCGGCGCGATCGAGCGCGGCGGCCTGGGCGACGCGACCATGGACGTGTTCGACTCCACGTGGCTCCCCGCGATGTTCGCGCGCGAACGCGAGGAGGTGCGCGCTCGACACTCACAGCGGCAGGCCGTGAGCGCGAGACCGACAGATGCGGAGCACGGGCTCGTCGGGCGAATCGGACAGCACATGCTTCGTCGCTGCATCCAGCTCATCCGGGGCGCGCAGCACGGTGGAATGATGCTCGTGCGGGACGACCCGACCACCGCGGGCCACTCCACGGATGGACTCCGTCTGAAGTACAGATTCGAACAAGACGAACCCACGCGCCGCTATCGCACGCTCCTTCTCGGCATCCTGGAGGCGCTCGCGAACGCCACGGACAATCCGTCCGTCGACTGGGCGGACTTCGTCTCGAGCAGCAGCCCCGAGCTCGAGCGGCTCGAGCAGGCCGTGTTCGAGTGGAGCCGCGCGATCGGAAATCTGGCTGCCATCGACGGGGCCGTGGTGCTCGACAAGCGCTTCGGCCTCCAGGGGTTTGGCGCCGAGGTCTCGGCGGAGCTCCCATCACCGAAGGAAGTCTGGCGCGCGCTCGACGCCGAAGGAACCAGGCGAGAGCGCGCGGACATCGAGGCCGTGGGCACCCGCCACCGCGCTGCGTATCGCTTCATCAACGATCACCCCGCAGGACTCGCCATCGTCATCTCGCACGACGGCGGCGTGACCTTCGTAGCGCAGCGCGATTCGCAGATCGTCTTCTGGGAGCAGTCGATTGGCTACTGAAGCCCTTCACCTCTTCGCGACCAGGGCAGGACGTCGCGAACGGACGAAGTCGCGCGGTGTGGCGTCGAGGAGATCGCGGAAGTCGGCGTTCATGTGCGCCTGGTCGTAGTAGCCCGCCATCAGCGCGATCTTCGTGAAGCTCGACTCCGACGTGGCTGCCTCGATCGCGCGTCGCAGACGGACGGTTCGTACGAACGCGCGCGGGCTCACCCCGACCGCCGCAGCGAACGTCCGGCGAAGATGACGCGTACTCGCTCCAAGCTTCGCCGCCAACTCCTCGATCCGGAGTGATGGCGGACTGGACTCGAGGAGGCGCACCGCCCGCCTCGCGAGCAGCTCGGACGATGACTCGAGCGTGAGGCGAGCACGCGCCGCGAGTCCACGCTGTAGCACGTCGAGCATCTCGCTGGGACCGGCGGCCGCAAGGATCCGATCGCGGAGGTCGAGACCATCCTTGCCCCACACGTCGTCGATGCCCGCGGCGGTGTCGATGAGCTCGTTCGCCGAGACGCCCACGAACGGCCCGCCACAACCCGGACGGAAGCGGACATAGAGGGCGAACAGTACGTCCGGAATGATGTTGTAGAATACATGTGTTCGCGGCCCGGCGATGATGAGCTCGCCCACGCGCGACGACGGCGAGGAGTCAGCCCTCCCCGCCGTGAGACGGAAGAGCAGGCTCATCGAGCCATCCGGGAGGCGCTCGGTCATGAGCGGCTTTCCCGAGGTCGGACCGACGACGTGAACCACTTCTACGAGCTTCGCTAGCTCAGGAAGCACAGGCGCCGCCGTCTTCATCGGGAGATCCATCGCTCTCACCCTTGCACGCGATCACGACAGCGGCAAGCCGACCCACACCACGGCGACAAATGTCCGCTTGCTCCAATCGCCGCCTACGAGGGCCGGTTATGAAGGAGCCATGAACATCACGAGGAAGCCGGATCTTTCGGCACACGACCACGATGCGAAGCTGCCGCTCAAGCCGTATACGACGTGGTCTGTTGCTCCGACGGACTACGCGACGCCTGGGCCGGCAGGCCTGCCGCCGCCGCTCTTGTTCACCAACACGACGCTGCGACACATCGTGCGGACCTCGATCGGCGGCGAGCAGCTGCGCGTTCGGCTCTCGAACGTCTACGGCACCGCGCCGCTGGTGATCGACGGGGCGCACGTGGCCATCGCGAGGACCGCCGCGGAGACCGACGCCGCGAGCGACCGTACGCTCAGCGTCGATGGCGCGCAGACGTTCACCGTCGCGCCCGGGGCCGAGGTGTGGTCGGACGCCGTGACCATGGCCATCCCGCCGAATACGACCCTCGCGGTCAGCGTGTTCGTGAAAGCGGAGACTCCTGCGCGAACGTGGCACCAGTTCGGGATGCAAACCAGCTTCATCGGTGAGGGCAACCTGCTCCACGCCTCGACCATGGCTCCTCTCGCGCGCGCGCCCGGGACCACCACGGCCTATCACTGGGTGACTGGCGTCGACGTGTACCGCCGCGAGCCCACGAGCGTCGTCGTCGTGGTCGGCGACTCGAACATGGATGGCTTCGGCTCGACCCTGGACGCCAATCAGCGATTCACGAACCACCTTGCCAGGCGGTTTTCAGCGGGCGCGCGAGGAGTGGGCATCGGCAACGCGGGACTTGCTGGCAACCGCCTCACGGCGGACGGGCCGCTCGGCGAGAGCGTGCGGAAGCGCTTCGCTCGCGACGTCCTGGGCCAGAGCGGCGTCAGCCACGTCATCGTACACATCGGGATCAACGACATCGGCTTTGGCACGCTGGTCCCATCGCAGTGTCCCTCCGTCGACGACATCACCACGGCGCTGACCGCTATCGCAACGCAGGCGAAGGAGAGGAACGTCAAGGTCATCCTCGGGACGCTGCTGCCATGGAAGAACGCGCTCCTCTTCGGTGCGCCCTACTATTCGGACGACGGCGAGGCCAAGCGCGTGGCGATCAACACGTGGATGCGGGGGAATACCGCGGCCCATGGGATCGTCGACTTCGAGGCGATCGTTCGGGATCCTGCCGACGCGAGGTCCATCAAGGCGAGCTTCGACTTCGGCGATCACCTCCACTGCAACGACGCCGGCCTCGAAGCGATGGCGAAGGCCGTCGATCTCGACGGGGGTCGGTGACCACGCCATGGACCTCGGCATCAAGGAGCGCGTCGCGCTCGTCACGGGAAGCTCCCAGGGCATCGGTCGCGCCGCGGCGCTCGCGTTCGCGCGGGAGGGAGCGCGCGTCGGCGTCACGTACCACACGCATCGGGAGAAGGCGGACGCGGTCGTCAAGGCGATCCGCAAGGGCGGAGGCGATGCCCTGGCGGTGAAGCTGGATCTCGGGTCGACCGCGTCGATCCGCGAGGCCATCGCACGGATCATGGAGCGATGGAGTCGGCTCGATATCCTGGTCAACAATGCTGTGTCGTGGGGAAATCGAGGACCGCGAGAGATGCCGCTATTCGAGAAGCTCCCTCCCGGCGAGTGGCGCGCGGTTCTTCGCACGAACGTCGAGGGCCACTACGACGCGATCCAGGCCGCCCTTCCGTCGATGCGCGCCCAGCGCTGGGGACGCATCGTGAACGTCTCGTCGGGCATCGCGGTCGACGGCATGCCTGGCGCGGGAGCGTACGGCGCGGCGAAGGCGGCCCTCCACGGCCTCACCCGCACGCTCTCGCTCGAGCTCGGCCCGGCCGGAATCCTCGTCAACGTCGTGATGCCCGGGCTCACGCTCACCGAAGGCATGACCGCGCGCGTTCCCGCGGCCTTCCTGAAGGCACGCGCAAAGGCCTCCCCGATCGGTCGCCTCCTCGGGCCCGAGGAGGTCGTGCCAACGATCGTCTTCCTCTCCTCCGCCGCAAACACGGCCGTGACGGGGGAGATCATCCGAGCGAGCGGCGGGATCACCTGAGCCGGGAGCGAGCGCTCACTTATCGAGAAGCGCGATCTTGCCTTGTGTCATGCAGGGCGTCGACGCGTTGGGAGAGAGGATCGCGCCGATCACCGTGGCGGAACCGGTCGTGGTGTTGATCCGAATTCGACCGGCGCCACCGCCGCCCGCGCCCGAGGAATACTCCGTTGCCCCCACGCCATCTGCGCCCATCACGACCGCTGCGGCGGCTCCCTTGCCTCCGGAGGGAACACCCTTGCCTGGCGCGGCCGGCTTGTCGTCCCGTGTCGCGTCGTCACCGGTCGGGGTGCCGCCGGTCGCGCTGCTCGAACCGCCACCACCGCCGTTGGCCGCGAGCGCGCCGGCGATGGTGACCTGCGGCGCCTCGATCAGGATCGACCCGCCGCTGCCACCGCCCGCGGCCTCCTGTCCAGGCTGTCCGCCGAAGCTGCCGCCGCCACCGCCGACGTGAACGTAGCCACCCTTCTGCACAGATACCGCGTTGCCCGCCACGAGCTGCAGCGCACCGCCGCCGCCACCTGCCTCGCCCACCGAACCCATTCCACCCGACGAGCCCCCCACCAGCGGTACGATCTCCGGTGAGCCATAAACGACTCCGCCTTTCGCCGCAGCACCGGACTTCCCTTTCCCGAGCGCGCCTGCGCCGCCTTTTCCACAGTAGGAGCCGCCGCCACCAGAGCTGCTCGCGCTTCCGGCTCCGCCGCCTCCCGGCCCGCCACCCTGCGCGTTTTCATTTTGTTGCGCATGACCGCCCGCGCCCGGCGTGCCGCCACCACTGGCCGCAGAGACGAGCCCACCGTCGATCTCGATCTTGTCGAGCGCGACGAGGACGACCGCGTTTTTTCCCTGCATCGTCAGCACGGTGCCCGCCGGAATTCGAATTGTCTGCGCGACGTAGACCGCCACCGAGCTGCCGTTGGGTTGCTTGAACAGCTTGAACTTCAGCACCTCGGCGCCGTTGCCGCAGGACGCAAGCAGCTCCTCCGAGCTCATCGTGCAGTTCGGATCGTTGACCTTGAATTCGCCCGCTCCGGTCAGATCCATCCCGCTCAGATCGAAGTTGGACGAGGTGAAGCTGATCGCCTTTGCCGCCGCGCCGCCCGATTTCTTGAACAAGCCGCATGAGGTGAGCGTGGGCGTGAGGGCGATGGCTGCAAGCACCAGACACCATTGGGAGGAGCGATTCATCGGGCCACCGTACACCGATGTGGCCTTGTCCTTGCTCTGTTGTCTCTTCATGAGAATGAACGCAGGGTTTGTCAGGGTCTCTGTCGCGGCACTGTTCGGCCTCTTTGCCACACTCACGCAGGCGCGCCCCGCCTTGGCGGATGGCGCGTCGTCGTTCGCAGAGCCGCCGCCTGCCGTCGCGGCCAGCGGGAGCGTCGAACCGGAGTCCCACGAGACGGCGGGGAAGCATCCGTACGGCCGCGACCCTTCGCGTCTCGCGCTCTCGTTCGGCGGTGAGGTCGGTCCGGCCTACTACACCGAAGGCGGCCCGTGGGGGACGGGCAAGGGGATCGGTCGCGCTCTCTCGAGCGGCGTGCACCTGGGCCTCCGCGCGAGCCTCGAGGTCCTGCCGTGGCTCGCCTTCGATGTGCGCGGGGTGCTCACGAACAATGAGGGCAACGACCTGGTGAACAGCGGCTCGTTCCTGGCCGTGGGCGGCTTCGGCGCGGCGCGCTTGTCGCTGCCGTTCTGGCGCATTCGTCCCTACCTGCTTCTCGGCTACGGCGCCTACAGCCTGAACGCGAGCGGCGCGTCCACCGATCTCGTCAGCAGCACGGTGTCCGCATACCAGGTCGGCCTGGGCGCGCTGATCCCCGTGAGCCGACACGTGGACGTGGGCGTGGAGTACCTCTACACGCAGTACAACAACGAGATCCTCAGCAAGGACGACAAGGCCGGCGGCGGCGATCCGAACGCCCTCAGCGTCTTCGCGCAGTACCGATTCCAGCTCTGACCCGAGCGCCCGCGAGCCGCGACGCTCTCCTTACGGGGACGCGCCGGCGAACTCGTCCATCAGCGTGACGAGCTCGGTCACCCATGCGAGCGGCACTGCGTTGTAGAGCGACACGCGGATGCCGCCGACGGACCGGTGACCCTTGAGCCCCACCATGCCGGCGGACTTCGCGCGCTTCACGAAGGCCTCTTCTTGCTCCTCGCTGGGCAGGCGGAAGACCACGTTCATGAAGGAGCGGCTGCCCTTCTCCACCGGGCACTTGTAGAAGCCCGGGTTGCGATCGATCGCGCCATAGAGCGCCGCGGCCTTCGCGCGGTTCTCGGTCTCCATCGCGGAGAGACCGCCCTTCTCTTCGAGCCAGGCGAGCACGTTGCGCACCAGGTAGATGCCGAACGTGGGCGGCGTGTTGTAGAGCGATTTATTCTCTATGTGCGTGCGGTACTGGAAGATCTTCGGGATGTCCTTGCGGCCGCTCTCCAGGAAGGATTTCTTGGCGACCACCACGGTGACGCCGCTGGGGCCGATGTTCTTCTGCGCGCCCGCGTAGATCATGTCGAACTTCGATACGTCGACCTTGCGCCAGAGGAAGTCGCTCGACATGTCGCAGATGACCGGGACATGCGGCGTGGGCTCCGGGAACGCTGCCCCTGGCGCCGTCGCGAACTGCACGCCGTGGATGGTCTCGTTGGATGTAAAGTGCATGTACTTCGCGCCGTCCGGCACCTTGATCTGCGCGTCGCCCGGCACCTTCACGTACGTCTTGTTCGCCTCCGTGGTGGCCGCGACCACCACCTCGGCGCCCACGGACTTTGCGACGATCTGCGCCTCACCCACGGCCTTCTCGCCCCACACGCCGGTGACGACGTATGCGGCCGCGCTCTTCTCGGTGAGGAAGTTCATCGGGATGACGGCGAACTGTTGCGACGCGCCGCCTTGCAGGAAGAGCACCTCGTAGTCGGCGGGGGCTCCCAGGAGGCGCGCGATCTGCGCGCGGGCCTCGTCGTGCACGGTCTCGTACTCCTTGCCGCGGTGCGACTGCTCCATGACGCTCATTCCGGTGCCCTCGAAATCGAGGAGCTCCTTCTGCGCGCGCTCGAGCGCCTGGAGAGGAAGTGCCGCGGGACCTGCGTTGAAGTTCTTGGCGCGTGTCATGGTGCGAAGAGCCTACTACGGGCTAAGCTCGCCGACCATGCGTCGGGCCCATGCCCCCCTCCTGCCCGTCCTGGCCTTCGCGGTGCTCCCGGCGTTCCTGGCAGCAGGGTGTTCGCGTCACGCGACGCGCGCGGAATGCACAGCCATGATCGATAAATACATCGGCATGGAAGCCGGCCGCACCGATGACGTCGCGCGTGCCCCAGAAAGGGAGCGGGCGGCGGTCATCGAGACGAAAAAGGCCCAAAAGAAGGGCGAGGAGAGTTACAAGAAGGCGCTCGCGCAGTGCGAAGCCGAAGTCCGGACGTCCGAGCTCGATTGCGCCATGAAGGCGCCTTCTCCCGAAAGTTGGCAAGCATGCATCGACTGAAGACGCTCATCGCCGCGCTGACCATGGTCCTACCCGTCGCGATCATCGCGTGCGGCGGTGGCAACAAGAAGCCCGCGAAGACAACGCACGACGACTCCGCGGCAGACGCCGGCAGCGAGGAGCCTTCGGGCTTCGGAGGCGGAGGCGGCGCGGACGGCGGTGGCAGTGAGTGCACCGGCTTCGAGGAGCCGAAGCTGGACGAAGCGCTCATGAAGATCGGCTGTGAGATGAAGGACATGACCGCCGCGCAGGGCACCGTGGACATGAAGGACAAGCTCGAGATCCGCGTCTCGCCCTTCCCGACCAAGGTGCAGCCGGGCGCGATCGCGGAGATCGTCGTGTCGTTCGTGAACAAGTCCAAGGAGCCGCTCACGCTCTTCTTCCAGATCAACCCGGAGCCGCACTTCACGATCGAGGCCTACAACGAGAAGAACAAGCGCGTGGACGTGCCAGGCGGCAATCCTCCGCCGTTCCCGAAGGACATGGTCCAGCCGCAGGGCGCCGAGCCGAAGATCGCGAAGTACACGATCGCGCCGAACGGCTACGGCAAGGTGAAGTTGAACTGGACTGCGTCCAAGATGAAGTGGGATCCGACCAAGGTGAAGGGCGCCATCCTGGACCGCGGCTATCCGCGCACCCCCGCGGGCCCGCTCCCCAAGGGCAAGTACATGCTGCGCGTGATCACGCCGCTCGTGGGCGTGTTCGAGGGCGTGGAGCACGAAGTGACTGCCCCGAAGATCCCCATCGAGGTCATCTGACGGTCATGCGCGCGCTGTTCTTCGGAACGCCGGAGTTTGCGGTCCCGTCGCTGCAGGCGCTCGCGGAGATCGCGGACGTCGTGGGCGTCGTGTGTCAGCCGGACCGGCCAGCGGGGCGCGGCAACGTGGTCACGCCGCCACCGGTGAAGGTGTGCGCCGAGGCGCTGGGCCTTGCAGTCACGCAGCCCACGAAGCTTCGTGACGGGACGTTCGCTGCGTGGGTGCGCGAGCAGAACGTGGACGTGGCGCTGGTCGTGGCCTACGGGCGCATCCTGCCGCTCGACGTGCTGTCGGGCCCGCGGCTCGGGTGCGTGAACGTGCATGCCTCACTCCTGCCGAAGCTCCGCGGCGCGGCGCCCATCACGTGGGCCCTGGTCCGCGGCGAGACGGAGACCGGCGTCACGCTGATGAAGATGGACGTCGGCATGGACACCGGTGACATCCTCGAGAAGTTCGCGACAGAGATCAGCTCCGAAGAGACCGCGGGCGAGCTCTCCACGCGCCTCGCCGCGATCGGCGCGCTGGCGGTACGCAAGGGCTTACCGAAGTACGTGCGCGGGGAGTACACGGAGATCGCACAGGACCACGCGCAGGCCACACTGGCGCCCATCCTGAAGAAGGAGGACGGCCGGATGGACTTCACGGTGCCCGCGCGTCGCGTGCACGATCACGTACGCGGCATGTCGCCGTGGCCCGGGGCGTTCACGAAGCGCGGCGACAAGATCATCAAGGTGCACGAGACACGCGTGAGCGACGTATCGCGAACGGACAAGAGGCCCGGAGAGGTCCTGATCGCGGACAAGACACGCGTCCTCGTAGCCTGCGACCCCGGCGCCATCGAGCTGGTCAGGGTGCAGCTCGAAGGAAAAAAAACAGTCAACGGAGCCGACTGGGCAATGGGAAGAGGAGTAGCAGAAGGCGACATCCTGGGCGCGTCGACGACGACGACCTCGACGACGACCTGAACGTCGACCTGAACGTCGACCCCGACCTGAACGTCGACCCCGACCTGAACTTCGACCCCGACCTCGATCTCGCTCGCACATGGGTCAGCGGCGCCAGTAACCCTGAGTCGTGCGGAGCACGACATCGCGTGAGCGAGACGTGGGGAGGCTCAGTTCGCGGAGCGAAATGAGGGGCCCGGAGGGCCCACGCGACAAAGGCGCTGCACCACGCATCAGGCGTCACCGAAGCGTCGAGCCGAAAGCCGAAACTACGCCGCCAGAGGACGCAGCGGCCGCATGGCTTCAGCGGGTGAGAGGCCCTTCAGGTGCTCGAAGAGGAGATCGTACATGTCCTTCTCGAGGCCCTGGAATTCCAGGCCGAACGCGAGGCCGCGATCGCCGGGGCGGTTGCCGTGAAGGACACGCGCGACCGTGGCGGTCAGATCGATGTACGCGTTCGACCGCGGGGGCTTGAAGCTCACCACGACCTCTTCACCGGAGAGCACCTTCGTGAGGCCGCGCACGCGCATGCCGGTCGTCGAGAGATCGAGCCCGAGGTCCGCGACGAGCTTGAAATCGTGCTCGCGCACGACCTGGCAGGGGACACGGACATACCGGCGAAACGAGCTGCGAACCGCGGTGAGCATCTTCCAAGCCTCCTTCGGACAAGCGGCGGCGCGCCAAACAGAGCGCGCTCGTAGCCTCCGAGTCGAATCGTAAAAAGCCCGCACCGGCGGGGCCAACAATCTCGTGTCAACCGAAGGAGCGACCCGCGAAGAGCACCTCGGTCGGGACGTCGCCCTCCGCGTAGACCAGGACATAGATGCATTGTGCAGGTGATGCCCAGCGTAGAAAATCCTTGTTTCCGCGGACCTCGTGCTGCGTCGGCCGCTCCGTTCCGTACAGCTCCATGTACGCGGCCCGCGGGAACGGCGAGGCCATGCCGAAGCCCGGTCGCGTGCTCACGGTGTGGATGTCCAGGATGGAGCGGGTGCCTTCCTCGCCAGCGTCCATGATCGCGTCCTCGATGCTGTCGTGTCGTGCGCCGCGACGCTGCCGGCTGAACGCAGGCTCCACGAAGTCCACCGTTGGCACCGCGGGATAGTAACGACCGGCGGTGAACTCGCGCTGGCGCAGCTCATCGAGCGTGTCCTGCAGATCGGCGATGTCGACGCCCAGACACGGGACCAGATACCAGTACGGACGACCCTGCATACGCTCCGACCCTTACCACGGTGGAATCAGAGCGCGGCAACGGCTAAGGTCCGCCCGCGGAATGCCTGCCCTCACTCCCGAAGAGCTCCAGCGGACGATCGAGGTGCTCGAGGCGATCGTCCTTGATCGCACTCTCCTCTCCTACGTCGACCCCGACGTTCGCGTGCGCATCCTGATCGCCGCGGGCCGCATCTCGCGGCCAACGCGCGACGAGAGCATCCGCGTGTCCAAGGCGTTCCGCAGGGTCGAGCGCAAGAAGACGCGCGACACCGACCGAGAGTCGCGGGCCACCACCGAGATCCGCGCTGCCCGACGCGCGGAGGTCTTCGCCCCGCCGCCGCAGCTCCAGCCGGGCGTATCCGCCCCCACCGCCGAGGAGCGGCCGGAGCTCTTGAAGCCGCGTGACTGCTACGTGTGCAAGCAGGAGTTCAAGAAGCTCCACTTCTTCTACGACGCGCTCTGCCCCACGTGCGCGCAGTTCAACTACGACAAGCGCTTCCAGACCGCGAAGCTGGACGGACGCGTGGCGCTGATCACGGGCGCGCGCGTGAAGATCGGCTTCCAGGCGGCGCTCATGATGCTGCGCGCGGGCGCAGAGGTGCTGGTCACCACCCGCTTCCCACACGACGCAGCGTCCCGCTTCGCGCGCGAAGCCGATTTCGCGCGCTGGTCGGAGCGGCTCTCCGTCTTCGGACTGGACCTGCGCCATGCGCCCAGCGTGGAGCTCTTTGCGCGGTACCTCTGCGCGAAGAAGGACCGCCTGGACATCCTCATCAACAACGCCGCGCAGACCGTCCGACGACCACCTGCATTCTACACGCATCTCCTGGCGCTCGAATCGAAGCCGTGGGAGGAGCTGCCGGACGACGTGCGCTCCGTCCTGCGCGGTCACGAGGCGTGCAAGGCGGCGCTCTCGCTCGAGTCACATGGCCACGGCGTAGCTTCACGCGGTGGGCGCGACATGCGCGACACGACCATGCGCCTCGTGGCGTTCCAGGGCGGCGAAGCAGGCATTGGCATTCGCGCGTCTGCGGCCATGTCGCAGCTCCCGTGCGCCTACGACGACGACGGCGGCGGGAAGCAGGCCTTCCCTCTTGGCCTGTCGGACGCGGACGAACAGCAGATCGACCTCCGCACCGTGAACAGCTGGCGCCTCACGCTTGGTGACGTGCCGGCGCCGGAGATGCTGGAGGTGCAGCTGGTGAACGCCGTTGCGCCCTTCATCCTGGCGAGCAAGCTGAAGCCGCTCATGATGCGGCACCGAACGGACGACAAGCACATCGTGAACGTGTCGGCGATGGAGGGGCAGTTCTCGCGCCGCACCAAGACCGACAAGCACCCGCACACGAACATGGCGAAGGCTGCGCTCAACATGATGACGCTGACCTCTGCGCCCGACTACGCCGCAGACGGCATCTTCATGAACGCCGTTGACACGGGCTGGGTGACAGATGAGGACCCCGCGCAGATCGCCGCGCGCAAGACGGAGGAGCACGACTTCCAGCCGCCGCTCGACATCGTGGACGGGGCCGCAAGGATCTGCGACCCGTTCTTCTCCGGTCTGCTGACGGGAGAGCACCACTCGGGGAAGTTCCTCAAGGACTATCGCCCGACCTCGTGGTGAGACCAGCGCATCATTGCGCGCGCTCAGGCTCGGCCGCGGCTCGTGCCTGTCGTGATTCCGCCTGCGATCAGATGCGCGACACGTAGCGGCTCCGGGATGTTGCCGTGCAGTGTCGTCGCGACAACGAGATCGCGTGCCTCGTCCCTGGAGAGCCCTGCCCTCTGCACGTGTAGGGACCACGCGGGCGCAGTCCCTCTCTTTTGCGACCGCCGGGACGGACCGAGCGCCTCGAGCGGACCGGCGCCCTGGATGAGCGCCCACTTCCTCTTCGCGCCCAGCACCTTCGGACGGCCGTGTGGAGCACCGCTGAAGAGCGCGCGCTCCACCTCGTGGAGGTTCGGCTGCCGGCGCGTGACGACGAGCACGGGCAAGGACAGCGCGCGAGACAGACCGTGGATGTCGACGACGTTGAACCCAGCGACCGCGATGCCCTGCAGGAGCACGGCGCGCACATGCTCACCGAACTGGCTCTGGCGCAGGAGCTCGATCATGACCCGGGTCGAGTTCGCGCCGTCGCGCCTGACCTTCCCGGACACGATGCCGTCGATGCGCGTGCGCGAGCACACCACGCCCACCAGGAGGACGTCCCCGCGGTGGTCGGGCGCGAAGGGGCCGTCGTCGAAGCCGATCACGTTGGGGCCGATGCTCGCCACGCACCGATTGTAGCGCCGCTGGATGAGGCGTTTCGTCCATGAAGCCCGCTTTTTCAGATCTGAAGTGCGACGCGGCGAGGCCCGCGCCAAGTGCATGGCACGCAGACGGAGAGCCGTGGCACGCATCTCGCTTGAGAGACGGACAAGACGTCGCGACGATGACCTAATCCCCCCCCAGGTCGTTGCGCGACGTCTGCTTTTAAGCTGACTGATATAGTGACCGGGTGAAGAGATCGCGCGCGCTCATCGCCGAGATCGAGGCGGAGTTCCCCTCGTTTCGCATCGTGCCCAAGCGCAGCGATCGTCTGCAGGCGGCGATCGACGTCGCGCTGCGGATCGTGACCCTTGGAGGTCAGCGGTCGTACATGACGCGCTATCACACGGCGCTCTTCGGCAAGCTCTGGGTGCCGGACAGCTACGAAGACATGTCGGACGACGATCGCTACGTGCTGCTCTGCCACGAGCGCGTCCACCTCCGGCAACGCGCGCGCATGGGCGGGTTCGTGATGGGCGTCGTCTACCTGCTCCCCTTCTTTCCGCTCTTCCTCGCGTGGGGTCGCGCGCGGATCGAGTGGGAGGCCTATGTGCAGACCCTCCGCGCCACGGCCGAGGTCTACGGGATCGACGCCTGCGAGAAGCTGCGCCCCATGCTGATCGCGCGCTTCACGGGCCCTGACTATGGCTGGATGTGGCCATTTCCCCGGCAAATCAACCGCTGGATCGATGACGAGATCGCGCGAATTCGCGCGCTATCCCCCGCTACATGATGATATCAATCAGTTAGCCGCGCGGCGGCGAAGCCACCATGAGCGTCGTCGGAATCGATCTCGGAACCACCAATACAGTCGTCGCGTGCGTGCGCGGCGGCAAGGTCCACGTACTTGCAGACGAGACGGGCAACCGTCTCCTGCCGAGCATCGTGAGCTTCCACCCCAATGGCGAGGTCCTCACCGGCCAGCCCGCGAAGGCGCGACGGGTCATCGACCCGAAGCACACCATCGCCAACCACAAGCGCATCATCGGGCACTCGTGGAACAGCCCCGAGCTGGTGGAGGCGCGACAGCGCTCACCATTCGAGCTGCGCGAAGGTCCCGGTCAGGGCGCGCTCGTGCATGTCCGCGGGCAGGACTACACGCTCCCCGAGATCAGCGCCTTCGTGCTCAAGCGCGCGCGGCAGATCGCAGAGACCGCGCTGGGCGAGCCCGTCGAGCGCGCCGTCATCACGGTGCCTGCGCACTTCAACGAGCTGCAGCGCGCGTCCACGAAGGTGGCCGGTCGCATCAGCGGCGTCGAGGTCATGCGCATCCTGAACGAGCCGACGGCGGCCGCGCTCGCATACGGCCTTGGACGCGGCGGCGCAGAGCGCGTCGCCATCTACGACTTCGGCGGTGGCACGTTCGACTGCACGCTGCTCGATCTGAACGGGAACGTGTTCGAGGTGCTCGCGAGCGCCGGTGACTCGTTCCTTGGCGGCGACGACGTGGACGCCGCGATCGCCGAGCGCATGTGTGAGTACATTCTTCGCACATATCGCTTCGACGCACGCTCCGACAACCAGGCGTTCGAGCGCCTCAAGGTCGCCGGCGAAACGCTCAAGATGACCCTGTCGACGCAGGAAGAGGCGCACATGGCGCTCGACGACGTCGGCTTCGGCGTTGGCGGTGCGCCGCTCAACGTCCAGTTCTCCATGAAGCGGAGGGAGCTCGACCAGCTCATCACGCCGCTCATAGAGCGAAGCTTCAAGGTCACGCAGGACGCGCTCGGTCTTGCGCGCCTCTCCCCCACGTCGTTCGATCGCATCATCCTCGTCGGTGGCTCCACGCGCATCCCACTCGTGCGGCAGCGCGTCGAGGCATTCTTCGGCGCCAAGCCGATGGACAAGCTGAACCCGGACGAGGTCGTCGCCGTCGGCGCGGCGATCCAGGCCGCAGCTCTCGTTGACGCCAACCGCAGGCGCGAGATCCCCGCGCCGCCCGCCGTCCCCGCAGGCAACGCGCCGCGCACGATGCGTGGAACCGGCGGCGAGGTCGAGGACGTGACCGAAGGCGACGTGCTCGGTCGCAACGAGAACACGTCCGTCACGCAGGGCGTTCCGACGCAGAAGAAGCAGTCGGGCGTTCCGGGCCAGGCCGCGCGCGGCTCCTCTCCTCCGGGCGCAAGAGGCTCGTCGCCGCCAGGGGCACGGGGTTCGTCCCCGCCGGCCAAGGTGTCGCAGGTCCCGGGCCAGAAGACCTCTCATGTGCCGGGCAGGCTGCCCGCCGTACCGGGCATGCCGGGCAAGCAGTCGCAGCCGCCCAACACGATGGTCACCCAGGCGGCTCCCCACACGAACCCGATGCCCACGCTGCCGAAGCCGGGGCATGGCGCGGAGGATCCGTCGCTGCAGAGCGTCCCCGATCTCGTCGGTGGCTCTCCGTTCGAATGGAACCAGAACGCGAGCACGCTCACCGCACAGGTTGACTCCGAGCAGGTCCTCCAGAAGGCGCCGCGGATCCCGTCGGGACCAGGCGGCTTCGGCGCGATGGACGAGCCGCCGTCGCTCTACAGCACACCAAGCGGCCGCGCGAACATCACGAGCCCGACAGCGACCGCTTATCCCGGCAACGCGCCATACGGTGGTCCAGCCTCCGATGAGGAGACGCAAGGACCGTTCGGAGAGGTGCGCGACCTCTAGCTCGTCTCCACCACTGGCGTCACGCAGACGCAGATGGTCGACCCGGTGCCGCCGAAGGGCGCCTCGTCCTCACGTCGCGACGGCCGACGCGAGGATCCCGAACAGTTCGGTCAGGTGAGCGACGATCTCTCGCTCATCTCCACCTCGGGCGTGTCGTCTCCGTCCATCCCGTCCATCCCATCGATCCAGGAGCGCACGTCTCCTCTTCCGACCGGCATGGTCGATCCCACCGGCAGCGACCCACGCGCGCGACCGGCCAGGCAGGGCGCGAACACCACGCAGATGCAGGGTGCGCCCGAGCCCATGCAGGCGCGCGGACCCAACGCAGGCATGAGCCCAACACAGGCAAGCCCCGCGCGCGGCCCCGGACAGGCGCCTCCCCTTCCCGTTGGCGCACGTGGCAGCACCGTGAACCTCGAGCCCTCGGCGAACCCGGCGCGCTCACAGCCACCGCCGCCAGGAATGGGCTCCAGCCCGCCCGGCAACTTCGGCTCGGCGCCGCCTGGCCCGTATCCATCCAACTCGCCGCCGGCTGGGTTCTCGAACTTCGGGAGCGAGCCTCCTCCGGGACCGGCGCACCCGCCGCCGCAGCACGCACCCAACTTCTCTGGCTACGGAGGCCAGCAGGGCTCGGCACCACCCGGGGCCGCCGCCGGTGGAACTCAGCAAGGCGGCATCGCGCCGTTCGCGACGTTCGGTGGTCCCCAGCAGCAACAGCAGCAGCCCATGGGATCAGGCCCTGGCGCAGGCATGGGCGGCTCGATGGGAAATAATTCTCCATTCGGCGGCACGACGGAGCCGCCGGGCGGAGGCCAGCTGCAAGACGCCGCGAGTGCGCTCGGTGGGATGGGCGCGCCCATCCTGGTCGACGTCACGCCGCGCGCGCTCATCGTGGAGACCGCAGGCGGCTACGCCGATACAATCATCCCGCGAAACTCCAAGATCCCTTGCGAGCGCATGCGCAAGTTCTCCACCAGCCGTGACGGCCAGACCGCCGTCCGCATTCGCATCGGCCAGGGCGAGAGCACGCGCTTCCCGGAGAACACGTATCTGGGCGAGGTGGAGCTCGGCGGACTGCGCGTTGCAAGCCGCGGTGATGTCACCATCGCCGTGTCGTTCGAGCTGGACTCGGACGGCACGTTGCGGGTTCGCGCATGGGACACCATCACGCTGCAGGAGGCGAAGGCCACACTGCAGCTCATCGGCATGGCGGACGAGTCGAGCGTCGTCATGATGATCAACCGCTTCGCGCAGCAGCCCGGATTTGGTGGCGGCGGACCCGGTGGTCCCGGCAGCCCGCTCGGTCCGGGCGGTGGGCTCCAATGACGCCGCGAATGCCCCGAGTCACGCCAACCGCCGGGTCCGACCGTGGACGTTGAGTCGCTCCAGCAGTGGCTGAGCGTCCTCGACAGCCTCTCGTACTACGATCTGTTCCGCATACCGAACACGGCCACGGCGGACGAGCTCCGCTACGCCTTCTACTCGTTCGCGGACACCTTCCACCCTGACGGCCACGCGTGGCGCTCGCACTGGGAGCGCGAGGCCATCGGACGGATCTTCCGTCGCGGCACGGAGGCTTATCGGGTGCTCTCCGATCCAGATCTGCGCGGGCGATACGATCATGCGCTAGGCCAGGGCATGCAACGTCCCGAGCAGATCGTCGTCGAGGCGCCCGAGAAGCCGAAGGGCCCGCAGCGCCTGATCGACAAGGTGAAGTCGCCGGGTGCGCGTCCGTTCGTGCTGCGCGCAGAGGAGCTCCTCCGTCAGGGCGACCCGAAGCAGGCCAAGATCCAGCTCACCATGGCACTCCACATGGACGCGAAGAATCCGGCGCTCGAAGAGTTCAAGCTCCAGATCGACGCGGCGATCAAGGAGAAGGACAAAGACCCCAAGAACTGGCGCAAGAGCCCGTAGAATGGCGAAGAAGCACGCTGCCCCTGTCGTGACCGGCGCGGACACTGCGTTCTACGCGCTGTGGCTCGTGACCACTGGGCTCCTGCTCTTCTGCATCTACGGCGCATTCATCTACGCGCCCGAAGAGCGCGCCATGGGCATCGTCCAGCGCATCTTCTACTTCCACGCGCCCTCCGCGTACGCGATGTACATCGGCGCCACCGCATGCTTCGTGGGAAGCATCGGCTACCTGTTGCGACGCACGGACGTGTGGGATGCGCTCGCGCGCGCAGGCGCGGAGATGTCCGTCGTCTTCGGCGCGATCGTCATGACCACGGGGCCGCTCTGGGGCGCGAAGGCGTGGGGCTATCTCTGGGTGTGGGACCCGCGCCTCACGACCACGCTGCTCTCGCTGCTCATCTACATCGCGTACATCGTGCTGCGCGCGTTCGCGGGGGACGGTCCGGGCGAGCGCAAGTTCGCAGCGGCCCTTGGCATCCTCGGCGCGGCGAACCTCCCCATCATCCACTTCAGCGTGGAGAAGTGGGCAGGCCAGCACCCCAAGGTCATCATGGCCAAGGGCGGCGGCGGCCTCCAGCACGACATGAAGGTCGTGTTCTTCATCGCGCTCTTCACATTCACCCTGTTCGCGATCGCGCTGCTCTGGTCGCGCGTGCGCATCGGCGTGCTCGAGCAGCGGCTCGCGCGGGCCGAGCAGGACGCGATCGACCTGGGCCTCGACGACCGCACCGAAGCATGAAAACGGCATGACCTTCACCACCACCACCATGTCCGTCGCTACGTTCGTCGAGGAAGTGCCCCGGCAAGCCGAGGAACGCGCCCCCACCCAGTTCCAGTCCGTGGGCAACGCTCCGGCGAACTACAACGGCTACACGTTGATGGTCACCGCCTACGCGCTCATCTGGATCATCCTCATGGTCTGGCTCCTGATGATGTGGCAGAAGAGCCGTAGCCTGGCTGCGCGGGTGGCGGACCTGGACCTCGCGATCGATCGCGCGGCAGCGAAAGCCGCGACCGCACCGGCCGCGACCACCACGGACAAGAGCACGAGCGGGAACAAGAGCGACGCCAAGGACGCCCCCGCGAAGGAGTGAGCGCATGGGACTGCCGACTCCTGAGCACGTGATCTTCATTCCGGGCGTCTTGCTGATCGGCATGGTGCTCGGCTACATCATGGGCGGACGGGCCGCCCGCGCGCAGGCAGAGCGGCTCCGCGAGCGCGCCAAAAAATAAGGACTCATTCCATGATCGACTTCGAGCTCACCGAAGAACAAAAGGCCCTCATCGAGATGGCGCGCCGCTTCGCGAAGGAGCGCATCATCCCCGTCGCCGCGAAGTGCGATCAGGAGTCACGCTTCCCGCGCGAGGTCTTCGACGAAGCCTGGAAGCTCGGCCTGGTGAACCCCACGCTCCCCGCGGAGTACGGCGGTCAGGGCCTGGACGAGATCGACAACGTGCTCATCACGGAGGAGCTGGCCTACGGTTGCACGGGCATCCAGACCAGCATCACCGCGAACACGCTCGGCTTCACGCCCATCCGCCTCGCGGGCACCGACGAGCAGAAGAAGAAGTACCTTGGCTGGCTCGCGAAGGAATCAGTCCTCTGCTCGTACGCCACCACGGAGCCGGCGGCCGGCAGCGACGTCGCCGGTATGCAGTGCCGCGCACACAAACAGTCAGACGGCAGCTACGTGCTCACCGGGCAGAAGCAGTGGATCACCAACGCGTCGCACGCGAGCTTCTTCACGATCTTCGCCACGGAGAACCCGGAGCTGAAGCACCGTGGCATTGGCGCGTTCATCGTGGAGCGCGACAGCAAGGGGCTCTCCGTGGGCAAGCACGAGGACAAGCTCGGGCAGCGCGCGAGCGACACGGCCGGCGTCATGCTGGAAGAGGTCCGCGTGCCTGCATCCCAGGTCCTCGCGCCGGCGGGTCAGGGCTTCAAGCTCGCGATGGAGACGTTCAACCAGACGCGCCCCGACATTGGCGCGGGCGCCACCGGCCTCATGCGCCGCGCGCTGGACGAGTGCGTGGCGTACGCAAAGGAGCGCAAGACGTTCGGAGTGCCCATCGCGCAGCACCAGATGGTCCAGGCGATGCTCGCCGAGATGGCGATCCGCATCGAGGCGACCAGCCTCCTTGTCCGCAAGGCGGCGTGGAGCCTCGCGCGGAACATCCGCAACCCTCTCACCTCCGCATGCGCGAAGGCCTTCGGCGCGGACGCGGCGATGGCGACGGCGATCGACGCAGTCCAGATCTTCGGCGGCAACGGCTACGTGAAGGACTTCCCGGTCGAGAAGCTCATGCGCGACGCCAAGATCCTCCAGATCTACGAGGGCACCGCCCAGATCCAGCGGATCGTCATCGCCAAGCACGTGCTGTCCGCCTGAAGGCCGCGCTCCTGCTTCCCGCGCTCCTGATCGCGCTCACGGGCTGCCCCGGCAAGGACGCGCGCGACGCCACCGAGGCTTCGCGGGATGTCGTTGCGAACGCGGCGGACGCTGGCGCGGCGCCCGATGCATATGTGTATGTTGCACGTAGGCCCCACGGCACCATCGGCCTGGCAGAGGCTCGCGGCATGTCCCCGGAGGAGGCGCGCGCGCTCACGGAGCACGTCGCGGACGAGTTCGAATCGTGCGCCAGGCGCCTCGAAGCGAGCGGTGCATTGGTTTCCGGCGCGGCACGAGTCGTTGCCGTCGCGGACAAGAATGGAAACGTCGCCGGTCTAAACGTGAAAGTTTCCTCTGGCAGCGAACAAAACACCCTCGTGTGCCTTGTCGCGCCCCTCCGTGCGACGAATTTTCCAGGCCGGTCGGACGCGCCCCAGAGAGGGGTCGCGCTCGAGGCAGCATGGTCACGATCCCCTGAAAATATCGCGGTGGACGCAGGGTCTACGCAGGGCTATCACTAGCCCGTCGCAACGACGCTAGTTGCAGAGTGCACGCAACGGTACGTGCAGACTACACCTAGATGTCACCGCGGCCGCCACCCTCACGGAGGATCACCCTATGATGCGTTCCACCCTCTCTCTCGCAGTCCTGCTCTGCCTCGCCGCCGCGTGCTCGCAGACGACCGAGACGTCGGGCTACATCCAGCCTGGCGGGTCGGGCAGCGGCGATGGGACCGGCGCGGGTGCGGGTGCTGGGACCGGCGCAGGCGCTGGGACTGGCGCGGGCAACGGCGCAGGCAACGGAAATGGGAACGGCAACGGCAACGGCAACGGCAACGGAACGACGCCCGACAACACGATCGTGAACACGTTCGTGGCGGGCGTGACCATCACCGAGGTCGCGGTCTACCAGGCCGTGAAGGTCGACATCGTGAAGGGCGGGACGGCGGTCACCACCACGAACGCCCCGATCGTCGCGGGTCGGCCCGGCGTGGTGCGCGTGTTCGCGACTCCCGGCGCTGGGTACGACGGTCGCAGCGTGACCGCGGAGCTCCGGCTCTACGTAGGCAGCAGCACCACGGCCACCAAGGTGATCAAGGATACGAAGGTCGTGAAGGCCGGTACGGACGCGGACACCACCTCCACATTCAACTTCGAGATCGCCGGCGCGGATGTCCCCGCTGGCGTGAAGTTCGCGGTCGCATTGACGGACCCCAAGGGCGCGGCCGATGCGACCACGGGCGCTGTCTATCCGAAGGGTGGAACGCCGGCGATACTGGGCGCGGCGAACAGCGGCGTCCTCAAGATCACGCTTGTGCCGGTGCAGTACATGGCCGACGGATCGGGTCGCGTGCCGGACACGTCGCAGCCCCAGCTGGATGCGTACAAGAAAGAGATGATGTCGCACTACCCGGTCACGGATGTGCAGATCACGGTGCGCGCGCCCTGGCAATCGAGCACGAAGGTCTCCGCGAACGGCAGCGGCTGGTCCACGCTGCTCAACGCGGTCACGAACCTCCGCCAGCAAGACGGCGCTCCGGACGACCAGTACTACTTCGCCGCGTTCTCACCCGCGTCCTCTTTCAACACGTTCTGCGGAGGCGGCTGTGTCGCTGGCCTCTCCACCGTCGTGACCAGCCCGCAGGACGGCCCCTACCGCGCGAGCATCGGCCTTGGCTACAGCGGCGCGGATGCAGCCACCACGATGGCGCACGAGGTCGGTCATGCGCACGGCCGCAACCACGCGCCTTGCGGCGGAACGTCGGGTACGGATCCGCAGTTCCCATACGCGGGCGGCGGCATCGGCGTGAACGGCTACGACATCACGGCCAAGAAGTTCATCTCGTCGGCGACCGGCAAGGACATCATGGGGTACTGCACGCCGGAGTGGGTCAGCGACTACACCTACTCGGCGTTCTTCGATCGCGTGGCCTACGTCAACGGAGCCAAGTCGATCATCGGCGCGACGCCGGGCAAGTTTCACCTCATCACGGAGCAGCCTGACGGCACGCTCACCGGCGGCGATCAGATCACCCTTGCCGAGCAGCCGGAGGTCGACTCCCAGGCGGCGTTCACCGACGAGGGCGGCACGGTCGTGCACTCCGCGGGCGCGCACTTCATCCCCTTCGATCACGTCGACGGTGGGTTCTGGGTTGTCCCCGCGGGCCCCACGAAGAACGTGACCATCAAGGGCAAGACCCTCGTTCTTCCCTGAGCCGCCGAGGTCAGAAGGACAGCGCGAGGCCCACTCTGAAGAAGACTCCCGAGAGGGCTAGCTCTCCGAGGTCCGTCTTGGAGGCGGCGCCCGTGATGTCCTTTTCGTTCTTTGGGGCGAGGCGCATCTGGGTCGAAGTCGCGTAGGTGTAGCCCACCTCCGGGATCAGCCAGACGCGCGGGCCTCCTGGGACGAACATCGGCGTGATCGCGGCGCCCACGCTCGCGTCTCCACTGAAGGACCACTGCGTCGTGGTGAGCGTGCCCGGTGCGGACGGATCGTTCACCCGCGCGTTCACCACGTTGGCTCCCGGGCTCAGGCGAACGAAGCCGTAGGCGAAGGTCTTCGGGTGCCATCGTCCCTCCGCGGTGGCGGCGAAGCGGTTCGTGAAGATGCCTGCGTCCAGACCTCGTGACGTCGTCGAGGCGCCACCGACGTCCCACGATGCGCCCGCTGCAAATGAGAGCCGGCCGCGCGACCAGAGCGTGCGTGAGCCGGCGAAGGTCCACTGCGGGAGCACGTCGTTCTGCGAGTACGGATCGAAGCCGCGGCTCGAGACAAACGTCTCGCGCACGCTGCCGGAGACGAGCCACATCTTGTGTGGATCGCCCGCGAAGGGCGCGCTCGCTGCTGGTTCGTCACGCGGCTCCAGGCCGGACGCGGTGACGTGCGGTATGGGCGAAGACGCGGCCAGTGCGGTTGCGGGCGGCTGAGCGACGGGCGATGCAGCCGGAGCTGCGGCGGGTGCCGGCCACGTGCTCGTGGTTTGCGCCGGTTGTGTGGGCTGTGCTTCTGCCTTTGGTCCGCCCTGCTGTTCTGGCAGCGGCGGAAGGTCGGCGGCGAGCGCGGACCCTGCACTGGTGAGGAGCGCAGAGGTGGAGACAACGAGCGTGAGGATGGACCTGAGCTTCATGGGAGACCTCATCACAGACCTTCAAGGAGGATGCCGCCGATGGTTCGGCTCTGGTCCACGTCGGGAGAAATCGCGTCGAGCACGGTGAGCCCGACGTTGCCTCGCGTATCCACTGCGAAGAGCGCGCGCCCACCGTCGTCGCGTGCGACCTCGTAGACCGCGTCGATCGTGCGCTCCAGATCCGGAAGCGGGCTCACGTGTAGATCCGTGAACGTCACGAGCGCCAGCTTGTTGCCGCCCTTCTGGTACGCCCAGAGACGTTGACCGTCGGGCGACGTGAACAGCGTGGCCTGCGCGCTCGTGCCGAGCGGCTGCGCCGTACGCGCCGTGAGGTCGAGCACGTAGAAGCCGCTGCCGTCCGAGGTCTGCAGGACCTTCAGGTTCTGATGAGGGGCGGCCACGTCCAGCACCTTCGCGACGTTGCCGTTCACGTTCACGACCTCGACGCTGCGGTACGGCTGGCCGCTGGTCTTGCCGAGCGCCCAGAATGCGACGCCGGACTGCGATGACGCGTTGTAGAGCAACGCCACGTCCGCGCCCGTGCTCGATGGCGCGCCGACGATGTCGGTGATGAGCGCTATCGAGCCGTAGCCTGCCGGCAGCTTCACGTTCGTGATGACGCTGGTCTGGGGGTCGATCAGGACCGCGCTTGCGATCGCGGGCACGAGCGCCGCAATGCGAAGTCCGCCGTCCGTGCGCACGAAGGAGATGCCAGAGGCAACTCCTCCGACGTCCGTCTTGTTGGGGATGATGCGGAAGTCGTTCGGGGTCGCCGGTGCATCGGGTGAGGGCGCCGCGAGCAAGAGCGTGACCACGTTCGAGTCGTTCGCGAGGCGCACGGCGATGCGCGCGTCGTCGTTCTTGTTCGGAATGCCGTCGTCGACCACGACGCCCGCGGGGTTCACGACCTGCGTCGTGGAGCCGTCCGTGAGCGGGATGGTGATCTCCGGGCGGACCGGCTGATCGTGCACGTGATCGAGATCGAGCACGGTCACGTCTTGCTGGGACTCCACGACCAGGAGCCTGCGCGGGCCACCGGGCAACGAGAGCTGCTGGGTGAACGTGATGCGCTGCGGACGCCCGCCGAAGCTGCGGATGGTGCGCGTGGTGAGCGCCTTCGCAGGGTCTTTCTCCGTGAGATCGACGATGCCGATCTCGTTCGGGTTCTCGACGAAGCTGGTGCCATCTCCCGCGTAGACGGCCGCGTAACGACCGAGCGGGTCCAGCGCGATCTGCGACAGCGGCGATGCGAGCGGGTAGTGCGCAACGGCGAGGCCGTCCGTGTCCTGACCGATCACGCAGAGGTCCGGCGTCTGGCTCTCCTTGGTTCGCTTGCCGCTGGTGCCTGCAGAGAGGACGAACAGCGTCTTGTTGTCGCCGGAGATCGCCGTCTTGGCCACGTTGTCGTGGATGGCAATGGACGTGCGACTGACGTCCAGGTCACCGTGTGCGGCGACGAACACGGCGCGGCCCGCGCCGGGATCGAACACGGCGATGCCGGACTCGATGCCGACGACCTGGACCTTCTGAGGTGCTCCATCCCACACCGCAGCCCTGTCGCCGCAGCCAGAGACGGCGAACATCATGCTCGATGCGAGGAGTCCTAGTGTGAACGCTCTCATGGTTTGCTCCCGTCGACGACGCGCGCCGCAAGCTCGAAGCCCGTGAGCGTGCGCGCCTCTCCAGTCCCGAGATCGATGAACGTGATGCGTCCATCTGGGTGATTCTGTGCGACGAACGCGCGCTGCGCGCCGTCAACGACGCCGACCGCGACCGGCGAGCTCGCCAGGTCGTAGCGGTCGACCATGAGCTCGGGCAGGCGACCAAGATAGACGCCGTAGATCTTCTTCACGTCGTCCTTCTCCGCCACCACGACGCTCTTGCTGTCACCGGCGAAGCCCACCGCGAACGGCTTGGCCTTCGTTGCGACGATCTTCGCAGGAAGCGAATCCGCCACCGGCACCAGACTGAACGCCAGATCGCCCGCGGCATCCGTGGCCGACGCCTGATGAACGACCAGCGCTTGCCGCGCGTCGGGGGAGCTGAACACGCCGAGCACGGGCGAGTAGAGCCGCACCGCGCGCGTCTGAGGTGCGCCCATGGCCATGCTGAGGATGTCCAGGCGCTGCGACGCCACAGCGTTCGTGTAGAGCAGCCCGGTGCCGCCGCCAGGCGCGAGCGAGACGCTGCCGATGGTGGCGTCTGCGACCACGATGTTCGTGACCAGGCTGCCGTCGGCGATGGCTGCGGGGATGGGGATGATGCAGATCGTGCCGGTGTCGCGGATCACACCGACGGCGCGATCTCCCTTGTCCGAGAGATCCAGGTCCGTCACGTTGCCAGGCAGCGTGATCTTGGAGCGCGTGTCCACGATGAGGCTGACGGCGGTGATGACGGGCGAGCCATCGCGACGGATGAGCGCGAAGGACCCATCCGGCGTGACCGAGACGTCGCGCGTGCCGGGATCCTCTTGTGGGGTGTCGGAGATGGCGACGTTCTTCACCTGCGCGGGACCGCCAGGCAGCGTGACGTCGATGATGGCGACACCGTCCTGCGTGACCGCCCAGGCGCGTCCGGAAGACAGCGTGAAGCCAACCGACACGGGCCGGTAACCAACGGCCAGGATGGTGGGCGCGACCTTCCCCGTGAGATCGATCACCGTGAGGTCCTGGAAGCCCTCGGTCTGGGGTGCGCTCGGCAACTGCGCTGCATCGGTCCAGGCGACGGCCCAGTGCCCATCGGGGGAGAGCGCCCAGGCATTCATCCCGTGCGCGGTCTTGAATGTCTTGCTCGTGACGTTTGCGCCGTTTGCCTTCAAGAGCGTCGCGTCGTCCGAGAGCACGTTGAGCACCACCGCGGTGTCGTCGGCGTTCGGCACCGCCGCGAGATACGTCGGGCCGTTGCCCGCCTCCACGGTGTGCACGTCGAGCGTGGCAGCATTGATGTACGCCACTCGGCCCGATGTTGGGTTCGCGACCCAGACATACTTTCCGGTCGCGACGGGCGCCTTGTACTGCGACTCCACCTCTTTCTCTGGAGGTGGCTGACCGGGCGTGCTGGGCCCGGAGCCGCCGCTGCTGCCACCCGAATTGTCACCGGGAGCAGGCGCTCCGGTCGGTGCAAAACCGCTGTGACTCACGGCACTGCCACAGGCGATCGGTCCGCCGATGAGCAGCGCAAAGAGAAGAATTCTTCGCATTGCGATGTCCTTTTCCCCTGAAAACGCTTCCGAACAGGGCGATGAGCAACGCACGTGCCACGCGAGAAACGCCCCAATTTTTGCCGGATTTTCTCTCGACGCCCGCAAATCAAACGGCAACAGGCGCGACACCCCTGTCGCGGAACCAAATTGCACAACTCAAGCGCCCGCCGCTGCTCTCCCAGGTCGCAGGAGGAGCACCAGGCTACTGGTCGATGAAGACGCCGGCGCGCGTGTAGAACGCAATCTCCGCGCGGAGGCCATGCTCGCGCACGTCAAGGTCGCGCCCCGTCTCGCCGCGGCGTCGGCGGTGCTTCACGAATGCGAGCTCCACGAGGGCGAGCTGCTTCTTGCGCCGCTCACGAAATGCCTTCCATCCTCGCGCGAAGAACACACCCCAGTTGCGACGACTCAGCGCGAAGTAGGAGCTCACGAGCCGGAGCTCGTCGGGCTGCAAGGTCTTGCCGACCTCGCCCAGGAGCTCGCGAATGACGATGCGGCGATCGCGCGCGACGAGCATCCAGAGCAACACGAAGAAGAGGATGTCGACCAACCACGAGAACATGATCATCAGCACGAGCCCGGCGTCGCCGAAGCGATCCGGCAGGCCGTTGTGTATCGCGTGCATGCACATGGCTGCGGCGAGCCCGACGCACGGGTACAGCACCTTCTTCCCGAGCCCCTTCGCCTCCACGGACATGCCGAAGCCAAGGCCCGTGCACGCAGTGAACGTGCAGTGCGAGAGCCCAAGGAAGACCGTGCGCAGGAGCACCAGACTCAGGAAGCTGCTGGCGCCGCGCTTCGCGTAGGCCTCCGACACATAGAGGATGTCCTCCGTCAGTGTGAAGCCAAGACCCACGACGCCGCCGTAGATCGCGCCGTCCAGCGCGCCGTCGACCTCCTTCAGGCCTACCGCCGAGAGCAACGCGATCAACGCCACGCCAAGCCCCTTGAAGCCCTCCTCGAACGTGGGCGCGAGCACGACGGCACCGAAGCTCTCCATGCCCCCGGAGTCCTCCGCCAGGCCGAGCGCGCCCGCGACGTACTGCTGCGTGATACCGCTGCCGATGCCGCCGCCGAACGTTGCGAAGAGCGCGCCCCACACGAACGCGGCGCCCACCAGGTACCAGGGCTCTGGCTCGAAGCGATCGCACCAGCGAATGAAGAGCACGTAGACCAGCACCAGCGGCGAGACGAAGAGGATGCCGAGGATCAGGCCTACGAGCATGGCGCGCCGCCTGCGGGATCCTTCGCGGCGCGCGTGGAGGCCGTGGCGAGCTGACCGCACGCGGCGCCCACGTCCGAGCCGCCGCTGTAACGCTTGTGCGCGAACACGCCACGCGTACGAAGTGCCGCAAAATAGGCCGCTTCGCGCTCATCCGAGCAACGCTCGTAGTGCGGTGACTCGGGGTCGTCGTCGATGGCGTTGTAAGGGACGATGGAGACGCGCGGGCGCATGCCGGTCTCCTGGGTGAAGCGCGCAGCCAGATCGCCCAGCGCGTGCGCGTCCTCCTCCGTGTCATTCACGCCGGAGAGCAGCGTGACGGCCCACATGGGCGAGTACTGCGTGATGCGCGCGTGCTCGCATACGGCCATGAGCACGTCGTCGAGCGGGTGCTTGTCGTCGATGGGCATGAGCCGCCGGCGCACGTCCCTGCGCGCGCTCGCGATCGACCACCCAAGGCGGACGCGCGGTGCCTCTTTGGCAAGCCTGAGGATGCCAGATGGCAGGCCCGAGGTGCACACGGTGATCGCGCGAGAGTCGATGGCGAGCGCGGACGGCTCACTCATGACGCTGATGGCCGTGAGCACCTCGGACAGGTTCGCGAGCGGCTCGCCCATGCCCTGGAACACCACGCCGTGGACGCGACCACCTCCGGTCTTGTCCTTTTCGTCCTTCGCGAGCCCCTCGCGCACGACGCGGACCTGGTCGATGATCTCCCATGCGCGAAGGTTGCGGACGAGTCCCATGGTGCCCGTCTTGCAGAAGGTGCAGCCGAGCGCGCAGCCCACCTGCGAGCTCACACACACCGTGTGCCGCTGCTTCTTCTCGAGCGGGATGCGCACGGTCTCGATGTACGCGCCGTCGTTCGTTCTGAGCGTGTACTTCACGAACGGGTCGAGCGCGCTGCGTAGCTCCTCGTGGACGTCCAGGCGCTTGAGCTCGCCCAGGGCCTTCACGGCGTTGAGCGTGGTGGTGCGGACGCCGGTGAACCCGCGCTCGATCGACAGCCCGCGGTGGACGCGCGAGAGGATGCGGCGAGCCTCCGTGAGCGTCGCCTCGGGCGTCACGGCCGCAAGGGCCTCGGGCGTCATCTCGGAGAGCACGAGCATGATGTGTGGGATTTCGACCTTCGGGAGAATGGGGCGTGTGGGATTACCGCACACGGCCAAATGCCACAAATTCCGCAAAAGTGCTAACGTCGAAGGGTGTTCGGGTTCAGCTTCTCGGAGCTTGTGGTGCTGGTCGTGGTCGCCATTGTCGTCATCGGCCCCAAGGACTTGCCCAAGGTGCTGCGCAAGCTCGGCCAGTATGCCGGGAAGGCGCGTCGCATGGCGGCCGACCTGCGTGCGCAGAGCGGTATCGACGACGTGCTCCGCGGTGAGGGCCTCTCCGAGAGCGTGCAGGAGATCCGCAAGCTCGCGCGCGGTGAGCTCTCCGATCTGAACCGCAGCGTCCGCTACGACGGCGCCGAGGCAAAGCTCGAGAACCTGGCCGTGGAGACGCGCGCCCTGCGCGATCGCGAGTACCCGCGGGACGGCGCGGACTGCTTCGGCGCCCTGCCGGACACCGCGCTCGTCTACGAGAGCACCCTCCCGAAGAGCGACCACCGGAAGGACCCGCTCTGGGTTCTGGGAGACAAGGACGGGATCATCCCCCCGGACCCCGAGCCGGAGCCCGAGGCCGAGCATGAGCCCGAGTCTGTGTCGGAAGCAGCGTCCGAAACAGCCCTCGAAGCAGCGCCCGAACCAGCCGCAGCCGTCGTGGGCGTACCGGACGTGTCGCAGCTGCCCGACGTGGTGAGCCCTGCCGACGTGCCGACGCTCCCGTTGCCCATGCCGGTCGATCTCAAGAAGGCGGCGCTCGAACCTGAGCCCGAGCCTGAACCTGAAGCAGCCGCGCACGCGCGTGGCGCAGGGAGCGCCTGATGGCCGCGAAGACGGAGAAGAAGCCGGACGAGGATCTGCGCACGCCCGAGCCCGAGGCCGACGTCCGCATGACGATCTGGGAGCACCTCTCGGAGCTGCGCAGTCGCCTCACGCGCGCGGCGATCGGCATCGCCATCGGCACGATCGCGTGCTGGATTTACCACGAGAAGCTCCTGCACTGGCTGGTCATCCCCTACGAGGTCCAGTGGAAGGCCCGCTTCCCCAACCTGCCGGTGGACCTCCAGGGCCTTGCGCCGCAAGACGCGTTCGTGAACTACATGCAGCTGTCGTTCACCGGCGGCATCGTGCTCGCGATCCCGATCGTCTTCTATCAGCTGTGGGCGTTCATCAGCCCGGGCCTCTACGATCGCGAGAAGAAGTACATCATCCCGTTCGTGACCTTCTCGACCGCGCTGTTCTTGAGCGGCGTTGCGTTCGCGTACAAGGTCACGTTCCCGTTCATGTTCAGCTACTTCCTGTCGCTGACCGGCACGGTGGATGGTGACGCGAACCTGATCCTGACGAGCCGGCCGACGATGGAGTTCTACGTCGACCTCACGACGCGCATGCTCCTCGCGTTCGGCGCCGTGTTCGAGCTGCCAATCCTGATCACCTTCCTGGCCATCGCCGGCATCGTGACGCCGCAGCAGCTCCTGAAGTTCTCGCGCTGGGCGATCATCCTCTCGTTCGCGCTCGGAGCCGTCGTCACGCCGGGCCCCGAGGTATCCAGTCAGATCGCCGTGAGCGGGGCGCTCGTCGCCCTCTACTTCGTCTCGGTCGGGTTGGCGTTCATCCTGGCGCCCAAGAAGAAGAAGGACGCCGACGCGTGATTCCGGCGCGCGCTGGGTAGCAGTCAGCGAGGCGTCGGGGGCTCGTCGGGGATCGGAACGGGCAAACGGCGTGCGTCCATCCAGAGGCCTTCGATGTCGTAGAGGTTGCGCGCGTCTTCCTGGAAGACGTGGACCACGACGTCACCGAAGTCCATGAGCACCCAGCTGGCGTGGGGCATGCCTTCGACGGAGAGCGCGCGCTTGCCCTTCTTCTTCACGGCCTCTTCGATCGCCTGCGCGAGCGCGCCTACCTGGCGATCGCTGCGGCCGCTCATGAGCACCAGGAAGTCCGCGTAGTCGACGCGTCCCGCAACGTCGAGGATCTCGATGCCGACGGCCTTCTTCTCGATGGCGGTCACGGCGATCGTCACGGCGAGCTCGCGCGCACCGTCGCTCGCGATCGACGGCCCGGTGGAGGGCGGCGCCTTCTCGCGCTTCTCGGTCGCCGTCGCCCGAACCGGCTTCCTGATGCCAAGGCCGGTCTTCGGTGTCAGCGTGGTCTTCGTGGGGAGGCTGGGACGACGCGCAGCCGGCGGCCGTGACATCGGCTTGCCTGAGTCCTTCGGCGCGCGCGCTTCTCGCTCGCGGCCCGGCTTCTCGGGCTTCGACTTCTTCTTCGGGGGCGCACCGTGCGACGAGCGCAGTCTCGGTTTGTCCGTCGGCTTCTTCGTGCCTTCTCCCACAGATTCCTCCTGCTGACTCCGCGCGTTTCGCCCAGAATGCTCGCCCTGTCAGGGCGGGTCAATCTGTTTCCAGGATAGTTCAGTCCCGCGTGCCGCTGGGGTGGGCGTCGCCCGAGACGAGCCATTTCATGGTCGTCAGCGACTCCAGGCCCATGGGGCCGCGCCAGTGCAGGCGGCTCGTGGCGATACCTATCTCGGCGCCGAGCCCGAGCTCCCCGCCGTCGTGGAAGCGCGTGGACGCGTTCACCACCACGCATGCGGCGTCGACCTCTGCGCGGAAGCGCGCCGCATGCGCGACGTCATGCGTGAGGATCGCCTCCGTGTGGGAAGAGCCAAACCGCTGGATGTGCGCGAGCACCTCGTCCAGGCCGGACACGACCTTCACCGCGAGCACCCTCGCCAGGAACTCGAAGCCGAAGTCCGACTCCTTGGCCGGGACAACGTTGGCGTGCGGGCTCGTTCCCGTCACCCCGAGCAGCAAGAGCGTGCGCGGGCATCCACGGAGCTCTCCGCCTTCTGCAGCGAGGAGATCACGGACCTTCGGGAGCAGCGCGCGTGCCTCCGTCTCGTGCACGAGCAAGCACTCGAGCGCATTGCACGCGCTCGGCCGCGCGAGCTTCGCGTCACGGATGATCTTGGCGGCGGCCTGCGCGTCGTACCCGGCGTCCACGAAGAGGTGACACACGCCCTTGTAGTGCTGCACGACCGGTACGCGCGCGTTCTCCGTCACGAACCGGATGAGCGCCTCACCGCCACGTGGGATCGCCAGGTCGACCAGCTCCGACTCGTGGAGCAGCTCCACCATCGCCTCGCGCTCCGTCGTGGGGACGATCTGCACGGCGTCCTCCGGAAAACCGCACGCCACGAGCGCGCCGCGCACCACGGCCCCGAGCGCCAGGTTCGATCTCAGTGCCTCCGAGCCACCGCGCAGGATGATCGCATTACCAGCCTTGAGCGCCAGCGCAGAGGCATCACTGGTCACGTTCGGACGCGACTCGTAGATCATCGCGATCACACCGAGCGGCACACGCACGCGCGATACCACGAGCCCGTTCGGACGCGTGATCTTCGAGACCACCTCGCCCGTGGGATCGGGCAGCTCCGCGATCTCGAGCACCGCGCGCGACACGCCCATGAGCCGCTCCGCGTCGAGCTTCAGGCGATCGATCATCGCGGGCGCGATGCCGCGTGTCTCCGCGGCCGTCACGTCCTCCGAATTCGCCACGAGGATCGCCTCTGCGTTCGCGTTGATGTCGCTCGCGATGCGACGCAGGAGCGCGTTCTTCTGGTCCGTCGTGCGCGTGCTCATGGCGCGCGCCGCCGCCCGGGCCCGGACACAGAGGTCGTGAATGGCGCTCATCGTGCCCGGTAGATGTAGAACCCGGCGTTGGTCTTTTCGAGCTGGAAACGCTGGCGCATCGCGTTTTTCACGGGAACGGAGAAGCGATCATCGCGGACGCTGTCCTCGCCCGTGCGCTCCAGGAGATCGCTCTGGACGACGACGCAGCGCACGTTCGGGCTGTCCACGGAGCGCTCCCAGGCACGTGCGAGCGCCTCGTTGCGGGTGTGCGCGAACTGGAACGCGGTGTCCACCACGCGGCCGTCGATCTCGAGCTCGGTGCCGGGCTCGTCCGCGAGCGTGGTGGCGCCCGGGCGATCGTTGCAGGATGCACGGATTGCGTCGAGGGCCGCGCGCTGTGCGGGCGCCAAGGACAGGCCCTCGAAGGAGCTCTTGATGCTGGCCACGCCGTCGTACGGCGCCTGCACGCCCAGGAGCACCGCAGCAAACGCCGTCCCACGACCGAGCGACAACTCCGGCGCGCGCGACAGGATGCACAGCGCACCAAGGCACGGCTCCATCCAGTAGTTCGATGCGCTGCCGATCTTCGACAGCGACAGGAGGGCCCAGCAGAAGCTCGCGCCCAGCGCCGCGAACGCGATGAACGTGTGGTCGTCCTTGAAGTGGCGCACGCCGCAAACGAGCCCCAGCGCGATGGGCGCGAGGAAGAACGGCAGACGCGAGCCCATCTGCGAGAGCCAGAGCGACGCCGAGGTGTCCTGCGCCGTGGACGCCGTGAGGTGCGTGAGGAACTGACCGCCGCTCGCGAAGTAGAGCACCGCGCAGAGCAACGCTGCCGTCCCGGCGAACGAGCCCAGGCCCGCCCACGAGCGCGCGCGATGCCGGAGGAACGTTGCCGTCATCGCGCCGGTGCCCAGCCCCAGCACGTTGGGCTTCACGAACACCGCGAGCGCGAACAGCGCGCCCGAGAGCGCATCCACGCGCCCCTTGCTCACCGCCCGTGACAGGCCCAGCGCAGCAAGGAGCAACGCGAGCGCATCCGGCCTGCCTGATGCCCCATAGAGCGAGAGCACGTAGGTGCCCGCGACGAACGCCGCGCCGCCAAGGACCAGGACCGTGCGCGCGCGCGTCCGCTTCTCGGCGTGGCCGCGGCGAGCCAGCACGACCACTGCAGCGCCCCACGCGGCGGTCGCGATCACGCGTATGCAAAGGGTCGCGCCCGCGACGCTGGACACGGGCAGCAGCGAAACGAGCCACGAGAAGAGCGGCGGATACAGGACGAAGTAGCGCGTCGCCGGGTCGCCTGCAGAGAGATCGCCCACGACGGGGTCAATGTAGAGTGCATGCTTTTCGCGCAGGCGCATCGCCTCGAAGACGATCTCGCCCTCCACGCCGTCGAGCGGGCGCGAGCGCATGGTCCCGAGTGCCCACGCCAGCGTGGCGAGCAGCGCCACACACGACACCACGACAAACAGCCCTAGCCCGACGTGACGCGAGAGCCGCATGAACGCGGGCTCTTCGTCTGCCTTCGGTGGATCGGGCGGCGCGGACGTCTTGGCCAAAGTGCCGCCAGTCCTACCGCGAGAAGTGTCAGAAGCCCACAGCCACGTGCACGTCGAAGATGCCGTACGCCTTCAGATCCTTCACCTCGTCGGACGCGGGGCCTGCGAGCGCGCCCATGAGCGATGCGCCCGCGCGTACGTCCGCGTCGTCGACCGGGAACTGGTACTCGACGCCGACACGCGCGGTGCCCACGCCTGCCTCGCCGCTGGTGCCGCCCTTGTCGACATGTACGAGCCCCGCCCCCATGGCGACGACCGGGTGGAGCGTTCCGCGCTTCTTGAGGTCGAGCACCAGCTCCGCCAGGTACTGGGACGTGGAGGCGCCCGTGGGTGCGTCCTTGTTGTTGTTGTCGCCGCCCTCGCCCCGGAAGAAGCTCGCCGTGAAGCGCCCCCCCACGGTGCCCGTCCCCACGCCGACACCGCCCGTGAGGCCGTAACCGATGCCCTTTCCGGACGTGATGAAGCTCGGGCCGAGCTCGATGCGCACAGGGGCGCGGTACGGGACGGCAAGCGGCGGAGGAGGCGGCGGCGGGTTGTAGTCCGGGTCCACGGCGACCACCGCGGTGGGCTCTCGGCCGGGCGGAGGCGTGGAGAAGCGGTCGTCCGCGTGGGCCGTCCCCTCGCCTGCAAGGGCGGTCAGCGACGCGCCAAACACGCCTATGGCGAGCGCGAAGCACATGCATCCGAGTCTTTTCGTGGTTTGCATGTCCCAGGAAACGCGCCCGGCCGCCGAACCTTACACCCTGGATTCTCGGGTCCAGGGGGTGCCTTTTCCTGCTATGCTTTCAATGATGCGGCGTGGGCTGGGCCCTCTCTTGATCGTGGCCGTTTCATGCGGCGCCGCGTGGATCAGCGCAGGCTCTGCGTACGGGGCGGACCCGCAGGTGGACCCGAACAGCGCGATACCCCCGACCGCGGAGGCCAAGGCGGCCGCGCAGGATCACTTCACCCGCGCGAAGGATCTCTACGCGGGCGGTCACTACCCGGACGCCATCGCGGAGCTGCAGCTCGCACGGAAGCTCGACCCGTTCGCGAAGGATCTGATCTTCAACCTGGGCCTCGTGTCGGAGCGCCTGGCCAAGTACGACGACGCCCTGAAGTACTATCGGCAGTACCTGACCATGGCCGGCATCACGGAGGCGGAGAAGGCGCGCGCCGACAGCTACATCAAGCGCGTCGAAGGAGCCAAGGCCGCCCTCCCCCCTCCCACCAGCCCAAGCGCCTCCGCTCCGCCGCCGCCGCCACTGCCGCCGGACAAGCCGGAGAAGAAGCCGCATGGGCGCGTGGACGCGGCGACCATCAGCGCTGCCGCGATCGGCGTCGCCGGCATCGGCGTTGGCACGGTGTTCGGTGTGAAGGCGCTCGGGGACGCGCCTGCTTCGAACGCGACCACCAGCAAGACGAACCCTTTCTCGAACCTCCAGTCGAAGCAGGACACCGCCCACAAGGAGGCGTTCATCTCCGACATCGGCTTTGCCGTGGGCGGCGCGGGGATCATCGCGGCCGCGGTGCTGTACCTTGCGCGCGAGAAGGACAAGCCCATCTCCCTTCCCAGGACCGAGGTCGGTCACGTGAAGATCACCGGGGCGAGCGCAGGCCCCACGCCGAATGGTGGCGCCGTCATGCTCGGGGGTGAGTTCTGATGGACGCTGCACCCGGAACGCGCCGCGCACCCGCCCTCCGCAGCCTTCTGCGCGTCTTGCCCGTGGTGGCGCCGCTGATGCTCGTGCTCGCGGCCAGCGCGACGGGCTGCGAGGCGATCGTCGGGAGCACGGTGCCGGCATTCACCTGCTCCGACTCCGACCCATCCTCCTGCCCCTCGGGCAAGGTCTGCGCGATGGCCACGGGTCAGTGCATCCTCGCCTCCAAGTCGTGCCTCGCGAACCCCTGCGCCAGCGGGCTCACGTGCGATCCCGCAACGCTCCAGTGCGTGTCCGGCGTGGTCGAGGCAGGCACGAGCGACACCGGCATCGCGGACAGCTCGAGCGGCAAGGAGAGCGGCCCCGTGGGCGACGCCGAGGTCCCACCGTACGACGTGGGCCACACGTGCCAGAAGCCGAGCGACTGCACCACGACGCTCTGCGCGGACAGCGCGATCCTGGGCCAGGACTACTTCAACAAGGTCGGTGCAGTATGCACCATTCCGTGCTGCACCTCGGAGCAGTGCGGCCCGGGCCTCGTGTGTGTCGGCCGGGGTACAGGCGGCAAGTACTGCGTTCCCGCGGCCTCGCTCAAGCGAACGCTCGGCGCAAAGTCCGGGGGCGCCGTGTGCGCCGTGGACAGTGACTGCCGCTCGGGCAAGTGCATCGGAGACTCGGGCGGCGCCACCCACAAGGTCTGCGCGGACTCGTGCTGTTCGGATGCCAACTGCGCGGGCACTCCGGCCGACGTGCTGGGCGCGAAGTGTAGACCACTGGACGTGGAGGGGACCACGCACAAGTCCTACGCGTGCTCGGTCTACGCTGCGGGATCAACCAACGTGTGCCCGGGTCCCGTTGACTCCTGCCTCTCCGGGGTGTGCGCCACCAACTCGTGCCTGGGACCGTGCTGCAGCTTGAGCTCCGCAGTGACAGCGGGCCACGTCCTGTGCGACTCGCAGTCTCTCGGCAACGGCGATACGTACAGCTTCGGCAACGGCGGCACCGTCGGCGGCAGCGACTTCGGTACAGGCTGCTCGCTGGGCACCAAGTGCAAGAGCGGCTACTGCGACAAGGCCGACGGCGCCGGCATGGGCGTCTGCAGCGACATCTGCTGCACCGACGAGGACTGCCTCCCCAGGCGCGCGAGCGGAGATGCCGGACTCGTGACCTGGGTGTGCCGACCGCGCACCGGCCTCACGCATTTTCTCCGCTGCGTACCGCAATGAGCTCCACCACGGACTCCACGGGTCCCGCGAGCTCCACGTTCTCCGCTGCGTTTCGATGCATCCGCGGCTGCCCGGGCACGACGCCACTCCACGCGCCTGTGTTTCGTTGCCCCACGTGCGGCGGTCTGTTCGAGGTCGCGCACGATCTCGAGGCGCTGCGGGCGCGCTCTGCTTCGGAATGGAAGTCGCTGCTCGCCACGCGCGCGCAGCCGGGCGGCTCGAGCGGGCCCGACCGTGAGACGTCGCAGTCTGGCGTGTGGGCGCATCACGAGTGGGTGATGCCCTGGGTCCTTCGCGAGAACATCGTGAGCACGGGTGAGGGTCGCTCTCCGCTGCTGTACGCGCACCGCGCGGGCGTGGACCTGGGCGTGCCGGAGCTGTTCGTGAAGCAGTGCGGGACTTCGCACACGGGCAGCTTCAAGGATCTGGGCATGACGGTGCTCGTGTCCGTGGTGAACCAGGCGAAGAAACAAGGCCTGCTAGATGTCCTCGCGATCGCGTGCGCGAGCACGGGCGACACGTCCGCGGCGCTTGCTGCGTACGGCGCGCTCGCGGGTCTGCCTGTGTGCGTGCTGCTCCCGAAGGGTCTGGTCTCGAACGCGCAGCTGGTGCAGCCGCTGGCGCACGGCGCGAAGGTCCTCGCGCTCGACACGGACTTCGACGGCTGCATGCGCGTGGTGTCGGAGCTCGCCGCGCGCGGGCGCGTGTACCTCGCGAACTCGATGAACGCGCTTCGCATCGAGGGACAGAAGACCGTCGCCTTCGAGATCGCCGCGCAGCTCGGCTGGGAGGTGCCGGACTGGGTGGTGCTGCCGAGCGGCAACCTGGGCAACGCGTCCGCGCTCTATGCGGGCTTTTCCCTGATGAAGGCGCTGGGCGTCACGTCCTCTCTTCCGCGGCTACTGGTGGCGCAGGCCGAGGCGGCGAATCCCATGGTTCGCGCGGTGGCCGCTGGCGCATCGGAGATCGCGCCCATCAAGGCAGGTGAGACACTCGCCACGGCGATCCGGATCGGTGCGCCGGTGAGCGGAGAGCGCGCCATGCGGGCGCTGCGTGAGATGAACGGCATCGCCGAGGACGCGACCGAGAACGAGCTCGCGGACGCGGCGGCCCGCGCGGACGTGCGTGGGCTCTACGTGTGCCCGCAGACCGCGGTGGCGCTCGCAGCGCTGCGAAAGGCGCGCGCGAAGGGCCACGTGAAGGAGACAGACCGCGTGGTGCTCGTGTCCACGGCCCACGGCCTGAAGTTCACGGAGATGAAGCTCGGGTACGCCGAGGGCAAGCTCAGAGGCGTCACCTCACGCCTGCATCATACACCCATCGACTGCGCCGCAGACGCGGACGCGGTGGCGCAGCTGCTCACCACGAACCACTAGATCCCGGACAATTCGGCGCGCAAACCGGTTGCGTTCGCACCAAGATCGGGCGTAGGCGTAGGGGTGTCATGGCGCTCTCAAGCAAGCTCATTCGCCAGCTCGCGATCGCCGCGGGCGCGCTGCTCGTTGGCGCGGTCCTCGGACAGGTCTGGCGCTCCTCTCGGCCTTCGCGTCCGTCCCCTGCACCGTCCAGCTCCGCGACGATCTTCAGCGGTGCGCCGGATGGCGGTCAGATCTACAACCTGAAGACGGACCCGCGCCTGCAGGGCGTCCAGCTCCGGCAGATGGACCGCGAGATCTTCGCGGCCATTGCCTCCGGGCAGCTCAATCAATCCCACATGGACGACGTGTTCCCATCGCAGCCCTACCGCGTGAAGCTTGTCGGCAGCATCCCCGAGCACTGGATCGGCGTCGTCCTCATAGACCTCACGCGCGACGGCAAGTGGGACGAGCGCTGGGACATGAAGCACGACGACGTGGACCGCCTGGTCTTCCGCCACCCCAGTGCCGACAACTTCGCCGGAGAGCCCAGCGACGCCAAATTCTCGCTACGCAGCGGTCACTGGCAAGGCTTCTGAACAGCGTCGCTGTTTGCAATTTCGTGCGAAAAAGAAGAAGCCGCCGCGACCTTTGCAGGTGCGGCGGCTCTGGTCAGTCACTCTTGAGGTGACTCAGGGGGCGGCCAGCGCCTGTCCGTCGTAGTAACGGAAGGCGTCGACTGCGTAGCGGACCTTGAACTCGAGCGCGTGGGCGCCGCCGGTGCCGTCGTCGAGGTTGTTCACGACGTCGGTGTTCCAGTCGAGCATCAGCTTGTACGTGGCAACGTTGCGATCCTTGTCGGCCAGGATCCACTGGTTGCGGCTCTTCAGGAAGCCCCAGATGTACGTGCGGCCGTCCGGACCCTGGAAGCGGTAGTAGCGGTCCGACTGGGTCAGGTGACTCGCTTTCACCTGCTGTGTGCGGGGATCCCAGGTGCAGTTGTCGAGCGTCTTGCACGGGCTGCAGTTCACGCCGTTCTCGTCGCAGTTCTGGAACTGGTTCTTGATGGCGATCGAGTGAACGAAGTCGAGAAAATCTCGCTCGCGGTCGAACGCCCAACCACCGACCCAGCTCTGCAGAGCGGGGTTGCCGTTGTAGTTCGTGCTGTGCGTGGTGGCCGCGAAGTTCGCAAGCGGTCCGAGCTGCGCGTACGTGTACGTCGCGAAGCCGGCGCCGAGGAAGTCGACGAGGGTCGCCTGCGACACGGTGGTGTAGGTCGAGTCGCCGATCGTTCCGCCGACCGACGAGATGTAGAAGTTACCGGCCTGGCTGGGATCGAAGTTGCTGATCGCCGGCCAGAGCGTGCTGAACGACGTGGTCGCTTCGACCTTGTCGAGCTGGATACCCTGCTGCGTGGTGTCACCGAAGAACGGATCGTAGACGGTGATGAACGGACGCTCGCCCGAGCCCTGCTCGATGATGGCGCGGTGGTAGGCCGCACCGAGCTGGTTCGCCACGGAGATGTCCGTGTTGAACTTGTCGGTGAGCTGGTTGTAGTACTCGGCCGCGTTGGCGCCGACGGGCACCGGCGTGCCGATGAGGCGGAGCGTGTTGGTGAGCTCACCGCCGGACCAGTCGAAGTCCCAGAGGGCCAGGAAGCGGCGCATCTCGCCGAAGTCCCGGACAACGCTGACGTCGTACGCCGAGAAGTCCGCATACTTGTGGTACAGGCGGAAGTTCGTCCAGAGGTAGTTCCACTCACGCTGCTGGATCCCGTTCGCCATGATCTCGGCAGGGGTCGTACCCATGTCGTACTGGCGGCACATCGGCGTGTACGCGAGGTGGTCGTCCGTGCAGAAGAGGTAGGGGACCTCCGTGGTGCCGGCCTGGAAGCCGAGCGGGTCCTTCCACGGCAAGGTGTTCGACACCTGACCGGAGATGCCCTTCGACGTGCTGCCCATGGGCGTCGGCGCGGGGCCGATCGCGTTGGCGGAGAGGTTGTTGCTGTAGATCCAGCCGAGCGCCGCCGCGTCGTACGGACCCCAGCCGGTACTCGCACCATTCGTCTCGAAGAACGCCTCGGAGATGAACTGGTTGTAGTCCATGATGCTGGACGAGAACATCATCGGCTTGCCCACCGGATCGAGCGGGAAGTTCCGCTGATCGACCGAGCCCATGAAGTTGTGGCGCAGGCCGAGCGTGTGGCCGAACTCGTGGACGGCCACGCCCTCGTTCAAGCTCGTGATGAGGTGCGTGGTGTAGTCCGCACGCGACTCCCACTTACCGCCAACGCAGTGGCGACCATTCTTCGCGTAGACATCGAAGTAGGAGAAGAGCGTCGCGTCGTCCGCCGCCTGCATGCCAGGGCGGTAGAAGTTTGCGAACTGGTTGTAGTTCACGTCCTCCGAGAGGCTCTCCCACTTGTTGGCGAACGCCACGGCGCCCTTGATCGCGTCGGGCCCATCCGTGGAGTACGATCCAGGCCGTGGTCGATCTGCGAGGCGAGCTGGTGGAACTCCGCCTGACGGCCGAGCGCCTTCCAGTGCTTGGCGCCCGCCGCGACGTAGTCGTTGATCTCCGGCGTGACGAACGGGTTCGCCTGCGGGTCGGAGTACACCTGGTACGGGAGGACCGCGAAGTACGCGTTGTAGAAGTCCTGGTTGTGCTGCGGAACGAAGTTCGACGGGCCAAGGTAGCCGTAGACCGCCGTGGGCTTCTGCAGGTACTGCTGCATCTTGCCGTAGACCGTGGACGCCTGGTTCAGCTGGCCTGCGACGTTGCCGGGCACGAGCGCGATCTGGTCGCCATCCTTGCAGCTGCTGCCGCCGTACTTGCTGTCGTCGAACTCACCGTTCGGGAGCAGGTACTGCTGGCCAACAGTGGTGAGGAACAGCTCGAGGCGCTGCTGGACGGTGTCCTTGAACGGACCTTCGAAGACGTTGACGGTCGCCGAGATGGTCTCGCCCGTACGCGGGTCGGAAAAGAACTGCGCGATGCCCAGGAGGCCCGAGCCGTTGTCCAGATCCGAGTGCCAGTTGATGAAGCTGTAGCGCGGGTCACCGTACTGACGGCCGATGGTGGTCTTGTTCGGACCGCCCTGCCCGTCGACGCCAAGGCCGTCGCCGTAGTCCTTGTAGTCATCGAAGTTCAGGAACCTGAGCTTCGTGGGGTCACCCGACTTGGTCTTGCCGCCGGTCTTCCCGAGGATGTTCGCGTTCGTCTTGTCGGCCATCGTCTTGACGAAGAACTCGCGATACTCCTTCGGCATGCCCGGCGCAAAGTAGTAGACGATGTCCTTGTTCGGATCGAAGCGCATGGTCAGCTGCTGCGCGCTGAGGAGCCCCGAGTTCTGGTCGCGGTAGAGCGGCGTCATCTCGAACGCGCCGTACTTGTGGCGGATCGGATCCTTCTCCGCGACCTGCATTGGGACGTACGTCCCGTCCACGACCTTCTCGGGGCGGACGAAGTTGTATGCGATCGACATCGTGACGTTCTGCCGGTTCGTCCGGAAGAAGTTCGTGCCGGACGCGCCGAAAGCCTCGAGGCAGGCGGCCGCGTTCGTGTCATCGAAGTAGATCGGCCACGTCAGGTTGACCGTGAACTTCATCGTCTTGTCGGTCTCGTTCGTGACGAACGAACCCGGCTCGAGCGTGGCAGCGGCCTCCGTGTAGTTGGTGCACTTCAGGATGACCGGGCTGGTGTTGCCGCCGAACGCGAAGAGGTCGTTGAGATCGTTCTTCGCGAAGTTGATCTTGACCCACTGGCGAACCTGCCAGTCGTTCTCTTGATTCTCTTCGTAGAAGTTCGTGGTCTCGCCATCGAGGTTGATGCGGTACTTGAGATCAACGTTCGTCGAGGGCCACGCGTCGACCACGGCGGGCTGACGCTGCTGCTGCTGCGCGATGATCGGGTCGTTGTTGATCTCGCGGACGTCCACCATCTCCAGCTTGTCCTGGTAGAACTTGAAGCGGACGAAGTTGGGGCCGATGCCCTGCGCGCCAGCGAACAGGCCTGCGCCATTCACGTTGGCGAGGGGGTTGGGTGTGGACGTCGAGAGGATCGACGTCTGGACGAACCAGCCCGGATCCTGGGAGGTCCCATCGTCGGAGGCCGGAGCGACCAGGAAGTCCTTCCGGACGTACTGGTTGTCGTTGAAGACGCCGTTACGAGCGGGGCGGTCAGAGACGCAGCCCCACAAGATGAAGGCGCCGAAGAGGGCAATCGCGCGGGTATTAGAGGAGTTCATGGTCTTGGCTCTCTTTGTATTCGCGCGCTCAGAGCGCCTGGGCCAGGGTGGGGTCGTAGAGGACGATGTCTGTGACACGTCCCTGACCGTCGCCGAGACCAACGTTGATGATGACGCCGTTCTGCTTCGACACGACGTAGTCGACGTAGTTGTCGTAGGGCGTACGGGCGACAAGGATCTGGCAGGCCTGCTGGGCGCTCGGGTTGAACGAGTCACCCGGGTGCGTGGCGAGCCAGTCGAGGATCGAAAGCGCGCTGTCGTACATGCGGATGTGGAACACGTCGCCGGTCGCCGGGTCGGCGCAGAGGAACGCCTCGCCGAGGAAGTCCGACCCCTCGATCGCGGCGATCGAGACGGTGTTGTCGTCCGTGACGCAATCGGCAGTGGCCGTATCGCAGACGAAGCCCTGGTTGCACTTGTTGTCGCTGATGCAGCTTGGCTTGCCCGCATCGATGTACGGCAGGTAATCGACGATGTACGTCTCGAGCACGCCCGTGAAGTCGAGCTGACCGGTGGTCACCTCTTGCAGACGCTGGCCGTCGATCGGGATCGAGAAGCCGTTGCCCGGCTTGACCTCGAGCCAGGGTGTCAGGGTGTAGAAGCTCGGCGCCAGCGTGCCGCTGCCGGCGTTGAGCGCTGCGTTGCACCAGATCTTGTTCGGGCTGAGCGTGAAGGTCTTGTCGTCGCAGGCGCCGTTGTTCGCGAGCACGGGGCTCATCGTGTATGGGCCGTCCTTGAAGTTCGGGATGGTGATCTTCGCGGCGCCGACGTTCGGACGCTTGTCGGACTGCTTGAGCGTGATGGGGCTATGGCCCTTGTGGAACGGGGTCCGGCCCCATACGCCCTCGTAGTACGCCAGCACGGGCTTGCTGAACTTCGAGGTGATCGGGTTCAGGTCCATCTGGAGGTTCACGCAGCCGCCGCCAGCGCCCGTGCCGTCGTTGGAGACGCAGGCCTGGTTCGCCAGCGCGCAACCGGTGTTGGGGTTCGCGACGAAGTTGCAGGCCACACCGCAGACTGCGACCGGGCCGACCTCGTGAGAGGGGGCCTGGACGCAGGTCTTGCCGCCTGCGCAGGTGCCGGTCGCCTTGCAGCTCACCATGCCCGTCGGGTCGAGGGCCGGCGAGCTGAAGCAGTTCATGTTGCCCATCGCGTCGACTCCGCCCGCGCCGAGGGCGCACGCGTACGACTCCCACTGGCTGAGGAGGACGTCGCTGCCGAACAGGTTCGTGATGTTCACGTTGTTCTGCGAGCCGGGCGTCTTGGTCTTGTCCGTGAGCATGGCGGAGTAGAGGGCGATCTCTTCGCGGTCCATGCGGCGGAACCAGTTGTCGTAGCGCTGGTTACCGGCCTTGGTGTCCGAGCCGTACTCGAAGTCCCAGGGAGCCGGGTTGTTCGCGCTTCCGGCGCCAACGCCGATGAAGTCACGATCGATGTACTCGAACTTGTCGAAGGTCTCGCCACCGCCAGAGTTCGCGTAGTCGAAGAAGAACGACTCGAGATCGATGTCCTGCTTCGCCACATCCGAGGGGCCGATGCCGCCGTTGAGCGTGCCGTCGGGCACCTGATCACGCTTGGCGGCGGGGTAGCTGCCATAGGTCTTCAGGTACTTGGTGAAGGCAACGCCCCACCAGTAGTAATAGTAGCGGCGGTCGCGGAGCTCCGGCGGGACCGCGGTGACGTCGCCGTCGCCGAGGACGCGGATGACGTGATTGTACGCGTTGTACCAGAGCGAGAGGCCCGCATCGAACGTGCAGTCCTTCTGGGTGTCGGGGTCGACGCAGAGGCCGCCGTGGACGTCACCGGGCTTGAGCCGGCTCGCCTTCGTATAGAAGACGTTGCCCGTGTCGTAGTTGGACGCGAGCGCAGGGTCACCCGCCGCGTCCTTGGTGAAATCGCCGCCGCCGCTGACGAACGGGATCATCAGGCCCTCGATGCCGGAGCAGCCCTTCGCGAAGCCAGAGCCGCCGGGGACCGTCTCGTAGTTCGGGCTGCCGTTGGCCTTGAAGCCGATGCACGCGGGGTCGCCGAGCTTGCGGACGGGCTTTCCGATGATGCGGGCGATGTCGGCGAGCATGAGGCGCGACCACTCGATGAAGACGAGGCGCGTGCCTCGGACGTCGAGGGCGCCCGTGCCGTTCGGACCGGCGTAATCGTTCTGGACGTGGCCCTTGGCGCGGCTGTCGAACGTCCAGTCCTGCGCGATGTCCGCGTCCTGCGGGGCGTCCGAGTCGAGCACCACGAGGTCGGGGTTCGCGGCGACCTTCGCCGACGTGAAGTTCTGGTTGACGCCAAGGACGTTCGCTGTGAAGTGCTCCTCGTCGTGGGTGAGGCCGTGGGTGATCTTGTTCAAGTTGATCGTGTCGGTCCCCTTCGGATTCGACGCGTCACCGTGGACCTGCACGCAGTTCTTCTTGAGGTCGCCGAAGGTCTGGCCCAGCTGCTGGGTGCACACCTGACCGGCCGTGGCGCCCGAGGGCTTGCCCTGCGCGATCGGACCATCCGCGTCGAGCTTCACTTGCTGCGGGAGGTTCGAGTACGGCAGCGCCTTCGAGAAGAAGTTGTAGACCGACGTGGGCGTGCTGAGCGCGGGCTGCGGGATGCCGGAGTTGCCGAATACGTACACGACGAGCGGGCGGAACCCCATGATGGTGTTCGTGCCGTCGTTGTACTCGAGGCAGTTGCCGTCGACCGTGCAGTCAGCGACGCCGCACTGGCTCTTCGCGGGCTTGGTACAGTTGGCGGGGTTCGCCATGTCGTCATGTTTGCACTGGCACGCGTAGCCGGCGGAGCAGTCGGTGTCCTTGGAGCATGCACCCGTGTCGAATGGGATGCCGGCGGGGCCGGCGAACGTCGCCATGGCGGCGTTGAACATGCTGGTGATGCGCGGCGCGGCTGCGTCCATCGCTCCACCCGCAGAGTTCCAGTCGACCGTGTACGCCTCACCGGCATCGCGCCGGAGCACATCGCCGATGCCGATGGAGTACGAGTGCATATCGCCGTTGCTGTCCGGGTACTTGATCGTCTCGAGACGGCCCGTGTAGCCGAGGTTCATCTGCATCTGGTCGATGAGGTGCGTTGACACGTTCCAGGAGATGAACACCTCTGCGTTGTTGCCCCAGAAGCTGCCGTTGCATCCGCCGAAGCCGCTCGGGCATCCGCCCTCGAAGCCGTTCGGTGTTGCGTTGCACAGACCACCGCCGGGTTGGCCGGGGTCGCCGCTCGGAGGCTGCTCGGCCTCGTCGACCTTGAGGCCTTCCCAGAGATCGCTCTTCGCGAGGTCGATGCCGGCATACTGCCGCGGCGGCTTGAGCGGCTGCGTGAGCATCCACGCCCAGCGCTGACGCTTCAGGTCGGTGCTGCAGAGGGAGGTCTTGCTGTTGGTCGGGTAGCCGGCGTCGAACTGCTGGTTGCCGAGCGGCGCAAGGATCGCGGCGTCGGGGTAGTTCCAGCTTCCGGCGGCGCCCGCGGGCGACGGGTTGTAGGTCTGGTTCGGACCGTCTTCGCAACCGACGCCCGTCATGAGAGCGCCAATGCCAATGAGAATCGGAATAATCGCAGAACGCATATGTTTGCCCCGTGCCCGTGAAGTGGCGGCGTGCAGAGAATCGTTGTCACGGGAGATGGCCCCTCGTGACGCCGGGTAAATTATGGGAATCCGCAGGGCACAGAGTTAAAAGACTGTAACTGTCGTCTCTTTTCTTCGGTGTGGTGTGAGACGGACGCAGCCAGGGCGGAAAAAAACGACAGCCCGCGACGGACATCCATCGCGGGCCTCATGCATCGCGTGAGAGACGCGGCCGCCTCTACTGTGCTGGTCGCCGACTACTGATCGTTCGCGTCGAAGGACGAATCGAAGGACGAGTCGAAGGACGCATCGAACGTGGATCCATCGAACGAAGCGTCGACCGCCGTGCCCGCGTCGGTGTCAGCGCTGTCGGTCCCATTGCCAGCGTCGCTGCTGCTGTCGGTCGGGGCGAACACGTCGAGCGCGCCCGCGTCGGTGGAGTCCGCCAGGATCTTCGAGCGATCGAAGTCCACTGCCAGCTCACACCCCACGAGCGCCGCAAGCGCGCCGCCAAGGATCATCACGAATACCAGACGCTGCTTTGACATCGTCGTCCTCTCAGAACCGAATCAACGCGCCGGCACCGCCGCCATGGGCGTTCACGATGGGCGTGGGTGTGATGGTGAAGCTCGACTTGGTCGACTTGTTTTCGGTGTTGCTCGCGGCCTTGGGCGCGGCCTTGGTGGGATCGTTGGTCGCGGCCTTCGAGCCGTTGTCGGAGAGGAACAGCACCGCGCTGGTCACGCCGAACGTGATCGCGATGCCGAAGCACATGTCCGCGATCAGCGCCTGGTTCTCGCCGTCGTCCGCCTTCTTCGTGGTGGGCGTCTTGTTGAAGTCGCTCTGGCTGCCGAGCGCCGCGATGCCGAAGCCGGTACCGACACCGGCCGCGAGGATCGCGATGCCGCCGGTGACGTACGCGGGGATCTTGCTGCGCTCCGGGGGAGGAGGAGGCGGCGGCGGAGGAGGCGGAGGTGGCGGCGGAGGCTCGACCGCCACGACGGGGGGAGGAGGCGGAGGAGGAGTTGCCTTCAGCTCGAGCGCGATCTCTTCCTTGGCCCCGTAGCTCACGTCGAACTCGCGTTCCGCGGGATCGAAGCCCTCGGCGCGGGCGGAGATCTTGTGATGACCAGCCGGCAGATCGAGCTCCGCGGGTACGGGCAGCATCGTGGCAGAGCCATCCACGGAGATCGTGGCGGTCGGGGGAGTGCCGTTGGGCAAAGCGCCAGTGGAGATCACCTTCACGTGCGCGGGGAGCGCCTTGATGGCGTCGACGCGAAGCTTGGTGTCCGCGCCCTCCTTCTCCATCTTCTTGGGGACGGCGGCCAGGAACTTCTCGTACGCCGCGACGGCGTCTTGCGGGTGCCCCAGGTTGTCCTGTGCCTGGCCGATCCAGAGCTGAAGCTCCGGCGCGTCCTTCACCGCGGAGGCCGCCTGGAAATCAGCGAGCGCGCCGGTGTAGTCGTTGGCCTTGAGCTTCTTCTCGCCAGACGCCGTGAGGGCCTTCGCGTCGGGCGTGGTGCTCGCCGCTGCGCTGGTCGCGGGGGACTTTGGCGCTGCAGGTGCTTTGGGTGTGGCGGGCTTGGCGGGGGTCGCTGCCGCTGCCGTGACAGGCGTGGGCTTCTTGTCCTCCGCGGATGCTACGCGCGTGGTGCCTGGCATCACACCGACAGTGCTCAACGTCATTGCAGTGACGAGCACTGACGCGACGATGGATCGAGAACGAGTCTTCAAGAGTGCCTCCGAAATCCCGGACGAAACTACACCCATATGCTGGCAAGAGCCATAGATTTACGTGTGACTTCGGTGACAAGTTCGCGCGGCATGACGTGGAGCGGGCCCCACGCGCGCTCCTCACGCCATCTCATGCTGTGTGCCGGGCTCCGCGTCAGGCTCCGTGTCAGGCTCTACAAGCTCGACCAGCACGCCGCCCGTCGCCCTGGGGTGAACGAAGGCAACCTTGTGACCGCGCGCGCCTTTTCTCGGTGCTTCGTCGATGAGCGGCACCCCCAGGCCCTTCAGGAACGCGAGCGCGTCCTCGATGCCTTCGACCTCCACGGCGATGTGGTGGATGCCCGGGCCCCGCTTCTCCAGGAACTTCATGAGCCCCTCGTTTCCGCGCGGCGAGATGAGCTCGATGTTGCTGTCGCCGATGGGAAGCAGCACGGCCTCCGTCTTCTGCGATGCGACGACCTCGCGCTCCTTCGCCACGAGCCCGAACACGTCTTTGTACTTCGCGAGCGACGCGTCGATGTCGGCGACGCACACGGCGACGTGATCGATCTTCTTGATGCGGATCATGGTTCGGAGCCTAGTCGACCTCTCAGCCGCGCGATATGGTGCGCGCGCGAGATGGTTTTGGTTCGCGCAGCTGCCGTGCTCTGCCTCGGTGTCGTGATCGGCGGCTGCCGGGCGCGGTCGCCGTTCGACGAGGAGGGGCCGGTGGTGGTGCGTGTCGCGCGCCTGGCTCCGTTCGAGCGCAAGGCGACCGAGCCCCTGCCCCAGCCGATCGAGCGCTGGCTAGGTGATGGCGCGTCCGGGCTCACTGCGGACCTCGTGCCTCCCGGCCTCCTGACCGGCGGCACTCCCCTGCCCCACTGGGAGGCGACCACGGCCACGTTCATGGGCTTCCACGAGATCGAGTCGCGCAAGACGAGCGAGAGCCTTGCACGCGAGCTCATCGGCTGGGCGCGTGAGGAGACGGGAGACGAGGCCGGCGATCAAGGTGCATCCTGCATGTATCCGGAGTTCGGGCTGGACGTCACACGCGGCCCCGCGAGCGCGAAAGGCGCGACACCAGACGCACGTGTGCTCGTGTCGCTGGCGTGCGGTCAGATACGCGTCTTCGTCGCCGGCGAGCCGCCGCGTGATCGCGGGATGAGCGCACGCACCCGCGCCCGCTTCGCCGCCCTTGTGGCCCGCGCCTTCCGGAGCGCGCCCTCATGACGAACCGCAAGGAGCGGAGCGGCGCGGGTCGCTACCAGCCGAACGCCGCCGTCGCGTGGCTCTACCATCGGTTCTTTTCGAACATCGAGATCGACGAGAGCTGGGCCGAGAGCGTGCGCGACGCGGACCAGCGCGGCACCGTGGTCTACGCGCTACGCAACCTCTCCTTCGTCGACTTCTTCGCGCTCGACTACCTCACGAAGCGCCTGCATCTGCCCGAGATCCGCTTCGCCAATGACCTTGGCCTGTCCGTGCTGGAGCCCATGGGTGGCGGCCTGCGCAACGCGTTCACGAAGAAGAGCGACACGGACCAGGCGCAGGACCTGGAGAAGACGCTGGACGCCCACGGCTCCGCGGCGCTGTTCCTGAAGCGGCCGCCCGCACCATTCGAGGGACGACGCGCGCAGAGCGAAGGCGACAAGCTCCTGGCAACCGTCATCCGCGCGCAGCGGAAGAAGCCGGAGCACCCGATCCTGATCGTGCCGCAGGTGTTCGTGTGGTCGCGTCACCCGGACCTGGCCAAGAGCGACGCGGTGGACATGCTGTTCGGCCCGCGCGAGTGGCCGGGCAAGCTCCGCACGATCGCCCAGTTCCTGATGAACTACCGCCACGTCACGCTCCGCGCGGGCGAGCCCATAGACGTGGGCAAGCTGATCGAGCACGAGAGCGAGCTCACGGACGACGCACTCGTGCGCCGCCTCACATACACGCTGCTGCGCCGTCTCGAGCGCGAGCGGCACGCCGTGCTCGGGCCCATCAAGAAGGGGGACGACCGCCTGCGTGAGGAGGTCCTCCGCAGTCCCAAGCTGCGCAAGGTGGTGACCGACATGGCCGGCGACGGCGAGCACGAACAACGCGCCATGGGGGCCCGCGCGGAGGAGATGCTGCGCAAGCTGGAGGCCACGCAGGACATCAACGCCCTGAAGGTGATGGAGCTCGCGTTCGACAACAGCGTGAGGCGGATGTACTCCGCGTTCGAGATCGATCACGCAGGGCTCGATCACCTGCGGAAGCTCCTGCGCGACGGCACGCTGGTGCTTCTTCCCAGCCACAAATCGCATGTAGACTACATCATTCTGACGTGGGTCTTCTTCACGTCCAAGCTGCCTCCTCCGCTCATCGCCGCAGGCGACAACCTCTCCTTCTTCCCGCTCGGCCCCGTGCTGCGTCGCGCGGGGGCGTTCTTCATCCGTCGTAGCTTCCGCGGCGACAGGCTCTATGGCGCCGTCGTGGACGCGTACGTGCGCCGCATCATCAAGGACGGCTTCCCGATCGAGTTCTTCCTGGAGGGCGGGCGCTCGCGCACCGGCAAGCTCCTCTCGCCGAAGCTCGGGCTTCTGGGCATGGTGGTGGATGCCGCGTCGGGCATGGAGGAGAAGGTGCACTTCTGCCCGATCTCGATCGGCTACGAGCGCCTGGTCGAGGAGGACGCGTACGTGCGCGAGCTCTCCGGCGGCGAGAAGCAGAAGGAGGACGTGAAGAGCCTCGCAGGCACGCTGGAGGTGGCGCTCAAGCGCTACGGGCGTCTCAACATCCAGTTCGGTGAGCCCGTCACGCTCGCGGCCATGATGCGCGAGATGGGGCTGCCGCAGGGCGCCGTGGCCGAGCTTCCGCCTGCCAAGCGAAGGGCCGTGGTGACGCGCCTCGCGCATCGCGTGATGAACGAGATCAATCGGGTGACGGCCGTCACGCCGGGCGCGCTCGTGGCGACCGCCGTGCTCACGCACGAGCATCGCGGCATCTCTCACGCGGACCTCTGCGATCGCGTCGTGATGTTCGCGGAGGTCCTGCGGGAGCTCGGCGCAAGGTTCGCGCCCGCGCTCTCTTCCCCGGGCGAGCCGGGCGGCGTTCGTCAGGCCGCGATCATGGACACGTGCGAGATCCTGGTGAAGGCACGTCGTCTCGAGGCGCACAACCCAGGAGAGCCCGTCGCGCTCCGCCCCAGAGGCACCCGCGGGCGCGCGGGCGAGGACGCGATCTACACGGTGGCGGCCGAGTCGCGCATCGCGCTCGATCTCTCGAAGAACCTCATCGTGCACTTCTTCCTGGCGCGCGGCCTCTTCGCCAGCGCGCTCGCACCGGCGTACGACGGCGTGGCCATGCCGCTCGCCACGTTGCGGGAGCGCGTGCTCTACCTCTCACGCCTCTTCAAGTACGAGTTCAGCTTCCGCGCGGACGCGAGCTTCGAGAAGATCTTCGACGATACCCTGCAGGACCTCTCGCGCGGCGGCGAGATCGCCGTCTTCGACGACGCTCCTCCAGGCCTCCGTGCAGCTTCGCACGGAGACACGTCGTCGCACGCTCCTCCAGGCCTCCTCGGCACGCGTGTGCGCATGGGACCGCGCGACGAGCACCTGCGGCTCTATGCGGCGGTGCTCCTCAATTTCGTCGAGGGCTATCGCGTCGCGGCGCGCAGCCTGGGGCTGCTCAGCAAGACGGAGCTCACGGAGAAGGAGCTGGAGAAGCGCGCGCTGCCTCTCGGCGAACGCATGTATCATGCAGATGAAATCGCGCGGCGCGAGGCCGTGAGCCGCCCGCTCTTCACCAACGCATACGCCGCCTTCGTGGACCAGGGCTACCTCACGCGCGTGCACGGGAAGCTCACGTTGACGGAGAGCTACGCTACCCCCGACGCACTGAAGACGATCGAGGCGCGCATCGCCTCGTACGTGAGCCGATGAGGCCCATGTCCACGACGCTGCGCGCCGGGGCCTTGATGAGCGCGCTGGGCGTGCTTGCGTCCGGCTGCGTGCATGCACCCTCGCCGTTCGCGCCGCACCGCGCGGGCTCCGTGGGAACGCCCAGCCGAGGCGTGCTCACCGGGGGCGCGCCGCTGCCCGACCAGGGCGCGTCGTACAAGCGGCTGCGTCACAACGATCGCCGCTACGGCCTTGGGCGCTTCGTGGATGCGATCACGCGCGCTGCAGACGCGGTCGCGCACGAGCGCCCTGGCTCCATGCTGGTGGTGGGTGATCTCTCTGCGCCGCACGGCGGCCAGCTCCTGCCGCACCACGCGTCGCACCGCACCGGTCGCGACGCAGACCTCCTCTTCTATGTGACCACCCTCGAGGGCGCGCCGGTGGAGAGCCCAGGCTTCATCTCGGTGGGCCGCGACGGGCTCGCGTTCGACAAGGAGAAGAACCGCTTCCTTCGCCTGGATGTCGCGCGCGAGTGGCTGCTCGTCAAGAGCCTGGTCGACGACGACGCAGCCCGCGTGCAATGGATCTTCGTCCACGACAACGTGCGTGCGCTCCTGCTGGAATGGGCCGTGGCGCGCAACGAGCCGCCATACATCCTGCAGCGCGCGATGGACGTGATGCTGCAGCCACACCCCGGCGGCCCACACGACGATCACGTGCACGTCCGCACTGCATGCACGGACGAGGAGATCCTCACGGGCTGCGAGCCCACCGGCCCGACACGCCCGTGGATCACGAAGGGCACGCGTGACAAGCCACAGGAGACCGCGGATCTCCTCCGCATGCTCCAAGAGAGCGACGCACCATGATCCTCAAGGAAGGATGGCCGAGCTGGATCGCGCAGGACGACGCGATCACCCTCACCCGTCATGTCGGCGCGGACTCCGTTGCGCTCGCGTACCTGGATCCGCCGTTCTTCGTCGGCCTCAAGTTCCGCGCGCGCGACAAGGACCTGAAGGGCCAGCGAGCGCATGGCCCCGTCGCCTACTCCGATCAGTGGCCCTCGTTCGACGCGTACCTGTCGTGGCTGACGGAGCGCGTCGCTGTCGTCCATCGCGCTCTCGCGGAGACGGGCTCCATGTGGCTGCACCTGGACCATCGCGCCGTCCACGACATGAAGGTCCGCTGCGACGCGATCTTCGGCCGCGAGCGCTTCCTGGGCGAGGTCATCTGGGTCCCCGGCAACGGTGGACGACGGAAGCATGGTCCGCCGCAGACCCACCAGACGCTCCTCGTCTACACAAAGGGCGATTCGTATACGTGGAACGCGGACGACCCGATGCTCCGCGAGCCGTACGCGGGCACCAGCCAGAAGATGCACTTTACACACAAAGGCCCGGACGGCCGCCCGTACCGCGAGCGGACCATCAACGGCAAGACGTACCGCTATGCGCTGGACCGCGGTCGCGCCCTTGGCAGCGTGTGGAGCGACTGCCCGTCCATGATGGGCAACACACCGCTCCTGTCCCAGGCCACGGGCTATCCCACCCAGAAGCCGGAGAAGCTCCTCACGCGCATCATCCGCGCGCAGTCGAACAAGGGCGATCTGATCTGCGATCCATTCATGGGCTCGGGCACCACGCTGGTGTGCGCGCATGCGCTCGGACGGCCGTTCTTCGGCATGGACATCGGCGAGCGCTCGGTGGCGGTCACGGCGGCGCGGCTCCTGGATGCGGGCGTGGAGTTCGGATTCACGCCGCAGGAGCCGCAGGAGAGGTCGACGAAGCTGGTGACGGCGACGTCGCTCCCGATAACAACGGCGCTGACGAGAGCCATTCCGAAAAATCCCGCAGCGCGCGCTCGGACAGCGCGGCGTAGCGGTCCCGCTTCTTGAGGCGCCCGTTCGGGTGCGGCGGCATGCACGCCCACGTGATGTTGGAGGGCTGGAAGCCGTCCTTCGCGCCGGCCGTCTCGCGTCCCAGGTGCGTGAGCAGACCGCCCAGCGCAGTGGTCTCCGGCGGACGCAAGACCTTCTCGCCGCGGAGCTTCTGCGCGAGCATCAGCCCGCAGAGGAAGCCACCGGCGGCGCTCTCCACGTAGCCCTCCACGCCCGTGACCTGGCCCGCGAAGTAGAGGTGCGGGCGCGACCTGAGCTGCATCGTTTCGTCGAGCAGCCGCGGCGAGTGCAGGAAGGTGTTGCGGTGCACGCTGCCCATGCGCATGAACTCCGCCTGCGCGAGGCCCGGGATCATGCGGAGCACGCGCTCCTGCTCCTTGTAGGTCATCTTCGTCTGGAACCCGACCAGGTTGTACGCCGTCATGGCGGCGTCCTCCGGGCGCAGCTGCACCACCGCGAACGGTCGCCTGCCGGTGCGCGGGTTCGTGAGGCCCACGGGCTTCATCGGTCCGAATGCGAGCGTCATCTCTCCGCGCTGCGCCATCACCTCGATCGGGAGGCAGCCCTCGAAGTAGCGAGTCTTCTCGAAATCCTTGGGCTCGACCTTCTCGGCGGCGAGCAGTGCGGCCACGAACGCCTTGTATTCGGGCTCGTCGAAGGGGCAGTTCACGTAGGCCGCGTCGCCGAGCTCCGCCGCGTCGCTCGCAGACCGCTCTGTCGCGCCTTCCGCGGGCGAGTCCTCGATGCTTCCGGACTCGCCCTTGCCCCAGCGTGACTGCTTGAAGACCACGTCCCAGTCGATGCTCTCGGCGGCGACGATCGGCGCGATCGCATCGAAGTACGCCAGGTGCTTCTCGCCGACGATGCTCTGGAGCTCAGTGGCCAGCTCGTCGCCCGTGAGCGGGCCCGTCGCGACGATCACGGGATGGTCCGCGGACGACTCGGGAATGGTGGTGACGATGCGGTGCTCGAGGGTGATGTTCGGATGCTTCTCGATGGTCTCCGTGATCGTGCGCGAGAACACGTCGCGATCGACGGCGAGCGCGCCGCCCGCAGGGACCTTGGCGATGTCGGCCGAGCGCAGGATGAGCGAGCCCGCGCGCCGCAGCTCCTCCTTCAAGAGACCCACTGCGTTGACGAGCGCCGCGCCGCGCAGCGAGTTGCTGCACACGAGCTCGCAGAGCGCGTCCGTGTGCTGCGCGGGCGTGCGGCGGAGAGGCTTCTGCTCCACCAGCCGCACCTTGATACCGCGCTCCGCAAGCTGGAACGCCGCCTCACAACCCGCGAGCCCTGCGCCGATGATCTCTACTTCCACGCCCCTGCTCTAGCACCAAGTCAGCGGCATCAAGGCGGTTGTGCGCGGTCGGCGATTGTATGGGGTTTGCATTCAATAGCGTCCGCTTCATACGCATTTACATCCACGAGGCGAAAGGGCGACTCTCACCGGTGGAGGCGTGACCATGACGACACCGAAGGCGCGGATGGCAGTGGGTGTGGTCGCGATCATGTGCGGCTGCGGGACCGAGAGCCCTGGCCCCACGGCTCCCGGTGACACGCCTTCGCCGGGCGTGGGGACGCACGGTCCAACGTCCGGCCTCGTGCCGGGGTCGAGCGCAGCCGCAGCGAGCTGCACGGCCGTGAAGGGCGACTTCGACGCCGGGGAGTGGCAGGCGCTCACGGATTCGCTCGCGCCGGGTCGCGTGACGAGCGACGTCTCGTTCGCCATTCCCGGGGTGCTGCGCGCGCAGGTCTATGACACTTCCTCGTGGGTCACGGTCGGGCAGTCCGCGCGGATCAGCGTGTCGAACAATGACAGCGTGATGTCATTCGGGGGCACGGGCTACCCAGCGGACTCGAGCGGCAAGGTGACCGAGACTGCCGACTACCGTGCGGCGCGCAGTCTGTTCGACGCGCTCGTCCGCGCGACGGAGGTCACGAAATCACAGCCGACGCTTGCCGCGGGAACCGAGGTGACGGTGACCCGCACCTCGCAGAACGGAAAGCTCGCTTGCGTCCTCTATCGACAGGGCGTTGGCACCCAGTTTCCGCGCGAGGACGCGTACTGCGAGTTTCACGCTCTCGCGGGAGCAAGCCTGACGCACGACTGCCTCTGAGCGCGTGAGAGCAGGGCGCTCGCGAGCAGGAAGGCGATCGCGAGCGTGAGGACGTCCCACGGATCGAAGGTGCCCGGCACGAGGCCTGCTCCCTGCCCGAGCTCGTGACCAAGAGCGAACGCGAAGGCGAGCGAGCGCGTGCGGAACGACGAGCGCGAGAACCACGCGCCCAGCGCGAACGCATACGCGAAGTCGGCGAACGCACCCAGGAACCAGGGCGGCAAGTGCACGGCCGAGGAGCAAGCCACGCGCGCATCGTGAAGTGCGCGCGACACGGCCCGAACTCCGGCGGCGTCCAACCACCGGAAGATCTCGGGGTCCGTGCCGCGAGCGAAGTACGACAACGCTCCGACAAGGAGGATCCCCAGCGCAATGCGAATGTGCACAGGCGGGGCTCCCAGCTTCATCGTGCGCCACAACGAGCAACCCGCGTGCCGCGCACCAGGAGGCCGTTTTTCCCGGCGAACCGTGACGAGCCGTGAGGCTCTGGGGTGACGACGCCACACGTTGCAGCGGGCACTGAGGCACGGTTCGTCCCGTCCTCACCTTCATGCCGTGCGCGGCCAGGCGAACCGCCCTGGTCCGGCCGGCTCGGCCGAGGGCGGTCTCCCGAGCGATACCCACATGGCTTCGTCGATCACGAGGCCTCGGATCCCTTCCGCGTCGATGCTCTCGGCATCGTCGAGGAAGAAATCGAACGCCTCTCCTCCGAAGAAGGCTGCGCGGAACGGCGGCGCCTCGCGCAACCATTGGTCGAAGATTCGCGCGATGCGGGCGTGGGCGTCGTCCGTGGTCAGTCGCGGATCGCTGCCGGATGGACTGCCGTGGCTCATGCCGCGCGGCCACACGCCAACCAGCCATTCGTCGGCGCGCTCGCTGCAGTGCACCTCGAGCGCGACCTCGACATCGTCCAGGACGAGGCGCCGCTTCCGAAAGAAAACGATGCACGCGTCGGCGTCCGCCGACGTTCGAGCACACAGCCCTAGATTCCAGTAGACAGCCATCAGACGGGCGCGAACGCCGTATGGTCCAGCGTATACGTCAACCAGGATCTGGTTGAACGAGAAGCCGCCGGGTATCTCGCGGACCGGCGTGTTGATGCGGTAGATGCCATCGCCGATCTCGTCGATGCGGGTCCCCGTGTCGCGGTTTGTCTGGCTCATGTTCTCTTGCCTCCAACCAGGTATGTGTCCTGACGAGGGCGGGCGTTACGGCTGCACCCACTCCCTTTGTGCTAGACTGATGGGATGGACGTGGGGAGTCTTCTCGAGCGCCGGAAACGGCGTATCGTCGCTTCGTTCGCGCTCATGGCGCTCGCGCTCGGCTGCGGTTCTTCCGCGACGCACGCGACGGCGCCCGTGGATTCGGTGGGCATGGCGGTGCTCACCGACACCAACCCCGATCCGAACATCGTCGAGGTGCAGCTGATCGCCGCGCCCTCCGTCACCCACTACCTCACCGACAAGCCCACGGACGTGTGGGGGTATCGCGACGGCGCCATCGATGGAAGCGTTGGCAGTGTGCCGGGGCCGCGGCTCGAAGCGAAGCGCGGCGACCAGGTGATCGTCCACTTCAAGAACGACCTGCCCGACCCGACCACCGTCCACTGGCATGGCCTGCGCGTACCCGTCGCTGCGGACGGTTCGACGTCATCGCAGGCGCCGGTCGCGCCGGGCGGCACGTACGACTATCGCTTCACGGTCATGGACTCGGGGACGTTCTGGTTCCATCCCCACGTGCATGGCTACGAGCAGATCGAGCGAGGCCTGTACGCCGCGCTCGTCGTCAAGGGCGACGAAGATCTCGACGTGACTGCCGACCGGACCTTCATCGTGGACGACGTGAAGCTCACTGCGGAAGGCCCGCTCGCGTTCGACGGCGACAAGCTGGACATGATGGTCGGCAAGCAGGGGAACGTGCTGCTTCTCAACGGGAAGCGTGAAGGCAAGATCGTCGTCGACAGCGGCGGTCGCCAGCGGTGGCGCTTCGTGAACTCCGCGAACGGCCGGTACTTCAACCTGCGCGTGGCTGGCCACCCCTTCGTCGTCATCGGGAGCGACGGCGGCCTGCTCCCGCGCTCGTACACCGCTGACACGCTGCTCATCGCGCCGGGAGAACGCTACGAGGTCATCGTGACATTCGACGATGCCGAGGGGGCTCACGCGTCGCTCGAGACGATCTACTACGACCGCGGTCACGAGCTCCCCGATCAGGGCGCACGCTTGCTCGCCGACATTGTCGTCGGTCCTCGCGTCGACCGGGTGCTACGCCCGCTCCCGACCGAGCTCCGGTCCATCGAGCCTTTTGCGATCACATCGTCCACCGTGGTGAAGCGCTTCACCTTGCAAGAGAACGAGAACGGCGCGACAGACGGCCCGACGTTCTCCATCAACGACCAGATGTGGCCGAACAACCCGCCGCTGATGGTGAAGCAGGGTGACCTGGAGATCTGGGAGGTCGTCAGCACGAAGGAGATGGACCACCCGTTCCACCTGCACGGGATGTTCTTCCAGGTGCTTGGCCCGGACGGAAAGCCCGACACGAGCCGCGGCTGGAAGGACACGATCAACATCGCGCGGGGCACTTCGGCGCGGCTCGCGGTGCGCTACGATCCTCTCGGGATGTGGATGTTCCACTGCCACATCCTGGAGCACGCCGAGCGCGGGATGATGGGCGATCTGATGGTGATGAAATAGTTCGAGACGGAGGTTCCTCATGGGGTCGATTCGCTGCTTGCTTCTGATCGCTCTTGCCGCGTCACCGCTTGCGCTCACGGGAGCGTGCGCGAGCTCCGAGGGTACGAAGAGCACTGGCGGAGGCACCGGAGACCCGGGCGCACCGCTCGCGCCCACTGAGCTGACAGCCGCGCCCCTTGGTGCCGGCATCCACGTCACATGGAAGGACAACTCCAGCGACGAGAGCCAGTTCGAGGTCGAGCGCAAGGACGCGAATGGCTCCTTCGCCAAGGTGACGTCCGTGGTCTTCGATACGGTGATCTTCCACGACACGGGCGTCACCGCCGGTGCCACGTACACCTACCGAGCACGCGCGGTCGGCGGGGCGGGCGCGAAATCCGCCTACACCAACGAGGCAACGGCGACCGCGCCAGCAGACACTGGACCGGTCGACGCGGGAACGGACGCGCCGCCCGTCAACTGGGACGGCGGAGCAGTCTCGTTTGAACAGCACATGGTTCCGCTGTTCGAGCGATCCTGTGGAACCAGCACCTCGAGCTGCCACGTGAGAGAGCAATACTTCGCGACGAGCGCCAAGGCATGCCGCGGCTGGCTCGCGCTGGAGAATGCCTCGATCGGCTCCGTGGGCTACGGCGGCGCCGTCGCTGGTATGAAAACCAACTGCCCCGATCGCCCGCTCTACGATCGTCTCACGCAGCTGGACGCATGGCAGGAGCCCGGCACGAAGCAGATGAAGTACGTGACGCCCAACGACGCTGCGAACAGCTACCTCTTCCAGAAGATCTCGAATGGAAAGGTCGGCGAGGCGAGCCCCGGCGTCGCCTCCGTGAACATGCCTCCGAACTCACCACTCAGCGCCACCGACGTCGCCATGGTCAAGAAGTGGATCGAGACGGGCGCACCGAAGTAGGCGCGGCCAGGGTCTCCTCCGGTGTGCGCTTTCAGGAAATCTGCTCGGGCCATGTCACAAAGGACCGGGCGTGTCAGACTGTCTTGTCTGAATGAACATGGCTTCGCTTCTGGTGCCGGCTCGCTTGCTGGAATTGCGCCGGTTTCTTCGCCGAAGGATCCCCGCGGATCTGGTGGAGGACGTGGCGCAATCGGCTGCGTGTGAGGCCTGGGCCGGACGTCACAACGCCCGCGGTGAAGGCTTTCTGTTCGGCGTGGCGCGGCACGAGGCGTATGACGCCATGCGCGCACGCAGCGCATCCGGAGCCGCCCCCGAGGTCGCGGAGTGTTCACTCCCGGAAGAAGCGGGCGATGCGCGCATCGACGCAGGCGCCGCGCCGGCTGTCCCGGCGACGAGCCTCGTGCACGCCGAGCTGGCAGAAGTGCTGGACTACGTAGAGGCGCGTCCGCACCTGCACGATCCGCTGAAGTGGCTCGTCCGCGAGCACCAAGGCGACTCCTTCGAGGACATCGCCGTCGAGGAGGGGCTGTCCCCCGCCGCGGTTCGCCAGCGTGTGTCCCGCCTTCGTCGCGAGCTCCGCGTCGCGTTCTCCGTCGTGATGACCGCAGTGGTCATTATTGGTGCGATCGCCGCGGGACGTCATGCCGGTGAACGCGCCGTGGCCTTCGCCCCCGT
>JBBRNJ010000039.1:0-78118 GCA_038230375.1 Polyangiales bacterium | reverse complement strand
ACGCAGCCACCGCCGCCAGGTCACAGCCCCGAGAACGCGCGCCCGTCGGATGCGCCGCCGCGCGGACAACGCCCGACGCTCGAGTTCAGCCTGATGAAGGGTGCCTCGAAGCCGCCGTATACGATCGACAGTCCGCCGCCGGTGTTCCCCAAGGCGCCGCTCCTGCCCAAGTTCGACAAGGGCTCCGAGAACGCGTGGGAGCTGTCCATGCCGCCGGGCGTGTCCCCCACAGGCACCGCGACGCTGGAGCCGCTGCCCAAGTCCGTCTTCGAGGCGCGCATTCGCTTCACGATGCTCTCGCGTGCGCTCGGCGAGCGCTACCGTCAGCGCGGCGTGGAGCTTCGCGCGGACGTCAGCGGCATCGAGGCGATGCAGAGCTACCTCTTCGACGCGTTCCCCAACCACACCATCAACAGCGTGGAAGATGCACGCATCCTGTACGAGCACGGCGCCTTCCTGAGCGAGATCCTTGCGCGCGTGCTGGACGCCGAGTGGATGGACATGGACTCGAAGGAGATCGGTCACTGGGCGATGGTGGTGCCGCCGTCGACACGCGTGTGGCCGTTCGGTCGCGTCATGCGCCTCATCTCGATGGGTCATCGTGAGCGCGATCTCGTGAGCTACTACCTCGAGCTCGCAAGCCGTAAGAACAAGGCCTGATGGGACCGGTGTACATCACGCGCGAGGGGGCCATGCGCCTCTCCGACGAGCTCATCGACCTGCGCACGAAGAAGCGACCAAAGATCTGTCAGGAGGTCGCCGACGCCGCCGCGCAGGGCGATCGCAGCGAGAACGCCGAGTACATCTACGGCAAGAAGAAGCTCCGCGAGATCGACCGCCGCATCCACTTCCTGGTGAAGCGGCTCGACGTGATCATCGTCGTCGACCCCACCGACCGACCGAAGACGGAGCAGTCGCGCATCTTCTTCGGCGCCACGGTCGACGTGGAGGACGAGGACGGCAAGAAGGCCACCTATCAGATCGTGGGCGAGGACGAGATCGACCTGAAGGCCGGACGCATCAGCATCAAGTCTCCCCTTGCTCAGGCGCTCATGAAGAAAACGGCCGGCGACGTCACCGTGGTGAAGAGGCCGGCCGGAGAGATGGAGTTCTCTATTCTCGCTGTGCGCTACGTCTGATGGGTCTGACGGGTCAGCCGATCACTTCCCGACCATGATCGCGAAGCCGGTGCCCTTGCCGGCGCCGATGTCGTGCATGTAGCCGTTGTACGTGTTGCCCGCCGTGATGTTGCGCGTGACGGTGTCCGTTGCGTTCGGTTGAACGAGGCCAACGCCGTGGGGGAAGCTCGCCGTGGAGGTGATGCCGCCAACGGCCTGCCCGCCACCGCTGCCGTGGATCTCACGCGGGACGTTGTCGAGGTTGACGACCTTGACCGAGATCGGTGAACCATCCTTGGGGGCGGGGATCGCGATCGGCGCGGCGCCGAACGTCTTTCCGTAAGCTTCCGTGATGCCACCGCCCGCCGCTTCCATCGCCGCAATGTTGAGCGGGATGTTGAACGTGAGCTGCGAGTTGACCTTGAAGTTCACCGGCGCCGTGGACGTGAGCTTGCCGGACGTTGCGGTGACGACGAGCGCGAGCGTGTCTGCCTGCGTCACGTAGTCGGCCGACAGATTGAGCTTCGCAGTGACCGCGGCGGTGCCGGTGACGCTCACCGTGGTCTTGTCGAACTTCGCGGTCACGCCAGCAGCAGTGCCGGTGACGGAGAGGACAACGTCGCCCTTGAAGCCCATCGCCGGGGTGATGGTGACGTTGATGGTGTCCTTCGATGCCGTGCCGAGGTCGGCGTTGGTGGCCGCGACGTCGACGGTGGCCTTGAACGAGCCGTCTTGCGCCGGCGTGCCGCCGCCAGTCGGTGCCGGAGGGGGAGCTCCGGGGTCGGTCGAGGGCGGCGCCTGGTCTGCGGGACCCGCGGTGGGATCCGAGCCGGTCGTGTCGTCGTAGGCAGCCTTGTGATAGTTCGAGGCGCTGGTTCCGCTCGCATCACCGCAGGCGGCGAGGGCGAGGACACTGGTCGAAACAACGAGGGCGAGGATGTTCGTCGTGCGCATGCTGGCAGTGTCTGCAAGCGGGAAGCCAACACGAATCCTTTGGGGGAGTTGTCCCGTGTGGTTGGAACATTGAAATACCAGCCCTTCAATACCGCGTGTTTCCCGTGTGAGACACCAGAGGGCATTTTGCTCCACCCCCGTTCAGTCATGTAGGTGTTGCTCCCCGGTGGGCGTGAATGGACCCGCATCGGATCAGGTGCGATCCACTCGCCTGCGGGCGCGGGCCCACACCCCAAGGGGGATCAACCCCGCAAGGCAAAGGATGGACCAGGGGGGTCTCGGGCTCGCACCGACGACGTTGCACCCACAGGTGTTGCGTACGGCAGGTGCAGGCTTCGTCCCCGCTTCCAGGGGCTGGGTGGGCTCGCCAGCATCCAGGGTGGCGAGGCCAGCGTCGGGCGTGGGCAAGATGGACGCGCGCATCTCCGGCCAACCTGGCTCGCACAAAGAGGGGCCAGCGTCGCAGAGCATCGCGCCTTCCACGTCGGCGAAGCCGGAGACCTTGTCGAGCGTCACGCCTTCGTCCTGCGAGATCCCGAGCGCGTAGCCCCCGAGCGCGTTCGGATTCGCGCAGGCATAGAGCGTCTTGCCCAGCGCATAGAGGCAGTACACGCCCTCCCCGTTCACCTTCTCGAAGTGCTCCCCGCGGTCGCGCGAGCGCCAGATGCCGTCCGCGGGGCTGGCCGACCCCAGCCACACCACCTGGCCGTCGTCGCTCTTTGCGAACCCGAGCATCGACGTGGTCCAGTGCAGCGCGAGCCGTAGCGTCTTGCCGCCGTCGGTCGAGGCGATGAGGTCGCTGCCCGCGAAATGCAGGTGCCGTAGGAGGATGCGGTCCTGGTTCTTCGGGTCCACGTAGGAGAGGAAGAAGGGGCCCCGGGCCTCGAGCTCGTTCTTCTGCTCCGTGAAGGTCGCACCGCCATCGCTGGAGATCCACACCTCCCCGCGCACGGTCGACCACGGCTCGCCGGTGAGGTAGATGCGCTTCGGATTCGAGGGCGCCACGTCGATCGTGAGGAAGTTGATGTCGTCGTAGTCCTTGCCGAGCTTCGTCCACGTGCCGCGGTCCCGCCGCCACACACGCCCGGGTTTCCCGCGGGCGCCCGTGATGGCGTACGCCGTGGTGCCGGCGCCGTCGGTCGTGAGGTCGCGCACCGACTCTCCTTCCAGCCCTGGCTCCATCGCGAACGAGCAGCCATCGATGGAAGACAGGATTCCGCCGTCGACGCCGACGATGAGCCGACCGTCGGCGAGCACGGTGAGCGGAGGATCGAATTGCCCGGTCACTCCGAGCGCCTTCTCGCAGATCCAGCGGAACGACCTGCCGCCGTCCTTCGAGACGAGGATACCGAACGTGGTGCGCATCCAGAGCGTCTTGCCGGAAGCCGGGCTAGCGCGAGAGACGGGAGAGGCCACGATCATCTGAGCGCGCGGAAACCGCCCATTTCCGTGTGCTTCGCGCGTCGTGTACAGTAACGACGCGAGGATCGACGCGACCGTGAGCAGCCTTCGACCGTTCATGCAGACGCCGTTGTACATCGTCTCGCGCCTCGCGGGGGTGCTCGCGCTGGGGCTCGCCGTCACTGGCTGCCCCGACAAGCCGAAGACCAGGACCGAAGGGACAGCGCTCAAGACGCCGCAGGTCCGCTCGGCATACGTCACGGACAATGGCTCGGACACGATCAGCATCATCGATCGCGATAGCCCGACCGGCGCGCCTGTGGAGACAGCGTCCGTCGACATCGAGGCGGACGCGCACGAGGCCCCGCACCACATCGCGCTCGATGCCGCGCAGAAGCGCGCGTTCGTCGCGCTCGCGTTCCCTCCTCCACCACCTGGCGCGGCCGCCTCGAAGGACAAGCACGGCACCCATGGTCAGAGCGCGCGCAAGGGGCGGCTCGCGTCGTTCGAGCTCTCGCGACTCTCCATGGAGCGCACCGCCGACCTGGACGAGAACCCGGGCGAGGTGGTCCTCACGCACGACCACACGCGTGTGCTGGTCACCCACTACGACATGAAGCGCGCGATGGATGTGGCGGCGCAGAAGGGCGCGAGCCCGGCCACCATGTTCGCGACGCTGATGGTGTTCCGCGCGAACGACCTCACCCTCCTTGGCGCGCGGCCCATCTGTGTGGCGCCGCATGCGATCGCGATCACCCGGGACGACACGACGGCGCTCGTCGCCTGCTACGGCTCCGACGAGGTCGCCGTGGTGGACCTGCGCGACAACGCATTCACGGTGTCCCGCATCCCCCTCGGCATCAAGCAGGGCGTTCCGGGCGTGCCCACGTACGGGCCGTATTCGATCACGCTTTCGCCCGACGAGAGCCGTGCCGTCGTGTCGGACCTCGAGGGACAGGACATCCGCATCTTCGATCCGAAGAAGCGCGAGTTCCTTCAGGAGGCGACGCAGCAGGTCGGCGCGCGCGCGATGATGGCGGCATGGGTCGACGCGACGACGATCCTGCTGCCTGTGCAGGGACCCGACGCGTTGCTGCGAATCGGCATGGACCCGGCGCACCCGGAGAAGGAGAAGCGGCGCTCGTTCGACAAGGCAGAATGTGCGCTGCCACACGTCGTGCGCATCGCCAAGGACGGTCGTACCTACCTCGTCTGCGAGGGCGACCACACGCAGAAGGGCAGCGTGCTCGAGATCGACCCGCTCACGCTGGAGACGAAGAAGCGCTGGAGCGTGGGCGTCTACCCCGACGGCATTGCGTTCGGCGACGACTGACGGACGCTTCTATGCGCGGGGATATGGGCACGCGAGGCTACTGCTCCAGACAGTAGAGATGCTTGGTCTGGTTGCACGGGACGGCGCCAGCCTCGGTCCAGTTCGTGCTGACCTCGCTCGACTGCCCGATGTCGCCGTTGCCGCTGATCGATGTCCAATCGGCGCAGGTGTTCTGGCTGGTCCGACTGTTCGAGCGTGTTCCGGTCCACGTCGCGCCCGCCAGGTTTCCGGTGGCGATGGCCGACCCGTTCTCGTCCTCGACGATGTTGATCCGGATGTTGCCCGATCGGAGCTCCGCAACGGAGCCCGCGATGAGCTGTCCGTCGACGCGCGCGAACGTGGCCGGGACCGCCGGCAGTCGCGCGCCCATTCCGAGCGAGTCGAAGGCCCCCGTCGAGATCCAGGCGACGAAGCGGTTCGAACGCGCGGCGATCGCCTGAATCTTGCTGCTGGCGGCTGCCGCTTGGCACTTCTGATCTGCTCCCGCCTGCCCGCCGAGATTGCTCGAGAACGTCGCGCTGGTCACGAACATGACGTGGCACGCCTGACCGCAGGCTCCCCCATCGGCGGCGGGCTTTGTCGCGTCCGCGACTGCGCCGTCGTCGCCGCCTCCCGCATCCGCCGCAACGGTGCCGTCGCTCTCTGCACCGGCGTCTGCAGAGCCGCCCGCGGCGTCGGTGACGACACCCGCGTCGTCCAGGGCGGGATCGCTCGTGTATCGGCTGTCGCACGCGACGGCGACCATGGCCGCGAGCGCCAGCACGAACGTCGATCGAGACGAGAGGTGCAAGACAGGGTGCTGCATCCGCCTACTGACCGTACCTCGCGACCAGCGCCTTCGCACGCGCGACGAAGTCGGCCATGTGGTAGCGCTCGAAGTCTGCCCAGGTGGTGAGCGTGCGTGTGTCGGTCACGCGATCGACGAAGAGCTTCCCGTAGAGGTGGTCGACCTCGTGCTGGAAGGTGCCCGCAGAGAGTCCCTTCACCTCGAAATCGAGGTCCTTGCCCTGACGGTCCCAGGCCCGAATGCGCACATGAACCGAGCGCGGTACCTCGCCGCGGAGGTTCGGGACGCTGAGGCAGCCTTCGTAGTTCTGGAAGGTCTCCTCGGAGAGTAGCTCCACCTTGGGGTTCACCAGGATCGTGAGCGGGATGTTCGGTTTGTACGGGTAGCGCGGGTTGTCTTTCACGCAGATCGCCGTGATCATTACCGGCTCGTACACCTGATTCGCGGCGATTCCGGCTCCGTTCGCGTCCACCATCGTCTCCACGAGATCGTCGATGAAGCCCTGCCATCGGTCGCTGAGGAGCTCTTCGCGCGACAAATCACGGGCAACTTGACGAAGAACCGGGTGTCCGATGGTGGCGATCTTCCGGATGGCCATGGTGTGTGCCCTCGCCCTTGCAGGTTATCACGCAGCGCCGGCCTTGACGTGGGGCTTGGTCTCGTTCGATCCTTACGTATTCATGGCGGCTTCGAAGCAGGACGCCCGAGCGGTCGCGGAGAAGCGAGTCGGGCAGACCATCAACAACAAGTTTCGCATCGACCGCGTGATCGATCTAGGCGGCATGGCTGCCGTCTTCGCAGCGACGCACCGAAACGGGAAGAAGGTGGCGCTCAAGATGCTCCATCCCCACATCGCCACGAACATGGACGTGCGCGAGCGCTTCCTGCGCGAAGGCTACGTGGCGAATGTCGTGGAGCATCGCGGCGCCGTGCAGGTCCTGGACGACGACACCACGCCCGACGGCGCGGCGTTCATCGTGATGGAGCTCCTGGATGGCGAGTCGCTCGAGAAGTGGATGGCGCGCGCCCCCGGCGGTCGTGTGCCCGCGCACGAGGTGCTCGGCGTGGCCGATCAGGTGCTCGACGTCCTGCATGCGTTCCACCAGGCCAAGGTCATTCATCGCGACATCAAGCCCGCGAACTTGTTCATCACGCGCGAAGGCATCGTGAAGGTCCTCGATTTCGGTCTCGCGCGGCTCCGTGATCCGCGCGTGTCGAACCATGCACCCACCGGCGCGGGCATCGTGCTCGGCACTGTGGCGTACATGCCGCCGGAGCAGGCGCAGGGAAAGAGCGACGAGATCGACGCGCGCACGGACATCTTTGCGGTGGGCGCCGTCATGTTCCAGGCGATGACCGGCAAGCTCTTCGTCAGGGGAGAGACGGCGATCGAGCGCCTCATGCACGCAATGAAGGACCCGGCCCCGCCGCTCGCGAAGTACCTGCCCGGCGTGCCGAGCTACGTGGCCGACGTGGTGGACACTGCGCTGGCGTTCCAGAAATCGAATCGCTGGGCAGACGCGGCCGAGATGCGCACCGCGATCCGCGTCGCCTACGCCGCGCTCGTCGCGGAGGCAAAGCAGCGCACCGGAAGCGGGCCCCCACCCGCGCACGCCAACGCCGCCGCTTCCCCCACCTTCGTCCCCGAGCGCGAGCCCGTTCCGCAGGGACATCAGCAGCAGGCGCAGTACGCGCCCGCCCAGCCGCAGGCCACTCAGGCCACCCAGCGACCGAAGCTACAGATCGTCGCCGAGGACTCCAGCTTCAGTGGCGAGTCCATCGTCGTGACCGAGGGGTCCATCACCGGAAGCACCGCAAGCGTGGGGCCGACGTCCTCCGAGATCCCCACGCTGGTCCGCGTCTCGAAGCCCGCAGGGCCGGAGAGCAGCCCCAGCCCGTCGTCGTCGGGGCACATGCCGCTGCCCGTCGACCTACCCAACCGCACGCCTGCGGCAGTCGACTCGTTCGACGCGATCTTCGACGCGGTCCTCCAGCCGAGCAGCGTGATCGACGTGAGCTTTCCGAGCTCCAACCCTGCGCCCAGCCCGAAGCCCAAGGACGAAACGGGCGGCTGAGGGCGGCTCACGGCGGTCGCGCACTGGTTCTGGACGCTTTTTTTGTGTCCAGAAAGAGGCGCAATTTCAACAAAGTGCGGCGGGGATGCATTCCCCCCTTCCACTCTGCCTCAGGCTTGGGTAGTCGCCCCTTCCACATCCAATGGCAGCTCGCATCCCCCTCGACCGCATTCGCAACATTGGCATCAGCGCCCACATCGACTCGGGCAAGACGACGCTCACCGAGCGCATCTTGTTTTACACCGGTCGAATCCACGAGATCCACGAGGTCCGCGGCAAGGACGGCGTCGGCGCCAAGATGGACTCCATGGATCTGGAGCGCGAGAAGGGCATCACGATCCAGTCCGCCGCAACGTACTGCGTGTGGGTGGGCTCGCAGAAGCAGATGCCCGAGTACAACATCAACATCATCGACACCCCGGGTCACGTCGACTTCACGATCGAGGTCGAGCGTGCGCTCCGCGTGCTCGACGGCGCCGTCCTCGTGCTCGATTCGGGCAAGGGCGTGCAGAGCCAGTCGATCACGGTCGACCGCCAGATGAAGCGCTACCACGTGCCGCGGATCGCGTTCGTCAACAAGATGGACAACCCCGGCGCGAACTACGAGCGCGTCTCCGCCATGCTCAAGGAGAAGCTCGGTCACTACCCGATCATGCTCCAGGTGCCGATGGGCGCAGAGGACAAGTTCGTTGGCCTCATCGACGCGATCACGAACCGCGCGTACTTCTTCGACGGCGACGACGGCGAGATCATCCGCGAGGTAGACGTCCCCGCCGAGTACGCGGCAGCCACCAAGACCGCGCGCGAGCTGATCATCCAGCAGCTCGCCGACGTCGACGACGAGATGGCCGACAAGTTCCTGAACGAGACCCCCGTCACGACCGACGAGCTGCGTGCCGGCGTTCGTCGCGCGACGCTCGCGCTGAAGATGACGCCGGTCATGTGCGGCTCCGCATACAAGAACAAGGGCGTTCAGCTCTTGCTCGACGCGGTCACGTACTACCTGCCGAACCCGATGGACGTCAAAAACGAGGCGCACGACCAGGACAAGGGCGAGGAGAAGGTCATCATCCACTCCGACCCCGAGAAGCCGTTCGTCGGCCTGGCGTTCAAGCTCCAGCAGGACAAGTACGGACAGCTCACGTACTTCCGCATCTACCAGGGCCGCGTCAACGCGGGCGACACCATCTACAACGTCTCGAACGAGATGCGTAAGGTGCGCGTGCCGCGTATGTTCCGCATGCACTCGGACGACCGCGAGGAAGTTCCGTCGGCGGAGTCCGGTGACATCGTCGCGTTCTACGGCGTCGAGGCGAGCTCCGGCGAGACCTTCACCGACGGGAAGATGAACGTCACGCTCACGTCCATGCACGTGCCCGCGGCCGTCATCTCGCTCGCCGTCGCGCCCAAGGACCGTTCGGCGGAGACGAACTTCTCGAAGGCGCTGAACCGCTTCACCAAGGAGGACCCCACCTTCCGCGTTCACCAGGATGAAGAGTCGCAGCAGACCATCATCAGCGGCATGGGCGAGCTCCACCTGGACATCTACATGGAGCGCATGCGCCGCGAGTACGCCTGCGACGTCATCGCGGGCAAGCCGCAGGTCGCGTACCGCGAGACCATCACGCAGGCCACCGAGCTCGCGTACACGCACAAGAAGCAGACGGGCGGCTCCGGTCAGTTCGCGAAGATCGCCGGCATGCTCGAGCCCCTGCCCGAGGACTCGGTCGAGACCTACGAGTTCGTCGACGACATCGTCGGTGGCTCGATCCCGCGCGAGTACATCCCCGCCTGCGACAAGGGCTTTCGCGAGGCCATCAAGAAGGGCGGCCTCATCGGCTTCCCGGTCGTCGGCGTGCGCGCCATCATCAACGACGGCGCATCACACGCGGTCGACTCGTCCGAAATGGCGTTCAAGACGGCGGCGCTCCAGGGCTTCCGCGAGGCGTACCTGGGCGCGAAGCCCATCGTGCTCGAGCCCATCATGAAGGTGGAGGTCGAGGCCCCGACCGAGTTCCAGGGCTCCGTCGTCGGTCAAGTGAACCAGCGCCGCGGCATCATCCTGGACACCATCAGCGGCGATACCGTCACGGTCACCGCGCTCGTTCCGCTGAACACGATGTTCGGCTACTCGACCGACCTCCGCTCGGCGACACAGGGCAAGGGCAACTTCACCATGGAGTTCGCCAAGTACGCCCCCGTCCCGAAGCAGGAGCAGGACGAGATGGTGAGGAAGCACAAAGAGAAGCTCGCAGCCGAAGCGAAGAAGTAGCTCTTCGCTACGCTGGAGCAGCTGTGCCTGAGGGCGAACGTGGCAACGCGTTCGCCCTTCGGCGTTCAGCGTTCAGCGCTTTTCCGCGAGGATGATCGTTCGGGGCGAATCGGCGCCGAAGAAGACGCCGGGCGTCGCCACGCGGCCGCTGATCTCTGCCACGCGGAAGCCTGCATCATGCAGCAATTTGCCGAGCTCGTGCAGGGCGTAGAGGCGCATCGAGAACTCGATCTCGCGCGAGCGACCGTCGTCGATCATCATCGTCCGCTTGATCTTCATGCGGCTGGTGATCCAGTCGATCTGCATCTCGTCCATGCAGATGGCGCCGTCGCCCTCGAACCAGACCAGCGACGGAGACTGACGCGCAACGTAGTCGCGGTTGACGACGTCGAGCAGGAACTGTCCGCCCTTCTTCAGCGCGCGATGGACGCGGGAGATCACGTTCGCGTTCTTCTCTTCCTCGAAGAAACCAAAGCTGGTGCTCCAGCAGTAGATGCCGTCGAACATCTCGTCGAAGGTCATCTCGCGCATGTCGCCTTGCACGAAGTTGAGCTGCGCGGCGCGCTCCGCTGCCTCGTCCGCGGCGCGGGCGAGCATGGCAAGCGAGAGATCGAAGCCCACGACGTTGTAGCCGCGGCGTGAGAGCTCGATCGCATGGCGGCCCGTGCCGCATGCCAGATCGAGCACCATGGCGCCCTGCGCGACGCCGAGCGAGTCCTCGATGAAGTCCGCCTCGCGCTTGATCTGACTGTCGGTCAGCTTCTCCATCGCGCGGATGTAGTCGTCGTTGAAGAGGTCCTCCCACCAGGGATGCACCTTCTTGTTCCGCCCGTGCGCGGCGTCCGCGATCTGCGGTGGCGCGAGGCCGTTCGCAGAGTTCAGCAGCGACGGCACCATCACGACCTGGCTCCTCGCCGCGGCCTTCGGCGGCGGGGGCTTCGGCGCGACGGAATTCTGGCCGGTCTGCGACAGCGACACGTTCGACGGTGTGGGGCTGGGCGGGGTGTAGGGGTGGCCCAGCACGGATGCGGCGGCGGCGGCGGGCACCATGGGCGCGGACGTGAGAGGCGGCACGCTGGGCGTGCTGTGGCTCCGCGGGCGCATGGGCGGCGGCACGGGCGGCGCAGCGGACATGTTGGGAGCAGACGTGTGCGGCGGCACGCTGGGTGTGCTCTCCGAGCGCGGACGCATGGGGGGCGGTGCCGGCGGCGGACCGCTCGCGGCCTTGGGGCGCATGGGGGCCATGGCGGGGGGCATGGGCGGCACGCTGGGCGTGCTCTGGGTCTTCGGACGCAACGGAGGCGGTTGCGGGGCCTGTGGCGCGTGCGGCTGGTGAGAAGCCGCAGCGAAGGCGGTTGGTGGCTTCGAGTCGACGGGCTGGAAGTCATCGGCGGCGAGCTCGAGCGCGTCCGCGGCGCTCCCACTGCCGGGCACCGGGTCCGTGGGCGGATGCGCGCGCGGCGTTCCCATCGGGTCCGCGACCTCGAGGTTGGGCGTGCTCTGGAAGCTCACGTCGATGCTCTGCAGCTCACCGGTGTCGAGCACGGTGCACACCACCTCGCGCAGCGGATCTTTGTGCGGATCGCGGGCGCCGTCGGTCGCCACACCATCCAGCGCCGCATTCGGCGGGGCGCCGCTTGCGCGCGCAGGCGGGTGCTCCGAGCGCTGCGTGAGACCGATCGGCGAGGAGTCCGGCGCGGGTTCGATCTCCTCGGCCCCATCCTGGTCTCGTGGAGTGCTGGGCCCGTCGTGATCGGCGGCGCGCGCGCTCATGTCATGCGCATGCGGAATGCGATCGGAGGAGGTGGGGTCGTCCACCGCGACCGGGATCTCCTCGGAGGTGGGAGGCGGCGTAGGGAGCTGCGAACGATCGCCGTAGTCTTGGGGCTGGTTGGGGGCCGCGCGGGGGTCGTCGTCGCTCTCGCGCGGGTTCCACGGCTCGGGCCGCGTCTTCGGGTGGACCGGCGGCTGGAGCGGCGTCCAGCTGTCCTCGTTGAGCGAAGGGCCAGAGTCCATCGGAGGGAGCTGGACGGAGGAGTCCAGGTCCAGCGCGTTCATCTTCACGGTCGACTCGGGGTCGAACGTGGGGATGGGCTTCTTCAGCGGCGGCGGCGGAGGCGGCGGAGGCGCGGACTCCTCCAGCTGCTGGTGCAGCGGGCGCGACACCTCGTCGTCGGGAATGCGGAGGAGCTTCTGCCGCACGCTCTTGCGGCTGCTGTCGTCGGCGGGCGCGGCGCGACTGGGGCGCTCGCTGCGGGCGGCGCGCGTGGGATCGACGGCGGCGGCTTGCGGGATCTCCGTGGTCTCCTCGTCACCAAGGATGATGTCATCGAGCGGCTCGTTCTGCGGGCGACCCGGATGCTCCGAGTCCTTGCCAACGCGACCGCCGCTCATGACCGGACTCCGGTGACGAGCGTCTGGCCCATACGAACGGCGCCCGGCTCCACGGCGAACCGGCCGCGGACCTTCTCCTCGACGAATACGACAGCGGTGGAGCCCAGGTGAAACACGCCGATCTCGTCGCCGCGATCGATGCTGGCGCCTTCTCCTCCAACGCCGGTCGGGTGGTGCACCCCGAACGGAACGTCGCGGCCTTCCACACCGGTCACCGTGATGCGACCCACGATCATTGCGGCGACCATCACGACGGTGACGCGACCAAGGCCTTCCTCGTTGTCGATCACGATGCTGACGCGCCGATTGCGCGCGAAGAGGTTCTTCACGTGACGAAGGCCAATCGAGTTCACCGGGTAGTAGTCCCCGGGAATCGAGCGGACCTGCGTGATCTTGCCGGACACGGGGGAGTGCACCCGGTGGTAGTCACGCGGCGAGAGGTAGACGACGCAACCAAGGCCGCCTTCGTAGCGGCGCGCTTCGGCCGCGTCGCCGATGAGCTCTTCGACCGAGTACGGCCTTCCCTTCACCGTGAAGGTCCGGTTCATGTCCACCGGCCCCATGCTCTCCACGCGGCCGTCCGCCGGACAGAGGATGGTCTCCGCAGAACCGAGCGGCCGCACGCCGTCCTTCAGGTTCCGGGTGAAGAACGAATCGAAGTTCGAGAACTCGGAGCCTACGCACTCACCCAGCGACACGTCGTACGCACGGCAGTAGACGTCCACCACGGCCTTCCCCACCTTGGGATGCCAATGGGCGTCGGCGAGATGTCCCAGAACGCGCCCGATCTGCGCACGTGGAAGAACTCGAAGGATCTGGGCGGTAGCGAAGGTAATCGCGTTCATGCGCAGGAGACGGCAGGCCAGGAAGCCCGGGTCCTTGAGAGTGCGTCTTCGAATGCTATCCGTTGCACAATCCCGGGGTCAATCGTCTCTTCAGGGCAGAAAATTCCACGCCCGTGCCGCCTGGCAAAGCGCTTCCGTGGAAGGGTCCAGGATGGGCGCGGGGCTTGCCGGGGCGTGAGGAGCAGGCTCCGGTGCATCAGGCACGGTCCTGCACGCAGACATCACTCCGAAGGGATCCTGCGCCACCGCCTCCGCGAACGACGGCTCAGACGTGTCCGGCGCGCTGCCCGGGGTAGCACCTGCGCGCTGGATGACGCCGCGAACGGCCCACCACGGGCCGTACCCAGCGATGACATCCTTGGGATCGTTCACGTCCGCGAGCGCCTGCTCCTTCTTGTCGGCCGCAAGGAACACGCGTGCGCGTAGCGCGCGGAGCTCGGGGACAGCGAACGTCTCTTCCTTGATCTTCGCGAGCTCGATCAGCGCCGCATCTGGATGCTTGCGCTCGAGCAGGAGCTCCGCCAGCCGTGCGTGATCGCGCGTCTGCGCCAGGTCCTTCTCGCCGCCGTGGTCGTCATTCAGACCGAAGTACGACGGGAGCTTTTCCTTCGGCTGCTCCGAGAGCCACGTTCGCCACGCCTTGTCCCACGCGGCCAGATCCTGGCCCGTGGTCTTCTGGAGTGCCTGACTCGCATCCCCCGTGTGCGCCATCTCCGCGAGGAGCTTCTTCAACGTGTCGGGGCCTTGCGCGTCCAACCTGCGCACGAAGCTCGTCACCTCGGAGTAGGCGACCATGGCGGCCTCGGGGCTAGGCAGCATGGCCAGCGACATGCCCAGCTTGTCGAGCGGAAGATCCAGCTTCTTCTCGATACCGCGCAGGACGATCGCCTCGGGCGTGGGCTTTCCGTCGAACGGGCCGGCGGGACGCCAGCGCGACTCCTCGTGCTTTGCGAGACCCTCTTGCAGCCACAGTGGCGCATGGTCATGCGTGATGCGCGTGACGGCCAGGTGCGTGAGCTCGTGGGCCAGCGTGTCCTTCCACGGATACCCATGATGACCCGCGCGCGGCGAGATCATGGTGACGCGTCCCCACTTCGCGACGGCCACGGTGCCGGTGGTCTGCGCGGCAGAGTAAGGAAGGCCGGTCATCACGCTCAGCGTGAGCGAGTCACGCACGACGACGATGCGCGTGGGCCTGGGGAAGTCAGTGCCCAGGTCACGCGAGATGGCCTCACGCGCCTTCACCACGGTGTCGACCATGCCCGGGAAGAGCGCCTTGTCGTTCTCGTCCTGGAAGCGCACCTCCACGCCCGCGGCGTCGTCCTTCTCAAGGATGGTGGCCGCGGTGGCGCGGGCGCAGCCCTTCGCAATGGCAGAGACCTCTTCAGCGCGCTCCACCTTCGCGATCGCCGGGCGCATGAGCATGGCCGCGGCCGCGTCGCAGTTGCCCTTGTGCAGCTCGATGCGCGCGCGCTCCACGACCACGTCCGGATCGTCAGGTGCGCCCGCGAGATCGAGCTCGCGCGATGCGGCGTCGTACTCGAACGAGCGCGTCAGCTCCTCCGCGACGAGCACGCGTGCGTTGATCTCTGCGGCACGCACGTCCCGCCCACCCGAGAACAGCGCGAACACAGCGATTCCGATGAGCGCGTAGAACGGCCTCTTTTTCAGGGAAATTCGCTTCATTTGAGGAGACCCTCCGCGTAACGCAGGACGGCGTCCTTCTCCTTGCTGGGCCCGGGCATGGCGAGACCCTTCATCACGCGACGGCGAAACTCTTCCGGCCCCTTGTGCGCGTCGGCGGGCGGAATGTCTGCGTGCTCGCCGCCCGGCATGCGGCTGTCGCCCTCGTCCTTGTTGCCCGTGTCGGAGTCGTCGCCCACGTTGCGCTGAGCGTCCTCGAGCTTCTTCTGCGCGTCCTTCTGCTTCTCCTTGCCGCGCTTCATGTCGCCCTGCTTGAAGGCGTTGGCCGCCTGCTTCGCGGCGTCGTGCGCGTCCTCGAGATCACGAAGCGCCTGGTCCGGGAGCGATTTTTCGCGACCACGCTCACCGAGCTCCTTCATGCGGTCGGAGAGCTTCTGTTCCGTGTCGCCGTGCTTCCCCAGGTCGCGTGCGGCCCGCTGCTCTGCCTTCTTGCGCAGCTCGTCCAGCATGCGCTGCGTGGCCTTGAGCTCCGGCTCCAGCTTCGCCACTGCCTCCTCGAGCTTCTTCTCGGTGGCCTGATCGCCGCCCCACATGCGCTCGCGCTCCGCTGCGCGCTTCGCCTCGTCCAGGCGGTTCATGGCGCTCTTGCCGGCGTTGACGGCGTCGCTCACGTTCTCTTCCTCGAGCGACTTCGCCATCTGCTCGGCCTGCTCGCGGGCGCCGCGCGCCTTCTCGCCGATCGACTCGGGACTGCCGCCGACCTCCGGCAGGCCCTTCACGGCCTTGCGAATGCGGTCTGCGCGCTCCTTGAGATCCTTGCCGAGCTCCTTCATGTCCGCCGGCGAGTTCTGACCACTCTCGCGCTCGACGTTGCCCATCTCCTCGGCGTGATCCATCGCCAGCTGGTTCAGATCGCGTGCGGCCTCGTCGAAGGCCTGCGCCACGTCGTCGCCCGGCGATTCGGACGGGTCGTCGGCCCCCGAGCCACCACCAGACTCCGAGCCAGGACGACCACCTTTGCCGTGCGAGCCGAGCGAGGGATCCGGCACCGCGAGACGTGCGGCAAGATCACGGGCCGCGAGCGCCGCATGCAGGTTGTCCTGCGCCTTGTCCGCGCGATCGATGCGGAGCAGGTACGCCTGCGTGATCTCGCCCAGGTCATGACCAAGAAAGCCGAGGTGCGAAAGGGCGGCGCCCCCCTCCGCCAGCACCGAGTGTGCCGCGGACACGCGTGGGCGTCCTTCCGGTGACGCGGCCTCCAGACCGAAGAAGCCCGTGGCCATGTCGTCCGCGACGTCTGCGAGCTCCTTCGCCGAGGAGCGCGCGTCCTTCTGTGCAAGCCCGGCGATCACGGCGTCCAGCACGCTGACGAACTTCTCCGTCGCCGCGACGACGTTGTCGAAGCCCTTCTGCGACGGCGCGCGCGAGAACGCGCCCATGGCCTTGTCGATCTTTGCGGCGTGCGTGAGGAGCAGCGCGGTCAGACGCTTCGGAACGGAGAGCCCGATGTACGAGGAGCGCACCGCGGTGTCGAGCTGCTCGCGTTCGTTCTCGGAGCTGTGCGTCTCTGCCTCGGCCAGCTGGTGCCGCTCCGTGTCGCCCTTTGGCAGGGAGACAGTGAGCCTGCGCGCAAGCGCGTCCACGTACTGATCGCGCACCTTCATGAGGGCGGCGAGTCGCAGCGCCTCTGCCTGCGCCACGCTCGGCGGGATGAGGACGATCGCCTCGCTCTTGCCCCATTTGGGGCCCGTGACGGCGTCGTTGTCCTTTGCCTCCACCGTCACGAACACAGGCACGTGGCTCTTCTTCACGAACGGATCGGTCACGCGCAGGGTGCTTCCACCGCGATCGACGCGCGTCTCGCCGTCGAGCTTGGCGAGCATGCGCCGCTCTTCCTTTGCGCCGGCGCGCAGCACCAGGTGCACCTCGCGCATGCCGTGATCGTCCGTGGCCTCGTAGCGGAGCGGGATCTCCGTGACGTCCGTGTCCACAGCGAGCTTCACCTCGCGCGGTGCGGACTCGAGCACGACACGCGGCGGGTCGTCCGCGATCGACTGCACATGGGTGGCGAGCGGCTCCTCGATGACGACGTCGCCGAAGATCGCAGCCACGCGCAGATCCACGGTCGCAGTGAGCGGCCAGCGGGCGATCAGCTTGCCGCTGCCCTCGTCGAAGAACGGCACGCGCGCGCTACCGTCGGTCAGCACCAGCGTGCGCCCGTCGTGCACGGGACGGCCACGCACGGTGAGCAGCGTGCCGTTCGGGAGCATGAGATCGCCATACACCGCGTTGCGGTGCTCGGGCTCGTGCAGGTACTCGGGCGGGCGCGCGACCAGCTCGGGCTCGGTGAGGTAGCCGAGCTCGACAGGCGCGCGGCCAGAACGCGCCAGTAGAATGTCCGCGCCCTCGACCACACCAAAGCCGCGCAGCGCGCACGTTCCCAGCGATGCGGCGGACAGCACGAGCGCCGCGGCACCGAACAAGAACGCAGAGCGCTTGGCGCCGCTCTTCACCTGCTCCTCGGGCAGCGCGGACAGAGCGCGAGAAAGGTGCAGACGCGCGAGCGCCTCGCTGGTGCCGTCGGGTGGCTGGTACGAGAGCAAGAGCGCGCGCTGGGCACGGGACGCGAGCTCCGGTTCGCTCTTGCCAAAGAGACGCGCGATGATGCGGCGCGCGTCCGAGAACGTGCGCCGCTCGAGCCGCGCGGCGATCACCGTGAGCGCGACGCCCGCGCAGATCAGGACGAATGCGACGAGCCGCGCCCTTGGGGTGCCCACACGCGCAAGGAGCATCGCGCCGAAGACGAAGAGCACCCACGCAGAGACCCACGCGCGAAGGCGGGGCAAGCGCACGGCCTCACGCCATGCGGTGGCGATCTTCGAGAGGCCTTCGGGCACCTCCGCGCCACGTTGCTCCGTCTTCGCCTTCTTCACGGAACCACCCCGGGCACGGGCTGCTGAGGCAAGGGCTGACCCGGCTGCGGCGCCTGCGGCGGCATGCCAAACGGCGGGAACGCGGTGGGGAAGCCCGACGGCATCTGGAACGGCGGCATGGTCCCGTTCGAAGGAATGGGAAACGGAAACGCGGATGGGAATGCGAGCGGCGTGATGCTCGGCGCGGGCGCCGCGGAAGGAACGCCAGGTCCCGGCGGAGGCGCGACGTGCGGACCGGGCCCGATGCCTGGTGTCAGAGGAGGCGTGAGCGGAGGCGTCGCGGGCGGAGCGGTTGGACTCACGGCGGGTCCGGACGGAGTGATGCTCGGCGCGGTGGGGTTCTGGTTCAGTGTGGTCGTGGGCGCGACGAGCGGCACGGGCGCCGGCATGGCGGGGTAGTTATTCGTGTAGAATACATATCCACCGACGACGCTGGCGCCCACAAGCAGCGACGCGAGCACGTAGACCCAGCTTCCGCCGCGGGACCGCGGTCGGGGCCGCTGCTCCTCCTCGTCGTCGTGGTCGTCGGGTCCGCGCATTTGGGTCTGATGTGGCGCGCCTGCCGCGGCGGCTGCGTAGGCCGGGCGGAGAGGCGCCGCCATCTGTGTCCCTGCCTTCGGTGCTTCCAGCGCGGGGCTCTCGACGGGCTCCTTCACGCGTCCGGCTGCATGGGGCTGCGCGGCGGCCCCAGCCAGCGGTGTGGTGTCCTGCTTCCGTGCGCCGGCCAGACCGGACAGCGCGGCGAGCGCCTCCATCATCTCGGTGGCGGACTGAAAACGTAGATCGGGATGTGACGAGATCGCGCGATGCACCAGGCCCGCGAGCTCTGGCCGCACGCCTGGCGCGGCATGAACGAGGGGCGTGACCTCGCCGCGCTCGACCTTGATGGCGATGATGCGTGCGTCGTCACCGGAGACGGGCCGCTTCCCGGCGAGCATCTCGTAGAGCATGACGCCCACGGAGTAGATGTCCGCGCGCGCGTCCACCTCGGCCGCGGAGTAGGCCTGCTCGGGCGCCATGTACTCGGCCGTGCCCATCATGACGCCGGCCGCCGTGAGGTTCTTCTGCGCGGGCGCGTGCAGCGGATCGTGGCGGAGCTTGGCGATCCCAAAGTCGATCACCTTCACGAAGGGACGCGAGCGGCCCCGCGTGAGGAAGACGTTCTCTGGCTTGAGGTCGCGGTGGACGACGCCCATCTGGTGCGCAGCGGAGAGCGCCTCCAGGATCTGGCTCGTGATGTCGCACGCCATCGCCTCGTCGAGGCGCTTCTCGCGATCGAGGCGCGACGAGAGCGGCTCGCCCTCGAGCAGCTCCATCACCAGGAATGCCTCGCCGTCGGCCGTGCGATCCACGTCGTGGACGCCCACCACGTGTGGACTCTTGATCTGGGCGGAGACGCGGGCCTCCTGCATGAACCGCTCGGCAAGGCCGGCTCTGCGCGCGAGCTCTGGGTGAAGCACCTTGATAGCGACGTGCGTGCCGAGCAAAAGGTGCTCCGCTTCGTACACGGAGCCCATGCCGCCGTCCCCGACCAGCCGGACGAGGCGGTACTTCTCGCTGAGAACCTGTCCAACCGCAATCACGAGTCGGCCTGCATCATAACGCGCGGAAGGCTCTTTTCATTGCGTCATTTCAGGCACGCGTGGATGTTCACGCGGCGTCGCGCATCTCGGGGGTCTTCTCGCTCTTCTTGGCGAGAAGGTCGTGGACGCTGTCCGCGTCCTCGATGGCGCTGAAGACGGGCCGAAGCAGGCCGCCATCGTCCCCACCGAACGCTCCAGACAGCGCCAGGGCGCGCGCATGCGGACCGTCCAGCACCAGGAACACGTCGCCGAGCTTCTTTGCCTTCGTGGCGATCACGTAGGCGATGCGGGCGCGGTCCAGATGGAGCTCCTCGTCGTCACGCGCGATGAGCACGCGCTTGTTCGTCACGAAGTAGCGGGTGCGTTGCTTCTTCTTCCACGGCAGCACCAGCGCCGACCAGCCCACGGCGAATGCAGACACCAGCAGCACCACGGCCACGACAGCGATTGCGCCGAGCATCAACCCGAACGTCCAGCCGGGCAGCGCATGCGCGTGGAGTAGCTTGGTCAGGCTGGGCACCGCGCGCAGCAGCATCCGCACGAGCGACAGCGCGAGGCCGACCGAGATCATCGCCCGAAGGCCGCGCCGCAACGTCCACGGCGAGGCGAGCGGCATCGCGGACCAGAGCACGCGCTCGCCCGGATCCAGCCGCTGCGCGAGGGGGCGCGCGCCGGCCCCAGCGCCGGCATGAATGGCACCGAGCGGTGCGCCGCGCACGAGCGAGAAGACGTGGTCTGGCGCCTTCACGGCCGTGAGCGTGAGGCTCAGCGTGCGACGGAGCGCGCCCGTGGGGACCGCGCGGGTGAGGAGCAGGTCGCCGATGCCCGCCTCGCGGTCGGTCCAGCGAAGCACCGCGTAGCTGACGCCGGTTCGCTCTATCGCGCGACGGAGGCGACCTCGTCGCCACACGATGTGCTTGTCAGTCACCTGATACGTGACGCCCGCGAGCCAGATCTGCGGCCCCTTCCACGCGGCGAGCGCGAGGGTGGCGCACCATGCAGACACGAGCAGCATGGAGCCGATGGGACGATGGATGGCCGACGCCACCACGATGGCAAACGCAACGGAGGTGACGCTCATGACGCCAGCGATCGCCGAGACGATGCGCCACAAGAGGGGTGTGCGAATCACCTCCGGCTTGCCCGTCCACAGAATGGTCTCGTTGTAGAAGGAGTCCCGCGCCATCGTTCGAAAAAAGCTTCCTCCTACAAGGATTGCGTCGACCAACCCCTCACGCAAGACGCCGCGGACGCAAGAGTGCGCTCGTAGGCGCGTATGTAGGCAGCAATATGTCGCCGATTGGACGCGCGCCAGATGCGCTTCCTTGGGGCTCCGCAGCCCCGCTCACGAAGGTCGATGCTCAGGTAGGAAGGGGACGCGCTTCGTTTCGGCGGGTCGGACCGCGCTTCCAGGCAGTGTGGACGAGGTGATCGCACAGCTCGGCCATGGGCATTCCGCTGATGGCGGCCGCCTCGGGATAGAGGCTCGTGCCCGTGAAGCCGGGGAGCGTGTTCACCTCGAGCAAGACCACGCGCTCGTCCGAGACGACGAAGTCGGCGCGTGAGAGGTCCCGGCAGCCGAGCGCCTGATGCGCGCGGATCGCGATCTCCTGGACCAGCGCCGCGTTGGCTCCAAGCTCCGCGGGGCAGACATGCCGGCTGCGACCGGGCGCATAGCGCGCCTCATAGGTGTAGAATGCATCTTGTTCGGACAGGATCTCCGTGGGCGGAAGCGCGCGGGTCACGCCGTCACGCTCGAGCACGCCGCAGGTCACTTCCCTGCCCGCGCAGAGCTCCTCCACCAGTGCGCCGTCGCCCAGGCGGAACGTCTCCGCGAGCGCGGCCGCGATCTTGTCGTCCGGGTCGTCCGCGCCGAACCGATGCACGCCGATGGCCGAGCCGCTGGCCGTGGGCTTGACGACGAGCGCACGCCCGATCTGCTCGCGCAGGCGCTTCACGAGCTCCATGGGAGCGCCGTCGCTCTCGCGGACCGCCCGCCCCTTCGCCAGCGGCAGCCCGCGCGAATGGAAGACGAGCTTCGCGGTTGGCTTGTCCATCGCGACGGCGCTCGCAAGCACGCCAGAGCCCACGTAGGGGACACCGAGCACCTCGAGCATGCCTTGAAGCCCACCATCCTCGCCGACCGCGCCGTGCGTGATCGGGAACACGACGTCAAAGCCGCCATCACGAATGGCCTCGGACGCGAATGCGTCGAGCTCGATGCGCGCGGCGGTGTGCCCCTTCTCCTCGAGCGCAGCGGCGATCCCCTTGCCCGAAGCGCGGCTCACCTCCGCCTCGGAGGACGGGCCGCCGACGATCACCGCGACCTTGAGGCGGCGCGCTTCGTGACCCCCGACGACGGGCATCAGGCGCGGGGCTCCGCTATGGCCTTCTTCTTCGTGGCGACGTACTCGGACAGGTCGGCGAGCTCGATCCCGATGCGCGTGGAGAACTCGAAGATGCGCTGGTCGCGGTAGAACTCACCGAAGACAATGCGCACGAGGCCTGCATTGGCGATGAGCCGGAAGCACGGCCAGCACGGCGATGCGGTGACATAGATGCTCGCGCCCTCGATGCCCATGCCGTGCTTGGCTGCCTGGACGATCGCGTTCGCCTCCGCGTGGACGGTGCGGACGCAGTGGCCCTCCTCCATGAGGTGGCCCTCCTCGTCGCAGTGCCCCAGCCCGCGGATCGAGCCGTTGTAGCCCGTGGCGAGGATCGACTTGTCGCGGACGATCACGGCGCCGACATGCTTCCGATCGCAGGTGGCGCGCGTGGCGACCTCCGTTGCGATGTTCATGAAGTACTGGTCCCAGCTCGCGCGCTCCCTCGCCATGGGTCACCCTCCGCCGTCACGTGTTAGCGCAGTTTGTTCTTTCCGGATATGCTCGGGCGCATGCATCCGCTCCCTTCGGTCGCTCTGCATTCCTCAGGTAGTCGCCTCCCTTCGGTCGCTCTGCATTCCTCTGGTATTGCGCTCCCTCTGGTCGCTTTGCATTCCTCTGGTATTGCGCTCCCTCTGGTCGCTTTGCATCCCTCACGTATTCGGCTCCCTCTGGTCGCTCGACGGCTGCTGTCGCTTTGCATGTTTGCGCTGTTTGCTTTGCAGTTCGGGGCTGCGCTTGCGGCGGCGCCCAAGAAGGAGCCGCCACCTCCCCCGCCCGCGGATGCGGACACGGCAGAGCAGCTCTACGCGAAGCTGGATTTCGAGGCCGCGAACAGCGTTGCAGAGCGCGTCATCAAGAAGACCGGGCTGTCACACCAGGATCTGGTGCGCGTCTATCGCGTGCTCGCCATCACGTACGCCGTGCTCGACAAAGAGGATCAGTCGCGCGAGGCCTTCCAGCAGCTGCTCGCGTACGACCCCGAGTTCACGGTCGACACGAACCTCGGGCCCAAGGTGTCCACGCCGTTCTCGGAGGCTCGTGGCTACTGGCGCGCGTTGCCGCAGAAGCCTGGCATCGAGACGCAGGTCGCCGTGCGCGTGGGCGAAGCGGGCACCATTCGCGTCACCACGCGCGATCCAAGCAAGATGGTGAAGAAGGTGCACGTGGGCCAGCGCTGGGCGTCATCGGGCGAGTACCAGACCAGCACGATCGTGGTCGGCGACGGCGTGCAGGTGGAGGTCCCGCCGCGCCCGCAGGCAAGACCCGCCTCGACTACTACGTGCAGGCGTTGGACGAGCGCGAGGACGTGGTTCTCGAGGCAGGCTCCAAGGACGTTCCCAAGACGGCCTTCGCGGAGGCCAAGGGCTATGGCGACAAGCCCAAAGAGAAGGGCGGCTTCCTTGGAAGCACCACCTTCTGGGTCATCGCCGGAGCAGTCGTGATCGCCGGAGCGGCGACGGGCGGCTACTTCGCGTTCCGCCCGCACGACGCGCCCACGTCGGCAGCGCTCAGCCCCGCGGTCCGCTGCGCCGGCGAGCTCTGTAACTGACGCTGTAGCCGACGCTCTGGCGAACGCTGTAACTGACGTTTCCTACTTGCACTGCTGCGTGCAGAAGTCGCTCAGCTTCGTGCAGGTCGTCGACTTGACGGAGGCCTTCGTGTTGACGATGCCGACCGAGATCGCAATGGGCAGATTGCCCGCCCCGACCGTCTCCTCCACGCAGCCCGCAAGCAGCGTGACGTTGCCCGACTGGCCCAGCGCGACGATCGCCTTCTCGCCGTATGGGATCGTGATGGACTTCGCGCCAGCGGCAAGGTCGCACGGCGTGATCGCGGGGCCGGTCAGGATGCTCGGGCCAAGGTCCTGTTTGCTCTTCACCTTCAGCATCAGCTCCGAACACACGCTGTTCGGATCTTGCCCCTTGGCGTCGAACACGAAGAGCTGGACGGTATCCGTGGCGACCGCGGCCGCGACCGATGGAAAGTTCACCGTGTAGGTACCGCTCGATGGCGTGGCTTCGGCGCTGCATGCCACGACGAGCGCTGCGCCGATGGCGCTGGTACCGAGCGCGAAGGCTCTTCTGGCGAGCGGGTGGGCGGGCGTGTTCTCGTGCATCACAGGCTCTGCGCGTTGATCCGTCCAAGCGTCACGAACTTCCCGTTCGTGACCTTCCAGACGATGTAGTTGCTGACGACGTTGCCGTTGTCGTCGATGTCGACGGGGCCGCTGGCGCCCTTGTAGTCGATGTTGACGCCGGCGCGGATCGCCTGGAGCGCCTCGCCGAGCTCGCCCGGGCCGAACACCTTGCCGGCCTTGGAGACGTCGTAGAGCGAGTCGCGAATCTTCACGTGGTCCGTGGCGGAGCCCGCCTGTTCGATCGCGAGCGCGACCCAGATGGCTGCATCATACATGTTTGCAGTGAACGGGTCGGGCTCGCCGCCGGGGAAGTACGCCTGGTAGATCGTGCGAAAGTCGCCGTACTCGGACGTGGGTGGGTTCGTGTCCGGGTTCGTGCCGTAGACGCCCTCGGCGACGGTGGGCGTGGTCGGGTCGTTCTTGTTCACGCGCCCGTTGTTGATGAAGTCGCCGGTGTAGACGCCATCCGTACCGATGACGAAGAACGAAGGCGGGAACGCGCCGGGGTTGTCCGCCCTGTACTGGATCAGGTCCGTCATCAACTGGTCGGCGTTGGGCTCGTACGTGATGACTGCCATGCAGTCGGGCTTGAAGGCCGCAATGGTCGCGAGCTCGGTCTTGTAGTCGGGCTTCACGTCCACGTCGACCGGGACGTCCTTCAGCTGCACGGTGGGGAGCTTCTGCGGGAAGTAGGACTGGATGACGGTGCTCATCCCGTTGCCGTACGCGTTGTTGATGTGGAAGATGGCCATCTTCGAGCACGCGTTGGACGCGCCGGCGTCGCCTGCGATCCCAGCGGGGCCGACCATGGCGAACTTCACGACGGCGCGCGCCTGTAGATCGTCCGCGGGTGTGGTGCGGAACAGATAGCGATCGTGAACGGGCTGCGCTGCTGCAAGGTTTGGTGACGTGGCGTTCGAGACCAGCTGGATGATCTGTTTGCCGTAGGTGATGTTCTGCATCGCCAGCACCTGCGAGCTGCCGACGGGTCCGAGGAATGCGACCACGCCCTGGTCGACCAGCTTCTGCGCGGTGGTCTGGATGAGGCTGCCAGGCGTGGCGGTCTCGTCACTGGTGTCGTCCAGGATGATGAACTGGACGGGGCGACCGAGCAGACCGCCGTTCGCGTTGATCTGTCCCTCGGCCGCCCTGATGGCGTTCTTGAGGGGCGCGCCGGAGCCGGCGAGCGCATTCGTGAGCGAGATGGAGGCGCCGATCTTCACCGGCTCGGGCCCCTTGGCCGGCGCGCCCGATGGCGTGGAGCACGCCTCGGTTCCGAGGAAGAGCGATCCGATGACGGTGAGCGCGCAGGCTCCCGCGCACGCCGCTGCGACTCCCCTGATGCGACCACTTCCCAGCATAGGGTGGATGATAGTGGATCGCAGGGCGGAAGGGCCTATTTCAGGCTGAGATTCTTCGTGGTGGTGTCGCCGCTCTTGATCGTGATGGGCATGGTCTGCTTGATGCCCTGATCCGGGTTCTCGAGCACCGCGTTGTAGTTGCCGGGCGGGAGGGCCACCTTGTTGAACGGCGTCGTGAGCGTCTTGCCGCCGATGGTCACGCGCGTCCACGGATAGGTGACCATGGTGAGGAAGCCCGGATCATCCGTCGCGACCGGTGCAGTCACCACGGGCTGCGCGGACGGCGTGGGCTGCGGACGTGGCGGTTGCGGACGCGTGCCTGGGTTCGGGCGCCCCGTGTTTGTCACGCCCGTGGGCGGAGGGCGTGCGACCTCGACGGACGTTGCGACGGTGGGGCTCCCAGTGCTTGCGGTGTTTGCGGTGCCCGTGGCAACCGTATTCGCGGGGCCGCCGTTGGTACCGCCGTTCGCGTTGCCGGTACCAAGGAGCGCCACGGCGCTGGGGTCCGATCCGTTTCCGCCCTGCACAGGCGTCCGCAGCTTGAGCATGGCGAAGGTCCCTAGCCCGACGGCGAGCAGGAACAGGAAGCCGGCGATGACGAGGAGCATCGCGGACTTGTTGCCTTGCGCCGGCTGCATCTGAGCAGACATGGCCGACTGCTGCGGCTCGTACGGAGGCGGGTAGTTCGAGACGATACCGCTCCCGCTCCCGCTGTTGTTCCCGAGCTTCAAGAGCGAGCCGCTGACGTTTGCGCCAGAGTTCTCCAGCCGCTTGAGCGACTGCGCATTCAGGTGCTGGAGCTCCTGCGTGCTGTTCGCGCGGGTGATGGTCGACATGTGCTTCTGCACCTGCCGCTGCACTTCCTCTTTGATCTTGCCGAACAGCCGCAGCATGAGGCGGCTCACGTCGTCCTGGCGCGCAGCCATGCCGGTGCTTCCGATGTACGCCTCGAGCGCGTCGCGCATCTCGGCCGCGCTCTGGAAGCGCAGGCCTGGATCCTTCTGCAGCGAGCGCGCGACGATCTCGTCGAGCATGGGGTCGACCTCGGGCATGACCGAGGACACGCGCGGGATCTCCATGTTCATCAGGCGATGCAGCGTCTGCGCAGCAGAGTCGCCGACCATCAGGCGCTTGCCCGTGAGCATCTCCCACAGCACGATCCCCATGGGGAAGATGTCTGCGCGGCAGTCGATGTGCCCGGCAGCCGCCTGCTCGGGCGACATGTACGCGACCTTGCCCTTGAGCACGCCGACCTCTGTCTCGGTCGACGAGAGCGCGGCCTTCGCGATGCCGAAGTCCACCATCTTGGTGTGGCCGTCGTACGTCACGAAGATGTTGTGCGGAGACACGTCGCGATGGATGACCGTGAGCGGACGGCCGTCGTAGTCGCGGAGCTCGTGTGCGTAGTGAAGCCCGGAGAGAGCCTCGGCGATGACGCGCGCGCAGAGCGTGGGGGGAATGCTCTCGCGCCGCTTGCTCGCCTCCTTGATCACCTTGTTGAGCGACTGGCCCTCCAGGAACTCCATCGCGATGAAGTAGGCGCCGTTGTGCTCCCCGACCTCGTAGGTGTGGACGATGTTCGGGTGGTTCAGGCGCGCCGCAAGGCGGGCCTCGTCCAGGAACATGGTGCGGAAGCCGACCTCCTCCGCGAGGGCCTGGCGCAGCCGCTTGACGACCGCGAGCTTGTTGAAGCCCATGGGTCCGCGCGCGACCGTGAGGAACACGTCGGCCATGCCACCGCGTCCGAGCGTGGCGAACGGCTGGTATTTTCCGAACGAAAGGGCGCCGCCGTCAGCGATGCCCTCGACGTCGGGAGGCTCATTGGGAGCGCCCATCATGGGTCCCGCCTATTGTCGCACGTTGGACGCATGGAGGCGACCCGAAAGCATTACGGAGCCGTTAGCTGAGGTGGCCGCCCCCGTCCCCAGGTGGTCGCGCTCACTTCGGCGCGGGCGCGGTGCTGGCCTGCGTCGCCGCGTCTGCGGACCACTGGAACTTGTCGATGAGGACGGTCGAGTCGAGCGCGCCGTCGCCCGAGTCCCAGATGGCGAAGCGGAGGGTGATCTCCTGGCCGGGCTTCACGGGGGCCTGCGTCTGGAGCCAGCCCGTGGCGGCATGGCCGGTGAAGCCAGTGCCCGAGAGCGTGCTGTTGCCGAGGGGGCACGGGAACATCTTCCCTCCTGCGCTCTGCGGCGAACAGACCTGGAGCAGGCTGTTGTTCACGCTGATCGGGTTGTTGTTCTGATCGAACGCGATGTTGCCGTCCGCCAGGCCCGTGGGCGTGGGCGTGAGCATGGCGACGAAGAAGTCGTTGTACGTGCTGCAGATGTAGATCGGGAACTCGGTCGTGAAGAAGTTCTCCTGGTAGGAGAACGACTTCGCGTTGGTCGGCACGCGGATGACGAGCTCGAGTGCCTCGCCGTCGTTCGGGGTGCCCGTCTTGGTGCCGGGGCACGCAGGCGACTCCTTCGGGTAGCCGGCGGGCGCGCCGCTGGTGTAGCCCTTCAGGAGCGCGGGGTTCGCGCCCTGCGCATTGCCCGAGGAGAGCGAAAGCATCGCCTTGCCGTCCTTCGGGTTGTTGACGCCGAGCGACGCGAGCAGGCCATGGCCTTTGGGCTCCTTCTCGTTCGCGCCGTCCGGCAGCATGTACTTCGCGGAGATGACACCCCACGTCTTTGCCTTGCCGGTGGCACCGGCCGTGGCCGTGCGGCAGAGGCCGATCGCCTTCGCGCCATCCATCGCGGCCGCGGAGCCAACCGCGAGACCAACGTCACAGTTCGCCGGCTCGTCGTCGGCCAGGCCGTTGCAGTCCTCGTCGACCATGTTGCCGGCGACATCGAGCGCGCCGGGGTTTGCGTTCGCATCGCAGTCGTTGCAATCGCCGTCGTTGAAGGAGTAGCCGTCGCCGTCGTGGTCGGTGGCGTCCTGGAACATGCAGTAGCCCTGCTTGGGCCCTGCGTCCGCGCCGCCGCTGCCGAAGCCTGGGGATGCGCCGCCCTCACCGGAGGTCCCGTCGCCGGTTCCACCCGGGTCGGTGCCGTTCGTCTCCTGCGCGGAGTCGAAACCGCTGGTGCGTCCTGCGGAGGAGCACGCCATGACCAGAGCACCAAGAGCAACGAACCCGACGAGCGCGGCGTTTTTCATCGTGGCCGTGGATGTGCCATCCCTGGCTTGGTGGAGCGAGTGGTAACGACGCGTGAGACACGAACGAAAGGAGTGATTATCCCACCTTCCAGCACTTCCTTTATGTAGCTATACAGTGCACCGAGATGAGCATGCCCCGCGCCCCACGCCTGCCACGCGCCACCACCCGGGCACGCGCCCTGCTTTCCGTGCTCGTGCTGGCGGCTTCGCTTGCTCTCGCAGTGGCCTTCGCCGCGTCGGGAGCCGCACAGGCCTCGGACGGTCAGCCGCCTGAGGCGCGTCTCGGCGCGCTCGACGCAGATGCGGCGCACGCGGTGATCACGGGCGAGGCACGCGACAAGGCTCGCGCGGCCATCGAGCGAAGCAAGCGTTTCCGGGCCGCCGGCGACGAGGTGCACGCGAAGCTGTCGGACCGCGCGGCTGCAGCATGGCTCGCAGCGGCAGAGGATCTCGTGAAGACGTCGGATCAGGAAGCGGTCGCGGACGACCGTCGGCGTGCGGCGATCGACGCAGGCGCGCAAGCGGATCGTGAACGCGCGCTCGTCGAGGAGACGATGCTGCAGAATGGGCGGCTTCGCGCGGAGCTCGAGCAGCTCGAACGTGAGGCCAAGGATCCGTCAGCGAAGCTGGGCGGCGCGATGCTGGTTGGAACGGACGGTGGCGCGCGCATGCCGAAGGCGCCACCCGCGCCGCCTGCTCCGAAGGCCAAGAAGGATGGAGGTGCGCCGTGAGGAACTTTGCGCTCGCGCTCCTTGGTTCCACGATGCTGCTCGCGGCATGCGCGACGCACGCGCCCCCCGCGAAGGACGTCACCACGGATGCACGCCGCGTCCGCGACGGCGCCGACATGGCAGATGCCAAGGCCCAGGCGCCGCAGATCTTTGCCCAGGGTGACGAAGAGATCGCACGTGCGCGCGCGCAGATCGCCGAGGGCGACGAGACCGGCGCGAGCATCCACGCGGAGACCGCGCAGGCCCTGTTCTACCGGGCGCGCGTGCAGGGCCGGCTTGCGCGGGCACAGGCCAACGCGCTGGACGCGGACCGCCAGGCCACGAACGCGCAGACGGAGCGGGAGTCGCTGGAGAAGACGCGCCGCGATCTGACGCGCACGTCGGAAGAGCTCGACGTGAAGCTGCGCATCGCGCGCGAGAAGGCGTTCCCAGCGCCGAGCGGCCCGGCGTCTCCGGAGCGAGATCAGGCACGACGTGCGGCGGCGAAGTCGCTCGAGGCGGAGGCGCGGCTCTTGTGCACTGCCGCGCGGCTCATCGGAGCGACCGATGACGAGGCCACGCAGGCGGAGGCCGACATCACGTCGCTCGAACGCGAAGCAAGCGCGACCGGAGCGCAGGGACTGACCGCTGGTCAGGAGCTCGACAAGGCCGCGCGCGTCCGCGTTCGCTGCCTCTCCGTGCTGGAGCACGCGCGCAAGGACGAGGTGCGCGCGGGCAGCGCCAACGACGCGCTGCTGACAAGCCTTGGTGCCGCAGGGTTCGCGCCGAGCCGCGCCGAGCAAGGCGTGGCGGTCACGCTGACCGGTGCGTTCGAAGGCGCGCGTCTAGGTGCCGCCGCGAACCAGAAGCTCACCGAGCTTGGGCGCATCGCGCGCGAGGAGAAGGTCGGCGTAGAGCTGGTCATCCACGACGACAAGGACCCGGCGAGCGCGGACGCCGACAAGGCGAAGGGAGAGCTCGCTGTCGCCGCGCTGGTCTCCGGGGGAGCGGAGCGCGCCAAGGTGAAGCTGGAGCTCGCGCAGGCGCGCCTGCCGCTGTTCGATCACAAGGACGCGGCGAGGAGAGCGAAGAACGCGCGCGTGGAAGTCATCTTCGTCAGGTGAGGAGTTCGACTTCGACTTCGACTTCGACTTCGACTTCGACCTCGACCTCGACCTCGACTTGGACCGCGACCGCGACCTGAACCTCAGACCACTAGTTTGTAGCCGAAGCCGTAGACGGTCAGGATGTGGGCTGGCTTGTCTGGGGCTTTCTCAATTTTCTTTCGCAGCTTCACGATGAAGTTGTCGACGGTGCGGTTCGTGGGGTTTGCCTCCAGGCCCCACACCTTCTGGAGGATCTCGTCGCGGCTCACGGGTTGGCCTGCGCGCTCGTGGAGGAGACGGAGTAGCTCCACCTCGTAGAACGAGAGCTGGTGCTCCTGGCCCAGTGCGGCCACGGTGTGCGCGCCGAAGTTCACCTTCACCTCGCCGAACTCCACGAGATCGGGAGTCACGCCTGCGCGTGTGGCGCGACGGAAGATGGCTCGAATGCGGGCGATGAGCTCGCCCACGCTGAACGGCTTGGTGACGTAGTCGTCTGCGCCCGCATCGAGCCCGCGGATCTTGTCGGTCTCTTGCGACCGCGCGGTGAGCATGATGATCGGCACGAACGCGTTGAAGCGCCGTAGCTCCTCGCACACTGCGTAGCCGTTCATGTCTGGCAGCATCAGGTCCAGCACGACGGCGTCCGGGACCTCTGCTTTGGCCACCGCGATCCCCTCGCGGCCCCTCGTGGCGGCGACCACGCGGAAGCCTTCGAACTCGAGCGCGTCGCGGAGCCCCATCACGATATGGGGCTCGTCGTCCACGACGAGGATCGTCTTCTTCGGCGTGGTCACGCGCGCGCGACGCCCATCAGGCGGTTTTCCTGGGGCGCCTCAGCCGCCGTCGGGGGTGCCCGGGTTGTCGCCCGCAGCGGTTCCGCTGCCGAACTGCTGGATGCACTGGAGGCTGTAGTTGGCTCCCTTGATCTGCTGATCGGTTCCGGACGTGAAGATGATGGCTTGCGGGCAGCGACCGGCCGGCGTGGCCGAACCGCTGTTCTGCACGTAGCACCAACCAACGTCCTGCGTGGTCTTGCAGGTGTCACCGGGCTTGATCGGGATCTCGTCGAGTACGCAGACCGGGAACTTCAGGAGCGCACCGGCGTCACCACCGGCCGACTCGACCTCTGCCTGCTGGAACTTGGTGAGGATCTCCGGCGACGGAATGGTGAGGCCCTTCACCTTCGTGCAGTCGCTCTCCGGACCGGCCGTGGGGAGCGTCGCGAGAATGAGGCACGGAGCCTTGAGGGTGGGGTCGAGCGTGAGCTGCTCGGGCAGGCACTGCTCCGTGAGCGCGTCCTTCAGGCGGTCGACGATCGACTTGACTGCGGGACGGTAGCCGTAGAGCGGGTTGGGCGAGCCGTTGACGATCGCGTCCTCGAGCTCGACGCCCTTCAGCCCCTTGGTGCGCGGGCAGAGCGAGGCGGCGATGCCCTGGTCGTTGAGCGAGTGCACGAGCGCGAGCTGACGGACCGTGGGGTACGCCTTTGCGCGGACCTGCTGGAGGTTGCTGGTGCCGCAGAGCGGGGGGTTCTTCGTGCCGTCACAGTCGGAGCAGTTCGCGTCGCCTGCCTTTGCGCAGGTCTTGAATTGCGCCATGGGAAGCGGGAACGTACACGCGTACTGGAGGTCGTTCTTCTTCGTGTCCCACTCGCGACCGCTGACCGTGTCCGTGCCGTTGTCGCCGGAGGTGGCGCTCGCGGGCGGGAGCCCTGACCGCGCGTCGATCGACTGGATCATGTGCGGGTCGATTCCACCGAAGTCGAACTTGGACGGGTCCTTGCCGAGGATCTTCACCCAGTCGTTGCCTGAGATCTTGCTCTTCTCGGGGCTGGTCGGATCAAAGTGGAGGAGCTCGTTCGGGACGCCGCCGATGTCGGCAAAGAAGACGAGCTTCGCGTCACGGACGCCCTGCGGCAGGTTGCAGAGGCCGGACTTCTGACGGTCCGCGTCGGACAGGGGCTTGCCGTTCGCGTCCTTCGCGGGCGCGTTGGCGGTGGCCGCCGCAAGGCTGTTCGGGAGCGTGGAGGCGAAGATCGGGTTCACGCACGAGCCGCCGCCGACCTGGTAGACGCCGGCGTTGTTGTGCTCCTCGGTGCTGAAAGGCACCTTCTTGCCGGTGAGGCCCTGCGTGTAGCGGCCGATCGGGTACTGCGGGTCGATGCCGAAGCGCTGCTTCATGTGGAAGAAGCGGACGTTGAGGCTGTCGTCATCGCCGGCGTAGTAGCCGCCGTTCGCGCTCTTGCAGTTCGGGTCGTTCTTGATCGCCGCGCACGCGGGATCCGAGCCGTTGCAGCCCTTCGCGAAGCCGCACGTGGTGCATGCCGGGTCGGTCGCGTTCTTGGTGCACGCCGTGGTGGGAAGCGGCGCCGTGGTGCCGTTGCCGCCGGAGCGCTGCTGCGAGCTCTGCGGGAAGCTGGAGACCGAGAAGGCCCAGCCTTCGCCGCCGACCGACAGCGGATCGGAGAAGGAGTCGTCCTCGTCCGAGAGCATGACGATGGCGAGCAGCGAGTCCGGACGCAGGAACGCGGCGCGCTGCGCGAGGATGGTCTCGTCGACACCGGTGTAGTGCGCGACGTTGTCACCGCCGATGGTGATGGTGTTCCACGGATCGGGCTGGATGAGGAAGTGATAGAAGCTCTCGAGCTGCGCTTCGAGACCGCAGCCGGTCTGGCCGACGCCGAGGACGAGATCCTGGAAGTCCTTGATGATCGTCGCGGGAACCTTGATGGGCTTCGCCGGCGCCACCTTCGTCTTGTTCGCCTCGACATCCGGGAACCACGCAAGGAAGCCGGCGGGGGCGTCGGCGGAGGTACCCATGGCCGTGCGCGAGAGGATGTGACCGTGATCGTTCAAGGGCGCGTCGTCCGAGCAGACGTTCTTGTCGCCGAATGCGCCGAGCGAGGAGGAGACGATGGCAATGTGGATGTCGCTGATCGGCTTGAACTCGGGCTCGCTGCCAGAGGGGCACTGCGAACCATCGGGCTTGGAGAGGTCCGCGGCCGCGCCGGTCGCAACGGCGGTCACGGAGTTCACGCAGTTCGGCGTGAGCAGACGGTTCAGGAGGTCGGGGACGGCCTCTCCCAGGAACTGCTGCTTGTCGAGCATGGAGGCCGAGTTGTCGACGGCCATCAGCAGGTCGATCTTGTCGACCGCTTTCTGCGCGACGTTCGTCGTGAAGTTCACCTTCGTGGTGGGGTCCTGCTTGGCGACGGGGCGGCTGAGGCAGCCGAAGACGGCTCCACCCATCAGCGCGCACGCCGTGCTCACAAGCAAGAACTTGGTGGCCTTGGTCACAGGGCTCTTCGCAACGATCATTGGATTCGCTCCACGTTCAGCTTCGTTTACACACGCGGCGGCGAACCTATCATGGACGGCTCGCAGCGGAGTAGCGTCAACAGCGTAGCATGGCCCGTGCCGCCGGTGCACGCCACGCCACCTGAAGATTCCCCGCGGTTTGTCAGCACCGCCGGTCGCCCAGCAGTCAACTCAGTTGGCAACCTCGGGCTCGTCGTTGGCACTGCGGGGCTGGCGCGACACCGGCGGATGCTGCGCGAGATGCACGCGGAGCGCCTTCACATGTCGTGGCGTGACGCCCTGGATCGCGAGCAGCTGCGCATCCGTTGCACCTGCGATCGAGGTGAGACCACCGAGGGCGCGGAGGATGGACTTCCGGACCACGGGGCCAATGCCCTTCACGTCTTCGAGGCCGGAGCGGATGCGCTTCTTCTTCCCCAGGCGCTCGCGAGCAAAGTTCGAGAAGCGGTGCGCCTCGTCACGGGCGCGCGCCAGGAAGAACAGCGAAGAGGAGTGGCTGCGGAGCGGGATCGGGTTCTTCTGTCCCGGCAGGTAGACGCGATCGACGAGGGTGTCGCCGAGCACGTTCTCCTTCTCCTTCGCGAGCGCGACGATCGGAAGATCGTGCAGGCCTAGATCCCGAGCAGCGGCCAGCGCCACAGCAAGCTGCCCACGTCCACCATCCACGACAAAAAGATCCGGCAGGTCCCACTCCTTCGCGTCGGCATCCTCCTTCCCCTCGACCTTCGCCTCACCCTCACCTTCCACCTTCGCCTCTCCCGGAACCTCCACCTTCGCCTCGACCACGCGCACGGAGTTGGGCGAAGTAGCCCGCCGAAATCGTCGCGCGAGCACCTCGTACATCGCCCCGTAGTCGTCGCCCAGCCGCCCCTCTTCGCCAGCCGCCGAGCCCACGGTCTTCACGTTGAAGGTGCGGTAACGCGTCTTGTCCGGCTCGCCGTCCTTCAGAGCGACGATCGCGCCGACGGTGTCGCCGCCTCCGAGATGCGAGATGTCGCAGCACTCGATGCGCCGCGGCAGCGTCGGGAGGCGCAGCTTCTCCTTGATCTGACCGAGCCGCTCGAGCACGTCGTCCGACGCGCGGCGCTTCTCCGCAAAGAGGTGCTTCGCCTGCTCCGCGGCCATCTCCAGCAGGCGCGCGCGCGGCCCGCGCTGGGGCTCCACGAGCGCCACCTTGTGACCACAGACCTCGGAGAGATACTCGGAGAGCCCCGCCGACGCTTCGGGGAGCACTGGCAACAGCAGCTCGCTCGGCATGTGCCCGATCGCGCCTTCGCCTTCCACGTCGCGCGCGTAGTGCTGCACGATCACGCCGGACAAGAGCTCCTCGTCCGGGATCTCGATGCCGCGCAGCGAGATGCCCGACACGTCCGACAGCCGACCCGAGCGCACGTGGAGGATGGCGACCTCGGCGATCTCCGCTTCGCGATGGATGCCGAACACGTCGCGATCGGTCAGGTCCGTGGTGACCACGCGCTGCGCCTGCCGCACCTTCTCGATCGCGTTGAGCTGATCGCGATAGACCGCAGCGAGCTCGAACGAGAGGCTCTCCACCGAGCTCTTCATCTTGCCCAAAAGCTCGCGCGACAGCTCGTCGTGTTTGCCGGCAAGGAACATGGCCACGGCGTGGACCTGGTCGTCGTAGAAGTCGTGGCTCACCTCGTACACGCACGGCGCGGGGCACCTCTTGATCTGGTGCTGCAGGCAGGGGCGCTTGCGCGACGCCATGTCGGAGTCCGTGCACGTGCGCAGCTGGAAGTGTTTGTTCACGAGGTGCAGCGTGCGACGCGCCGCGGTGGCCGAGTGGTATGGCCCGAAGTAGCGCGCACCGTCCGCCTTGGCCTTGCGAACGAGCGAGAGGCGCGGCCATTCGTCCGCGAGCGAGAGGCGCACCGACAGGTACTCCTTGTCGTCGCGCAGCTTCACGTTGTAGCGCGGCTGATGCTGCTTGATGAGGCTGTTCTCGAGGATCTGCGCTTCCTTCTCGGTCAGCGTGACGATGGTCTCGAGATCGCCGACCGTCTTCTCCAGGAAAGGAATGAAGAAGCGCACGTCGGAGGTGCCGGGCTGGAAGTAGCTCCTCACGCGCGAGCGGAGGCTCTTGGCCTTGCCCACGTAGACCACGACGCCCTTCCTGTCCTTGAACAGGTAGACGCCTGGCTGGGCGGGCAGGCTCAGAAGCTTCTGCGTGACGACCTCGGGCAACACGCCCGGTCTATAGCCTCAGTCCTCGATGACGACCAGCGTGCCTGGCGCGACCATGGGGGCGACTTCCTTGATCTGGTCGTCATCCACGGCGACACAGCCAAGTGTCCAGTCGTTGATCTCGTCGCCCTTGGCGTAGACCGGACCGCCGCCGTGGATGCCCACGTCGCCGCCGATGCGCGCGTTCTTCGAGATGGCGCCCGTGGCCTTGAGCTTTGCGAAGCGCGCGCGGTCGTCCGCGTTCGGATAGTCGAGCAGCATGAACGTGCCGAAGCGCGACGGGCCCTTCCACGTGACGTGATAGTTGCCGACGGGCGTCACCCTGTCGCCCTCGCGCAGCTTGGGCCCAGTGCCGCCATTCCCGATGGACACCGTGTAGGTGCCGATGAGCCCTGCGCTGTCGTACAGCTTCATCTCGTGGCCGGACTTGGAGACCATGATCTTGGTCGCGCGGCGGGAGCTCTGGCCGCTGGCGCGGGCGCTCTCCTCCGGCGAAAGGACGGCGAACGTGACGAGCGAGAGCATGAAAAGGAACGCGAGGGCGCGCTGCATTCCTGTTGGACGCATCCACCCGGCGAAAGTTTTGGTCGGACTGTCGCCTATATGGGCTACGGCGACGGTGGAGGCGGGGGGGTGAAGATGGGCGTCTTGAAGCGGACCGTACGGTCCGCGCTGCCGATCTGCCGCACGAACAGGCCCACGAACGAGCCGAAGAGCGCATCGCCCGGCCCGATGCTGGTGGCGCCCGCGGGCTTGCTCACCCACCGACGCATCTGGTCGAGCATCTGAGGGGAGATCGGATTCACCTCGACGATGACGCCCAGATAGTAGGCTTTCCCCACCTCGAGGAGCGAGCGGTCGACGATGGCCTGGTCGCGCACCTCGGCGCATTGACGCAGCACACCCTCCACGTTCACGGCGGCGCTCTCGCGCTCGCCTCCGGAGGAGGACACGCGGATGCGATACACCTCATCCCAGAGATCGTAGACCACGCGACAGGTGCGGATGGAGAGGGCGACCGGATCGTTCGAGCCGTCTTTCACCACGTAGGCGCGCATCGCGATCACCGTGGGCAGACCCGACGACAGCTTGTCCGTCATCGGACGATCCATCGCGTCGCGATACGAGTAGCCCGCACGCAAGAGCGCCTTGTCCCACGTGTAGTTCGCGCCGCGCTCGGGCAGCGTCTTCGGTGCGGCGGGCGCGGGCTCGTCTGCGTGCGCGTCGCGTGGCGTGACGAACGCGAAGGACAGCGCCAACGCAAGGAGCGTCATGCGCGGGCGCGCGAGGAACCGGGAGGGGGCGCGCATCATTGCGATGTGCTCCTCACCGGGATGAACCCGAGTACGTTGGAGATGCCCAGCGCGAACCCGCCGACGGACGTGTCGATGCGCAGGCCGAGGTTCAGCGTCAGGTCGACGGGGAAGCGCGCGAAGCCGGTGTAGCCGCGCGGCGGGTCCGCGATGTCGCGGTTTTCTGCGATGGCATAGAGGCCAGTGCTGCCGAACGCGTCGATGCCATACGTGGTCTTCTGTCCACGGTAGATCGGGATGCGGTACTCGACCGTGGCGCGCGCGGCAAGGTCGCCGTAGCGGACCTCCTTCACGGCGGTGCCGAGGAAGTTCGGCGCGGCGCGACGATCGAACGCAAGGTCCAGCACGCGATCGGGCAAGAGGTCGGTGAAGTCGCCGACGTAGAATTTCTCGAACATGGGCGCGTTGCCGAAGATGGCGCCCGCGGTGGCCTCGAAGCGGAGCACGTGCCCGTTCGAGAGGAGATGATGCGTGGTGCCGCGCACGAACAGCTTCGTGTACGGGTAGTCGCCGCCGAGCGGCGTGAGCGCGGTCTCCGCGGAGGCGTTGAGCTGCTGGCCGCGCGTGGGGAGGATCGGCTCGTCGCGCGTGTCGTACGCGAACTGCATGCGCGCGGTCGAGAGCACGCTGCCGCCGCGGTCGATGAAGAAGTTGATGGGCTCCCGATCCAGCCCGCGCACGTGGCTGGCCGCCAGCGGGAGCGTGGCCTCGAGGCGCTCGAGCCGGTAGTCGAAGAAGAGCTGCGTGGACGTGCCCAGATCGCGGCTCAAGCCAACGAGTCCGCCGAAGCGTCGGTAGTTCGCGATGGCGTAGTCAGTGCTCGTCTTCTGGGACGGGTCGTCCACCTGGACGTCGCGGTTGCCGAAGAAATCGCGCGCGTCGTTGTAGACCATTTCCGCGCGAATGCCGACGACACGTAGCAGGTAGTGTGGATCGGAGAAGCGCGCACGGAGCGCGAGCTGCCTATCCGCGAACGCGATCGCGCCGCCGAGCGCCATGCCGGTGCCGAGCAGGTTCGTCTCCGCGGCGTCGACGCCCGCGTACGCGGTGAGGGGGCGTGCAGTGCCGCTGGGGTCCGCGTCTGCGGAGAGCCCGAGCCACACGTCGTTCAGGATGATCGTGTTCCGCTCGCGTATCGAGACGACGAGGATGACGAGTCCGCGTCGCGAGCCCTTGCGCAACGACAGCTGCACATCGCGGAAGTACCCGGTGCCCAGGAGGCGAAAGCGAAGCTGCTCGAGCTCGCGGCTGTCCACGTCCAGCACGTCGCCCGGGCGGAACGGCACGTAGCTCAGGATCACGCGCGAGAGCGTGGTGGTGTTGCCGCGGACCTCGACACCCTCGAGCGTGTACTTGAGGCCGACCTTGCCCGGCGTCCTCACGACGCCCGCGTGCGGATCCTCTTCTGGTGGCGGCGTGTCGGTGTCGACGGGCGTGGGCCGTGGAGGAGGCGGAGGAGGCGGAGGAGGCGGAGGGTCGGTGTCGTCGGGGGGCGCAGGATCCTTCGGCACGTCCGTCGGAGGGTCGTCCGTGCCCCAGGTGCGCAGCGGCCCGGCGACGGCAGCCGACGGCAAGAGCAGCACCGCGCATGTGGCGATCAAGGAGAGGCCGGCAGCCCGGCGACCTCTGCGCGCGATCTCTGTGAAGAAGGAACGCAACGTCTGCTCCACGGCCCCCTTATCAGGCCTTGAGCGCGTCGGGCTGGGACTCGGGGCGTGCGGACTGGACGGCGGGAAGCGCGAGGACGGCCTCGTTTGCGCGGCGGATGCGCGGCATCGGCTCCAGATCCACACCGAAGCGAACCGCGCCCATCACCTGGGGCACGAGGAAGACGTCGGCGGCGCTGATCGTGTCGCCGCAGCAGAACGGACCGGCGCGCTCGCGCTGCGCGAGGAGAGTCTCGAACGCGCCGAGCCCGCGAGCGATGAAGCTCGAGGCCCACGCCTTGCGCGCGTCGTCGGACTCGAGCCGACCGAGGACGGAGAGGTTCTGGAAAGGCTGTGTGCCCGCATTGATGATCTCGCACAGGGCGCGGACGTGCGCGCGCTCCCTGGGAGACTTCGGATACAGCGACGGCTCGGGATAGAGGTCCTCGAGCAGCTCGATGATGGCGACGGACTCGATGAAGGGCTCATCGTCCACGACGAGGCACGGAACATTGCCCATCGGGTTCATGGCCTTCATGTAGGCCGCCGATTTCTGCTCGTTGGAGAGCAGATTCACCGTCACCAACTCGTGCGGCACCTGCTTCAGCGCGAGGGCAATGCGAACGCGATAAGAGGAGGAGGAGCGCCAGTACGAGTGGAGAACCAGGCGGTGGGAGGAGTTCGCCATGACCCGGAAAGGCTACCACCACAACGTACGACTTGAGGGAAGCTCCGCTTCTAGCTAGCGTGCGAGAGCTTTCTCGCGTGGTTTTCCGCCCTCGTAGCTCAGTGGATAGAGCAGCGCTTTCCTAAAGCGTTGGTCGCAAGTTCGACTCTTGCCGGGGGCGCTGTTCCTCTCGCACAGCATCACGCATCATCAACGGTGAAGAGCTCGTGCTCCTCGCTCACGCCTTTCAGCGCGTGTCGTCCGACGCTCACCGTGCCGTTGGGGTGCGCCTCCTGGAAAGCGCGTGTCATGAGGATCTTCGCGCCCACGACCTTGCACATGCCCTCGACGCGGCTTGCTTCGTTCACGGCCGCGCCGATGACCGTGAAATCCAGACGATCGCGCGCGCCGATGTTGCCGTACATCACGTCGCCAAGGTGGAGCGCGATGCCGAGCGCGAGCGGCTCTCCGCCTCGCTCATGGTTCAGCGCGGCGAGGTCTGTGACGGCCTCTCGTGCGGCGGCGAGCGCGCGCTTGCACGCGGCGGCGTCGTCTGGCTTTCCGTCCGCGCCCGACGTGCAGGGGAAGATCGCGAGCACGGCGTCGCCGATGAACTTGAGCACCTCGCCGCGGTGGTTGCCGACGGGCCCGGCGACGCGCTCGAAGTAGGCGTCGAGCGTGCGCACGACGTCGAGCGGTGACGTGTGATCTGCGAGGTTCGTGAAGCCGCGCATGTCGGAGAAGAAGATGGCGCAGCGGATGATCTCTCCGCCGCCGCGCTTGAAGCTCCCCGAGACGACGCGCGCCGCCGCGTTCTCGCCAAGGTACACGGAGAGGAGCGACTGCAGCGTGAAGCGCGAGGCGTCGATCTCGAGCCGCAACCCGAGGAACGGCGCGAGCTCGTCGAAGAGCTGTAGCGCGTCGTCGGCAAAGCCGCTCGCCTCGTCCGTGGCGAACGAGAAGAACGTACGGCCACCATCCGCGAAGACGAGCGACGTGGCGTAGTAGTCCGTTGCCCCAGCTGCGGCGAGCTCGACGTAGATCGGTAGGTCGAGCACGGACCCGGGGATGAGGCGCTTCCGCACGGACGACGCGCCCTCGAAGATCTGCGCCGCAGGGCTGCCTTTGTACTCAGGCGAGGCGACGATGTCGTGCTTGCGCGGACGGACGAGGAGGATGCCAGAAGCCTTCCACTCCACGTTGCGCACGTAGACCTCGGGGTGCTTCGTTGGCATGCTCGTGGACATGCGTGAGACCACGACACCTCGTGCAGCGAGCCTCGTTGCCAGCCCGTCGAAGAGCGACTCGAGCGGCTCGCGCCGGGAGCTGCGATCGATGAGCCACGCGGCGATGGGATGAAGTGGCCGCGCTGGCGGAGGCGACGTGTACGTCGGCATTCCACGGAGGCTATCCGCTCGGCTGCCGCAGTGCCCGTGCCCTGACTCACGCGAGAACAGATTTTCGTTCATGGGGTGAACGCGCCCACGTCCAGGGCGGGCCCCGAGAGTCGTGCAAACTGTCGTCTACACGTGGCCTCTGTGTCGGAGTTCCACACCACTTCACCTAGCATGGGAGTTGCTCACGTTCGCGTCGTGCTGCCCATCCGCCATCCGTCGCTCGCGTGCGTCCTCCTCGTGCTCGCTGGTTGCAGCAGCAGTCACAACAACACGACGAGCTCGTTGGCATCCGCACCCGCGGCTCTGACGCTCACGACCGTGGCGTGGAATCCGGCGAACCTCGACGTGGGCGCCGCGCAGGCCGTCGTCGAGATCGACAAGTCGCTGCTTGTGCTCGGGTCGAAGGGGATCGTCACGCTCGTGAGCGGCGCCGTCGTGAGCACGGACGGAGAGATCACCACATGGAAGTCCGCGGCGCAGCTCCCCTCGCCCGACGGCCAGTCGACCTGGGTCGTCGGGGTGGATGGCAACGGCGTGCTCCAGCGCATGTCCATCGATGGGTCGCCCGCGAGCGCGGTGAGCGACAGGTATGGGCTCGCGATGGACAAGGTGCAGGACGTCGCCGGCGGCGCACCAACCGCGGCGTTCATGCTCGCGACCGGCGTCGCCGTCACCGACGGAGCGAACGTCACGCGCTACCAGGGAAGCGCGAAGGCGATCGCTGCTCACGGCAGCGCGGTCGCGCTCGCGGACGGCGCCGCAGTCCGGGTGTTCGACGGCGGCAAGGAGAGCGATGTGACGCTGCCCGACGCGCAGCTCGTTGCCTATGACCAGGCGGGCGATCTGCTCGCGGCCACGCCGCATCGCCTCTACCAGGTCAGCGCCGGCGCCGCGGTGGTTCTCTACGACGCTGGCGATCGCACGATTCATCAGCTCGCGGGCGCTGGCAGCAACATCTGGTTCTCCGTGGACGGCGACCTTGGCGTCTTTCGCGCCGGCGCAGTCACGCTCGCCTCCGGCGGTACGTTGCCCGCGGATGCGCGCCTTGTCGGCTCTCCGTCCGGTGACGTGTGGACGCTGACCGGTGGTCACCTCTCGCGCATGAGCGCGGGCGCCGCCGGTGATCTCGGAGCCTCTGACGACGAGGCCTCCTGGAACACGACCATCCAGCCCATCTACGCCGCCGTCTGCAGCAACTGTCATAGCCCGGCTGGCAGTGGCAAGGACTCCTCGAGCATCGATCTCTCCACCTACGCCACGTGGAGCGCGCGCCGCGAGCACATCTACGCGCGCACCGTCACGCAGGCCGGCACCGCCACGTCCATGCCACCCCCCGGCGCCCCCATCGCTCTCACGGATGCCCAGCGCGCAGCGATCGCCGCGTGGGCCAAACCATGAACCACTCCACCGAACACCAGAGGTCACGAATGCGGAACAGAACCACCATGCTCGCCGGCACGCTCGTGTCTGCGCTCGCCGCCCTGGCCGCCTGCGGAACCGGCGGGGGCTCGCACGACGACTCCACGGGACAGCCCGCGCAGCCGCTTTCAGCAGCGAGTGCGCCCCTCCCGGTCGAGACGTCTCCGCCAGCCGTCTACGTCGCCAAGGTGAAGAACATCCTCGTTGGCCTTCCCCCCACTGACGAGGAGGTCAAGGCCGTGGAGGCGGATCCGAGCAAGCTCGCGACGCTCATCGGACAGTGGCAGCAGCTTCCGCAGTACCAGACGAAGATGATCCGCTTCTTCGAGCTCGCGTTCCAGCAAACGCAGATCGCCGACGTGGACTTCACCGACCAGACCTTCCCGCAGCGCGTCTCGATCAACAAGCAGACCACGCCGCTGCTGGTCCAGAATGCGATCGAGAGCTTCGCGCGGACCGTCTCGGCGCTCGTCTCCCAGGGGCACTCGCTCACGGAGGCGATGACCACGCGGTCGTTCATGATGACCCCCGCGCTCATGGAATTCTACGCGTACCTGGATGCGTGGCAGGTAGACGACGCCGGCAAGGTCACGGACCGCATGCGCGCGCTCTATCCGAACGCCAAGGTGACGATCACCGGAACGGATATCCCGATCGCCGACTCGCTCGACCCGACGAACGCGAACTTCCTGACGTTCACGAATCCCAACCTCGCGACCCTCGACGCCGCATACCCAGGCTGCTTCACCGACCCGATCGTGTACAAGGGCGGAGGGCTTGCGAACACGGTCCAGCGCGTGCTTCAGGGCTCGCTCGACGGACGTCCGAATCCCAACGGCGGGACCAATTGCCCGCCGATCGCGGGCCAGCTCGCTGGTCCGCTCACCGCCGACGACTTCGCGACGTGGAAGATGGTCACGACGCGCGCGCCGAAAGCTGGGGAGCCGATCACTCCGTTCTACGGGCTCGACAAGCTGCGCGCCGGGACGGAGCTCGTGCTCCGCGTGCCGCGCGTGGGCTTCTTCAGCACGCCCGCGTTCTTCGCCAACTGGCAGACGAACACGTCGAACCAGATGCGCGTCACCATGAACCAGGCGCTCATCGTGGGCCTTGGCGCCGCGGTGGACGGCACCGACACGACGCAGCCGACCAGCACACCTGGCCTGGACGCGACTCACGCGAATTCTCCCGCGTGCGTGTCGTGCCACCAGACGCTGGACCCGACGCGCTCGATCTTCGCGTCGCAGATGTCGTGGAACTATCACAACCAGACGGAGGCTGCTTTCTCGGCGCAGCCGGGCCTCTTCTCGTTCCAGGGCGTGACGAAGCCCGTCGCTTCGCTCGACGAGTTCGGCGCCACGCTCGCGAGTCATCCCCTCTTCGCGCAGGCCTGGGTGCAGAAGCTCTGCTACTACGCGAACTCGCGCAAGTGCGACTCCGCGGACCCGGAGGTGCAGCGAATCGTGACGGCGTTCGCGGCCGCGCACTTTGACTGGAACGCGCTCGTGCGGGATCTGCTCTCGTCACCCATCACCACCAGCGCGAAGGCAACGAAGACCCTCGCGGACCAGGGGGAGGTCATCGCCGTGTCGCGACGTGACCACCTCTGCGCGGCGCTCAACGCGCGCCTTGGGTTCGCGGACATCTGCGACCTGGACCCGACCACCGTTCAGAAAGGAAAGTCGATCGGCACCATCAGCGAGATCGTGTCCGGGCTTCCGTCGGATGGGTATGGCCGCGGCTCCGTCGCGCCGGTGCTTCCGAACGCGCCCAGCCTCTTCTTCCGCGCCGGCGCGGAGAACATCTGCGGGGCCATCGCGGACCTCGTCGTCGATCCGAAGAACCCGGTCGCTGGTCAGAAGCAGTGGTCGAGCGCCGCGCCCGGCGCTGCCGCCGCCGACTTCGTGCAGATCGTGATGGCGCTCACGCCCTCCGACAAGCGGTCAGCTCCCTCGATCGCCGCGCTGCAGTCGCACTTCGACGCTGCGGTGAAGACCGGCGCCGCGCCCACCGACGCTCTCAAATCCACGTTCGTCGTCGCGTGCCTCGCGCCGTCGGCCGTCTCGATCGGACTGTAAAGGAGACCTGTCATGCTCACGAGACGGCAAGCACTCAGAGGCGCGCTCCTTGGCGCAGGCTACATTGGACTGCGCTCGCTCGCGACCGGGCTTCCCGCCGCGCTGCTCCTGGATCCGCGCAAGGCGCTCGCGGACGTTCCCGCGTGCGGAGTCGCGGCCGGCAAGGCGCAGTTCGTGATCTTCGCGACCTCCGGCAACGGCGACGCGATCAATGCGAACGTACCTGGTACCTACGAGGACTCGAAGATCTACCATCCGAAGGATCCGCTGATGGCGGCCACAGCGCTCTCGCTGGGTGGGCAGAAGACCACCGCCGCCATGCCGTGGTCCAAGCTGCCGCAGAGCGTGCTCGACCGCACGACGTTCTGGCACCTGATGACGAACACACCCGTGCATCCAAAGGAGCCGGACGTGCTCTCACTGATGGGCACGACGAGCGCCGGTGAGATGCTGCCGTCGATCCTCGCGAAGCACCTTGCGCCGTGCCTGGGCACCATCCAGTCTCAGCCGATCAGCCTGGGCGCATCGTCGCCGTCCGAAGGGCTCACGTTCGGCGGTCAGGCGCTGCCGATCATTCCGGCGCTCGCGCTGAAGGCCACGTTGACGAATCCCGCAGGGCCGCTGACAAACCTGCAGCCGCTGCGCGATCAGACGCTGAACCAGCTCTACGGCATCTACAAGAACGAGGCGAATGCTGCGCAGAAGCAGTACATCGACTCGCTCGTGACGTCACAATCTCAGGTGCGCAACATCAAGCAGGAGCTCCTGAACCAGCTCACGCAGATCACGGACAACTCGATCTCGTCGCAGATCAAGGCTGCGGTCGCGCTCATCCAGATGAAGGTCACGCCCGTGATCGCGATCCACATCCCGTTCAGCGGAGACAACCACCGTGACATCGCGCTCGCCAACGAGACGGCGGAGACCGTGTCCGGCGTACAGGCCATCGCCGACCTGATGGCGTTGCTTGCGAGCACGGGTCTCACCGACCAGGTGAGCCTGATGTCGCTCAACGTCTTCGGTCGCACGCTCAACGCGAGCAACATAGACGGGCGTAGCCACAACCCGAATCACCAGGTGTCATTCACGATCGGAAAGCCGTTCAAGGCGGGCATCATCGGCGGCGTTGCGCCAGTGGCCGGCGACTACGGCGCGCTGCCGATCGACTCCAAGAGCGGCAAGGGCTCACCGAGCGGTGATGTGAAGACCACGGACACGCTCGCGTCGTACGGTCGAACCATGCTCGCAGCGATGGGCGTTCCGCAAGCCGCCGCCAGCTACGAGATCTCCTCCGGCAGCGTGATCGCAAGCGCGCTTGCGTGAATCTCAGTCACCATTGGAGCCGCCGAGCGGGCCGTAGCCCAGGGCATTGCCTACCTGTCGCGTAGCGTCGAGCACGCCGACGTACTTGCGTAGCGTCTGCGCGTTCGCGGCCGCCGCGTCGGGGTCAGCGACGAACGCGGGCATGGGGCCCGTGAGCTCCGGTTGTCCGAACTCGTTCACCTTCCCTGTTGTCTGGTAGGTGACGGCGAGAAGCGCGTTCGCGTGAGCCAGCATGCGCGATGCGATGCCGCTGTCGACGACCTGCCCGTTGATGGTGTCGTTGCCGAACTTGCCGGCGATGTAGGTGTAGCCGCTCACGGGATCGGTGAAGCGGACCTGCTGGGCAAGAGGCAGTGTGACCTGACCGACCTGACCGTCGATCCACAGGCGCGTCTTGTTCGCCAGCGTGAGATCGGTGTTCAAGCGGGAGAACAGCAGTGAATAGATCAGCGTGCCGAGCTGGGTCTTGTACCCGACGTTCGGGAACAGGACCTGCGCGCTGAGCGGCCGCGACGGCGACGGGCCCGTCATCGAGAACACCTGCGGCGACTGGATGCCAACGCCTGTGACGTGCGGGCCAACGCTGGCCCAGTCCTCCGCCAGGATGCCGCCGAGAAAGCGGTCAGTCGCCTGGGGAAGGTCGGAGCGGAAGTTGATGCGCACGTTGCGGCCGTCCAGGGCGTTGTCGCGCGAGATCGTGGAGAGCGTGGGCCGACCGTCGACCAGCGCGAGGATGGCGTAGATCTTCTCCACGGAGAAGCCGGCATGGTCCATGAACGACTGGTAGTCCCACGAGCCGCCCAGATCGTTGTTGAACTGCTCCGACACGTAGCGGCCATCGACGATGCCAAGCGTGAACGCCGGACTTGCGCCGCGAGCGCTCGAGGTCGGTGCGAGGTCGAAGATCTTCGTCGCCGAGCCCGGTGATGTCCGGACCGTGCTCTCTGCGTAGTCGCCTGGCTCCGGCATCGTGACGACGCGGGAGAAGAAGTCGAACAGGTCAGTCTGGGTGACTGCGTAGGGGCGCAGTCCGTCGTCACTGGTGACGTCTGCGGTGGTGCTGGACATGAGGTCGTTCGCGACCTGCCAGTGCGTCGCGCGCAGCTTGCGGAAGTAGTTGTTCGAGACCGCGCCCGGGATCGCGTCCCACATGAACTCGCGGCTGGTGCGACGGAAATACGCCCAGGGATAGCTCATGTCGAAGCGGCGAATGGTGTTGCGCGTGGCCTCGTAGACGTCCGCGCCCGAGTCGCTGGGGCCCGTGTGCATGTACGCGCTCGACTGGCCGAACCGGTAGTGCCAGCGCACCCGCTCCGTCTTGTCTGCGTCCACGACATGCCAGTAGGGAGAGTTGAGGCCGGTCTGCACCTCGTCGCTCTTGAAGTCCGACCAGCGCCAGTGATCCTTGGGCGGCGGCGCGCAGACCTGGCCATTGATCACACGCCAGTTCGCGGTGGCTTTCTCCTCGGGGGTCGCCGCGCGACAGTCGCGCTTCGCGTCGAACACCTTCATCTGGTTTGCAGCAGTTGTATAGTGCACGAATCCCACGCCCACGATCGGACGCTCGATCAGCTGGGAGAAGCCCAGGTACTTGAACTGCTTCTGCGAGGTCGCCGGAACGGACCTGGGGTCGAAGGTCTCGAGCACGCGGCCGTAGAGCGCCTTCATGGCGTGCTGGTCGTAGGTGCCAAGGCCCACGGTCTCACCAAAGCGCTCGATCTGGTATTCCATCGTGCTGGTGTTCGCGTAGTACTCGATTCCCGGGCGGCTCTCGCCGCCGTTGCCCTGCTCGTCTGCGGACTCCGGATCCAGGTAGCGCGGGCCCATGCACGTGTCGGGGCTGCCGTCGGCGCGCGCTGCGCCGCACTTCTGCGTGGCCTTGCCATTCGCAGTGCGAAGTTGCCAGTACTGCGGGGTGTAGTTGGCAGAGTCCCACGAGCTGGCGAAGTTGTGAAACAGGCCAAGCGAGTGACCGATCTCATGAAGGCCAATGCCCTTCACGGCCTCCTTCCAGAGGTCCGCATAGATCGCCTTGCCGCGCTCCTCCTTGGAGAGGCCACCATACTTCTTCAGGAAGTACCCCTTGAGGGACGCCAGGTGCACGCTGTACGTCGCGGGCGCCTCGTTCTCCAGGAAGCACGCGCCGCGCGCATGGAGCGACTCCGTCACCAGCTGGCTGTACAGCTCCATCCGCCCCGGATCCGCATTGCGAAGCGGCGAGGCCGCAGCGAGGAGCGTGTCCGACGTGCCCTGCAACTTGGGCGAGGTGCCGAGCACGCCATTCGCCCAGCTGCCATCCACGAGTTGCGACTCGTACGGCGTGGCCTGGATCTTCTTCGCGAGGGCGTCGAACTCGCCCTGCGCGCCTTGCACCTTCAGGCCGTCCGCAACGAGCGACTGCTTGTCCAGCAGCAGCGTCTTCAGCCGGTCTTCGGGCGACAGACCCGCGGGAATGAGCGGTCCCTGCGCGCGGAGGTTCGCAAGGTCCAGCGCGCCCACGCGATCGGTGAGCTGTGATTCGCTGAACGTGACTGGCGTGAAGCCGTTCTGCAGCGTCTTCACGTAGGCCTGCGCTTGTACGCCCTTCACCAGATCGTCGATCTTCACGTCGCCCATGGCGAGCTGCAGCACGTCGCGCTGGAGGGCAGCGGCATACGTGGCGGAGCGGCCCATGATCTGCGCAGCGCCACCCCAGATTTCGCCGGTCAGCGGGTCGCCATTCCAGTCGGCAATGCCGCCCCAGGGCGCGCGCGACTCGTATGGCCAGTAGTAGATGAAGTTCTTTCGCACATCGCCGACGCGGGCAACGCTGTCCTTCTTGCCGCAGGTGTCCTCGATGTCGTAGCTGCGGACCGGGTTGTGGCAGAACGTGACGAGCGGCGTGGGGTCACTGGCCTTCTCCACGAGCCACCCGCCGTAGGAGAGCATCTCCATGGAGCCCGGGTCCGAGCGCTTGGAGGAGAAGTACTGCGCATGGCAGCTGTCGCGCGTGCCTTCCTTCGTTCGGCGGCACTCCACCTCACGCGAGGTAGCGACGGCCACGGAGATGAGCTGGTTCCATGAGTAGATCAGATCTTCCAGCGTGCCTCGCCCGGTGGGCTTGCCGTCGTCGCCGACGGGGTCCAGCAGGCCGTCGGGGGCTTCCTTGTTGACCCAGTACCCGAACGTCTTGATCTCGCGCTGACGCAGCGGCAGCGTGCACTTGTTCATGGCGACGTCGCACTGCGATCCGCCCATGGTCACGCCGGCGGCGCCGTCGCACTGGTCCGCGGTTCCGTTTTCATCCGCGTCGGTATTGGCCGTGCAGGCCACGTCCACGTGGCTCTTCTTCCACGTGTTGTGGATGTTCGCGTAGCGGTGCAGGAGCTGATCGGTGAACCCGTACTGCGGATCCCACCCCTGCCGCGGCGCATTGATCACGCCCACGTTCAGGCTGCTTCCCTGCCCGCCCGGATTGCCGACGATGTCCTGCGAGGCGAACGTGTTCTCGAGCGGCTCGAAGTCCTCGTCCGGCTTGATCTTCGCCCACGAGTTGCGCACGGTGGCTTCCTGCGCATTGCAGTCGTACGTGGCGCTGCCCGTGTAGATGCCGACGAGCGCGCAGGTCGGGAGCGAGAAGCCGCCAAGGTCGGTGGTCTCGGGCGCGACGGTGAACTTGTTGGTGATGTCGAGGTACCCCTCCTTCTCGTCCAGCTGTGGCGCATCCGGGCTGTTCGCGTCCGCCACGTAGTACGAGATCGGCGTGACGGTGGTCTTGCCGAACGCGCTGCCGATGAAGTTGATCGCCATCGGGTCGTTGACGACGTTCTGCGACCAGTCCACGCGCATGAACTGCCGCTCGTTCCAGGGGCGGTCCTGCGTGTTCTCCTCGATGATGTTGTTCTCTTCGCCGGTCTGCGCGTTGTAGGAGCGGCGGATGTCGAAGTGGCTCTCGATCTTGTAGGCAGCCACGATCGTGCCGTTGGGCGTCTTCTGCAGGAACTTGTCGGCCGCCGCGGGCGCGGCCGGATCCAGCGGATTCTGGCCGTTGGCGCCCTTGTTGTCCTGCGCGGGCGCGAGCTCGTAGGCCTTGCGAGCAATGAGGAGATCACTGGTCACCTCCCAGCGCACGCGATCGACGTGACCCCACTCGCCAATGCCGATGAGCGACTGGCTTGCGGAGCCATCCACGACGTAGGAGCGATGACGGAACTCCGGATCATCGGACGCGTCGGAGAGGCTCTCCCCGACGAAGAACCGCTTGTCGAGCGCGTTCGCCTGTACACGATTGATCGGATCGCGTTCCGCGGCGCAGCCCATCGCGAGTGACGTGCCGGAGGCGAGCAAGACGAGGCAAAGCGCGGAGAGTGACCTTCTCATGGGCCGAGGGCCAGAGCAGGGTTCGTGCCATGCGCGTTCGCCGCTGAAACGCGCTGTGGCGATGGTGGAACACCGCAACCGTTACGTAGATGACGTCACGTTCGGCACGATGAGCCGCACCGCGCGTTTGGTCACGTGCACGACCACGCGGGTGCCTGCCTGGAGCTCTTCTCCGTCTGCCTGGCCGTGGAGCGGAACATCCGACGGCGGCACGAGTGAGAGATCCATGTGCTGTCCGCGGAGGTTCTTCGAGTGCTCGACGCCGATCTGGTTCAACACCTCTTCGGTGAGGGGATTTCCAGCCAGATCCACGATCGCCTTGCTGGCCCAGTCACGCTTGCCTACGAACGGGACGAGCTCGAAGAGGCCGTCGTCGTGGCGGCTCGTGGGGTCGAAGATCCACGCGCCGCCGTAGATGCGCGTGTTCTTGAAGACCAGATCGATGAGGCCTCGCAGCTCCACCGGCTGGCCGTCCACCGTGCCTATCGCGTCGAACTTGTCGGACAGGATGTAGCTCTCCGCGAACGTGCGGAGCAGAGCGCCCGCGTACACGAGCTGGTCGCGATAGAGCTCCTTGATGGGCCCGAGTTCGTCCACGAGCTTGCGATCTTCGTTGCGCTGCTTGAGCACGCGCGCGCTGATGCCGAAGCCCGCGGAGTCGAAGAACGTGACGTCTGCAACGGGCGCGCCGGGACCATCCCAGACCGTGAGCTGACCGGCGTCGATGCGTGTCTCGTGGCTGGCGAGCACGACGTCCACGTTGCTGTGCAGATCCTCCGGACGAGCGGAGAGACCGAAGCTGCGCCCCTGATCGTTGGCGGTGCCCGTGGGCAGCATGCCGAGCGCGAGCGACTCCTTGCGCGCGGACCCAAGGATGGCCGCGCCGACCTCGCGGAACGTGCCGTCGCCGCCCATCGCAATCACGACGTCGTGGCTGCCCGCGTCCAGCGCCTTCACAAGGGCCGGAACGGTCGCGCCGCCGGGGAGCGTGGAGAAGAAGTCCACGGGGTTGCCGCGCTCCGAAAAGCGTGCGCGCGCCGCGGTGATGCGCTCCACGTTCTTGCCGGACTGCGCAGTTGGATTGCCTACGAGAAGAAGCTTCTTCATGCCTACCTGGCAGAGTCTAGCGATTCACCGGACGGCGGGCTGTTCTAAACCCACGACAGCCCCTAGCCTGCTGCTCATGCGTCAAGAAGCTGCGACAAAGAACGACGCGCCCGAGACGAAGGCGCTTCCCTACGCGCAGATGCCGCGCCTTGGCGTGGGGCCTGGCTTTCAGACCCACAACCAGGAGATCCGCGCCGGTCGGCTCGCATTCTGTGAGCGCGCTGCTCGGTCGCCGCACGACATCGTCGCGCTGCAGGTCCCCATCGGGCGCGCCGCGCTCGCGATCTCTCCCGCGGCGCTCGAGGATTTGCTCGTCACCCGCGCGAGCGACTTCGAGAAGTCCGCGATGATGACGTTCACGCTCGGACCGCTCGCTGGACAGGGGCTGTTCACCAGCGGCGGTGAGCTCTGGAAGCGCCAGCGCAAGCTCATGGCTCCGCTGTTCACGCCGGCCATCATCGACAAATACGCGGAGAGCATGGTGGCCTGCACGAACCGCGTGGTCGCCACGTGGAAGGACGGCGCGGAGATCGATCTCGCCCGCGAATGCACGCACATCGCGATGAGCATCGCGGGGAGCGCGCTGTTCGATGCCGACACGCTCGACGAGTCCGACGAGATCGGGCACGCGCTCACCATCGCGCTCAAGTGGGTGAGCGATCAGAGCGGCTCCTGGTTCTCGATCGGGCACATTGCCACACGCTACCAATTGCTGCGCCTGGCGGAGCACACCCACGGCCTTCCGAAGCGCGCGATCGAGCGCGCAGCCGCGATGCTGGAGAGGCCCCTCTTCTATCCGGGTGCGGGCGGGCGTGAGCTCAAGGGATGCATCGAGCTGCTCGACAAGCGGGTGCAGCGCATGATCGACGAGCGCCGCGCCGGTGGTAGCAAGCGCGAGGACCTGCTCTCCAAGCTGCTCAACGCCCACGACGCGGACGAAGAGCGCATGAGCGATCAGCAGGTGAAGGACGAGGTCATCACCCTCTTCGTGGCCGGTCACGAGACCACCGCCTCTGGTCTCGCGTGGACGATCGCGCACCTGTGCCAGGATCGCGCGCTCTACCAGCGCATGCAGCAATGCGCGCTGTCCGTGGGCGCCGCGCCCTCTGTCGCGGATCTCCCGAAGCTGGGCTTTGCGCTCCGCACCTTCAAGGAGGCGCTCCGTACGCATCCGCCCGTCTACCTGTACGGGCGCACCGCGCAGCGCGACACCGTCGTTGGCGGCGTGCGCATCCCCAAATGGACGCACGTGCTCGCAAGCCCGTACGCCACGCAGCGCCGCGCAAGCGAGTGGCCCAAGCCCGACGTCTTCGATCCGGAGCGCTTCCTGCCCGAGGTGGAGTCGAAGCGCCCACGCCAGTCGTTCGCAGCATTCGGCGGTGGCCCGCGCATCTGTATCGGCAACCACTTCGCGCTCCTGGAGGCGCAGCTGGTGCTGGCATGCATCTTCTCGCAGTGCGATTTCGAGCTCCGCGGCGAGGTCACCGCCGATCCCGCCGCCACGCTCCGGCCTCGTTCCGTGCCGGTGGTTGTACGGAAGCGAAAAGCCAACTAGATCCTTCCGGGTGACATCGGAAGGGGCGGCGAGGAACGACAAGCAGGCGCCGGTGGTCATCGAGTCCGCTCACGCGAGCGAGCGGGTGGCCGCCGCCGCGGCGTTCCTTGAAGCGCACGCGAAGCGCTCGACGCGCGTCATCGTGGTCGGACGCACCAAGCTCGCGGCGCAGGAGCTGGTGAGACAGGTCGCAAGCGCGCGCGGTCACGTGGTGGGCGCCGAGTCTCACACGCTGCGCGGGCTGGCCGGAAGCCTGGCGCGGCTCGACCTTGCGCGCGCAGGCACCGTTCCCGCGGGCACGCTCACCATGGAGGCCGTGCTGGCGCGCGGGCTCGCGCAGAAGAAGGACGTGCTTGGACGGTTCGCGCCCATCCGCGAAGAACCGGGGCTTGCGCGCGCGCTCACGCGCACGTTGACGGAGCTCCGGCTCGAGCGCGTGGACAAGGATTCGGTGGGCGATCCGAGCCTCTCGCTCCTGCTATCCGTGTTCGAGAAGGAGCTCGCTGCCGCGGGCCTGTGCGATCCGGCGGCGGTCATCTCCGCAGCGTGCGAGAACGCCGCGCGTGTGCGCGGGGCAGCGCTGCTCTTTTTGGATGTACCATGCATGCATCGGCTGGAGGCCGATCTGGTGAGCGCGCTCACGGGCGAGGCGTCGGCCATGCTCTTCACCATGCCCCGCGGCGATGCGCGCACGCGCGAGCTCCTCGGCCACCTGTCTCCGCCGCGCGAGCTCGTCGCGGCGATCGGTACTCCCGTAGCCAACGTGCAGACGCACCTTTTCTCCGAGGCACACGCGGGGCTCGCAGAGGACGCCGGCATCGCGTTCTTCTCCGCTCCGGGTGAGAGCCGCGAGGGCGCGGAGATCGCGCGTCGAGTCCTGGCGCTTGCTGCGCAGGGCGTTCCCTTCGACGAGGTCGCGGTCCTGTTGCGCTCACCCACCGAGTACTCGCTCGCGCTCGAGGAGGCATTCCTGCGCGCAAAGGTGCCAGCCTATTTCGCGCGCGGGACGCGGAAGCCCGATCCTTCGGGGCGCGCGCTGCTTGCGCTGCTTGCGTGCGCCGACGAAGGGCTCTCCGCGACGCGCTTCTCCGAGTACCTGTCGCTGGGCGAGCTCCCGCGTGCAGAGCCGAGCGGCGCTCCCCCGCCCGCGTGGCCATCCCAGGAGACGCGCGTGGTCGCCGACGACGAGATCATGAGCCCGCAAGCGGCCACCACGATCGCCGCCGCGGCCGAGGAGCTCGAGGAAGAGCCGGAGACGAGTGACGCGCGGGATGCCGAGGACGCACCCGTGATCGCCGGCTCGATCCGCGCGCCCAAGCTGTGGGAGCGCATGCTCGTGGATGCGGCCGTCATCGGCGGACTCGATCGCTGGGAGGCGCGCCTCAAGGGCTACCGCGCCGAGCTCGTCGCGCGGATGAAGGAGGAGGCCTCCGAGGAGGCGCGGGTGCAGCTGCTCACGCGCGAGCTGCGTGCGCTGGACGTGCTGCGTGCGTTCGCGCTTCCGCTCCTGGGCGAGCTGTCTGAGCTGGCGAAGAACCCGCGCCCGCTGGCAGAGTACGCGAAGGCGCTGTCGGACCTTGCCACGCGTGCGCTGCGCCGGCCGGAGCGCGTGCTGGCCGTGCTGGCAGAGCTCTACCCCATGGGAAAGGGCGCGCCCGTGACCATGTCGGAGCTGCGCATGGTGCTCACGCCGCGGCTCACCGACCTGACGGTGATGCCCGGCAGCTCGCGGTACGGACGCGTGTATATTGCACCCATCGACGAAGCGCGCGGCATGACGTGGAAGCACGTCTTCGTGCCCGGTCTGGTGGAGCGCGGCTTCCCGCGAAAGCTGGCCGAAGACCCGATGTTCCTCGATCGCATGCGGCGAGGGATCACCGCCGGGTCGCTGCTCACGAACGAGGGACGTGCCACGGCGGAACGGCTCGCGCTGCGCATCGCGCTTGGCTCTGCCACGGAGCGCGCGACGTTCAGCTACCCACGCGTGGACACGGAGCTGGGGCGCCCCAAGACGCCGTCGTTCTACGCGCTGGAGCTGGTCCGCGCGCAGACAGGGACGCTCGCCGGGTTCGAGGAGCTCTCACGTCGCGCAGACAGCGCCGCTCGCGCGCGCATCGGCTGGCCGGCGCCGGAGTCGCCGAAGGATGCCATTGACGAGTCCGAGCACGATCTCGCGCTGCTCTCGTCGCTGCTCTACAAACCAGAAGAGGAGGCCATTGGCACCGCGCGCTACCTGCTCTCGGTGAACCCGTATCTGGCGCGCGCGCTGCGTTTCCGGGCGAAGCGCTGGCTCCGCGGCTTCTCCGACGCAGACGGCCTGGTGGACCCCGCGCCCGAGGCGAAGGAGGCGCTGGCCATGCACACCCCCGACAAGCGCAGCTTCTCCCCCACCGCGCTGCAGAACTTCGCCGCGTGCCCGTACCGCTTCTATCTGTACGCCGTGCACAAGCTGTCTCCGCGCGAGGAGCCGCGCGCCATCGAGGAGATGGATGCGCTGCAAAAAGGCTCGTTCGTGCACGAGGTCCTCTACGAGTTCCTGACCGAGCTGCGCGAGCACGGGCTCCTGCCCATGACGCCGGCCACGCTGGACGCCGCGCGCGAGCGCCTGGACCACGTGCTTGCGCGCGTGGAGAAGAAGTTCAAGGACGAGCTCTACCCCGCGATCGATCGCGTCTGGGAGGACGGTGTCGGCGCCATCCGCGCGGACGTGCGCGAATGGCTGCGCCGCGAGGTGGAGGAGCCCACGGGCTACCAGCCTGCCTACTTCGAGCTCTCGTTCGGGCTCAGCGGGCAGCGCGAGGCGAGCGATCAGCACTCGTCCGCCCTGCCCGTCGCGCTCGAGTGCGGGGTGAAGCTCCGCGGCTCGATCGACCTGGTCGAGAAGAGCAGCGACGGCACGCTGCAGGCCACCGACTACAAGACCGGAAAGAAGCGCGCGAAGGAGGGCACCGTCATCGGCGGCGGCAAGGTCCTGCAGCCCGTGCTGTATGCGCTCACGCTCGAGAAGCTCTTCCCGGACGTGAAGGTGTCCGGAGGACGCTTGTATTATGCAAGCTCCACCGGCGGCTTCGACTCGGTGCCCGTGCGCCTGGACGAGACCGCACGTGAAGGCGCAAAGGCCGTGGGTGACGCCGTGACCGAGGCCATCACCACGGGCTTCTTGCCAGCGTTGCCCGACGCGCGCGAGTGCGAGTACTGCGACTACAAGCCCGTGTGCGGCCCGTACGAGAACATCCGCACGAAGAAGAAGAAGAGCCCTCGCATGGACAAGCTCGTGGAGCTGCGGAAGCGACCATGACGACGCAAGGTGACAGGCCCGTGCTGGTGGACCAGAGAGAGCGCGACGCGATCCGTACCGCGTTCGACAGGACGCTGGTCGTGGAGGCCGCAGCGGGGACGGGGAAGACCACGGAGGCGATCGCGCGCATCGTTGCGCTCATCTGCGCCGGTCGCGCGCACCTTTCCCAGATCGCGTGTGTGACGTTCACCGAGAAGGCCGCGGGCGAGATGAAGCTGCGCCTGCGCACGGAGCTCGACCGGCGCAAGGAGGCCGAGAAGGAGCCCGCGATCGTGGCGCGCTTGGTACAGGCGTTGCGAGAGCTGGAGGAGGCGCGCATCGGCACCATCCACGGCTTCTGCGCGGACATCCTTCGCGAGCGCCCGGTGGAGGCCCGCGTGGACCCGCTGTTCGAGGTCGCCCCAGACGACGAGGCACGCGCGCTGTACGGCGAGTGCTTCGACCTGTGGTTCCAGGAGTCGCTGGAGTCGCCCGGCGAGGGTCTGCGTCGCATCCTGCGGCGGCGCACGCGCGAGCGCGGCTCCGATGGACCGCGCGGCATGCTGGAGTCCGCGGGCTTCAAGCTCACGGACGCGCGCGATTTCCCGACTCCGTGGAAGCGCGAGCCGTTCGACCGCAAGGCCGCGGTCGACGCGATGCTGGAGCGCCTGCGCAAGCTGGCCGACTACGGCGTGGGCCTACCGAAGACGGAGCCGCCGAATTTCCTGGTGGTGAACCTGCACGAGATCGGCAATGCGGTCGCCGAGATCCTCCGGCGCGAGGACGTGCAGAAGAAGCGCGACTACGACGGGCTGGAGTCGGAGCTCAAGACGATCTCACGCCTGAAGTCCTGGACATGGAAGGGCTCCGGCAAGTTCCTTCGCGAGGGCGTGCTTCGTCAGGACGTCGCGAACGAGCGTGACGCGCTCAAGATCGCGCTCGATGCGCTGGTCGTTCGCCTGGATGCAGACCTGGCGGCGTGTCTGTTCACCGAGCTCTCGGTGGTGACGGAGAAGTATGAGCGTCGCAAGGCGCGCGCGGGGCGTCTGGATTTCCGCGACCTCCTCGTGAAGACACGCGACCTCGTGCGCGATGATCTCGTGGTGCGTGAGGAGCTCATGTCGCGCTTTTCGCACCTGCTCGTGGACGAGTTCCAGGACACCGACCCGCTGCAAGCAGAGATCCTGCTCTTCCTCTCGGGCACGCGCGCGGAGGGCACGGACGCGTTTGCCGTGGATCCCGCGCCGGGCAAGCTGTTCGTCGTCGGCGATCCGAAGCAGTCGATCTATCGCTTCCGCCGCGCCGACGTCGCCCTGTACGAGCGCGTGAAGAAGCACCTGGTCACAAAGGGCGCGGAGGTCCTGAACCTCACCACCAGCTTCCGCAGCTCGCCTTCCATCCAGCGCGCGGTGAACACCGCGTTCGCGCAGCGCATGGTGGGGCAGCCCGGACAGGCGACGTACGTGCCGCTCTCCCCTTTCAAGAGCGAGCCGGACCATCCCACCCTGGTTGCGTTGCCGGTTCCGCGGCCGTACTCGGACTGGGGAAAGATCGTGTCCTGGAAGATCGAGGAGTCACTCCCGGACGCGGTGGGCGCCTACATCGATTGGCTGACCCGAAAGAGCGGCTACACGGTGGAGGAGGCTTCCGGCGTGCGCGTGCCACTGGCGGCGCGGCACATCTGCATCCTGTTCAAGCGCCTTCAATCGATGGATGGCGATCGAACGCGGCCGTACGTGCGCGCGCTCGAGACGCGGCGAATCCCGCATGCGCTGGTCGGCGGCCGCAGCTTCTTCTTGCGCGAAGAGGTGTCTGCCATGGTCGCCGCGCTCACCGCGATGGAGTGGCCCGACGACGAGCTCTCCGTCTACGCGACGCTGCGGGGTCCGTTCGTAGCCCTGACGGACGCGGAGATCCTCGCGTACAAGCACAAGTTCGGCCTGCATCCGTTCCGGACCGTGAAGGACGAGGACGTCACTCCGTTCACGCGCCCCGTGGCTGACGCCATGGGCCTCTTGCGCATGCTCCACAAGAGCCGCAACAAGCTGCCATTCGCGGAGACCATCCGCACGTTCCTTGCGAAGACCCGCGCCCACGCCGCGCTGGCGTTCTGGCCCGCGGGCGAGCAGGCACTGGCGAACACGCTGCGCATGATGGACATTGCGCGCCGCTTCGAGCGCCAGCGTCCGCGGAGCTTCCGCGCGTTCGTGCTCTACCTGGGTGACCAGCTCACGAGTGGCAACGCGGAGGACGCACCCGTGGTCGAGGAGACGTCCGACGGCGTGCGCATGATGACCGTGCACCGCTCGAAGGGGCTCGAGTTCCCGGTGGTGATCCTGGCGGATCCTGCGGCGCCAGCCACGCAGCGTGAGCCGTCGCGATACGTGAATGCAGAGCGCGGGTTGTTCGCCACGCAGCTTGCCGGCTGCGTTCCGCTGGAGCTCTCCGAGAACAGGGAGCGCATCCTGGAAGAGGACGCGTTCGAGTCCGACCGGCTGCTCTATGTCGCGGCGACCCGCGCGCGAGAGATGTTGATCGTCCCCGTCGTGGGCGACGAACGCGGAGAGAGCACATGGTGGCTGTCTCCGCTCTACCCGGTCATCTATCCGAAGCGCGGGCGCGAGCGCGCGTCCACTCCGCTCGCTGGCGCGCCTGATTTTTCTGGCGATTCAGTGCTCGAGCGTCCTGCGAAGGCGCGCGGCTACGAGTCGATGAGCGTGCGTCCCGGCGTGCACGAGCCGGAGCTTGGTGACTCCAAGGTGGTGTTCTGGGACCCGCACGCGCTCGACCTGGACAAGGAGGACGAGGTCGGCATGCGCCAGCAGAAGATCCTGGCCGCCGACAAGGAAGGCGTGGTCGCCACCTCCAGCGTGGATCAGCATGCGGCGTGGGCGGCGGCACACGACGACGCGGTCGCGCGCGCGAGCGTTCCGCGGCTTGTCACCACCACCGTGACGAAGCGGCGCACCGTCGCGCTGCCTGCCCAGGTCCTCGCGATACCGATCACGGTGGCGTCGTCACGTGACGAGGGCGGCGCGGACAGGCCTCGCGGCGCGCGCTTCGGCACACTCGTACACGAGATGCTCGCCACGCTACCGGTCGACGCGTCGAAGAAGGACATTGGCAAGGTCGCCGAGCTGTGCGGGCGCATGCTTGCGGCGACCCCCGCCGAGGTGGAGGCCGCGACGGTCTCCGTGACGAAGACGCTCACGCACCCGCTGCTGTTGCGCGCCAAGAAGAGCGCGCAGGTGTTCCGCGAGACGCCGCTCGCGCTCCGCATCGAGGATGGCACCCTGGTGGAGGGCGCGTGCGACCTTGCGTTCGTGGACGCCGAGGGTCTGTGCGTGATCGACTACAAGACCGACGTGGACATTGGTGGTGCTCGTGAGGACTACGAGCGGCAGCTACGGCTCTATGCCGCGGCCCTGTCCCGGGAGACCGGAAAACCGGCCACGGGCGTGCTGCTCCTCGTGTAGCATCCTCGCCGCAATGCGACCCCGAACCAGCGGAACCTCTCTGATGTCGGGAGCGCGCCGCGCCCACCTCGCGCTCTACATGCTCGCGGCCCTCACCGTCTCGGCATGCGGGCCGGCGGAGGCTCCTCCCAGGATGGAGGACTCTCCCTCTCGCCCGCTGCTGCGCGCGATCAAGAGCGACGCCACGCCCCTTGCCTCTGCAACCGCAAAAGCCCAAGAGAAGAAGATGCTCCCCACGGACACCGACCCCACGACCATTGGCCTCACGAAGGACGGCATCATCCGTCTCTGCGACGAGAGCCTGAACAAGGCGGACGCGCTGCTCACAGAGATCGTCACGCTGGACGGCGGGACGGACGACAAGCTCACGTATGCGGCGGTGCTGGGCAAGTTCGACGAGCTGAACCTGGCCGTGCGCAATGCGTCGGATTTTCCCGCGCTCATCTCTGTTGCGAGTCCAGACGCGGCCGTGCGCGAGGCGGCGAAGGGCTGCGAGCCCAAGGTGGACAAGTTTGGCACTGAGCTTTTTTTGAACGCAAAGCTCGCGCGCGTGATCTCTCGCTACGCGAAGACGAGCCCCAAGCTCGCGCCCGATCAGAAGCGCCTCCTTGACCACACGCTCCGCGACTTCCGCCGGAACGGCCTGGAGCTCCCGGAAGCGGGGCAGGCGCGCCTGCGCGAGCTGAACGAGACGCTCACGAAGGAGTCGCAGGACTTCGACACAAACCTGGCCGACTCCACGCTCTCGCTCATGGTGGAGCCGAAGGACATGGCGGGTCTGCCGCAGGGCTACGTGGACTCGCACAAGGCGGGCGCGGACGGCAAGGTGAAGATCACCACCGACTACCCCGACTACTTTCCATTCATGCAGTATGCAAAGAACCGGAAGGTCGCCTTCGAGCTCTACAAGCTGTTCGACAACCGCGCGGCAGACAAGAACGTGAAGGTCCTGGAGAAGCTGCTCCTGCTTCGCAAGGAGAAGGCGAAGCTGCTCGGTTACCCCACGTGGGCAGACTACGTGCTGGAGCCGCGCATGGCGAAGAGCAGCAAGACCGTGGCGGCGTTCCTGGAAGATCTGCGCGGCTTCGTGAAGGCGCGCGCTGCGGAGGAGATGACGGAGTTCCACCGCATGCACGAGAAGCTGGGCGGCAAGAAGGATGAGCCGCTCACGTTCGCGGATCGCTCCTACCTGGAAGACCGGCTGCGGCAGGAGAAGTACGGCCTGGACTCCAAGGAGGTGAGCCAGTACTTCGAGATCGGCCGCGTGAAGCAGGGTTTGCTCGACATCACGAGCGAGCTGTTTGGCATCAAATACGAGGTGCTCTCCACCGAGGCCGCGCCGCGATGGCACGGTGACGTGGAGGCGCTGCGCGTGTCCGACGCTGCCACCGGCAAGGAGCTCGGGCGTTTCTTCTTCGATCTGTACCCGCGTGAGGGCAAGTACAAGCACGCCGCGGTCTTCAGCATCCGCCCCACCAAGAAGATGAACGATGGCTCGCGGCTCGTGCCCATCGCCTCCATCGTGTGCAACTTCCCGAAGCCGGGCACTGGCACGCCGGCGCTGATGAGCCATCAGGACGTGGTCACGTTCTTCCACGAGTTCGGCCACGTGCTGCACCACCTGCTCTCCACCGCCGAGCTCTCCAGCTATGCGGGCACCGCTGTCGAGCGCGACTTCGTCGAGGCGCCTTCGCAGATGCTGGAGGAATGGGCGTGGTCCAAGGACTCGCTCGCGAAGTTCGCGAAGCACCACGAGACGGGCGCACCGCTCCCCGAAAAGCTGCACGCGGCCATGACGCGCGCGCGGAGCTTCGGTGTATCGCTCGCCACGTCGCGACAGCTGTTCCTGGCCGCGCTGGACCAGACGTACCACACGCGCGATCCAGGCTTCGACACCACCCAGGTCCTCGCCGAGGTGCAGACCGCATACGTGCCTTTCAAATACGTGGAAGGTACACACTTCCAGGCGACGTTCGGACACCTGGTCGGCTACGACGCCGGCTACTACGGCTATCAGTGGGCGCTCTCGCTCGCGCAGGACCTCTTCACGCGCTTCAAGAAGAACGGCATGTTCGACCACAAGACCGCGACCGAATACCGCGACTTCGTGCTCGCGCCTGGCGGCAGCGATGACGGCGACAAACTCGTGGAGCACTTCCTCGGCCGCCCGCCGACACGCGACGCATACAAAGCGTTTCTCGCGAACCACTAGGTCGCGTGCTGCACGAGGGCGCGTGTTCGTTCTGCGGGAAGGTGCTCGAGCATGTGATTGTGCTCGTCGCTGGCGAGGCATCGTCCATGTGCGAGGAGTGCGTTGGCGTCGCCAACCTGGCGCTCGAGGAGGCCGCGCCGGGCTGGCAGTACGGGACGCCCTACCCACTTCCGGTGAAGCAGCAGGCGCACCGTTGCTCGCTCTGCAACACGGACAGGTCCGTGCAGCTCGTCGCATCTGACCTTGGGGCGGTCAGGGCCTCCACACGCAGCACCACACCGCCCATTCTACGTGACGATCTTCCTGGCCTTCGGAGGCTCACTGACCGTCCTGCTGATCGGAGTCTTGCTCCTCCGCCAGTGCTGAGCGCTTGTGGCCCAGCGGTAGCGCCGCGAGCTACTTCTCTGCGGGGATGATGGTCGCCAGGTAGCGGTCTTCCATCACCTTGAACGTGTCCGTGGACATGGATTCGTAGAGGCGGTCTTCGTTGCTGCCTTCCCCGGCCTTGTCCAGGATGCCGAGCGGCGCGCCCTTGCCGATGTCCTGCTTCCACTTGTACGGCTTCGCGTCGCCCGGCAGATAGAACTCCACCTCGAAGTGGTAGATGATGCCGACGAAGCAGCCGCGCGGCACCTTGGTCTCGTAGGTGAGCGTGGACCAGTCCTCCACGTGCGTGATGAGCAGCGTGGGCACCGTGAACGCCGGTACGGGCTGCGTGGGGTCAGGGCCTTCGCCGGCGAGCTTGAACTCGATCAGCTCCTTCGAGAACACGCCCGAGAGCTTGTCCGCGAACACGCCCATGGCAGCGACCTCGCGCTTCTGCGAGTGCGCCGTGTCGAAGTAGCGCGTGGGGTACGAGACCTGCCCCATGAACGTGGGCACCTTCTCGAGGAACTTGTCGGCCTTGTCCAGGTTGGAGTTCGTGCGGCGACGCGCCTTGATCTCCACGCTCGGGCCGTGCGCCTCTGCCCACGCGAAGAGCTTCTCGATGAAGGGCGCGACGGCTTTGTCCTTTGTGGGTGCCCTGGCAAGGTACGCCGCGAGCTCGCGCGCGTAGACGTCGTGCATGGAGGCGGCGAGCTCCTTCTGCACGTACGACTTCTGCGCGCCGTACTTCGTTGCGAACGACCCGAGCGCGGCGAGCGTGCCTGACTTCTTGGCATCCGCGAGAGCAGCGAGCAGCGCGGTGCGGAGGGCAGCGTCCACCTCGGGCTTGACCTTGGAGTCTGGATGGGACGAGATGTATGCGAGCAGGGCTTCGGGCGTGTTCTGCGCGATGGCGATCTGCAGCTCCGCGCGCGGGAGCAAGATGTCGCGCACCTCGTCCGAGTGCGCTTTGCCGTGGGCGAGATACGCCTTGTACGAGTCCACGTCGTTCGCCCTGGATGCGGTCTTGTACATCCGCGTGTCGCTGCCGGAGTTCCGCGCGAGCCACATGACGGGACCGACGACGACGCCCACGCCAAGGCCGATCGCGAAGAAGAATTTTGCCCACGGCGGCGCATAGGCCGCGTACGCGTCGCGCGGGGCGACCGGGCTGGAGAAGCGGGGCTGGTGCAGCGGATCGAGCGAGACAAGCTCGCCGGGATCGTTGCGCTCGATCGCGGCGCGGACCTCCTCCTTGTTGCCGTTGATGGTGAGAACGGCGGCCTCGGCTGCCTGCGCGTTGTCGACCGGGATCTCGATCTTGCGGCCGTTCTGGAACTGGAGGAGCACCTTTGCTACGGGCCCCTGCATCGCCGTTGCGGCAACGAGGGTGTTCATGTCGACGACGTCGAACTTCTCCGAACGCGCGTCCACGAGGCACATGGGGAACGTGTAGATACCCGGCCTGTACGGGAGCTGCGTGATGCGCTTCCGCAGGTGCACCGCGCGCACCGCACACCCGATCACGCCCGCGATGAGCAGGATGTACTCGATGCACGCCACGAATCCGTGCCACGACAGCCCGCTCGCGAGATCGCCGTAACCGGTCCGGGCCACGACCACGAGCGCCACGAGCGACACGACGCTCGCGCCAGCCCAGTAGAGAGGGGTCTTCGGCGTGGCGTGCTGGAAAAGGAGCGGCAGCGGCGCGAACACGTTGCCGGCCGAGCCGACGAACCTGTCCTGAATGGCGCGGGACAGCTTGAAGAACTCGACCCTCCGCGCCTCGCTCACGCCCACCCTACCTTCCGGGGACCCATGTTACCGGCTTTTCATGGGGCTATGCTCGTGAAATCGAAGGCCTGGCCGAAGGTGACGAAGTACGTCACCGGGTCCAGCTTCTTGCAGGCGACGCCCGCTGGTGAGCACGCGGAGTAGTCTCTTGTGGAGAGGTTCGGGGTGGTGAGGGGCACCGCGATGTCCAGACGGAACACGGCGCGATCGAGCTCCGGAAACAGGACGCGGATACCGCCGCCGACCGAGTGCTTCAGATGGAGCGAGTCGAAGTCGCTGAACGCGTCGCCCATGTCGTGGAAGAGCACGCCGCCGACCTGCGCGGTGAGCAGGGAGATGGGCCGCGAGCGGAACTCCAGGTTGGACACATAGAAGTCCTTCCCGAAGTAGTAGCTGGTGGGGTAGCCACGGAGGCGACCGGAGCCGCCCAGGTACGATGTGGAGTTGAGGTAGTTGCGCTCGCGATCGCTGATGGTGGAGTCGAACACGAAGCGACCGAAACGGATGCGCGGGGTGACGAGCTTCAGTGACGCGGACATCGCAGCGTCGCGGATGCGCTCCTGACCGGGGGTCATGTCTTGCTCGGCGAAGCCCTCCACGCTGCCGCGCGCGATGCCGTCGCCCAGCGGGACGGTGTACTGCATGGCGCCCGAGCTGCCGGCCACGTCGCGCGTGGAGCCGAGCTCCTTGTTCGCGCGGTAGAGCTTCAGGATGACGTTGTGACCCAGGCGATAGTCCTCTTCGAGGGCGAGCGATCCGAAGTCGTGCATCGCATGGAAGCGCGTGGTGTACGCCTGGAACGTGACGGCGGGGCCCACGCGGGTCTCGCCTACCGGGACGAAGCGCATGAAGTCCGTCACGGCCTTCGGGTCGAACTTGGAGAGGTCGTCGACGGTATTGTACTTGGACGTGCTGACGCCGGCGCCGAACGTGATGTCGAACTTGTTCTCCCAGCCAAAGCTGCGCGTGACGCCTGCGGACTCCGTGGTGCTCTGTGAGCGGTACTCGAACGGGATGTTGTCGACGGCCTTGGTGGTCGTGGAGTCGAACGCACCGAGCTCACCGTTGACGTAGCGCCGTGTGACCGCGTTGGCGTACGACGCGGACGCGGCCCACGCCCACTCCGTCTGTGCGGAGAAGAGAGGCTGGCCGACGCTCGCGCCAAGACCAGCGCCCTCCGGCTTGCCGGTCTCGCGGTTCATGACCAGGCTCGCGGACGTGCCCGCGCCGATGCGCGTGGTGCCAAAGCGCGGCACGCTGTATCCCACGCCGAGCGTGTAGGAGAGCGGCAGGAGATCGAACAGCGTGCTGGCCGTGTGGTGAAGGCCAAGGACGTTGCGCTCCTGCGGCTGGAACGTCAGCTGGGAGATCTTCCCGTTGCCGAAGGCAAGGTTCCAGTTGAGGCGAAGGCTCCACACGTCTTTGGTGATCACGAGGACGCGGATCTTGTCGGGGGACGTCTTCGACTTCACCGGAACAATGACGACGGCTGATAGCTGCGAGAGCGAGCGAAGGTTTCGTGCCGTTTCTTCCGCGAGGATCCGCTTGTAGGGGTCGCCGACCGAGAACAGCACCTCGCGCCGGATCGTGAAGTCGCGAGACGTCCAGTGGACCGAGTTGGCGATGTTGCGCGACGTGGTGAGCGTCTTCTTCGCCCAGGGCCGCTCCTCCGCTGCCTTGGGCATCACGTCGCGATCCTCGAACACGTCCAGGCTGACGACGTCGATGCGCTCGATGGGCTTCCCCTCCGCCGCGGGCTCGATCACCTCCTCGAACTTGGCGAGGCCCAGGCGCAGCGTCTCCTGCTCGTACGCGGAGAGCTCCATGTTGGAGGTGGGCGGAGGCGCGGGCGGTGCAAGGTCCTCCGCGCGCGCAGCGGTGCCCACGGTTGTCAGAGCAAACAGACTGCACAGCGCTGCGCCGAGCCGGAACCGGGATCGCTTGTTCATGCTGTGATTTTCGCCCATACACCGTAGTGGTCGCTCGGGTGCACGCCGTCTGTCGCCTGGTTCATGCACACGCGAGAGGCGAGCGGCTCGCCGCGGCCGCGGTCGTCGGGGCCGCGCACGAAGACGTAGTCGATGCGGCGGTTCGGCTCGTGGCACACCAGCGCGAAAGGGTTGTCGCGCGAGAAGGTGTAGCCATGCGGATCCTGCTCGCCCGTGGCCGCGCGCGTGGCGCCGAAACAATCTGTAAAGTGCACGCATCGCTCGCCCAGGCCCGTGAGCCCGCGCATGTAGCGCATCTCGTCCGAGTCGGGCTCCGCGTTGAAGTCACCCATCACGATGGGCGGAAACCCGGTCTGTGGCGCCTTGATCGCGATGATGGCGGCAACCTCCTTCACCTGCAGGATGCGGACGTGTCCCTGGTCCAGCCGCCAGTTCAGGTGCGTGACGAAGACCGGGACATCTCCGTGCGGAGTGTCGAGCAGCGCGTAGACCAAGACCCGGTGCTCGCTCGTGCCGCCGTCGTCCAGATCGAACGAGGCGGAGTCCTTGATCGGCCAGCGGCTCAGGATGGAGTTACCGACGGGGTGCGGGTTCTTGCTGCACTTGAACCATGCAACGTGGTGCTGGGCGAGCTGGTTCGAGATGAGCTCGTTCTGATCGATCCCCGACTCCGGCATCACCAGCACCTCTTGCAGGCCGATGATGTCCGCGTCGAGCGCGCGGAGCCCGTCCCTGATGCGCGGCAGACGCTCCTCCCACGGGCCGAAGCGATTCCAGATGTTGAGCGTGACGCAGGTGAGCTCGCCCATCAGCGGACGAGGGTACAACGGTCCGGTCAGCATCAGCCGACAAAAAAGGCGAAGGGCGCCCTCCCAGCACGGTCATGACCGCCGAGAGAACGCCCTTGCTCAGAATGACGTGGTCGTCAGCAGAGGCTCACGCCTCGACTTCGGCCTCGCCCTTCTTCTTCTCGTCCTTGGCGTCGGCCTTGGCCTCTTCCGTGGACTCTTCCTTCTTGTCGGACTTGGCCTCTTCCTTCTTGTCGGACTTGGCCTCTTCCTTCTTTGCCTCGACCTTCGGCTCCGCCTTCTTCGCCGGCTTCGCCTTGGGGGCCTCTTCCTCGTCGCTGTGATCCGCCGCTGCCGACTTGATCGACGACTGACCGTCGGCGCCGCCGATCCGCATGCCGTAGAAGCTGCGGTAGACGAACACGACAGAGATGGCGAAGAAGATCGCAGACAGGACGCGCGGGAGAGAAGAATCCGGGCTCTGCTCCTTCATCTGCTGCGCGAGCTCGACGGCGAGGAGGCCGAAGAGGGTCGTGAACTTGATGACGGGGTTCAGGGCAACCGAGGACGTGTCCTTGAATGGATCGCCGACGGTGTCGCCGACGATCGCAGCGTCGTGGAGGGGCGTGCCCTTCATCTTCAGCTCGACTTCGACGACCTTCTTCGCGTTGTCCCATGCGCCGCCGGCGTTGGCCATGAAGAGCGCCTGGAACAGGCCGAAGATTGCGATCGAGATCAGGTAGCCGATGAAGAAGAACGCGTCGAAGAACGCGAACGCCAGCGTGCTGAAGAAGATGGTGAGGAAGATGTTGTACATCCCCTTCTGCGCGTAAATCGTGCAGATCTCGACGACCTTCTTGGAGTCCTCGACGGACGCCTTCTCGACGCCTTCGAGCTTGATGTTCGCCTTGATGAACTCGACCGCGCGGTACGCGCCCGTGCTCACGGCCTGCGTGCTTGCGCCGGTGAACCAGTAGATGACCGAGCCGCCGGCGATGAGGCCGAGGAGGAACGGCGGGTAGAGGAGCGAGAGCTTGTCCGTGTTCTCGGAGAAGCCATTGGTGAGGCCGACGATGATGCTGAAGATCATCGTGGTCGCGCCGACGACTGCGGTGCCGATGAGCACCGGCTTGGCGGTCGCCTTGAACGTGTTGCCGGCGCCGTCGTTCTCTTCGAGGAAGTGCTTGCCCTTCTCGAACTTCACGTCGAAGCCGAAGTTCTTCTTGATGTCGCCCTCGATGTTCTTCGTGGTCTCGATGGTCGAGAGCTCGAAGACGGACTGCGCGTTGTCGGTGACGGGGCCGTAGGAGTCGACGGCGATGGTCACGGGACCCATGCCGAGGAAGCCGAAGGCCACCAGGCCGAACGCGAACACCGGCGACGGGTCGAACCCGTTGACCATCATGATGGAGCCAAGGCCCATCATGCTGACCCAGTAAGAGATGCCCATGAGGGCAAGGAGGATCATGCCCAGCCAGTACGCAGAGAAGTTACCTGCGGTGAGACCGGCGAGGATGTTGAGCGAGGCTCCGCCTTCACGAGAGGCCGTGACGACCTCCTTCACGTGACCGGACTCGGTCGAGGTGAAGACCTTGACGACCTCCGGGATGATCGCGCCGGCGGCGGTGCCGCAGGTGATGATCACGGAGAGCTTCCACCAGAGCGTGCCATCACCGAGGGTCGGGATGAGCTGGCTCGACACGGCGAACGTGAGGATGATGCTGACGATCGACGTGAGGATGACGAGCTGCGTGAGCGGCTGCTCGAAGTTCATCTTGTCGGCCTTCTCGAACTTCGCCTTCGCGATGAAGTCGTTGATGAAGTACGAGAGCCCGCTCGCGATGACCATGACGATGCGCATGACGAAGATCCAGACAAGGAGCTGGACCTGGATCTTGGGGTCGTGGACTGCAAGGAGGATGAACGAGATGAGCGCGACGCCCGTGACGCCGTAGGTCTCGAAGCCGTCGGCCGAGGGGCCGACCGAGTCACCGGCGTTGTCGCCGACGCAGTCAGCGATGACGCCCGGGTTACGTGCGTCGTCTTCCTTGATCTTGAAGACGATCTTCATGAGATCGGAGCCGATGTCCGCGATCTTCGTGAAGATGCCGCCCGCGATGCGGAGGGCCGATGCGCCGAGGGACTCGCCGATGGCGAAGCCGATGAAGCAGGGACCCGCGTAGTCGCCGGGGACGAAGAGGAGGATGCCGAGCATCAGCATCAGCTCGATCGAGATGAGCATCATGCCGATGCTCATGCCGGCCTTGAGCGGGATCGCGTAGCAGGGGAACGGCTTGCCGCGGAGCGCGGCGAAGGCGGTGCGGGAGTTCGCGAACGTGTTGACGCGGATACCGAACCAGGCGACGAGGCAGCTACCGGCGATGCCGATGAGGCTGAAGAGCAGGATGATGCCGACCTGAAGGCCCTTGTTCTGCTCGAAGTAGTGCTGCGAGAAGCCAAAGTAGTAGACGATGATCGCGCCGATGAAGACCTCGAGGACGAGGATGAACTTCACCTGCGTGACGAGGTACGTCTTGCACGTGGCGTAGATGAGCTCGCTGACGTCGAGCATGGTCTTGTGCACGGGCATGTTCTTCAGCTGGTTGAAGATCACGAAGCCGAACACCATGCCGAGCGCCGCGACCAGGAGGCCGCCCTTGAGGAGCGTGCTGCCGGGCGTGCCACCCATGAAGGTGACGATGGTGGAGTCGTCGAGGTGGGGAACGATCAGGTTCGCCTCGCCGCCGCTGTGGTGCGCTGTGGCCGCGGCTGCGGCCGCGTGTACGGTGCCGCCGGGGTTCGTGTGCGGGGCACCGGGGGCGGTCAGGTCCGCGGCGAACGCGGATAGCGGAACGAAAATGGTGAGAAGCGCGGACGTGATGGCAAGCATGACGCTTGCGATCCTCGTCGCCGGTTTGCCGACACTGAGACTCATGTTTTTCTACCTCTCCGAGTGAGAATCTCGTGCAGACTGCACGTGACTCCCGTTGCCTCAAGGGGTTGGCCGCCTGCCTGCGCAGACGCTTCAGCTCGCCTCGTGTCCGGCCGCCTCCGGTGAGGGAGGTGACCGCACGGCGCCGCTACTACCAGATTTTCGGTCCGAGTAAACCTGACGCAGTGCATAAAAATGCGCGGGGATGGGGTGGAACCCCACTTTCGCGTGGTTACGACCTCGGAGACGACCTCGACGAAGACCTCGACCCCGACCTCGACCTCGACTTCGACTTCGACGACGACCTCGACGAAGACCTCGACCTCGTCATAAACCCACCCCTCCACCGCCACCCACCGCTCACATGCTTCGCCTGTCTCTTCTTCTTCTTCCGCTCCTCGTTGGCTGCGCGGATCACACCGCGAGCAGCCTGGTGGGCTCGATGCGGCTCGCGCTCGATGGCTCGACCCCGCTCTCCGTGGATGGACCTCCCGGGAAGCTTCGCGCTCAGATCGAGGACGACGGGAAGGCGTGCGCGTTCACGGCCGAGATCGAGTCGGACGATCGCTCGCTCATGCTCGACATCACGACCTACGGGGACGAGGTGAAAGAGCTCGTTGCAGGGCAGAGCCAGGCGATCGTCGCGAGCGATCACAAGGCGCGGTCAATCGCGGTCAACGCCGCCACCATCTACATCACGCACGGAGGCGACACGTTCTACGCGACGAGCGGCACGGTGACGGTCGCTGCGCTGCCCGCGCCCAAGGCGTCCCTTCACATCGATGTAGACGTCACGGTGAAGAACTTCTCCACGGGCGCAACGGCTGCTCTCAAGGGCAGCATCGATGCGACGTATATCGGCGCGACCCGCTCCGGCGCAACGCAAGCGTGCCCAGCCATCCCGGACGTGCCCAAGGGTCTCATTTTCTGAGAGACTGCTTCGCATCATGACGATGCACAGGCTCGGTGCGGCCTTCGCGCTGGCACTCCTCACCTCCTTCGCTGCCCTTCCCGGCTGTGGCGGCGCTCCTGTTGCTGCGCCTCACGCGGAGGGCTCCCTCACCGAGCGCGTGTTCTCGCAGGTGGTGCCCAGCGTGGTCGCGGTGTTGAACGACGATGGCGACATGCGCGAGGACGAGGCGCGCAAGACGCTGCACGACATGGGGCTCGAGGGTCACTCGCCGAAGTCCGTGGTGGACGTGTCGCTGCGCAAGGAGCCCACGCCGCACGGCACTGGCTTCGTCATCGACGGGGGGTTCGTGCTCACCGCCGCGCACGTGGTGCGAACACCGACGCGAATCAAGGTGATCACCCGCAAGGGCCAGAGCGTACCGGCGGAGGTCGTGAAGCTCGATGAGATGCGCGACGTCGCCGTGCTCAAGCCCAAGATGCCGCTGCTCGATGTTCCGCCGATCGGCCTCATGAGCGAGAAGGCGCAGGTGGGCCGCAAGATCTGGGCACTGGGTCACACCGGCGGCGGGCTGTGGGCGCTGTCGTGGGGAATCACGGAGGGCGTGACGTCCGGCGTGGTGGAGCTGCTTGGCGCGGAGCTCGTCGTGCACGACGCGGCAGTCTACCCTGGATTTTCCGGTGGTCCCGTCGTCATGCTAGATCCGAGCGGCGTGCCGCGCGTGGTCGGCGTGAACCACGCCATCCTCTTCACGGGTGGCATGACGCCCATCGCCACCATTTCGTCCGCGTCCAGTGTGAGGGACATCCGCGAGGTGCTTGCGGGACATCCGCATCCCATGGAGGCGCAGCTCAACGCGTTCCGGAAGGCGCGGCTCAAGGACGTGCATGCGGATCTCTTCGTCACGAACAACCTCTCCGTGCACAAGGATCCGCACCAGCTCACGACCGCAGCGATCTACGGCAACACGCGCGTCGTGGAAGCGGACGCCGACGTGCGCGTCCCGATCGTTGGCATCGTGTTCGGCAAGGAGCCGGGCGCGCACGAGCTGGAGTTCCGCATCGTGGACCCGCGCGAGGTCGTCGTGCTGACAGAGAAGAAGAGCTACGACCTGCCCATGCACGAGCGCGTGGGCTTCGTGACGGCGGACCTGCATTTTTCGCCGAAGACCCCGGGCCGCTACGAGATCCTCGCGTTCCAGGGGAAGACGCAGGTCGGGCACACGGACATCTGGGTGGAAGATCCGAACGACGACAAGGATCTCGTCAACGACGCGGACATCGATGACGTGGAAGGCGGCGAGCCGAAGGTCAGCGTCGTGGTCGCGGCCAGCGGCAACACCGACCCGCTCACGCTGCTTGGTATCCGCGCGGGGTGGAGCGAGTGGCACTACCCGCGGCGCGTCGACTTCACGTGGTTCGCGCGCGGCTCACGCGGATGGAGCGGCACCAACGTCGCGATCAGCGCGTTCGTGCTGGACGAGCAAGGAAAGATCGTAGGGCGCGGCGTGGGCTGCATCCAGCCGGAGATCCGGCCCGAGCTGCCGTGGAGCTGCATGGGCGCGGGCGGCACGCCGCTCATCGCGGGGCCTGGGAGCTACGACGTGATCTTCGCGATCAACGATCGCCCCGTCGCGATCTGGCCGATGGAGGCCGTACTGCGAGGCGACGCGAACGCGGGTCTGGAGTCGTGGGTGGAGCAGATGAAGAAGCAGGGCACGTTCCGGAAGAAGGAAGACGCGCCGCCGACGCCAGAGCCCAAGGTGACGCCCACACCGACTCCCGCGCCAGCAAAGCCGAAGCCGAAGCCGAAGCGCTAGGTTCAGAGGCCGTATTTCTTGACGGCGTAGAGCTCCAGCGCGGTGAGATCGGCGACGGACGTCGGCCCCTTCACAGCGATGACCTCTGCGTACGATCCGACGAGCGCGGTCAGCCCGATCTGCCCGCCCAGCGCGACCATTCGGCCCACGGCGCTCACGTCGCGCGCCACGCCCGCGTTCGTGAGGGTCGCAGCGACAACGCCATTGATGCGAATCTCCAGCGTCTGCCCGACCCGGCGCGCCGCAATGAGGCGCGCCTTTCCGTCGTTGTAGTTAGAGGTCGTGGTGGTGACGTAGGTGGTGGAGTCGAGGCCGATGCCGATCCGCGAGGTGAGACTTGTCTGGTCGTTCCCGGCGAGGACGATGCCCGGGAACGGGTCGGCGTTGGTCTGCTTGAACCAGAGCTCTCCGTAGGTGTAGCCGGCGTCCGTGATCGGGTTGGAGTACGCCGCGACCATCTCGATGAGGAAATCGCCCGTGCCAAACTGCATCGACGCGACGTCCGCGATCTCGAGCCGCGAGTCCTTGTTGAAGCTGAGTGCCGGCTTGCTGCTCAGCAGGCCGGTCGTCGGCCCGACCGAGTTCCCGGCTGCCACAGCGTTGTTGCCGGAGCCCGACTGGTCGTTCCACTGTTTGACCTTGGCGGCCGCGGTGTCGAGCCCCATCGAGCCCTCGAGCCACAGCACGATCCCGGGCAGTGCCTTCGGCGAGAACGCCACCGCACCGTCGACGTCCCCGTCATTGGTGCACGCCGCGCACCCGGCGTCGCTCGCACCGGCGTCGCCTGCGACGGAGCCGTCCACGCCGCCCGCGCCCGTTTCGCCCCCGGTCCCTGCGTCGTCGCCCGCTGACCCCGTTTGGTCGCCGACACACGCCGCGAACCCGAGGCCCGCTGCGGCCATCGTGAGGCCCCCTACGATAAGCATTACGCGCATGCGATCCTCCCTCGGAAGCTCCGCAGCGTATCGCAAAAACGGTGACGGCAGGGCGTTCGAAGAGGACTAACGGGTCGGCACCGGAACGGGCGCCCGAAACGCGAGCTCTTTCGCGGACGCGTAGTGGGCGATGGCACGCTTCACGTCGAACGTGCGCGCGTAGGCCGATGCGGCGCGCAGGTGGACGTCCGCGCTGTCCGGCAGGAGGTCGGCGGCAGCGTCCCAGGCCCTTGCCTCGCGCGCCGTCTCGCCAGCGTTGGCCAGCGCCTCTGCGGAGGCCACGTACAACGCGGAGTCGTTCCCGCGCGCGTCCGCCCGGTGCTCGAGGGCCCATACCTCGTGCGGTGACGGCGTCGCGGACGCGGGCACCCGCAAGTGAAGGAGCGGTCGCTCGGCGGGGCCTACCTCTTCTCGCCTGAACATGAACGGATAGGTCACCGTCACGAGATCACGCTGGGGTGAGGGCGTGAACGTCATCTCCCTAACGGCGTTCACGACGCATGCGATGACCGCGGCATCTGGCAGGTCCGAGCCGCCGTCCTGCGCGCTCCGGACCGCGCCATCCCCGTCGAAAACGAACCTCACGGTCACGCGACCATCGAGGTTCGTGTTCTCGCTCAGCCCTTCCCGGTAGCAGTAGCGAAGACGCGCCGCGTTCTGCCTCATGATGTGCTGGATGTTCTCGGGGGGTACGCGACCGCTCACCTGGCACATCGATGCTGCGCGAACCGACGGCGCGCGAACCCGGTGTGCGCGAGGGCCGGCGGGCCGCGGGGCCGCGGGAGCCAGAGGCTTGGCGAGGGTTGCTCCTTGCGTGCGAGTGATGCCGTTGCGCGCGAACATGTCTTCGCTCTCGAGCACGATGAACGAAGAGATGTTGGACAGGAGGTGATGCGCCCGGGCAATCTTGGCTGCGCGGTCCTGACCTTCGAAGTTCGGTATCGCGTCGAGCACGTCGACTTGCCCCTGGGCGGCGATGCGATCGACGGACCTGGCCTCGCCTCTCGAGGTCTCAGGGTCGAGCGCGGCGCCGTCGTACGCGAGGCTGCCGTCGAACGCGCCTTGCACGCGGCCTATGACCGTGAGCATGGCTTCGTCCCGCCGCTGCATGACGGGAACGAGGGACGCAGGAAACGAGACGGGATACCGCACGTCCGTGACGAGCGCCTGGAGGGAGCCGTCATCGTGGATGGGAATGACGTCGAGCTCCTTGGCGTGACCGAGCGCGCGCCGAGCGGCCGCCGACACGCTCGAGGACGAGAGCTCGCCTGCCGTGGAATGCCCGCCGCCGATGAGCGTGATCCGGCCGCGTCCGTCGAGTCGTGCACTCGCGCTGCGAACGGCACCGGCGACGTCACGCGCGCCTCCCCGATGAATACCATCCAGGAATGCGCCGGCGCTCGCCATGCTCTCCATGGTCTTGTCGGTCACACCCGTCAGCGGAAATGTCTCGCACGAGCTGTCGCAAGCGAGGAGCGAGAATGATCCGTTCGGGGCCAGCTCGTCCAGGAGCCGCCGCGCTGCAGCGACCTCCTCGGACAGGTCCGCGGTGGTCCGACTGTGGCTCACGTCGATCACGATCGCATGAGGGTCGGCTGCAGTGACTCCCGTGGCGCGAGCCGGAACGCGAAGGAGGAATCCCTCGCGTCCCAGCGCGAGTGACGGGCGAGCGGGTGGCTCCTCATTGGGGGCGTCGTAGGTCAGGCGGATGTGTCGAGTCCCATGAGGTGCGACGGGAAAGATGCGCACGGAGATCGTCCCGTCGGCATCACGTTCGACGACGGCCGGGTCCTTGGGGGCGGGCCCGTCCACGATATCGCTGTAGATCATCCCTGCTCGCTGGCGGTCGATGACCTCACCGTCCACGAGTACGCCTTGAATGCTGAGTCCCACGCGCGAAATCGCAGCGTTTCGGGGGAGCTTGAGCCGGTACTGCGCTTCGAGCTCCTCGTCCGAATCGTTCTGGACCACATCGTCGATCTCCACGTGCCGGGTGTGCCCCACGTGGGTCTCGTGCACCTCGTGTGAAGCGAGCTGCATTCCGGGCGCATACCCGCCCCAGCCCGGGTAGCGGCCCACGACGAGCGCGACCAGGGTGACGGCGGAGGCTGCGTCCATGACGGAATGACAGCCGCCTCCCGCGAAAGTTCCCCCTTCATGAAGGGCTTGGATGAGCAGGGTGCACATGTCACGATGAAGGATGGACTACCGCTGGCTGCTCGCGCTTGCGATCGTGGGTTGCTCCACGAGCTACGCGACGGACCCGTCCCTCACGCTCCCCGCGGATGGTGGCGGCGAGGGCGGCGGCATGCCGGTCGATGGGGGCGCCGAGCCCACAGGAGACGCTGGATCGGACGCGGGCATGGAGGTGGCCGCCGATGCAGGCGACGCCGGGGCTGACGCGGGGCCGCAGATACCCTTCGCTAGCCGGCTCGTGCTGCGCCTCGAGACGGACGCGCCGAACGGCCTCTCCGGCACGGGCGCGTGGCGTGACCTCTCGCCGCTCGCGCAGACCATCACGATCGCGAGCGGCACCGCGACCCTCCAGAGCTCAGGTGATGCCGGCGCAAAGGGCATGCTCTTCGGCCCCAGCGGAGCGATCTTCGACGTGGCCGACGCGCCATCTCTCCAGTTCGGCGCAACGGACGACTTCATCCTCGTGGCGCGCGCCACGGAGGAGACCCCGCTCGAGGGCATGAACGGGTGCACGTTCCATTACCTCTTCGCCAAGTACAACGCCGACGGCGCGACGGCGCTCAGCTCGCGTGTGTGCGCGCCCAACACTGGCGCGTACCTGGCTGGCTCGCTCAAGCTGATCAGCGTCGAGGCGCAGGTCCCGCCGCCAGCGTCCCTCCTCACGTCGTACGGCGTGATCAGCTTCGCGCGCTACATGTCCGGCACGAAGATCGAGACCTATGCTGCCGGCGCCTCGCTCGAGGCCGCCGTGGTGACCCCAGTGGACGTGACCTCGGCGGGCAGCCCCCTCGTTCTCGGCGCTGCCCGGCAGAACGGGACGGGCGGCGTCTTCGGTAGTTACAACGGCAAGCTGAATCGGTTCTATGCGTTCCGCGCGCCACCCGGCACCTTCTCCAAGGGCGACTTCGACACGATCCGCGCCTACGTGAAGAGCGCCGCGCCGCTACCCTGATGCCAGCGTCGCTCGCCGCGATCGCGCGCGAACCGCCAGCGACAGATGCGCTCCCACCACATCAACGCGCGCTGACCCACCTCGGCGTTACGTCTTCTTCTTCTTCTTCGTCTTCTTCTTCGGCGTCACCGTCTTCTTCAGTGTCCCGGTCGCCTTCCGCTTCACCTTCACCTTCACCTTCACCTTCGCCTTCGCCTTCGCCTTCACCTTCCCCATCACCTTCTCCTTCGCCTTCACCTCCTCATCATCCTCCTCCTCTTCATCATCCTCCTCATCCTCATCGTCCGTGTCCCCGGCGATGCCGCCGACCGCACGCCACGCGTCCGCGAGCTCCTTCATGACGGCGTTGCGGTTCGCGACCATCCGGATGCGCTTGTCGGCACGCGCGTTGTCCCACGAGAACTGGATCACGGCGATGCCGGTCGGCACGGCCTCGCCCGTGTAGAAGAGCGTCCCGCTGTCGGGGGGCATGTGCCAGTAGTCGAATGCCGGCACGCCGTCCTTCTCGACCTTCCACAGCTCGAACCAGCCGACGTTCTCACCGATGAGGTCCGCAGCGGTGCGGTCCTCGCCTGCGTAGAAGATCCACGCGAGCCTGAGCTGCTCGGCCTCTGCCGCAGAGAGCTCGCCGAACGACCTGGGGTTGCGCTTGTTTCTGAACGAGTAGCCCACGGTTCGCTCCACGGTATCAAGACGGCGCGCGAACGGCGGTGGACAAAGCTACTCCACGGACAGCGCCCACAAGTAGCTCACGCTGTCTCTCACGCTGCGCGCGAATGACCGATGCTCCTCGTAACGGACGCCGTGTCGCTCGCACACGTCGCGGACCTGCGCCGACACCTCGCGGAGGCGCGCCGGTGGCAAGCGCGGGAACAGATGGTGCTCGATGTGGCGATCGAGACCGCCACACAGCACCACCGCGACGCCGCGCAGGACGAAGTTCTTGCTGGTCTCGATCTGGAAGCGGTACCAGGCGTCGTTGCGCTTCGTCCCGGCGCTCTCTGCGTGCCTTGTCGATACCTGGTGCCCCACGCTGCTCGCGGTCTGCAGGCCCGTGAAGATGAAGTTGCGCATCACCGTGGCCGCGAGAGCGCCGCAGAGCACGTACTTCCACTGGGCCCCCGCGAGCGCCGGAAAGACCACGTACTGGTAGAGGCAGTAGAGGAAGAACTTCCGGAGCTCGCGACGGTCGCCCTTCTCGCGATATCCCGTGCGCTTCAGGAACGCGTCGTAGTCGAACGCCCAGGTCTCGAACGCGAACAGGGTGCCGATGAGCCCGTTCACGGCGTGCCACGGTCTCCACCGCTGCGTCTCGTGCATGCGGAAGAGCGGATGCACAGTGTCCGGGTCCGCGCCCAGCACCGACGGGTTTGCGTGGTGAATGCGGTGCGCGTCGCGCCACGTGCGGCACTGGAACGGCACCGCCATGGTCTCGTAACGCGACGGCGTGAAGCGCTCCGCACCTGGGAGCCCCACGTACGCGCCATGCAGGATCGAGTGATTGAGCTGCGCCTCCACCGACAGGTAGTACGCGAGCGACAGCACGCCCATGCACCACGCAACGGGCGCCGGAAGCCACGGCAAGAGTTGCCATGCGCCCACCACGAAGACGAGCCGCGCCACCGCCTCCGCGATCTGCGTGGATGCCTTGAGGCGCAAAAGTAGCGCGACGTCGCTCGCTCCCGCGCGGGACTGCGCGGCGCGGCCCACGCGATGGATGTCCGCGGCGAGCGAGAGAGCATTGCCTCTGAGCGGAGCCACGTCGACGACATTAGCAGTACTGCGGGATGTCGCCGTCCCGGGCGCGAATCTACGCATCAATCGCGCCGTGGCAACGGGACAATACCCGGCGTATCCGGGGACCACTGGCGGCAGCGAGCAACAGACGCCAAGCGTCGCTCGTTCGCTTCAGGGGCCCTGACAGCGGCCCCGCCGCGTTTTT
>JBBRNJ010000038.1:0-78720 GCA_038230375.1 Polyangiales bacterium | reverse complement strand
CCTTCAACTGGCGCCACTTCTGGCGAACGAGTTTCTCGGCGTCCATGTCGAACGTAGATCATTTCAGCCCCGCTCTGTCGATCCCCTAAATGCACTTTCTCGCACCCCACTCGATCGACAAGCCCATTCGCGCGCCCTAAGGTAGTTAAGTTCGCCTGCGGTGCGGGGGATTGCGGGAAAACGCAATTCTCCGCGCATGGCGAACCTGCGATGGCTCTCGGACCCTCACGGGTCCCACTGGAAACAGCGCTGGAAACGGCAAGAGCGGGGCGAGCGGACGCGGGTGAGCAATCACCTTCGTCAATGCGCCGTCGAAGCACCTGCGAGAACGAGAGACCATGCCTCTTCACGGAGTCATGGCTTCGAAGGCTCGCAGGCGCTTCAATATCGGGCCACTTTCGTCGACGGTATTTTCATTCGGCGCTCCTCCAGCAGAAGGGCCAGGAGCCCATGTCTTCCCCTACTTTCTTCAAGCTCTCTCGTGCGGCGCTCGCGCGTCGTGACATCGTTCGTCGCATCGTGCAGCGTTCTCCGCTGGTCCCCCGTCACGCAGTGACGGAGACCACGTACGCGTTCGCGATGACCGAGGACGAGCTCTCGTTCGCGCGTGCGCTGCTCCTTGTGCAGAGCCAGATGTGGCTCTATCGCACGCACCAGCGCGGCTTCGCGGGTGACTTCGTGGTGGTCGACCTCTCGAGCCCCGCGCCCGCGCGCCGTCGCGTCTTCGCCGTGGAGCTGAAGCGCGGCCAGCATGTGCGCATCCACGAGGGGACCCCACTACAGCTCCGCAACGCAGGGCTCGTGGTCTCCCAGATCGCCCGCACCGGCGTGATCGACGACGACAACCCACACTCGATGCTCACGGGCGACAGTCGAGCCGTAGTCGAGTATCTCCGAGCCTGACCTACTTGGTTGTTTGTTTCTTCAGCCGGTCGCCTCGGAGTTGGGTGAGGGTCAGGCCGCTTCCTTGTTTTGGCTCGTTGGCCTCGAAGACGGAGCCTTCTTTTCCGGTCACCCAGACGGAGAGGAGCTCTCCGGCTTTGAGGCCTGCGGCCTCCTTCAGCGGGACAAGGACCGGGGCGGGCTTGTCCAGCGCGCGGCGGTCCGTCCGGTACTGACACTCTTCCTCGTACTGAATCTTGCCGTCGCGATCGATCCGCTCGATGCGGCCGGTGCGCACGCAGTTCACGGGCACGTCGTCGTTCACGTACTCCGTGCGGAACTCGATGAGCGCCTTGTCGCCCTTTGGCGTGACGCTCTGCACGTAGCCCTGCGTGGCGTGGCTCTGGCCGCGCTCGCCGCCTTCCATGACACTGGCAAGAAACGGCATGGAGAGATCCGCGCGGTAGAAGCTGGCGAACGAGAAGCTCACCGCGTCCTCGGTGCTCATGACCTTTGCGAGCTTCGCGTCCATCTTGCCGGCCTCGCGCTTCTGCTCCAGCGCCCGCGTGGCCTTTGCGCCGGCGTCCGTCTGCGCGGTGTAGGTCGCCGCCTGGAATGTCTGCCGCAGCGAATCCTTCCGGGAGAGCACTGCGCTCTCCGCGCGGGCCTCCTTTGGCAGCTTCGCGGCCACGTAGAGCGTGGCGAGCTCGTGCGTCGCCTCCACGTAGAGCGGGTGATACGTGCACGCCTCCGTCGCGCCGCATGCATTGAACAGCGTCGTGCGCACTGCCGTGAGATCGCGCGCGACCTGCGCCGCGTCGCCCTTGCCCGCACGCGCCTGATCAGCCTGCGCCGCAAGGCCGTCCAGCATGTCGCCCAGCTGCTTTTTCTGCGTGTATTCTGCACGCAATGCGTTCGCGATGCCCAGCGGAATGTCGTAGACGACCTTGCGCACGCCAGGCTTCATCGCGTTCACGTCTGCCGCTGCCACGCGTGACGCCTCTGCCACGAGCGCCTTGTACCGCGCGCGCGCTGGCTCTCCGAGGCCGGTGGCCGCGAGCTCTTGCCCGAGCGCCGTATCGTCGATGAACGTTGCGTAGACAGCTGCCATCCCCAGCGCGGTCTCCATCTTCTCGGCGCGCTCGTCGCCGAACGGCTTCTCCACGCCCGCGCCCGCGTTCGCACGTCCTCGGCGGCCGTGCACCTCGGCGCCCAGGTGCGAGGCGGCCGTGTAGATGACGAGCGTCGCGGCGTCGACCATCTCCGGATGCCGGAGGTCGAACGCCGCGTGAATCTCTTCGGGCTGCGCCAGGTGCCGTCGCTGATAGCGAGTCCCCGAGTACATGCGTCCGGCGGCATCGTGCGCACCAAACTCGGTCTCGGGGCAGATCGCGACGAGCACCTTCTCGCGCGCGGTCTCCGCGGGCTTGACCTCGCCACTGCCGTGCTGGTTCTGGGCCTCGTCTTCCGTCTGGCGGACCTCGTTGCACTCGTCGCCGTCGAATGAAGCCGCGCTGGTCTGAAGTGCCGGGAATTGAATGATTCCGCAGCCAGAAATCCCCGAAATCAGCGCGACGATGCCCAGAAACGACGTCTTCATTGCCAGCTCCTGCCGCGGCGTTCTCGCCCCGGCACCCACGTTTGGGGGCTCGCCAGAGAATCCGTCAGAGAAAGTGATGTGGTATTTTGCCCGCATGTCCCTGCCATCGATCCTGTCCGATCCGCCCTGGCGTCGGCCCGCGCGCAACGGCGGAGCCGCGGTGTCTGCGCCAGCGACCTCCGCGGTTGTGCCAGCGCGGTCGCCAGCCGTGCTCGTGTGGGAGCCTGGTGAGCAGGAGCGATTTCGCGGAAAGGAGCACCCGCGTCTGGGCGAGGTCGCGGAAGAGCGCCTCTTCGAGCGCCTCCTTGCGGACCTGGACAAGAAGGAGCCTCTTCGCGCGACGGAGCTCGCACGTCTGGGCGACGAGAAGCTCGCGGAGCTCGGCGCTGAGCTCACACCGTCGACGATCGACGCGACCACGCTGACCATGCTGCTTGGCCGCGTCGGCAACGACCTTGCCGAGCACGCCGTTTCACTGGTGCGCGCGGCTCCGCGTGAACGCGGTTTGTTCGAGGTCGCCATGCCACTGCGCTCACCCGACCTCGCGCGCAACGCAGCGGCCATCTTCGCGGAGCGTGAGATCCCCGTGCAGCTGGACGTTGCTCCGGCGCGCCTCCATGCCGAGAGCTGGATGCTTCGCCACGCTGCCGCCGTTGGCCAGGGCCTCGCGCACCTGGCGCAGGGCGAGCCGGGACGCGAACGTGATCTCGCGCGCGCCGGCCTGGCGTTCGTCGCGTCGCACGGCGGCATGGATGCGCTTCGCAGCACGCTCTCGACCAGCCCCGCGCTCGTGGAGTGGCTCACGCCGCTGGCCGCTCTTGCGCCACTTGCGACGAAAACGGAGAGCGCGCTGGCATGGGGGCTCTTCTTCGCGGCGCGTGGTCTCGATACGCGTGCCGTTGCCCGCCTCACGAATGAGCCGGCTGCCGCAGCGTACGTTGCTCGCGTCCGCGTCAGCGAGGCGGAGCGCGATCTTGCAGCCGTCCCCGAGGGCGTCGCGGCCCTTCCGGCGTTCGTGGCCGTGGATGCGATGCCTCGTCCGCGGCTCTCCGATGGCGAGGCGCTCCCTGACGACGCGATACGCGCGCTGTGCGAGATGCTCCGGTTCTCCCCTCTCGCGCGCCCCTATGCGGGCGTCGCCGAGGTCCGCGCCGCATGCAATGTCGAGTCACTGGATGCGTTTGCCCTGGCGCTGTTCCGCGCGTGGCGTGACGCCGGCGAGGATCCGCGCGAGCTCTGGGCGCTGGAGTCGTCCGGAAAGATCGGAGGCGACGGGTGCGCGCGGGAGATGGGCAGCTGTGTTCGCGCATGGGCCCGCGGCGCCGAGCCCCCACGTCATGGCTGGGAGGACGGACGCAACGTTGTCATCGCGCCGGGCAGCCGCGAGTGGGCGTTCGCACGCACCGGTTGCGCGGTGCTCGGCGCAATCGATACCGACGTCGCGCGCATGGTCCTGGAAGATCTGGCGAAGACGGGCGTGCAAGCCTGGCTTCGCAAGGAGGCGCATCGCACGCTGGGGACGAGGAGGCGGATCTCCCGCACGACGCGGTGGACGCTCCGGTCCCCACCGTGGGACTCGACGAGGACGGCTCCGCCACCTTCGACCTTGGCAAGCGTGTCTACCGCGTGCGCTTCAACGAGGGGCTCGCGCCCTACCTGATGGACGCGCAGGACGCGCGCGTGGAAGGCTTTCCGCGCCTCCGCAAGGACGACGACACGCAGAAGTATGCCGACGCGAAGGAGCGCTTCACGAGCCTCAGCAAGGACGCCACCACCGTCGCGCGATTCCAGACGGCGCTGCTCGCTTCCGTGATGTGCACACAGCGCACGTTCACGGCTACGCAGTTTCGCGAGCGCTTCGTGGTTCACCCGCTGCTGCGCCACCTTGGTCGCAGGGTCGTGTGGAGCGCCAACCCCGGCGACGCTTCGTTCACGTTCCGCATCGCAGAGGACGGCACGTTTGCAGACGTCGAGGACAAGGCGGTCGCGCTGGGCGAGCGCGCGATCACCGTGGTGCATCCGATCCTCATGGACCAGGCGAAGCGCGCCGCGTGGCAGGCGCTCCTGTCGGACTACCAGCTCATGCAGCCGTTCCCGCAGCTCTCGCGCGAGGTCTACATCCGGGCGCCGGAAGAGATCGGAGAGCACGACGTGAAGCGCGCGGTGGGCATAGAGACAAGCCGCGGTCGGCTGTTCCAGCTGGGACGACGCGGGTGGCGCGCGCGTTTCGATGACGACGGGATGACGGAGTACTCGCGCACGCTGCCGTGCGGAGCCATCGGGCGCTTCCAGGTGACCCCCGCGGTCTCACTCCACGGCAGCGGCGCGAAGAACGAGGTCTTCACGATCACGCTCGCGCGAAGCAGCTATGCGCTCGAGCGATTGCCGCCCATCGACTACTCCGAGCTCCTGCTGGACCTGGAGCAGGCACGCAGCCGCTCCGCGAGTCAGAATGCCTGACCTGGCCCCCGTATCCGACCTGTCTTCTGACGCGTACTGGTCGGCGTTGCGAACGGGAACGGCGACGTCCGTCGTGTTCGCGGTCCTCTACCTGGTCGCGTACGCGGCGCCTCCGCTGTTCGCCGCGCTGCAGATCGTTCGCTATCGCGCGCGCGCACGTGCTCAACGTGCGGCGTTCGCTGCGGCGGCTGCAGGCGAAGGTGGCGGAGGCCCGAGCGTCGGGCGCGTGAAGCTTGTCGCGGGGGTGGTTCGCTGCGACGCCAAGGATCGGATCGCGGCGCAGGTCACCATCCGCCAAGACCACGAAGAGATCCGTCCGTCGAAGGGTTCGCCCTACTGGGTGTGGACCGAGAAGGAGCGGATCACGCGCGTTGTTTCCTTCGAGCTGCTCCCCGACCAGGGCCCGCCCATCCACGTGGAGCCCGGTGAATCACCGGTGATCGTCGACGAGCTCGCGACGCAGGTATTGGAGGCGGACCGCAAGCGCGTGCGCAAAGCCACCATCAAGAACGGTCAGCGCATCTTCGTCGAAGGGACCTTGCGCGGCGGCGCACAGGTCGCCATGGCCTACCGCGGCGGCGACGAACGCTGCACGCTCGAGCCGAAGGAAGGCGGCTCGCTTCTGATCGCAACGGACGCGGTCCTCCACCGCTTCGACGCCCGCATCCGCGCGCTCTCGCACGGCGCGATCGCGGGAGGTCTGGCGTGGCTCCTGATCGTCCTCGTGGCGGTGGTGCCATGGCTCACCGTGCTCTGCTTTGGCGTGCATGAAACGGGCGTGGTGGACAGCGTGCGCGCCCAGTCCACCAAAGGCGGCACGGCCTATCACGCCATCGTGCTCACACCGAACGGCGACACCTTCGACGACTACATCGACAGCAAGAGCTACGGGGTCCTGAAGGACCGCCCGAACCAGAAGGTCCCCACCTGCCGCTCGTTCTACCCCTACGCGACCTACCTCGGACCGAAGCCGTGGATCGATCCGCTCAACGGAATCTTCCTCTGGATGCCGCTACCCTTCCTCGTGTGGTTCACGTGGTGGGCCTTCCGAAGCAAGCGCCCCTGGTACGAAGGAGCACGGCTCGACGAGAAATGACTCAGAACGTGGTGTTGGTCACGCCGGTGCCCAGCACGTTGGCGGTGGCTCCCAGCTGACCCAGCGCCGTGCACGAGTGCGCGACGCCCGCGTTGCAGCCCTTGCGATAAAGGTTTGTCGCGTGCGCTACGTCCAGTTCGACGCCCGCGCCGTGCTGATAGAGCTGACCCAGGTTGTCGCACGATGCGGGCGCGCCAAGGTCGCACGCCTTCGTCCACGCCTTCGCGGCGCCGCTGGGGTCCGAGGGCACGCCCTGGAAGAGGACGATGCCCATCACGTTGCACGCGACGAAGTTGTCCTTCGCGCACGCACTGTCCGCGAGCGTGCGCGCGCGCGTCTGATCCATCGGCACGTCGCCAAGGCCGACCGCGAGGATCTGTGCAAGGTTCGCGCACGACATGACGTTGCCCGTGTCGCACAGCTTCTGGAACATCGCGGCCGCGCGCACGGGGCCCTGGCCGTCGCCGCTCATCATGTCCATCGTGCCCAGGTTGTTGCACGCCGCGACGTCGCCGCCAGTGCAGCCCTTCTCGAGCATCTTGCGCCCGAGCGCCTTGTTGCCGCCCGGCTGGTTGCCAAGCAGCATGCCCGCGTTGGCGCACGCCTGGACCAGGCCTAGATCGCACGCGCGCGTCGCCGCCTCACGCGCATGCTCCGAGTCTTGCGGAACGCCCACGCCACACAGGTAGCGAGCGAAGAGCTCGTGACATCCGGTGGCGTCGCCGCCATCGCAGCCCTTCTTGAAGAGCGCCACGGTGGTCTCGTCCCCGCGCAGCTTCCCACACTCCGACGAGTCCATCGCCACGCTCATGTTCACGGGCTTGCTCGTGCCCTGCGCTTGCGTGCGCGTCGCCGGCGTCTCGGGAAGCGCCGCTGCCGTGTGAGCCTCCGGCGTGGGAGCCTGCGCAGCTCCACCACATGCAGCCAGGGTGACTACGATCGGAGCGAGAGCGGCGATAGCGGTGCGGGAGAACGTCATCCCTGATCTCTACGCACCCATCGCGGAACACCTTCCCCCGTCTCTGCCGCGCGTATCTCTGAGCGGAGAATGAACGCTCTCTGAGGGGATGTGCTCCCCCTGGCATCCGCGGGTTTCGCTGGTAGGCCTACATTGGCTCTCGAGCCAGACGCCAAGGAGCGACCGATGATCTCACGCCTGGATTCCCTGCAGATTCGTATCGAGTGGCTCAAGTTCGTCTTCTTCGCCGCCCTGTTGGTCATGGCCGGATGTGGGGATGCCCGAGAAGGTGGCGTGGTCGCGCCAGGCGAAGGAACGGTGTCGACCGAAGCCTTGATCAACGAGACGGGGTTTGATTTTTCGATGGGCGTCACGCCATCGGCTCTTTCGGTGGCGCAGGGAAGCAGCGCCACGGCAACGCTGCAAACGCACTTGCTGTCGGGCTCGCCTGCAACGCTGTTGGTCGGGTTGAGCGGGGTTCCGACCGGTGCAACAGCGTCCGTTTCGCCCACCACGATGACCACCGGGGCCGGAGCGTTGGTCACGATTGACGCTGGAACGGCCGCACCCGGTGACTATCAGGTCACGGTGACGGGAACCGCTGCGAGCGGTGCGCGCTCCGTCACGCTCGCGCTGTCGATCGTCGCTCCCGATTTCGCCCTTGCCGTCGCGCCCACGGTGCTCATCGTGAGCCAGGGTCACGCCGGAACCGCGATCGTCTCCACAGCAGGCATCGCAGGAACCAGCGAGACCATCTTCTTGAGCGACTCGGGTCTGCCGGCGGGCGCCACTGCCCAGTTCTCCATCCCATCGGTCCCGGCCGGAGGCACCGCGTTGTTCACCTTCAACGCCGGAAGCACCACAGCCCTGGGCCTCTATTCGATCGCGATCACCGGCAGCGCAAGCAGCGGCGCGCACACGTCCGCGCTGCTGGTCGATGTCGTGGGCCCCGAGGTCGCCGACTTCGCCATCGCGAGCGCACCATCGACCCTGAACCTGCAACGGGGCGCGTCGACCACCGCGCTCATCAGCACCACCGCCACTGGGGCGCCTGGCACCGTTTACCTCTCGGTGAGCGGTGCGCCAGCGGGCATGTCGGCGGCCATCCTGGGTTCCGTGGCCGCAGGTGGTTCCACGCAGCTCTACCTGACGATTGGCGGCTCAGTTGCGCCTGGCAACTATTCGCTCACGGTCACCGGGGTGGAGGGCCCGCACACGCACTCGACCACGGTTCTCGTCTCGGTCTACATCCGCCGTTCGTCTGGTCTGTAGGCCCGAACGTCACGGGTGGACCACGCACCCGCCCACGACCTCGCCGCTCCACTTCGCGCGCATCGCGGCCTGAAACTCCGTGAGCGCAAACGTGTGCGAGACATGCGGCCGCACCTTCCCGTCCGCCGCCCATGCGATCACCTGGGCCAGTCGCGGCGGCCGCAGCTCCGGGTGCATGACCGTGGAAATCACGGTCGGGCAGCCGAGCACGTCGAGCCCCTTCATCATGAGCAAGTTCGTTGGCAGCTGGTTTGCGTTGGGCGCGCCGCGCTGTCCCTTTCCCTTCGCGACGAACGGTGTGGCCGCCCAGCCGACGATGAGGAAGCGCGCGCCGAACTTCACGCATCGCAGGCTCTCGACCGAGATGTCGCCGCCCACGCCGTCGTAGATCACGTCCACGCCCTGACCACCTGTGAGTGCCTTCACCTCGTCCTTGAAGGAGCGGAGCGGAGCGTCGCCTTCGCCGCGTGTGTTGATGACGTGGTCCGCGCCCTCCTCCTTCACGACCGCGAGCTTCGCCTCCGAGCGCCCGGTCGCGATCACGTTCGCGCCCAGGAGCTTCGCAACATGCACGGCCGCGAGCCCCGTCGCACCGGACGCGCCGTGGACAAGCACCGTCTCGCCGGCCTGCAGCTTTCCGCGTGTGACCAGGCAGTGGTACGCGGTCTCGTAGTTGCCGAGCAGGTTGCACGCCTGATCGAACGAGAGCGCGCCAGGGACCGGCAGCACGGCCTCTTCTGGTGCAACGCCGTAGGTGGCGAACCCGCCGTACGCCTGGTATGCGCCGAGCGAGCGCGGCCCGGCAAGAAAGCCGTCCACGAGCACGCGATCCCGCAGGCCCACCTTCGTGACCTCCGCGCCGACCCACGCCACCTCTCCCGCGTACTCGAGCCCCGGACAGTAAGGCGGCTTCGGCAGGTGCTGGTACTGACCGCTCGTCATGAGCAGATCGACCCAGCCCACCTGCGCGCTTGCGATCTTCACGATCACGTCGCGCGCGCCGAGGCTCGCGGGATCCGGCGCAGCCATGTCCTCCAGTGACATGTGGTTCGCGATGGCCTCGGGCGGCGACTCCGCGAGCTCTCGCACCACGACCCTTCTTCCCAGCGGCAACAAACCCATACGAACGAGATATCAGACGTGGGTTACGCTGAGCCGCATGTCTTTGCCTTGGTCACGGGTCGACCGGTGGCTCGAACGGAACGCTCCCTCCGTCCTGGCGCAGCTCCGTCCACCTGCGTCTCCTGCATCGCTGGAGAAGCTCGCCGCCGCTGTCGGCAGATCACTGCCCGCTGGCGTCGTCGCGATGTACCTGGCGCACGACGGCACGCACGACGAGGAGTCCGCGATCCTCGCGGCGATGCGCGCGCCGAAGAACGCGCAGTGGGCGCGCTACATGTGGTGGCTCTCCGTGGACGCAGCCGAGAAGCGGCTCGCGTTCATGCGCGACCTGGGCAAGTTCCCCGAGGAGCTCCTTCCGTTTGCGCTGGATGCAGGCGGCAACCTGCTGGTGGTGGACACGACGAACGGTCGCGTGTCGGCGTGGGATCACGAGACGTGGGAGGTGACGACTCTCGCCACCGACATGGACGCGTGGATCACCGCCCTGGCCGACGACATGGAGCAGAAGCTCGTCGCCGCGCCAAACGAGGATCCCGACGAAGAGGACTTCGACGACGGGCGGCTCATGCTGCTGGACGCGCCGCCTCCGCCGCCTCCCGAGGCCGGTGCTCCCGTCGTTGCCGAGGACCGCGCGGCACGCGTGCTCGTGGAGGTGCTTCAGGAGCGGAAGTTCGTCGAGATGACGAAGCGGGCGAACCTGGAGCCGCTCATCAAGGAGCTACACGAGGCGCTGGTTCACCCCATCAAGAGTGAGCGGAAGGCGCGGGTGATCGAGATCCTCGAGGACAGCGACGTGGTGGACGAGATCTTCGCGAGCGACGACAAGATCGGCGGCCTGGTCGAGGCATTGATGTAATCTACATGAATTGTGGATGCGCGGCGATGCGGGCCAGGGCGTCCAGCGCGTCCTTCGGGTCCACGTCGTCCGGCAACGGCGCGGACGAGCGGTTGAGGCGCGCAAGCCAGCGGCGGTCGAGCAGCACGGCCCCGGGTGGTGCGCCCACGCCAGCGATCGTGGTGGTCTCCTTGTGCCCCGTGGCGACGCCCAGGCCCACGTGGAAGCCGGCCAGCAGCAGCGCGGACCGCACGCGCGTGGCCTGACTGTAAGTGTGTATTGTGCACCCATCGCGGCAGGCGAGACGCAGCGCGCTGAACGCGGATACGCCCCAGAGCGTGGGGTTCGCGCGCGGTGAGAACGGATCCCAGAAGACGACGTCTGCTGCGTCGTGCGGCAGGACCCGCAGCGTGCCCGGCAGGTCTCCGAGCGAGAGGCGCCACGACGTGCGTGCCCCGTCCGCGTGTCCATGGTCCAGCAGCGCTCTGCCTGCTGCGCGCGCCGCGTCCGTGAAGCCCAGCGCCTGCGCGTGTTCGCCGAGCGCGAGCTCCATGGCCGCGGTGCTCCGATCAAAGCTCACGATGTGGAGCTTCCGTGTGCCCGCGCCGTTCGTGCGCGACTCGGAGAGCGCGAATGCAAGCGCCGCGTTCGACCCCGCGCCCAGCCCCACGTCCAGCAGCACGAGCGGCGAGTCCGTGGCGGACGAGAGCCGCTCCTCGAGGCGCGATGCCTTCACGTAGAGTTGCAAGGGCTCTTCGCGCGGGCCTACCGCCGAATGCATCACTTCTCCCGTGAGCCTGTCGCGCACCGCGCGCTCGCCATTGGCCAGGGTCACGAGCTCCACGTCGAGCCCCCGTGGTCCGACACATTGCGAACCCGCACGGTCGTCCGCGCTCACGGCGAGGCTTCTTTTTCCGTGTTGCGTGGCGCGTGCTCGTGACGGTCCATCGCGTCGAGCTTGCGCCGCGCCCATGCGGCGTAGGTGCCATTCGCGATCTCGCGGCGGGCCTCCGCCATGAGCGCATGATAGTAGAAGAGGTTGTGGATGGAGAGCAGCCGCGGCCCCAGCGGCTCGCTGCACTTCATCAGATGATGCAGGTACGAGCGGGAGAACTGCCTGCAGGTGTTGCAGGTGCACTCGTCGTCGAGCGGGATGTCCGCCGTCTTGTTCACGGAGCGCGTGACGCGCACGCGACCCGTGGATGTGAAGGCCGTGCCCTGCCACGCGAGATGCGTGGGAATGATGCAGTCGAACATGTCGACGCCAGCAAGGATGGCATGCAGGAGATCCGGCGGGGTGCCCACGCCCATCAGGTAGCGCGGCCTGTCTTTGGGGAGCAGGTCCGCCGCGAAGTGCGTCATGTCCTCGCGCTCCGAGCGGCCGTCGCCAACGGCGAGCCCACCAATGGCGAACCCGTCGAACGGATGCTGCGTGAGGAACGCGGCGGACTCGGCGCGTAGCTCGCGATCGATCCCGCCCTGGGTGATCGCGAAGAGCGCCTGTGCGTCGTTCGTGCGCGCGGCCAGGCTTCGCAGCGCCCACCGATGCGTGCGCTCCATCGCGGAGCGCATCTCCTCCTTCGTGGATGTGGAGTCCAGGCACACGTCCAGCACCATCATGATGTCCGAGCCCAGCGCCGTCTGCATCTCGATCGAGCGCTCCGGCGAGAGCATGTGCGAGCTCTGGTCGACGTAGCTCTTGAAGCGCGCGCCCTTCTCCGTGATCAGGCGCTGCGCTGGGAGCGAGAAGATCTGGTAGCCGCCGGAGTCCGTCAGCACCGGCCCGTCCCATTGCATGAACTTGTGGATGCCGCCCACGCGACGAAAGAGCTCAGGGCCGGGCCGCAGCAGCAGGTGGTACGTGTTGCCAAGGACGACCTGCGTGCCGACGTGCTCGAGATCCTGCGGCGTCAGCCCGGTCACGGTGGCGCGCGTACCCACCGCCATGAACGTGGGCGTCTCCACCGGGCCGTGCGTTGTCAGGAGGGTGCCGCGGCGCGCGTGCGATCCCGGGTCCACGGCGTGGACGGTGAAGGGGAGCATTGCGCGCGAGGACATCGAAGGTCCGGTTAGCAAACTCCCGGGAAAACCGCCATCAGAGCGCGGCGCCGTCCGCCGCAGGCGCCGCGTCACCTCCGTTTGCAGCATTGCGCGCGTGGTCGACGCGCGTGAGGAGATCGCGCTCGAAGGCCGCAAGATCCGACGCCGCGAGCGTGACCTGGTCGCCTGGCGTGCACCCGCCGCTCTTGGCCGCGAGGACCACGACGTTCACGTTCTTGTCCTCTGGAGCGACGCGCGCGAGCGGACGCACGAGGTCGGCCGAGCGGAGCGCGCACGCGATGCCCTTCTGGTTCTGCACCCCCACCTCCTTCGAAACCAGGAAGATGTGGGATGGGTTGGCGAGCGCGGCGCGGATGCGCGGATCGTCCGCGCTTGCCTCGGTCTCGATCGGTGCGGCCATGTCGGCCACGATCTCTTCGCGGAGCTCCTCCTTCACCGACGCGTCCATCGGCAGTGCGCCGAGGTCGCCGGGGCCTTCCATGTCCTCGCTCATCATCGTGTCGGTGACGACCCAGTCCGTGACCCAGTAGGTGGAGTCCGAATAGGAGGTGTAAGGCGTGTAGTAGCTCACGTATGCGGGCGGCACGCGGAAGCGGTAGCGCGGGGTCCAGCCGTCATCCGCAGCAACGTTGCCGTCGACGCCACGCACGGTGGACGGCGTGGGGCTACTGCGCACGCGGCCCTCGACCCGCAAGGAGCCCACGACGTGCACGGGACCAGCGGGGACGGGGTCTGCGCGGCTCGGCGGCATGGTGTGCATGATCGCGGGGTGCGAGCCGTGCGTGCTGCTGCCCCAGGTATCGCCGTGACCGCCCCCATAGCTGCTCCTGTAGCTCTGGCTGTGACCGCTGCCGTAGCTGCTGCTGCCGGAGCTCTCGCTGCTGCCACGGAAGCTCGCGTGGCCGGTGCCACCAAACCCCGAAGCATGGCCGCTGCCGAAGCTGCTGCTGCTGTGGCCGCCAAAGCTGCTACTGCCGCTGTGTCCGCCAAAGCTGCTGTGCCCTCCACTGGAGTGGCCGCCGCTGCTGTGTCCACCTCCGCCGTGTCCGCCGCGAGCGAACGACGCGGGCGCGACGAGCGTGAGGCTCGCGAGCATGGAGACCGCCGTGAAGGTGCGCAACGCCATAGGTGTTCCCTCTCCCGTGAGCACAACCGGGCGGGGCGATCGCATATTGCCGGGGATTTCTCCATTTCTGAGTGTTCATGTAGGCGCAACGTCCGGTCATAGCCGGCACCGCGAAACGCGCCTGAGCTATGCTGTCAACATGAAGGGTGGTGTGCACTCGTCGATCGGAACGTTGGTGGTCGCGGCCGCCTTCGTGGGGGCGTGCGGTGTCTTCACCCCGTACGGGGGATCCGACCCCAACGGGTTGGCAACCTACGAAGATGCCAGCGAAGCCGCCTCGCCGGGGGACGGAGCCGTCCAGCCGACCGCCGACGGCACGGGCAACAATGAGCTGACGGAGGGCGGCACGACTTCCGGCGGGAGCGATGGCGGGACCGGTGCGAGCGCCTACTGCCAGGGCCACACCAAGAACCAGCTGGTGTGCCAGGACTTCGATGGACCACAGATCACGACCGGGTGGCTCAACGGCGTCCTCGATAGCTCCGGCGCTTTCTCCAGCACGGTCGTGGCCACCGCGACGCTTGCATTGCAGGGCGGCGACCTCCATGCGCACTCCGCAGCACCAAGCGACGACGCGTTCATCAGCACGCTGAAGATCATGCCTGCGCCTGCCTACTTCACCGTCGTCGTGAAGTTCCACGCCACCATCGCCGCGGGAGGAAGCCTCACAGTCTTGCAGCTCGGGTTCACCAGCGGAGCGCACGTCTCATTGAAGGCCTCCGACACCGCGCTCGTCCTCGAAACGCCAACAAGCGTGACCTCGGTTTCAGTCAATGCGTCGATGGACCGCGTCGTTACCGTCAACTACAGCGCCGGACAGTTCAACGTGTCCTTGAGCACGGGGGAGCAGTTCATGGTGCCTTACGGGCCCGACGTGCTGACCGCCACGACAGTCGGGGCCTTGAAGGCGTCCTCTGCGTCGTCGTTCGACACGTTCATCGACTACTATCTGGTCTCATCGCCCTGACCGGCACGAGCGCGTGCTCAGTCCGACGCGACCTGCACGGCGAAGTGGCCCTTGCCGCGTCCGACCGCAGCGCTCACGGTCACGGTGTCCGCCGACGTGAAACACGCGAGCGCGCGCTCTGGTGTCGCGGGGCCCGGCGACTCCGCGACCCGCGCCCCCGCGGAGTCCGTGAGCACCACCACGAGGCTCCCCGTGTCGGATGTACTATACACGCGATAGCAGCGGCCCTTCTCTGCGCGGAACGTCGTCGTCTGTGCTGCGTCACCCTCGCCGGAGTTGCCCTCGAACGCCGCGCCCACGGCCTTCAACCCCTTGTCGCATGCGAGCAGGGTAGACACCGGCGGGGCCTTCGCGTTGGCGGTCGCTGGGCTCACGCAGAGCTCCGCCGTCTTCAGCGTGACCTTCGCGGAGCCCTTCACGCCGGGCTCGGGCATCGGCGCGTAGGCGGGCAGGCCGCTCGGAAGCGTGCTGGGCGCCTGTGCCGTGCCCGCGCCGCCGTCTCTCGCGATCACCGCGGACGGTACGGGCGCCACTTCCGGCCCTTTCCCAGGCCCGCCGCACGCGTAGAGGAGCGCGCCGGTCAACGACAAGGCAGTCACCGAGAGGAAGGAGGGGCGAAATAGGCGCACGCGCGCAGCATAGAACCGTTCGCCGGTCCTGCGCTATGATCGCGCGCTCGATGAGCCGCGTTGTGACGGTGGACAGTGGCAGCCCCGATCCGGCCGTGATCGCAGACGCAGTGCGCGTCCTTCGCGCGGGGGCGCTGGTCGCGTTTCCGACCGAGACGGTCTATGGCCTGGGTGCGCGTGGGCTCGCGCCCGACGCGGTGACGAAGATCTTCCTTGCGAAGGGCAGGCCCAGCAGCCATCCGCTCATCCTCCACGTCTGTGGGGAGGACGACGCGCGGCCGCTCATCCAGGGTGACTTGCCGGAGCGCGTTCGCGCCATGATGCGTGCGTGCTGGCCCGGTCCGCTCACGCTGGTGGTGAAGAAGAGCGCGCTCGTCCCGGACGCGGTGACGGGCGGCGGAGACACCGTTGCTCTGCGCTCGCCCGATCATCCCGTTGCGCAGGCGCTCATTCACGCGCTCGGCGAGCCCATCGCGGCGCCCAGCGCGAATCGGTACCAGACCATCTCACCCACCACCGCGGCGCACGTGCAGAAGTCGCTCGGTGACTCGGTCGACCTGATCCTGGATGGCGGCGCGTGCATGGCGGGCATCGAGTCCACCGTGCTCGATCTCTCGTCCGCGGTCCCGCGTGTGCTTCGCCCCGGCGCCATGCCGCTCGGTCGCCTTCGCGCGCTGCTCTCCGACGTGGTGTTCGACGGCAGCGTCGTCGTGGCTGGCGACGCTCCACACCTCTCGCCTGGTCAGGACGCACGACACTATGCGCCGCGCGCGCGCGTGGTGCTGACCCGCCATGGACAGAGCTTGAAGGACGCCACGGACCTGGTTCGCGCCGGAGCCACCCACGGACGTGTCGGCGTGCTCGCCTGGAGTGAGCACGTGACGAGCGGCTCCGAGCGCGTCGTGTCGCTCCCGGGAGAGGCGGAGGGGTATGGCCGCGCGCTCTATGCTGCGCTCCACTCGCTGGACGATAGCGGCGTCGACGTCATCGTGATCGAGGCCGTCCCGGACGATGAGGCATGGGCCGGCGTCCGCGACCGACTGCAACGCGCCGCAAAGGAAGAAGCATGAGGAGCCGACCGACAGTCCGTCTCTGGCACGGGCCCAACGTGGTCCCTGGCTCCACGGTGCCTGTGGCGCTGGAGCTCACGTTCAAGACGGAGACGCCCGTGGACTCCGTGGACGTGGAGCTCAACGGGCACGAGTACGCCGGCGCCGGTGGTGGCAATCAGCACCGCAGCGCGAACTGGAAGAGCCTTGCACTGAAGCGCTCTCTCCCCGGCAAGACGTACGCGCCTGGCGTCTACAAATACGATCTGACCTTCACCATCCCCGAGCACGCCGCGCCAAGCCATGTCGGCGCCGACACGCGCATCCGGTACGAGCTCTTCATCCGCGTCGCAATCCCGTGGTGGGCCGACCGCACCGCCGCATACGATCTGCCAGTCGGCTTCCCGTTGATGGAGCCGTATCCGCCCAAGCCGATCATCTACACCACCCGCGACGCAACCTCCGGAAGCGACGACCCCGCGATCGAGCTCAGCGTCGACACGATGGAAGCGTCCGTCTACGAGACCATCTCGGGGCAGATCAGCGTGAGTGATCTGGGATCGCGCACGTGCCGCGGCGTGGACATCGCGATTGTCCAGGTGGAGAACCTGCGCGAGCCGTACACGTTCTCGCGCTACACCACGCGCTTCGGTCGCCGCCTCTTCCACGGCAGGCCGCCCGAGGGCGAGACGATCCCGTTCTCCGTGCGCCTGCCGCAGGGCCTGCATCCCAGCTTCCAGGGTCGCCTCTACGGGACCGCCGCGATCATGGAAGTGAAGTGCGACATTGCGCTGGGTACGGACGTGGTGCTCCGCGCGCCGCTGGTGCTGCATCCGCCGCTCGTCACGCCTCGTCGCCTCACGCAGGATCTCATCCAGCCCGTGGGCAGCGGCCGCCTGCATCGCGTGTTCTCGGTGGTCGCGGGACGCCTGGGGCTCACGTACGATCAGTCGCGCCGCTCGCTCGCCGGCAAGGCCGCAGAAAGGGGGAGCGCGCTCTCTTTCACCATTGACCTCCAGCACGAGCAGGACGGCTACCATCGCGTGGTCCGCTATGACTTCGCGCCGCTCGGTGTCGGCTTCCTCCTGGAACGCAAGGGCGGCTCCAACCTCTTCGGGCTCACGGCACGCGAGGCGGGGGAGATCCCCGGCTACATGATCACCGCGCGCGACCCCGAGCAGATCCGCGCCCTGGCGGCCGCGATCGGTGCGCGCGCCGTCTACTACAGCGAGATGGAGGCGAGCGATCGCCACATCCGGCTCTCCCAGAAGGGCGACGCGTCCACCGTGCAGGCGCTCAGTACCTTTGCGCTCCAGGCCATCAACCTGGGGAACGAGATCGCGGAGGCGATCGCGCAGCTGCCCGCGCCGCTGGGCCTCACGGCACATGTACCCGCGTGGCAGGCCTACGCAGAGCAGGTCGGCGGCACCTTCACGCGCACCGCAATGCGCATCGACGGCGCGCGCATGGGCTTCGATGGCCTGCAGGTGGAGACGCATTTCGCCGTACATGGCGTGCCCACGGACACCACGTTCACGCTGTTGCTCGATCCGCCGCTCTCGCTGCCACCCGGTGGTTTCGACCTTGCGTCGCCCAACCTTTCCGCCAACGCGCGCGCGCTCGCGAAGGCGCTCATGGACGAGCGCGGCGTGGAGATCACGGAGAAGGAGCTCACGGCGAGCGTGACCGGCGCCGTGGCAGACCCGGGCGCCCACGGGCCGCTGGTCGAGCGCCTCTCCGCGCTTGCGGCGGCGTTGCGCGGTCAGGTCGCGCAGATCCCATATCGCTGATAGCCTGCACGCCCCGACAGGAAGAGGTATCCATGCGCTTCGTCCAGCCTTCATCGTTCCCCAAGCCCCGTGGCTACACGAACGGCATCATCTCGGAGGGCGCGAGCCTCCACATCAGCGGACAGATCGCGTGGGACAACGACGCGCACATCGTCAGCGATGACTTTGCGATGCAGTTCCTGAAGGCGCTGGACAACGTGATCGCCGTCGTGCGCGCGGCCGGCGGCGGGACCGAGCACATCGTGAAGCTCCTTGTGTTCGTCACGGACCTGGACAAGTACCGCGACGCCACCAAGGTCATCGGCGAGGGCTGGCGCGAGCGCATGGGCAAGCACTACCCGGCCATGAGCCTGGTCAAGGTCGCCGGCCTGCTGGAGCCCCGCGCCATGGTCGAGATCGAGGGCGTGGCGACGCTCCCGAAAGAGAGCGCCTGACGTGCTCGCACCGAAGTCGTTCCGCTATGCGCTCTCCGCCTCCGGCGTTGCCACGATCACGCTGGACCGGCCGGACAAGCTCAACTCGCTCACGTTCGAGGTGTACGAGGAGCTCACAAGCACCTTCGCCGCGCTCGACGCCGAGGATGCAGTGCGCGCCGTGGTCATCACGGGTGAGGGCCGCGGCTTCTGCTCCGGTGGCGACGTGGACGACATCATCGGTGAGCTCTTCTCGCGCGACATGCAGGGCCTGCTCGCCTTCACGCGGGTGACGGGCGCCCTCATCCGCAACATCCGCGCGTTACGTCGGCCCGTCATCGCCGCCGTGAACGGCATTGCGGTGGGAGCGGGCGCGGTCATCGCCATTGCCTGCGATCTGCGCGTGGCCAGCACGAGCGCAAAGTTCGGCTTCATCTTCCCCAAGGTGGGCCTCTGCGGCGCGGACATGGGCGCCGCGTACCTGCTCCCGCGCATCGTGGGCCTTGGCCGCGCGAGCGAGCTGCTCTTCTTCGGCGACGTGATCGACGCCGAGCGCGCCGCGTTCGTCGGCCTGGTCAACAAGGTCGTGGTGCCGGAGGAATGCGTGCAGACTGCACAGGCATGGGCGGAGCGGCTTGCGTCCGGCCCGGCGTTCGCGCACCGCATGACGAAGCAGATGCTGGAGAGCGAGCACACGATGCCGCTGGACTCCGCCATCGAGGCCGAGGCGCAGGCCCAGGCCATCTGCATGGCGCACCCGGATTTTCGCGCCTCGTATGACGCGTGGAAAGAGAAGCGCCCGATCGTCTTCAAGGGCGCAAGCGGCCCCTTCCAGGCAAAGCCGTAGGTCATGCAGACGGAATCGCAGGCGCTCGCGGACGTCACTTCGTCGCTTCCGATGTTCTTTGGGGACGCGCATCGCTCGCTCGACCTCGAGATCGGGCCTCACGCCGCGAAGCTGTCGATGTTCGACCACGACGCGGCGGCCGCGGTCGCCAGCCTGCGTGCGGCGTCCGTGTTCTCGCTCCTTGTTCCGGGCGATCTTGGCGGGCGTGCGCTGAACGCAGCTCGCCCCGGCTCGGTCGACGTGCGTGCGCTCTGTGTGGTGCGGGAGCATCTTGGCTATCACGCGCCCATGGCGGACTCGATCTTCGCCGTGCAGGGGCTCGGCTCGCATGCGCTGGTGCTGGACAGGAGCGGCGCGGACCACAAGGCGCTCCTTCTGGACGTGGTCTCGGGAAAGCGGATCGGCGCCTTCGGCCTCACGGAGCCGGAGGCTGGCAGTGACGTTGCTTCCATGCGCGCCGCGGCCACGAAGGACGGCGACGCGTGGACGATCACCGGCGAGAAGGTGTTCATCTCCAACACGGGCATCGCGGATCACTACATCGTGTTCGCGAACGCGGACCCGTCGCTCGGCAAGAAGGGCATCTCCGCGTTCATGGTGGAGAAGGACGCGAAGGGGCTCGAGCTCTCGCAGGTGCCCATCTCCGTCCCGCACCCGCTGGGCCGCGTGGTCATGAAGGACTGTCGCGCGCGCATGATGATCGGGGAAATCGGCCACGGAATGCGCCTGGCGCTTGGCACGCTGGACGTGTTCCGCACGTCGGTCGGCGCTGCTGCATGCGGCATGGCGCGTCGCGCTCTGGATGAAGCGATAGCGCGCGTGAAGTCGCGCGTGCAGTTCGGCGCGCCTCTGGCGGAGAAGGACCTCGTTCGCGCGAAGCTCGCGGACATGGCCACGGAGCTCGCCGCCGCACGCCTGCTCGTGTACCGCGCAGCCTGGCAGAAGGATCACGGTGAGCGCGCCAGCATGGAGGTCGCGATGGCGAAGATGTACGCCACGGAGGCCGCGCAGACGATCATCGACTCTGCGGTGCAGCTGCACGGGGGCCTTGGCGTCACGACCGGCAGCGTGGTGGAGCAGCTCTATCGAGAGATCCGGCCGCTCCGCATCTACGAGGGCACAACGGAGATCCAGAAGCTCATCATCGGCGGCGCGCTCACCGCGCGCACCGAGATGGGCGAGAAGGCCGAGAAGGGGAGGTAGCGTTCGTGCTGTTCTCGCCGCTCGCCCTCCGCGGCACCACGCTTCCGAACAGGCTCGTTTTGCCGGCGATGGTCACGCGTCTGTCCGGTGAGGACGGGCACGTGAATGACGACATCCGCACGCGCTACGTGCGCTTCGCGAAGGGTGGCGTGGGGCTCACCGTGATCGAGGCGATGGCCGTGCACGAGTCGAAGAGCGGCCCGCTGCTCCGCATCTCGAGCGACGCATTCGTGCCCGGCCTGCGCGATCTCTGCACGCGCTGCCACGACGCGGGTCCGGGCAAGGTGTTCCCGCAGGTGATCCATTTTCTCAAGATCTCCCGCTCTGGCTGGCGGCAGACCGTGGACATGTTGTCGCTCGCGGACCTCGACGCGATCGTGCACGCGTACGGGGAAGCCGCAGTGCGCGCGCGCCAGGCCGGCTTCGACGGCGTGGAGCTTCACATGGCGCATGCCTACACGCTCAGCTCGTTCCTCTCGCGCCGGAATCCGCGACGCGACGCGTACGGCGGCACGCTGCAGAATCGGCTGCGGTTGCCCATGCGCGCGCTCGCGGCCGTGCGGCGCGCGGTCGGCGACGACTTCACCGTCGGCGTGCGCTTCGTGGGCGACGAGTGCATTCGCGGCGGGTACACCACGCTGGACGCAGGTGAGATCGCAGTGGCGCTCGCGCGAAGCGGCGCGGACTACATCTCGCTGTCGGCAGGCGGCAAGTTCGAGGACGCGCGCGTCATCCAGGGCGAGCCGCTGTACCCGTACACCGGCTACTCCGGTGACCGCTGCATGCCCGGCGCGACGTACCCCGATGGCGCGAACCTCTACATTCCAAGCGCGGTGCATGCCGCTCTGCGCGCCGCAGGCCTCGACACGCCCGTGGTGGCCGCGGGGAAGATCGGCACGAAGACGCTCGCCGAAGAGGTGCTCGCGAACGGCACCGCGGAGCTCGTGGGAATGGCGCGCGCTCTGCTCGCGGACCCCGACCTTCCGAACAAGTGGCGTGAGGACCGCGAGGAGACGGTCGTCCGCTGCGTCTACGGCAACGTCTGCAAGGCCCTGGACGAGAGCTTCAAACGTGTAGACTGCACGCTTTGGCCCAGACGCAAAGGCGTGGCTCCGGAGAGCATCGACCGCGTGGCGCCCACGTGGCCGGAGGCGGGCGCAGCGCTCACCGCGGACGCATCGCAAGGTCGCGTCCTTCTCCGGTGGCATGCCGCAAAGGACAACGAGGACATCTACGGCTACGAGATCTTCCGCGCGGCGTTCGCAGGTGCCAACGCAACGCCCGCGCTGTTCACGCACTACGCGAGCGTGCGCGCGGGCTCGTTGCGCTTCGAGGATGCACGCGTGCTTCCGGGCGACAGCTACGCCTACGAGGTGCGCCCGTACGATCTCGCGGGCAATCGCGGGCCGCGGTCGAACATGGTCCGCGCAACGGTCACCGGAGAGCCGCAAGACGCCTCCTCCGCACCCGAGGATCCTTCGCGTGTCGACGCGTGCGTCGGCAGAACGAGCTGAGAAGAGGACAGTCGCATGAGCAACATCGCAAGCACCAGCCCGAACACGAGCATCGCCGACGACCTGCACATGGCCGAGTACTACCTGTTCGCGCGCCTCGCCGAGGGCAAGGGCGAGAAGGTGGCGATTCGCTACGGTGAGCGCGCGTACACCTACGCGACGGTCGCGGATCGGTCGAAGCGGTTCGCTGGAATGCTCCAGAAGCTGGGCGTGCGCCGGGGGGAGCGCGTGCTCATCGTGCTGCCGGACGTGCCGCCGTTCGCGTGGGCCATCTTCGGGACGCTTGCGCGCGGCGCGATCGTGGCCATGGGCAACCCGGAGGCGCCGCAGAGCTCCATTGACTACCTGGTGAAGTACACGCGCGCCGCCGTGGTGGTGACCATCCCGCGCGTGGCCGACCTACTGCGTGCATCGCGCGCAGAGCTGGGGCCGGATCTGCTGCACGTGCTCACCGTGCCGGAGACGAAGACCGGTGGGGATCCTGAGGCGCCCATTGGCGGAGCCGCGGCCGCGGACGACCTGGTGCGCGAGCTGTCGGCGGAGCTCTCGCGCGCCGAGCCCATGGAGCCCGTGCCGATGCACAAGGACGAGCCCGCGATGTGGCTCTTCACCAGCGGCTCCACCGGCGAGCCAAAAGCGAACGTGCACTCGCACCGCGACTTCATCTGGAACACGGAGGTCTACGCGAAGGCGACCGTGGGGTATCGCGAAGGCGACATGACGGTGAGCGTGCCGCGCCTGTTCTTCGGCTACGCGACGGGTACGAACCTCTTCTTCCCGTTCGCGGTCGGCGCGACGACTGGTCTCTTCTCCGAGAAGCCATCGCCGGAGTCACTCGCGTGGGCCATCGAGACGTACCGCGCCACGGTCGTGACGAACGTGCCCACCATGCTGGGCAAGCTCCTCGACCACGACGACGAGCTCGCTGCCGCAGGCAAGAAACGGCTCGATTTCGACGCCGTGCGCTTCTCCATGTCCGCGGGCGAGGCGCTGCCGGAGCCGCTGCTCCGCAAATGGCAGGCGCGCTTCTCGTCCGACGTCTACGACGGCATCGGCTCCGCAGAGATGTTCCACATCTACGCATCGAACAGGCCGGGCGACATCAAGCCCGGGAGCCTGGGCAAAGCGGTGGCCGGCTACGAGCTGCGCGTGCTGCCCGAGGACGCGGAAGGCGCGGGCGCCACCCCGTGTGCGCCAGGCGAGATCGGCGTGCTCTGGGTGAAGGGCGACAGCGTGAGCCACGGCTACTACGCCGATCGCGACAAGAGCTGGAAGACGTTCCACGGCCACTGGTGCCGCACGGGCGACCTGTTCAGGATGGACGACGACGGATACCTGTACTTTGCAGGCAGAGCCGACGACCTCCTCAAGGTCGGCGGTCAGTGGGTCGCCCCCGTCGAGGTGGAGGAGTGCCTGATGCGGCACCCCGCGGTATCGATCGCCGCCGTCATCGGCGTCGCGCACGACGGCCTGGTGAAGACGAAGGCGTTCGTCGTCAAGGCCAAGGGCGCCTCCACCGACGACACCAAGCTGGCCGAGGAGCTGCAGGTCTTCGTCCAGACGAAGCTTGCAAAGTACAAGTATCCCCGCATCGTGCAGTTCGTAGAGGACCTGCCGAAGAACGATCGCGGCAAGGTCGACAAGAAGGCGCTGAAGGCGGAGGGCTGAGTCGAGGTCGAGGTCGAGGTCGAGGTCGAGGTCGAGGTCGAGGTCGAGGTCGAGGTCGAGGTCGAGGTCGAGGTCGAAGTCGTTGTCGATGTTGGGGTCGCTTTGCTGCTAGTGGGTCCCCGCACATGCCCGTCCTCACCGCTCACGGCGTCTCCAAGGCCTACGGCCTGCGGCCACTCTTCGACCAGGCGACGTTCACGATCCGCCGTGGAGAGAAGGTCGCGCTGCTCGGGCCCAATGGCACTGGAAAGTCGACGCTGCTTCGCGTGCTCGCGGGTCTCGAGCCGCTGGATGGTGGCACCATCGACCGCCGACGCGATGCGACCATCCTCTATCTGCCGCAGGAGCCCGTGCTCGATCCGGAGCGGACGCCGCGAGAGATCGCCCGCGAGGGCCTCGCGCTCTGGCACGGCGCAAAGGAGCGATACGACGCGGTCTCTGCGCGCATCGAGGGCGGCGAGACCAGCGAGGAGGTGCTGCACGAGCAGGCGTCACTCGCGGAGGACGTGGAGCGGCTCGGTGGGTGGTCGCGCGATCACGAGGTAGACGAGGTTCTCCTCCACCTGGGCGTCCAGCATGTCGAGCGGCCCGTCGGGACCATGAGCGGCGGCGAGAAGCGCCGGGTTGCCCTGGCGCGCATCCTGATCGCGAAGCCCGACCTGGCCATCTTCGACGAGCCCACGAACCATCTCGACGCCGACACCATCATCTGGCTCGAGGAGTACCTGGTGAACGAGTTCCCGGGCGCCGTGCTCCTGGTCACGCACGATCGCTACCTGATGGACAACGTCGCCACGCGCGTCTTCGACCTGGAGGACGGGCGCCTCACCGAGTACACCAAGCGCACCGATCAGGCCTCCATGTTCGAGGACTTCCTGGTGCAGAAGGCGGAGCGTTATGCCCACGCCGAGCGCGCGGAGTCCAATCGTCAGAACTTCCTTCGCAAGGAGATCGACTGGCTGCGGCGTCAGCCGAAGGCGCGCTCCACGAAGCAGAAATCCCGCATCCAGCGCGCAGAGACGGCGATCGCCATCGAGGGACCGCGCGCGCGTGGCGAGGTCGAGCTCACGGGGCTCGAGGCCGGCTCCTCGCGTCTTGGAGGGACGATCCTGGAGATGCTCGACGTCTCCCTGGACCTTGGCGGCCGTCGCCTCATCAACGACTTCACGATGCGGCTCGTGAAGGGCGATCGTGTCGGCATCGTCGGTCCGAACGGGGCGGGGAAGACCACGCTCCTCAAGCTGGTCACGGCGGAGCTCGCGCCCACGTCCGGCAAGGTGGTACGCGGGGAGAAGACCAAATTTGCGTACTTCGATCAGGCGCGCACCACGCTCAAGGATGACTGGACCGTGCTCGACAACGTCACCGAGCGCGAGCACTCCGACAAGACCGGCGCCGGCATGGTGATGATCGGCGACCGCGAGATGCAGATGCGCGCGTACCTGGAGCTGTTCCTCTTCGAGGGCGCGGCTCTACGGCGAAAGGTGTCCGCGCTCTCCGGTGGGGAGCGCGCCCGCGTGGCCCTTGCGCTCGCGCTGAAGACGGGCGCGAACGTCCTGCTCCTGGACGAGCCCACGAACGATCTCGACATTGCAACGCTCGCCTCCGTCGCTGATCTGATCGAGAGCTGGCCCGGCTGCGTCCTCTGCGTCAGCCACGATCGCTTCTTCCTCGACCGCGTCGTCACCTCGGTCCTGGCCTTCGAGGGCGAGGGCAAGCTCACGCGGTACGCGGGCAACTGGGACAACTACCTCTCGCAGAAGCGAGCGGGGGAGAAGGCGAAGAAGCAGTCGACGCGGGCCTCCGCACCGCCGGCGCCGCCATCACCTTCCACGCCGCCATCACCTTCCACGCCGCCGCTGCCACCGTTGCCCGGCTTTTCCTGAGCCGCGCGTGCGCGTCGTCCTGGACACCAACGTGCTCATCTCCGCCCTGTGGAAGGCGGGCAGCGTGCCGGACCTTGCGCTCGATGCCATCTGGGCACATGGCACGCACGTGCTCTACGACGCGCGCATCCTCGCGGAGTACCGGACCGTGCTCGCGCGCCCCAAGTTCAAGAAGATCGACCTCGCGCGGACCGCAGCCCTCCTCGGCAGGATCGTTCTGCACGGCGAGGAGCTCTTGGACGCGACGGCATGGGCCGGTGCAATGTCCGACGAGGACGATCGCATCTTCGTGGAGGTCGCGCTCGCAGGAAAGGCGGACGCGATCATCACCGGCAACCTGAAGGACTATCCGCAGGGTCTGGGCTTCGCCGTGCATCCACCCGCGACGTTGCTGGCCACGCTGGAGCCGCGCCACCGCTGATCCGAGCGCGCTACTGCTTCTCGGCGATGTCGCGGACCAGCGCGTCGAACTCGCTCTTCATGGGCAGCTCGTAGTTCACGAACGGGACCCTGCGCGTGCTCGTGACGGTCTCGCCCGTCTTCGGGTTCTTGCCCTGGTGCGGCTCGTCGCGCCACTGCACGGCGATGCCGCCGCGCTCCCACGCCGGCAGGTCGTTGAAGTTGAGGCCCGCCTGGAAAAGCAGCTCGTTGCGGTCGGCGACCGAGACGCCCGAGAGCTTCTCGGTGGCGGCGTGGTCGGACAGCCCCTGCTTGCGCAGGAGCCAGTAAGAGTGCCCGTTCAGCGCGTTGCGATGCGCGTCCTCGGAGCGCCAGCGAAAGTAGTCCACCACATCGTCCACGCCGGGGAGCTGCGAGATGCGCGCGTCGAACGCGCCGAGCTTCCCGAGCTCCAGCGAGAACTTCGCGCTGGCCTCGCCCGCGAGCACGGAGACGAGCTTGCGCAGCTTGCGTCCGAACAGGTTCTCCTCGCGGCGGAGGAGCAGGTTCAGCTCATCACTCTGCGTGTAACCGAAGAGCACGGAGAAGCCCGCGGACGTGCAGAGGTGCTCGAGCGTCTTCACCATACAGTCGCGCATGCGAAGGTCGTACGGCTCGGTGAGGGCCATCGTCTCGCGCGTGAGCTGCGAGAACGAGCGCCCGTCGATGCGCGCCACCATGTGCATGCCGGGGAGCACGCAGTGGTCGTGCGCGGTCTCGTAGACCCGCATGCGGCGATCGAGCTGCTCGAATTTCAAGGCGTCACTCCCTTCGGTCGCACGCCTTGCACAAGATGCTCGCCCTTCGGTCTCGCCTGCGTGTTCAAGGCTTCACTCCCTTCGCGAAAAGTAGCATTTATCGGCCCATTTTGCGGGTATCGTCGCGGCATGGATGATCATGAGCTTCACAAGCGGCTGAATGCGCTCACGCAGGACGTCGGCCTCCTCAATCGCAAGGTGGACTTCCTCTTCAGGCATCTGAACATGGCGTTCCAGGACGTCCGGCCGCCGCCCGACGAGATCGAGCGGCTCATCATCGCGTCTGACCGGATGAGCGCGATGAAGCTCTATCAGGTGAAGCACAGCGTCGGCCTGGCCGAGGCGAAGCGCGCGGTGGAGGAGATGGCGGCAAAGCTGGGCCTCTGAGGCGTTCGTTTCCTGTGATGTCGTGCTACTTGGACAGCCCATGACGTCCGATCCGGCAGCAGCACGCCCTCTGGCCGTGCTGGTCTCCGTCCAGCTTCCCGGCGTGGACGACGTACAGCATCGGGCCGACATCGCGGAGCTCGGGCGCCTTGTGACCACGCTGGGCTACGACGTGGTCGGCGTTGTGACCCAGCGGCGCGACGGGCTTGCGGCTGCTGCGGTGATCGGCGAGGGCAAGCTGAAGGAACTTGCAGAATACACGGGTGGGGATGGGCTCGTGTCCACCGGCGCGAAGGAAGTGAAGACCAAGGCGCGGGCGAAGTGGAAGGCGGAGGCGGCGGGAGAGGACGGCGACGACGACGACGTCGACAAGGACGTCGACAACGACGGCGACTTCGACAACGACGACGACGGCGACAACGATGACGACCGCGACGGGGGGAACAGCGGCAAGGCGACAGTCGTGGTCGTCGACCAGGAGATATCGCCCAGTCAGGCGCGGAATCTGGAGAAGGCTACTGGCGCTCAGGTGCTCGATCGGACTGGCGTCATCGTCGATATTTTTCATCGGCATGCTCGGAGTCGGGAGGCTCGGCTGCAGGTGGAGATTGCTCGGCTCACGTACGTGGCGCCGCGGATGCGCGAGTCGCCTGGGGGCAAGGAGCGGCAGCGCGGACGGGGCGCGGGCGAGGCGGCGATCGAGCTCGATCGTCGGAAGGTTCGTGACCGCATCGCGGAGCTGAAGGAGGAGCTCGAGGCGATCCAGAAGCAGCAGGACAACCGGCGCTACGCGCGTCGTGATCAGCTGCGCGTCGCGCTGGTGGGGTACACGAACGCCGGGAAATCAAGCCTGATGCGCGGGCTGACGGGCAGCGACGTGCTCGTGGCGGACAAGCTCTTTGCCACGCTCGACACCACGGTGCGCGCGCTCTCACCAGAGACGAAGCCGCGCATCCTGGTGAGCGACACCGTTGGCTTCATCCAGAAGCTCCCGCACGATCTCGTGGCCTCCTTTCGGTCCACGCTCGACGAGGCGCTCGAGGCGTCCCTCCTCCTCTATGTGGTGGACGCGTCGGACCCCACGCACGAGGCCGAGCTCGCTGTCACGCGCGAGGTTCTCCGCGAGATCGGCGCGGACACGGTGCCGAGCAAGCTGCTGCTCAACAAGGTCGACCGCCTCTCCGCGGACGAGCGCGCGTCGCTCTTGCGCAAGCACCCAGACGCGATCGTCCTCTCGGCGCTCGACCCGGCGGACGTCACGCGCCTCCGTCAGCTCATCGTCGACCACTTCGAGTCCACGATGACGGACGACGAGCTCGTCATCCCGTACGCCAAGCAATCCATGCTTGGTGCGGTGTACGAGAACTCCCGGGTCCTCTCGGAGACCTACGACGAGGCGGGAACACACCTGAAAATCCGCGCGCTGCCCGCAGAGATTGCAAAGCTGCGAAAGGCGATGGAGTAGGTCCGCCACCCCGGATCCGTTCGCCCTCCGCGCCGTAGTTCACACCGTCGTCTGCTCCGCCTGCTTCTTCAGGAAGTCGGCCCGCTTCTCCAGGAACCTCCTCATGTACCTCGCAAGGAAGAGCGCGTCCGCGATCTTTCCCAGCGGGCCCAGCGGCGACCGATAGGCGAACACGTCGCGCATGAGCGTCTGGCCGTCGCTCAGTTCCTCGAACTCGTGCGTGTGCTGGAACTCGGCGAACGCTCCCTTCACCATCTCATCCACGAAGCGCGCGGGTGGCTCCAGCTTGGTGATGCGCGCCGTGAGCCGCTGGCGAATGCCCAGGTGCCGCGCCTCCCACGTGATCTCCTCCCCCAGCTCGATGAGCCCGGACGTGCGGCCTGAAACGACCCGCTCGCCCGTGTCTGCCGTGGATCCGAGGTGCGCGCTGACGCTGCGGGCAAGGTCGAAGCACCTCTGTCGTGGTGCTCCGATGACGGTCTCTAGGCGGATCACGGGCATGGCGGTATGCTCGCATACGGATGAAGTCTCTGGATCGCTGAGCCGCGGAACGATGCCGACACCCGGTGAGAACGTAGTCGTTGCAGGGCGGTTTCGCCTGAACCACAAGCTCGGTCAAGGGGGCATGGGCTCCGTGTGGCATGCCACACAGCTCGGCCTCGACGCGCCGTGCGCGATCAAGTTCATCGAGGGCGAGTACGCGCAGCTGCCGGAGATGCAGGCCCGCTTCGAGCGCGAAGCCAAGGCCGCCGCCGCGCTGCGTAGCCCGCACGTCGTGCAGATCATCGATCACTCGATGTGGGAGGGCATCCCGTTCATCGTCATGGAGCTCCTGGTCGGCGAGGATCTGGCCCATCGCATCGCGCAGCGGCAGGACCAGGGCCTGCGGCTCACGCCAGAAGAGATCGTCGCCATCCTCGGACAGGTGTGCCGCGCGCTCTCGAAGGCGCACGCGCTGGGAATCGTTCACCGCGATATCAAGCCGGAGAACATCTTCCTGGTGAAGGACGACGACCGCGAGATCGCCAAGATCCTCGACTTTGGCATCGCCAAGAACATCACCTTCGACGTGGGCAGCACCACCAAGACGGGCGCCATGCTCGGCACGCCTTACTACATGAGCCCGGAGCAGGCGCAGGGCACGCGGGCCATCGACGCGCGCAGCGATCTCTGGTCCATCGCCGTCATCACCTACCAGTGCCTCACGGGAGAGCTGCCCTTCGAGAGCGAAGCGCTGGGCGACCTGCTGATGAAGATCATGGTCGCGCCGCCGCCCATTCCGTCACACGTCGCCGCCGTTCCGCCTGGCTTCGACGCGTGGTTCGCGAAGGCCACCTCGCGCGATCCCGCGGGTCGGTTCCAGACTGCGAAGGAGCTGATCGATGCGCTCACACCCGCGCTGCTCGGTGGCGGCGCGGCACACGCCACCATCATGTCCGTGCCGGATCACGCGAACGCGGATCCTGTGACGATGGTCGCAGCCAACGCATCGACGCTGATCGAGCTCGACACCACCGCCGCAGGCGTGCCCAGGAAGTCGAACGTGGTGCTCGTCATGGTGGTCGGGCTGGTCTTCATGCTGGTCGGGGTCGGCGTGGCCGTCGCCATCGCGCGGGGACACGGCGGGGCGACAAGCGATCCCACGCCGTCGGCTGCACCTTCTCCGAGCGCAAGGCTCACGATCGCGTCAGCGGCGGTCGGCACCAGCACCACGCCTGGGAGCGCGGCCACCGTGATGACGTCACCTAGCGCCATCCCCTCCGCGACGCACGCGCTCGTCGCCGCGGGCGCTGGCAGCCCGGTGGACCCGCGACGAAACCTGGTTCCGACAGCGACCGTGAGCGGTCGTCCGAAGGCGAGCGCACAGGCAACCGCGGGCGGAGCGCCGTCCTCCGCGCCCACCACGCAGCCCACCACAGCGCCCACGAAGGATCCGCACGACCTCGGATTCTGAGCATGAATGCGCTAAGAAAGTCGCCGATGGCGCGACACCTCTCCGAGCTCACGTCCCCCGAGTTTTTCGCATGGCTCGACGGCGGCAACACCTGCGTGCTCCTGCCCGTAGGCAGCGTGGAGCCGCACGGACCGCACCTGCCGCTCGCCACGGACGCGATCATCAGCGAGGCCGCATGCACGCGCGCCGCGGACGCGCTCGCAAAGGATGGCACGAAGGTCCTCATCGCGGCCACGGTGCCGTTCGGCGTGACGGACTACGCAGCAGGGTTCGCGGGCGCCATTGGCGTGCGCGCCGCAGTGCTCACGGCGTTCCTGGCGGACATCGTCGCGCGCTTGCTTGCGGATGGTGTCTCGCACGTGTGCATCGTGAACAATCATCTGGAGCCCGCGCACGACGCCGCGGTCCGCGCTGCCATCGCTTCGTTCGAGAAGGGGCGCGCGTCGGTCGCATGTCCGCTGGAGCGTCGCTTCGGACGGACGCTGTCCGCGGAGTTCAAGAGCGGCGCCTGCCACGCCGGGCGCTACGAGACGTCGCTGGTGCTCGCCGCGGACCCGTTGCAAGTACGTGCAGAATACAAGGAACTCGCGGCGCTCGATCTGAGCTTGTCTGCGGGCATCGCGGCTGGAAAGGCCACGTTCGCGGAGATCGGCATGGACCGCGCGTACACCGGCGCGCCGGCCGAGGCGACCGCCACCGAGGGCGCGGAGCTCTACGAGAAGCTCGCGGACATGGTCGTGGTCACCGTGAAGGACGCGCTGGCGGGCTGAATGCTACTCAGGTCCCCGTGAGCCGGTCGAGCGAGAGGCGCGGCAGGTGCATCGCCGGGACCATGGTGCTCTCCTTCGGCGCGCGTTCGATCTCGAAGTCGTTGTGCGCGAGCGCGGCGTGGCGCCCAAGGTCCTCCTCGATCGGCAGCAGGCCCATGCTCTTCTCCGCGGCGAAGAAGACCGGGGCGATCTCCGCGAGCGGGATGTGTTCGGCGATCTGCTCGGGCACGCAGATGGAGAGCTCGTGGCGCGCGTGGAACGGGTCGCGAGGTCGCGCCTTCTCGTGGCGGAGACGCGCCTCGTCCACGGCCACGCGGATCTCGAGCGGCATCCGTGACTGCCACACACGCGAGTCGATCGACGAACGAACGTCCCACGCCGTGAGGATCGGCTTGCGGCTCATGCCGAGCAGCGTGCTGCGCTCGGACAGGAGCTGACGAAGGCTCCACGACACCAGCTTCTTGTGCGACGGTGCATCCTCTTCCCACGGCATGCGCTCGCGGAATGCGGACCAGAACTCGCGCGCCGGGCCGTAGACGACCATCTCGCACGCGTCAAAGGCAGACTCGAACTTGTCCGCATTGATGTCGCCGTCGTCGATGACGGAGTCGATGAGCTCCGACTGGAAATGCGGGTCGCGCTTCATGGCCGTGTTGGGCGGCAGCCCGGTGAGCGCGGTCGTGACGCGCTGGCGAATGTCGGCGCGCTCCGTGAACCAGCGCATGCGCGAACGAGGCGTCCACATCTTGCGGGTGAAGTCGGCATCCCACCAGGAGAGCGGCATCTTCTGGAGCACATCCCAGAGCTCCGCGATGAACTGGAGCGAGCCAGCCTTGGCAAGGTAGCCACGGGCTTCAGTCTCGAGCTCACAGAAGGCGGCCTGGGGATCACGGTGCTGAAAGGGGCGGCGTTCGGACTGCATGCACTGCGTCCACGCAAGCCCCGGGCCGCCCAGGCCCCACGCACGACGCATCGTAAATTCGGCGTCGAGATCGCTTGGACGTCAGCCAGCTGACACGAAACCGGGCCCGCCGAGTCAACCCACCGTCACCCCCAACCGAGGTCGAGGTCGAGGTCAAGGTCGAGGTCGAGGTCGAGGTCGAGGTCGAGGTCCGGGTCGAGGTCGAGGTCGAGGTCGAGGTCGAGGTCGATGTCCTCAGTTCACCGCGACGCTCTTCATCGTGCTCTCGACCTCTTTCGACGCCTTGTCGAACGTCTCCTTGTCCCCGCCCGCTTCCACGACGACCACGCTCTTCTCGTTGCTCACGACGAGCAGCCAGTAGGTCATGTCCCGCCCATCCCGCGTCGCCGCATACTTCTGCATCTTCGCCTTGCCTACGCGCGTGTCCACGTCCGTCGCGGACTCCTTTGCGTAGCCCGCACGCGTGAGCTTCTCCTCCAGGGAGTCTGCCCAGAACGTGGTGTTGCCGTGCAGCTCGTTCGGCTCCGTCCGCGCCGCGACCACCACGCCGTGGGCGTTCACCGCGCGGTAGTCGTAGCCACCCTGGGACTTCAGTGTCGCGAAGCCGGGCGGCGCATCGAGCTTCGCGGCGGGCGTGCACGCGGAGGCAAGGAGCGAGATACCAAGGAAAAGGGCAGAGAGAATATGTGTAGTATGCATGGTTTTCTTTCAGTGAACCTTGAGGAGCGGGTCGATGCCGATGTTGTCGAACCAGGGCGCGGGGACCTCCACGAGCTTTCGCGGCGGGGTCGGCGGCGGCGGTGGGGGCGGCGGCTTCACCTCCACGACGGGCAGGATCTCCTTGGGCCGCTCCAGCAGGTTGACCGTGATGTGTGAGAACGCGGTGTGCACCTTCAGGAACGTGAGGCGCCCCTCGATGTGATCGATGTCCACGGCCACGCGCTCGAGCTCGCGCTCCACCGTGAGTGTGTCGGCGATGTTGGTGGCCTTCGCGAGGAACTCCTCCAGGCGCTTGCGCGTGGCGCGCATGTTCTGGAGGCGCACCTCAAGGTCGTGCATCTCCTCGCTCACGTCCTGCGCCGACACGTTGCGGTTCTCGACCACGCCGACGTCTTCCATGCCGCTCATCGCCTTGCGGAAAGCCTGCGACGGCACGCGCACGGTGACGCTCTGGTCCGTGCGGCCGGTGATCGCGCCACCGAGTGACTCCGCGAGATCGACGACGCGGTCGATCGTCTTCGGGAACTCCTCGCGCTTTGCGCGGATGCCGACGGTGCCGGTGTAGATGATGCCGAGCGACTGCGCGACCTCGGGTGCGTTCTCCTTGCCCTTGCTCGCGTGTGTGGCGGCGGCGTCCTTGGCGGCGGGGTGCGCCGGCTGCGCGGGAGCCGCGGGAGCCGCGGGAGCCGCGGGTGCGGGCATGTCGGGTGCGGGCGGCGTCGGGGCCTGCGAGATCTGCATCTCGTCCGACATCGATGGCGCAGACCGAGGCATGCCCGGGGCCTGCGAAGCCGACGAGAACGACGCGTGTGGGGCAGACGGCGCCGAGGCAGGAGAGCTTGCGCCGCAGCCTGTCGTCAACGACGAGCTGAGGAGAACGAAGACCGATGTGAGAAGGAGGGAGGTTCGCATGACCCCCAAAGAACGCGGCTCGAAGGCGAACCTTACAGTCCCTTGCGAACGTCAGGCGTCGAGCAGCTTCTTGACGGCCGCGGCACGCTTCTCGAGCAGCGCGCGGGCACGTCCTCACAGGCTCATCGGATCAGGAAGTAGGCGCCCGTGCCGATCGCCAGGAGCGCTGCGAAGAGCGCCGCGAGCACCAGCACCAGGCCTCCGCGCTCCGCGCCGGACGAGGACGACGGCGGCGCCAGCGACGTCACGTTGAAGGCGGCATACGGCGTTGGATAGATGGGCGGCGCGTACTGCCCTGGCGGACCCTTGGGAGGCGGCGGCGCGCCATGCGGCGGCTCGATCGCGCCCAGGTCCTCCGGAAACGCGGTACGACAGTACGGGCACTCCGTGCCGCGGAGCTCCGTGACCGTCAGGCCTGCGCTACAGGTCGTGCAACGCGGCCCTGCCATGATCTCCAACATACCACGTGCGCCGCACGCGCGTCGGAAGCGCCTTTCGCGCTAGACCTTCGCGCTAGGCCTTTCGCGCTAGGCCTTTCGCGTTAGATATTGCCCCATGGCCTTACGGCGCCGGCAGCTCTTCGAGTTCAACGACCTCTCATGGATGCCTCGCTCCGTGCGCGACACCGTGGTGGAGTCGCTGAGCCGCACGCTGTCCTGGGGTCGCTTGCTCGACAACCTGGTCGCGCCGTTCCAGGCCTTCCTGGAATCGGCAGGCACCACGGAGGTGCTCGAGATCGGCTCGGGTGCAGGCGGTCCGGCGACGATCCTCGCGCGGGCGATCGCCCGACAAGGGAAGACGCCGCCACGTTTCACGCTCACGGACCTGCATCCGCGCGCAGAGGCCTGGGAGCTCGCGCGCGCAGAGATGCCCGGCACGATCGCCTTCGAGGCCGCGCCCGTGGATGCGACCCGCGTGCCCGCGGAGCTGGGCGAAGGCCGCGCGCGCAGCATCATCAATGTGCTCCACCACTTTCCGCGCGAGCTCGCCACCGGCGTGCTTCACGACGCCGTGCGTGGCTCGCGGGGCGTCTTCGTTGCCGAGGGGTTCGAGCGCAACCCGCTCATGTTCGCCAACTTCGCGCTCGCCGGGCTGCCCGCGCTCCTCCTGAATCCAATCCTGTCACCACGCGACAACCTGGCGAAGGCCGCGCTCACCTGGCTCACGCCCGCGGCCCTGGGGATCTCCATGTGGGACGGCCTGGTATCCACGCTGCGCGTCTGGTCGGAGGCCGAGCTGCGCGAGATGGTCGCGCCGTTCGGCGGAGACTGGGACTGGAAGTACGGGACGTACGAATATCCGCCCTTCGGCAAGGGCTACTACTTCCAGGGCCTGCCGCAGCGGAAGCCTTGATAACGTGAGCGCGTGAGCACCAGGGACGAAGAGGCGGCACTTGCGGATCGCATCGCAGCGCTCGGCAACGCTCGCACGGTGGCGTCTGGCGCGTTGGGCGCGCTTGGCGCATCCGCGCCCACCGGCACGCTCCGCCTGAATCCGGCCTCCACCATCCGTGGGGACATCGACGATCTCGGCGCGCAGAACACGCTTGCCGCGCTGCCGCGCATCCTGATCACGGAGAAGAGCTTGCTTTCGAGGCCCGCCGTGGGCGGCCCCAGCACGCCCGACCTCGCGGTGACCGCAACGCTCGGCGAAGGTGGCATGGGCCGCGTTCATCTCGCGCGCCAGCACTCACTCGATCGCGACGTGGCCGTGAAGACGCTGAAGAGCGAGGCCGATCTGGCAGCCGGCATGGCCCTCGCGCGCGAGGCTCGAATCACGGGCCACCTGGAGCACCCCGGCGTCATCCCGGTGCACGCGTTCGGCGCAGACGACAACGGGCGACCCCTGCTGGTGATGAAGCGTGTAGAGGGCACGGATCTCCTGTCGCTCATCGAGGAGCCGTCCCACGCCATATGGGCAGAGCGCATCACAGCGAAGCAGGACCTCCTCGCCGCCAAGCTGGAGCTCGTGATCCAGATCTGCCGCACCGTGGAGTTCTCGCACGCGCGCGGCATCATCCACCGCGACATCAAGCCAGAGAACGTGATGGTCGGCTCGTACGGCGAGGTCTACTTGCTCGACTGGGGCATCGCCGTTCGCAAGGCCGAGGCTGCGCGGCCCGGGCTCTTCGGCACGCCGGCGTACATGGCGCCGGAGATGTTCACGGGTGGAGCCATCGATGAACGCACCGACGTGTACTTGCTCGGTGCCACGCTGCACCACATGCTCACGGGGTCCCACCGTCACGATGGGGAAGATCTGATGGCGATCGGACGTGCGGCGATCGCGTCCACGCCGGTGAGCTACGCTCCAGAGATCCCTCCAGCCCTGGGAGAGCTCATGAATCGCGCGACCGCGCGAAGCCCGGCGGATCGGTTCCAGTCCGTCCAGGACCTCCGAGAGAAGCTGAGCGAGTTCTTGCACGATCGCACCGCGCTCGCGCTCTCCGTTGCCGCGAGCGAACGCCTCGCCTTGCTGCGCGAGCTGCTCACGCACGCGGATGACACCTCACCGACGGATCTTGCGGGTGCGTACCGTCTGGGCACCGAGGCGCGCTTCGGCTTTGCGCAGAGCCTCCGCGAGCATCCGACGCAACGCGAGGCCATGGCCGGCGCGCGCGCGGCTGTGGAAGCGCTGGCCGAGCTGGAGCTCTTGCAAGGACACGCGGACACCGCGGAGGCGCTCATTCGCGAGCTGTCATCACCGCCGCCCGCGCTGCTGGCTCGCGTCGCTGTCGTGCGCGAACGAGAGGAGCAGAAGAAGCGCGATCAAGCGCGTCTCGTCGAGATCGAACAGGCGCAAGATCCCCGCGTCGGGCTCTCGTCGCGGAACATCGTCGCGGGCGTGTTCGGCGTGACCATCGTGGTCATCTCCATCTTCTTCGGCCCAGGGCACGTCACGCTGCGCGATCTGTGGTTGCCTGTGAAGGTGGATGCCGCGCTGCTCGTCACCGTGAGCGTTCCTTCCATCATTCTGCGCAAGCGCCTCCTGGCAAATGCTTACAGCCGCCAGGTGGCGGGCGTGGTCGTGGGCCTCGTCGGTCTCACGCTGGTCAATCGGATCGCGTCCGCGGTCGTCGGCCTGGACGACCTTGCCACCGTCCTCATGACCGACCTGTGGATCGCTGCGTCCATGCTCTTCATCGCGGCCCTGATGATCGACCGGCGGGCGTTCGCGGCCGCAGCGGTGCTCCTTGCTGGCGCCATCGTCATGCGCGTGTCGCCCAGCACGCCTGGCGTGTTCTCGATCTGCACGATCACCGCGCTCCTGATCTTCGGCGCCATCCTGTGGCGCCGCGGCACAGCTTCGGCGTCGGGCCCTAGGCGGCCCGCGCCTCCAGAGAAGTGAGCAGCTTCTTTCGCGCCGGTCCGTACGGGGCCATGAGCCCGAGCGCGCCGAGCGTGCTCTGCTCCGACACCGCCGTGCCGCCTGCCTGCGAGTCCGCGGGCACGCTCACGTCGAAGCCACGCTGCATCGCATCCGTGGCGGTGGACATGATTCCGATCTCGGTCATGCAGCCGGTGAGCACCAGCGACTCCACGCCGAGCTCGTCGAGCACGCCTGCGAGCTTGGTCTCGAAGAACGCGCTGTACGCGCTCTTGTGCACGATCTTGTCGCCGGGCTTCGGCGCGAGTGGCGGCCACACGTCGCTGCCGTCGGTGCCCTTCACGGCGTGACCGCCCCACTCCTCCAGGTCGGGATCGTCGGCGTCGTGCTCGTCGATGATGTAGATGACGGGTATTCCTGCGGCGCGTGCCGCGTCCAGACGTCGGGACAGCGCGGGCACCACGTCACGGGCGCGCGGCACCTCGAGGGGCCTGCCGGGCTCCAGGTGGTCCTTGATCATGTCAATGACCAGCAACGCGCTCCGCTTGAGCTTTGCCTTCCCGGCCAGGGTCGCCATCAACCGTCCGCGCAGAGCGGGGGGAGGCGGCTCGGGTTCGACGGTCGCCGCGAGGGTAGCCAGGGTGTTCCGGACGAACCCAACGGCGCCTGCGACCTCCTTGGGCTGAACGCCCAGGTGCGCGAGCTCGACGCGATCGTGCCGACCGACGAGGACGAATTCTCCAATCGTCGCCAGCAATTCTTCGTGCGGCAGGAGTGCCCCACCTGGGCCGTGCTCCTGAACCGCATCTTTCTCCGCGTCGTCGCTCATGGGGAATGCCTTGGAATTTATCTCACCTGGGTCCCTTTTCATACGCGTTGATGAGGGGGCCGGATCCCTGGCCTGCATAACAATTTTCGCGGCGGGCTTCCGGGCGGCCGCTGTATGCTCGTGCGCACGCATGACCACCCGGATTTTCGAGTTCAACTCGCAACGTAGCGAAATCGTCGACGAGGTCGTCCGTCGCGTCCGTGGGTCGCAGAAGGACCCGATCTTCACCCTGAGCGAGGCCGCCTACCTCGAGATGCGCCGCCTGGAGAAGCAGGGGGGGCCGAAGTACGCCTCTTTCCGGCACCTCGCCCAGAAGCTCGGCCGCATGAACGAGGCGGAAGCCCTGGAGAACGTCGAGAAGCTCGCCACGGAGTACGCCTGGGACGTCGCGGGCAACTTCGACCCGCGCGTCTACAAGTTCGCCTCCAAGGCGATGGCCCCGCTCCTTGGCGCGATGCTCTCGCCGCGCTCCACGCTGAAGAACCTTCCGCACTCGCTGGATCTGACCGGGCTCGACAGCCGTATCCTCGTCGAAGGGCCACGCGAACAGATCAAGCGCCTGGCGGAGAAGGGCACGCTCGTCTTCACGCCCACGCACCTCTCCAACCTGGACTCCGTGGTGTTCGGCTTCGCGCTCGAGCGCGCCGGTCTTCCGCCTGCCACCTATGGCGCCGGCAAGAACCTCTTCACGAACCCGGTGCTCAGCTACTTCATGCACAACCTTGGCGCCTACCGCGTCGACCGCCGCCTGAAGCATGTACTCTACAAGGATGTCCTGAAGCAGTACTCGCAGGTGCTGATCGAGCGGGGGTATCACTCGCTGTTCTTCCCGGGCGGCACGCGCTCGCGCTCGGGCGGCGTGGAGCGGAAGCTGAAGCTGGGGCTCGCGGGAACGGCGATCGACGCGTATGGACGCAGTGTGGAGGAAGGGCGCCCGCAGCCCGTCTATTTCATCCCGGCGACCATCAACTACCTGCTCACGCTCGAGGCCGAGAGCCTGATCGACGACTTCCTCGAGGAAGAGGGCAAGGCCCGCTACATCATCGAGGACGACGAGTCGACGCGCGTCGGGCGCGTGGCGGCCTTCATGCAGAAGCTGCTCGGCCTGGACGCAGCCTGCGTGATCCGGTTCGCTCCGCCGCTCGACTGCTTCGGCAACAACGTCGACGACGACGGCAACTCGCTCGACCCGAACGGTCGCGTCGTCCCCACCGAGTCGTACCTGATGAACAAGAGCGGACGCGCCTGCCGCGACCACCTGCGCGACGCGGAGTACACGCGCGAGCTAGGTGAGCGCATCTGCGAGCGCTTCAAGGAGAACACCGTGGTCCTGGCAACGCACGTCGTTGCCGCCGCCGCGTTTGGTTGCTTGACCCGTTCCGTCCCGAAGGGCGACGTCTTCGCCATTCTTCGTCACCGCGACGACGTGCGTGTTCCGCGGTCGGAGCTCGCACAGCACGTTGACAACCTTCTTGGCCAGCTCCGTGAGCAGGAGCGCCTCGGAAAGCTGGTTCTTGGCCCCGGTCTGGCCCACAAAGCAGGTGATGAGGTGCTCCGCGACGCGCTCAGGGCGTTCGCGGGCTACCACACCAACGAGGTCCTTTCTCCACGAGGGAGCGACCTGCTTCTTTACGACACGCGCCTTCTCTTCTACTACCAGAACCGCCTGGCGGCCCACGGGCTCGCCTATGACGTGATCGCACCCAAACCACGCGCTGCTGCCTGAGGCCCCTCCTTCGAGAGTTCCGCTTCGACAACTTCGCGAGAAGAACCCCATGAGCACCGAGCAACAACCAGACGTGACCCCTGCCTCTCCTTCGGATGAGGCGGAGTCCAGCGTTCCCGACCAGGACCGCCCTCCCAAGACCATGCCTTCCGCTGCAGTCGTTGCTGCAGCTCACCCGGCACCGGCCCCTGACGCCGCAGCCGCCCCAGCCCCCGCACCCGCCGCACCTGAGGCCACCGCATCTGCTCCGGCAGGCGAGGCTCATGAAGGTGATCACGACGGTGATGACGGTGAGGATGGCGAAGAAGGCGAGGGCGAAGGCGAAGCGAAAGCTGCTGGCGAGCCCGGCGTTGCTGCGCTGAACCCCGACGGCACCAAGAAGAAGCGTCGTCGTCGTCGTCGCAAGAAGAAGACGGCCGAGATGATCGCGGTCCTGAACGAGGACGGCACGCCGGCCCTGAACGAGGACGGCACGCCGAAGATGCAGCACGCCCCGCGTCGCGAAGTCGCGCATGCGGACGGCGAGCACCACGAAGGGCAACATGAAGGTGGTCCGCCCCCGGCCCCCCAGCTCGGCCCCGACGGTCAGCCGCTTCCGCAGGTCCATCACGCAGGTGGTGAGCGAAAGCACGATCGCGGCGATCGCAAGAAGAAGGACAACAGGCCCCACGAGGAGCGCGAGCGTCCTGCGTTCAACCACGGTGACGTGGTGTTCGGAAAGGTGCTCGAGTTCAACGACGATGTGATCTTCATCGACCTCTCCGGCAAGGCGAAGGCGATCTTCGATCTGCGCGAGCTCCTCATCACCGACGAGGACGACGCTCAGGCGCCCGCCGAAGAGGAAGAGCACGAAGCTGATGAGGCTGCGCTCGCCACCACCGCCGAGGCAAGCGCCGTCGAGAGCAATCTCGCGGAGCCGGCCGAGGCCGCTCCCGAAGGAGCAACCGAGGCCAACGTCGACGAAAGCCTTGCACAGACGAGCGAAGGCGGACCGGTCACCGCCGAAGCCGCAACGGTGAAGGCACCAGAGGTCGCCGAGAAGGCACCGGAGGTCGCCGAGAAGGCCTCGGACGTGGCCGAGAAGCCCCAGCCGCAGCTGCCCCGCGTCATCCTGGAGCCGGGCGCGCCGTTCGTCGGCGTGGTCCACAACGACGGAGGCCGTGGTGGTCTCGTCGTGCTCACGCACCACCCGAAGCGCGCATCTCGCGCGAAGCCGCTCGTGTCGGCAGCGTTCCGCGACAAGACGCTCGTGTGGGGCATCGTCACGGGCGTGATCAAGGGCGGCATCGAGGTCGACGTTGACGGCCTGCGCGGCTTCGTGCCGGGCTCGCACATGGATCTTCGTCTGGGCGCGGACCTTCATCACTTCGTCGGCAATCGCATGCCGTTCGCGGTGACGGAGTATGGCAAGCGCGGGCACAACATCGTGCTCTCGCGCAAGTCGATGCTCGAGGAGACCGCGAAGGAGAACCGCGAAGAGGCGCTGAAGAAGCTCGAGATCGGCGCGACGGTCGAGGGCACCGTGCGCACGGTCGTGCAGTTCGGCGCGTTCGTGGATGTCGGTGGAGTCGAGGGCCTGGTGCCTCTCTCCGAGATGAGCCACAACCGCGGCGATACCCCGCGCGATGTCTTCAAGGTCGGCGACAAGACCATGGTGAAGATCCTTCGCGTGGACGAGAAGGGAAAGCTCTGGCTCTCCCACCGCGCGACCATCCAGGATCCGTGGAGCGCCGTCGCAGAGAAGTACGCGCCGGGCAGCAAGCACACGGGCAAGATCGCCCGCCTCCAACCGTTTGGTGCGTTCATCGAGCTCGAGCCGGGCGTGGATGGACTCATCCATACGGCCGACCTATCGATGAAGCGCATCGACCACCCCAGCGAAGTGGTGAAGGTCGGCGATCCGATCGACGTCGTCGTCGCGCAGGTGGACCCGATGCATCACAAGATCGGCCTGCATCCCGCGCCCACGGGCGAGGCATCAGGCGAGACCCCGCAGCGCGTCCAGATCCACAAGGTCGTGAAGGTCCAGGTCGTCGCGATCGAGGCCAACGGCCTGGTCGTCCGCGTCCTGGGCGCCACCGGCCGCAGCGCGCGTGGCTTCATCACGGGCGCCGGGACCGGCGCACCAAAGGGCGCGGAGCTCCGCAAGATCTACCCGGTGGGCAAGGAGATCGAGGCGAAGATCACCGAGATCGACCCCCGCCGCGGCGACATGCGGCTCTCCATCAAGGCCGTCAACGAGGACAGCGAGCGCAACGCGTTCCAGCAGTACCGCGCGCAAGTGAAGCGAGAGGCGAAATTTGGAACCCTGGCGGACCTTCTGAAGAAGGTGAACGTTCCCAAGGAATGACCCGCGGATGGATGTTGCCTGATCCGGGGACGAGCGAGGTACTGTACGGCCCATGAAGGCTTTGGAACCGGGCCTCGTGCCCGCCGCTTTCCTCGTCGCGCTCTCGCTGCTCGCCTCGGGTTGCGTGCATGTCGCGTCGTACGAGCGCGGGATCCTCGCGCACCCGACGATGACCTCTGGCGATCTCGCAGGACCGAGCGAGGCGCACGTACGCGCGGTTCACGAAGGCGCCGTCGGTGGCGGCGCCTCGGCTGAGAGCGGTTGCGGCTGTAACTGATGAGCGTCGGCCGGGTTGCTTCGCGTCTCGGGTGGCTCGTGCTCGGCTGCGCGACCATGAGCGGCTTCCTGCTGGCGCACGCGCAGAGCGCGGACGCGCAGACCACGGGAGCGCCACCCAAGAAGAAGAAGCCCAAGGCCACGCCGAGCGCGAGCGTCGCACCGCCAGAGCCTCCTGCTGCCGAACCCCCTCCTCCTGCTGCCGAACCTCCTCCTCCTCCCGTCGAAGCGGAGAAGAAGCCCGACGACCCGGCGAAGGAGAAGAAGAAGGACGACGAGAAGCCGAAGGAGAGCAACGTCAGCGCCCGCGTCGGCACCGAGATGGGCGCATACACGGACACGGAGCGCGTCACCGTCTTCACGCCAAGCATCTACGGCGCCGTCTACAACCCGACAGGCGGCTGGAGCGTCAGCGGCAGCTACCTCGTGGATGTGGTGTCCGCTGCCTCTGCAGACATCGTGTCCACGGCCTCACCGCGCTACGAGGAGGTGCGCCACGCCGGCGGCCTTGCAGGCGAGTACAAGCCGGGCGATCTGGGCGCCAACGTGTACGCCTCCGTGTCGCGTGAGCCCGACTACCTGGCCTACACAATCGGCGGCGCGAGCACCTACGACATCTTCGAGAAGAACGCCTCGATCCTCCTTGGCTACACCTATGGCCACGACATCGCCGGCAAGAACAGCACGCCGTTCGAGGTCTTCTCCCGGCCCGTGGACACGAACACGTTCAAGCTGGGCCTCAGCTACGTCCTGAACCGCCGCGCGCTCCTCACGTTCATCTACGACACCATCCTGCAGACCGGCGACACGTCCAAGCCGTACCGCTTCGTGCCGATGTTCGGGCCAGGGGTCGACGTGAAGCCGGGCCTGTCCGTGCAGCACGTGAACGAGATCCGCTTGCCGGAGCGCGCGTCCGAGCACGTGCCGGGCTCCCGCAATCGCTACGCGTTCTCGATGGGCTTCGCGAACAGGTTCGAGAGCGCCACGCTACGCATCGACGAGCGTCTCTACACGGACAGCTGGGGCATCAAGGCAACCACCACGGACATCCGCTTCCTCGCCGACCTGGGGCAGCGCATCACGCTCGGCCCGCACGTGCGCCTTCACGCGCAGACACCCGTGAATTTCTGGCAGCGCGCGTACGTCTCCAAGGGCGTGGAGGATCTCCCCACGCTTCGCACCGGTGACCGCGAGCTCGGCCCGCTCACCAGCGTGAGCGGTGGAACGTACCTCCGCGTCTACGTCGGCGGGAGCGGGGATCCTCACAAGGTCGGGCTCGGCCTCGACACGTACGTGACCTACACCTCGTATCCGGACGACATCTACATCCAGAGCCGTCTCGCCGCGCTGGGCGCCTTCACGCTGGAGGTGAACTTTTGAGAGCGAACCTCTCCATCGTGGTGCTGGCTGCGCTCTGCGCCTTCATGATGCTGGGCAACGCATGCGGCGATCCCGTGCATGACGATCTCGTGTCCGCGCTCGGCCCGGAGAACCCCAAGGTGCCCATGGGCCCATTGCATCGTCCGGGACAGCCGTGCCTGGCGTGTCATGGCGGCCGCGGCCCCGCGAAGTCAGCATTCAGCCTGGCGGGCACCGTGTTCGCGCTGATCGGCAAGACGGACCCGCTGAGCGGCGTGGTCGTCAACTTGAAGGACTCCGTGGCCTACCCGGACCAGAACAGCAAGGGCATCGACGCCACCACCAACGCCGCGGGCAACTTCTTCCTCCACTCCGACGAGTTCACGCCCGCGTATCCCGTTCACGTCAAGATCAGCCACCCGAGCGCACCCATGGGCGCCGGAAAGGTCATGTACTCCCACGTGGGGCGCGACGGTTCGTGCGCAAGCTGCCATCACGATCCCACCGGGACCGAGTCGCCCGGCCACATCTACTTCGCAGACGACCCGAACACGCTGCCCCCGAGTCTGTGATATGAACATGTATTATGCAACTATCAGATCAATCGTGCGGTGGGGCCTCCCCATGCTGATCGTTGCTCTGTTCGCATGTGCCACTCTTGGCAACAGCGGTTGCTCTGCGCCCGACGCGAACGGGCGGACCGTGGGCAAGTTCCCCGACCCCGCCACGTTCAAGCCGCTCGCAAACATGATGATCGCTCGGTGCGGCTCGCTGGATTGCCATGGTCAGCCGGGGCGCAACCTGAAGATCTACGGCGCGTCCGGCCTGCGCCTCGCCGGTGGCGACGAGCCCACGAAGGCGGGTCCGCTCTTCGCGACGGCAAACGAGTACGAGGCTGACTACGGCAGCGTGTGTGGGCTGGAGCCCGAGACCCTGGCCGCGGTCGTCCAGGACGGCGGCAAGAACCCCGAGCGCCTGACCATGGTGCAGAAGGCGCGCAACTCACAGGAGCACAAGGGCGGCGCGGTCATTGTCCGCGGCGACGCACAGGACCGGTGCATGCTCTCGTGGCTCACCGGCACGATAGACGCGCAGAGCTGCCAGGACGCGCTCAAGCTGCCGTAGTCGCGCTTACGCAATCTGTCCATCACGGGAGCGCGGAAAGGAGGCGCGCGCAATCAACGATGGGACGACCCGTGGGGTTCCGGTACGGCGACGCGCATGAGCCAATGATGAGCCCGATGTCCGAATAGAACATCCCCGCCGCGCCGACATCGTACGAGTACATCCCGTCCGGCGTGGCCGCGTCGAACACGGCATAGGTGGGCGCCATTGCGGGGGTCCGGTAGCTGGCATACGCGGTCGCAAGGTGCGCGAGCACGAACCGCACCTCCTGCGAGGTGAGCGGAACGCCGGTGTTCGCGGCGTGCAGGACCTCCGTCACGATGTCGTCCGGGTTCACGTTCGCTGGCGGGCTGGGCTTCTGTGCGTCCACGAGGTCGGTCTCGACGCGCGATGCAAAGCCAGAAAGCAGGGACAGCGCGACGGTCTTCTGACCCGTAGCGAGCGCCCAGTTCACGGCCGCCTCGTGGTGCGTGCGCAGGATCTGGAGCGCGTCGCCCTTCAGGCTCGAGCGCGTGAGTGACTCCGTGCTGCTGATCCCGTTGCCGCAGTCGAGCGTGCCGGGGTTGCCGTCCGCGGCGAGGCGCATCATGAGCGCGCCGGGGCACTCCACGTTTCCGATGAGCGTGTAGTGCGACTTCGTGTCGGTCGCGGGCGCGATGGTCACGTTGAGGCCTTGGTCGATCGTGGCGATGGCCCAGTTGTCCGTCTCCACCTGCTTCGAGTATGCAGCGTAGAGCGTCTTCATCTGCGCGAACTCCGCCTGCGACGCGGGGGCCACACGCGGCGTGCAGGCGCCCGCCTGGATGATCGAGCGGAACACCTGCCCCTGGTCGTCCTTGGAGCGGTTGTTCTGAACGTAGATGTCGCCGAACGTCGGGTTCGCCGGAAGGTGTACGAAGAGCGAGTTGCCGTCCGTGCCGGGACGGTCGAGCGAGTAGTCGAGCATGACCGAGCGGCCGTTGTCCGTGGACAGGATGCTGGGCGGGAAGACCGAGCGCGCAAGGATCGCCTCGTCGTTGGCCTTGCGCTGCATGCCGAGCGATGCGGACGTGTAGCCGCGCGTGAGGGTTCGAACCAGATGCGCGGTCTGTGCAGTGCCCCACATGAGGTGCGCATAGCAGGAGCCCTCGAGATAGGGGGCCGAGCGCATCGGGTTGTTGTCCGCGCCGTCTGCCGCGTGGTGGTAGGTCACCGCGCCGGCCTTCTTCTCCACGGAGACGCCGCTCCACCATGTGCCGAAGAAATAGCCGTGCGCGGGATCGCTCTCGGGCAGTCCATGCACGCGCGACTCCACCGTGTCGAAGTAGTGCGTGTCCTTGATGAGCGCGACGAGCTGATCGGTCGCGGCAGCGAGCTCCGCTGGCGTCAGGGGCGTGCCCACGTCGGGACGCGTGTAAGATACAGGCAAACTGGAGGGGGGAGGGCCGGACGCGACCACGCCGCCGTCGGTGCCTGCCCCGCCGTCGGTGCCTGGGCCTCCGTCGGTGCCAGTCCCAGAGCCTCCGTCGCTTCCGCCGTTGCCCTGGTTGTTGCCAGCGTCTGCGCCGTCGCCCGTGCCGCCCGCGCCGTTGCTGTCCGAGCCGCATCCCTGGCTTGCCCAGGCAAACGAAGTTGCAAGGGCGAGGACGAGGGAGAAACCCGTGCGGCGGAGCATCATCGGCGCTGTCTATAGCGCATTTTTCCCGTTCGTCACGCCATGCCTCCACGGGGCGCCCGCGCCCTATCTCAGAGCAGCCGCCGCGCCTTGACCTCCAGGTAGCGGTTCACCAGCGCGGGGGTCATCTCCTCCGGTCGCGCGTCCAGGCAGAGCACGCCGCTCGCGCGGAGCTGCCTCAGGATGCCGTCGCGGAACGAGAGGTTCTCCGCGGCGGCCGCGCGGACGTAGAGGTCGCCCTGGGTCTCCACGTCGCCGGAGGCCAGCGCGGTGAGCTCCGGATCCTGCATCAAGATGCACAGCGGCAAGTGCCGCGGCATCAGCATCTTCATGGCCGACGCGAGCTCCTTCGCGGCGCGCGGCTCCAGCAGGTTCGTGAAGACGACGAGCAGTGAGCGCGTGCGCAGCTCCGTCTTCAGGAAGGTCATGGCCGCGCGGTAGTCCGTTGCGGAGAGGCCCGCCTCCAGCGCGTGGGATGCGCGCGCGATCTTCCGGCCTGCGGAGGCGCCATTGGTGGGGCGCAAGAAGGTCCGCGGGATATCGTCGAACGCGAGCATGCCAGCCTTGTCGCCGCCGCGCAGCGCCACGTCCGCGGCCAGGAGCGCCGCGTTGAGCGCCCGATCGATGTGCGTGATGCCGGCGGACTCCCCGCGCATGCCGCGGCCCGTGTCGATGGCGAACACGACGTTCTGATCGCTCTCCGCCTGGAACTGCCGCACGGTCATGTCGTCGCGGCGTGCGGTGGCGCGCCAGTCAACATGGCGGACCTCGTCGCCGCGCTGGTAGGGGCGGAGGCGCTCGAACTCCGTGTCGCCGCCGCGCACCCGCAGGCTGCCGAGCGTTGCGTCCTTCCGTCCCTGACGACGGAGCAGGTCCAGTGCGCGCGCTGCATGTACGTCCGGGTACACGTCGAACGAGCCAGGCGCGGACAGGCGTTCTTGCCTGGAAATCAAGCCCAGCGGTGAGTCGTAGCGAACAGTGACGTCGCCGAACGTACGCGCTCCGCGGCGCGTGGGCATCACGTCGTAGCGCAGCGTCTTGTGCTCGCGGGCGCCGAGCGAAAGCGGGGCGGGCATGCCCAGAAGCTCCGCGCTCTCGACGGGGTCGTCCGTGATGGTCCCGCGGATGCGTCGGTTGCTGTCGTTCCGGATCTCCAGCGACACGCCGTTCGCGCGCCCCACGGAGAAGATCTGCGGCGCGTTGCGCGACACCGACAGGCGCGCCTTCCGCACGAGCAAGAGATCCACGAGCGCAAGAAGCACGAGCGCGCCGTCCAGCAACCACACCGAGGTGGCCGCCTGCGGCAGGTATCCGGCCACCGTCGCGAGCGCTGCCGCGACGAAACCGAGCCCTGCAAGCCGCTTCGTGGGAACGAACCTCACGTTATGCGGCGATTCGCGGCACGGGCGCCGCCTTGAGGATGTCGTCCACGCGCTCGTCCGCGCTGATGCCTTGTAGCTCCGCGTCGGGGTGGAGCATCACGCGATGTCGCAGGATGGGCTTCGCCATCCACTTCACGTCGTCCGGGGTGACAAAGTCGCGCCCCGCGGCCGCGGCCACGACCTGCCCGCAGCGGAGCATGGCGATGGAAGCGCGGGGCGACGCGCCCAGCTCCAGCGAGCGATCGTGCCGCGTGCGGCGGACCAGGTCCACGATGTAGCCGACGATCGCGTCGTCGATGCGGACCTTCTGCGCGAGCGCGTGCATGGCCACCAGCTCCGGCTCGCTCGTGACGGCGGCGAGCGTGCGGAGATCGCCCGGATCGAAGCCGTCCGCGTGGCGCCGCACGATCTTCGCCTCTTCATCGGCCGGCGGGTCGTCCACCTTGAGCTTCATGAGGAAGCGATCCAGCTGCGCCTCGGGCAGCGGATACGTGCCCTGGCTCTCGATCGGGTTCTGGGTGGCGACCACAGTGAACACCGGTGGCAGCGGGCGCGTGTTGCCGTCCACGGTGACCGTGCGATCCTGCATGGCCTCCAGCAGCGCGGACTGCGTCTTCGCCGGTGCGCGGTTGATCTCGTCCGCGAGCAGGAGCTGCGTGAAGATGGGGCCGGGGACGAACGCAAACGCGCCGCTCTGGCGGTCGTAGATCGATGAGCCGGTGATGTCGCTGGGCATGAGGTCCGGCGTGAACTGGATCCGCTTGAACGCCAGCCCGGAGACCACGGCCAACGCACGCGCCACGAGCGTCTTCCCCAGGCCGGGCGCGCCCTCGACAAGCACGTGTCCGCGCGCGACGGTCGCGACGAGCAGCCCGAAGACGAGCTCGTCCTGGCCGATGATGGCCTTGTGCATCTCCGTGGTCACGCGCGTGAAGGTTTCCGAGAAGGCTTGAGGCGTCACGAAGGGTCCTTTTTTTCGGGGTGGCTGTGAGGGACAGGTGAGAGCTTTGCGAGCACGCGACGGAGCTCACGCATCCTGCGCAGCTCCGTCATCTCGTCGGCGGTGTCGGTGGAAACGAGATCCTTGTACTCCGCGGCAGACTTGCCAGTGAGGAGCAGGAAGGGGTCCTCGTCCGGGGTGCCTGCAAAGAGCTTCTGCGTGGTCTTCTGCCGGACGCGATCATCCGTGTATTTTGCAAGTATCGTACGGGCGTGGCTGGCCGCGCGGGCCTTTGCGTAGAGAGCGCCGGTGGCCTCCACGTGCTCGGCGAAGGCGCGGCGCGCAGGCGGCGGCGCGGGCCTGGGGCGCGCCTGTCTCACGCCCACCGCAAGAAAGAGGACCAGCGCAGCGGCGAGCGCATGCCACATTCCCATGCCCAGCCCGGCCTGGGAGAGCGCGGACAGCGGGTTGCCCGGCGGAGTGAGACCCGACTGCGGCCGCGCGATGACGATGGGGTGCTCGTGGTAGCTGCGCAGGTTGCCATCACGCGTGGCGGCGAACGCGCGCTCCACCAGCGCCATCACGGCCTTCGCGTTCTCTCCGTGCGAGAGCCCGACGTTCGTGAAGAGGTCCGCCGTGGCGACCGTGACGATCGCGCCGCGACCCAGGGACTCTTCGATCGCGTAGGCGTCGTCGTCCTCTGCGTCCTCGGTCAGGCCCATCGTCGCGACGACCTCGCGCGTCAGCTGCTCGTTGTCGTCCTTCTTCGCGCCGCGGTCACGCAGGTGCAGGGTTCGTCCAACGTTCAGGCGCGCCGGGTACGTGAACACCTCGTGCTGGTAGGGATCGTCCAGCAACACGGTGACGTCGCGCTCCTTCGACGAAGCGGACGTGACGGCAAGCGTGTCCTCCATGTCGGCGCGCGGCTCCAGCGCCAGGAGCAGGCCGCCCGCGCCGACCCACCGGAGCAGGTGCGAGCGCGCGTCCTCGTCCAGCTTGGTGACGGACAGGTCGAGCACCACGAGCGGCGTGAGGTCGTCCTCCTGCGGAATGGGCAGGGACCCGATGGATCCCGACAGGTAGCTTGCCTGCAGGCCTTGCCGCTCCAGCACGTCCAGGAGCAGCTGCTTGCCCGCGGGATCGTTCTCGGTGCGCGGATGAGAGCCGGCGTCGCATCCGGCAGAGAAGAGCGCGAGCATCACGACGGACGCTGCCAGCATTGCCGCGCGCACCAGGGCCGTCGCGCTTCGCTGCACGTGGGAGATGGACTCCGCCGAGGGCTCGTGCCCGCCGAACTCGACCTCTTCCACCTCGCGCACCACGGAGGAGAGCTCCGTGCGCGCCTTGGCATCCGCGCACGAGCGGACGTACTCGCCATTCGTACGGTGTCGCGCGAACCGGATCACACCGCGGTGGTCCAGGGCGCGTAAGGAGGCGGTCAGGTAGGTGCCCAGCGCCTCCTTCGATTGGCCGCGCGCAGCAAGGTCGTTCGCGAGCGCGAGCAGCCGCTCGGCATCCGTGATGACGGGACCACGCTCTGGAGGCGGCGCGGCGTCCGGTGCGTGCGGCTGCGGAGGAGTGAGGTCGCGCAGCGAGTCGTCGCGGCGGCTGCGCAGGTATGCGAGCAACACGGGCAAGAGCAGGCCCACGAGCACCGCCAGGACGATCAATGCCGTGAGCACCATCGCGATCGTGCCGAGCTCCTTCGGGATCTTCGGCGTGCTCGGGTCGCTCCTGGCCTCTTCGGCCTTCGGCGGCGCCTGCTTGTCACACACGGCCGCAAGGGCCTCACAGCCGGCCGTCTCCTTTGCGAGCGGGCACAGCGCCTGATCCGTGTCGTCGAGGAGCTTTGGTGGATGCGTGCAGAATGCATGTTGTCCGCTGCCCATCGCGTCCTTCACGGCGATGTCCGCTGCTGCGGGCGGCTTGTGCGCGGCGAATGCCTCACGCGCGGGCAAGACGCCGGCGAACGCGCACAGCATGAAGGAGAGCGCAAAGCTTGCCCTCATGACGGCGCACCTTCCTCGCTGCGGCGCGCGATCTCCAGGAAGCGGGCCTGGATGTCCCAGCCCTCGGTCTTGGTACGCACGTTGAGGTACGAGAAGAAGCGGGCGACGGCCTCGAGCGGCAGCACCAGGAAGAATGCGGTGTACGAGATCACGCCGCCGTAGGACTCCCAGACCGGCGGAGGGGCGCTCACCTGGAGCAGGTCGGTGAGCAGCGCGCGCGCGGACACGTCCAGGACAATCACCGCCACGAGCCGCCCGACCAGCACCACGATCGACATCACGGCCATGTCACCGAACGCCGCGCCGATGATGCGCTGCGCGCGCGAGAAGGTTGCGATGGGGCCGGAGCTCTCCGCGATCATGATCTCTGGTGCCGTGAAGAACAGGACAGCGAGCCACGCGCCCGGGATGACGAAGAACACGATGCCCATGCCGACGAGGACGAGCTGGAGAATGCGGAGCGGCAGGAGCGCGAGGCTCTTGCCGATGGAGGTGACGAGGATCTCACCCGTCTTCGGGCGTGCGTCGAACACCAGGCGCGACGTCATGACGGTGACCGGCGTGGCGGCGAAGAGCGACAGACCCACCGCCGTGAACCAGCCCCACTCCGGGCCCGCGGCGCTGCCCACAAGCGTGGAGAGGGCAGCCGATGGGACCACGCACAGGAGCGACGGCCAGATGTACGCGCGCGCGTTGGCCACGAAGAAGCGGAGGGCGACGTCCAGGACGTCCCACAGGCTGCGCTCTCGTAGCGCGACGCGTGCCTCCGCCACATTCATGTCGCCACGGCCTTCTTTCGGCCTGCGAAGAGGATGTAGCTGCCCACGAGCAGGAAGTTCAGGATGCCCACGATGCGCTTCACCACCTCGGGAATGCTCGACGCGGACCAGAAGCCTTCGATGCCCGCGGCGATGAGCAGCATCACCGTGGCGCCCGTGGCGATGACAACGAGCTCACCCGCGGCTGCGCGCAGCGAGTCGAGGCGTGTCTTGTCGCCCGGTGACACGACGGACCAGCCCATGGAGAGGCCGCCGCCGCCTGCGATGATGATCGCGCCCAGCTCGAACGTGGAGTGCCCCACCACAAAGGTGAAGATGTTCTGGCCTGCGCCCTGCGACGCGACGTACCCGAGGATCGCACCCGTCGCGAGCCCGTTGTGTACCAGGTAGAAGGCCGAGCCGATGCCGCCGAAGATCCCGAGCGCGAAGCAACGCAGCGCGATGCCGATGTTGTTGTTCACGTAGAACCCGGCCATCATCGTGTTCTCACCGCTACCGCGACCGTTGAAGCCCTTCTGATAGGCCTCCGTCAGCGGCTTGAGCATGTCCTCCGGCGCCACGCGGAACGCGAACTCCGGATGGATGGACGACATCACCAGGCCGAACACGAACGGCAAGATGAACAGCGCCGCGGCGATGGCCATGGAGCGCCAGCGCTTGCGGATCGCGCGTGGAAACGCTGCATAGAGATCGCGAACGCGGAACAGGCCGGCCTCACCGCGGCGCGCCGTCTTCCCTCCACGCGCGTGTGCGCCGTACATCACGCCATGTGCGTGGGCGACCAGGCCCGTGAGGTAGTCGAGCAGCGGCGGCGAGTAGTGTGACGCCTTCGCGCGCGCGAGGTCCGCGCACACGTCCCTGTAGAGCGGTGACAGCTGACGGAGCTCCAGCGGTCCAAGGTGGCGAAGCCCGCGCGCGTCCACGATGCGCACGATGGCCTCGAGCTGGTTCCAGTCCTTCTCGCGGCGCTCGATGAACGCGCGCTCCGTGACGGCGGAGACTAGCGCCATGACGCTGCCCCGCGCGAAGAGGCTGGGCCTTCCGCGCGGCCCGCGTTGACGGCCTGATCGTAGATGAGCGCAATGGCGCGCGCGGGCGGTATCTGCTTCACGCCAAAGCGCCGCGTCAACATGTCCGAGAGCAGGCTCGCGAGCTCGTCGCGGCGTGCGCCGCCCAGCGCATGATCGCGGCGCAAGAAGAGCTCGAACGCGGCGCGCTCTTCCGGATCCAGGCGCACGTCGTCAGGCAGCTCGCGCAGCTCCGCGGGCGTCGGCGGCGGCCGCAGTATGATCGGGCGGGTCGCGCTCGCACGCTCCGTGCGGACCACCATGGTGCCCGCCACGAGATCACCCATGCGCTGGAAGCGCCGCGTGAGCGCCATGGCAACGACGCCCGCGATGTAGCCGAACGGCAGCGCGTCCGCCGCGCGCAGCAGGTTGCGGAGGAGGGAAGCCGAGAAGCCGATGGGGCGGCCCATGGTGGTGACCACGCGAAGGCCGAGCGCGCTCTTGCCGATGGTCGCGCCGCGCGTCGCCTCGAGCGCGGTGAAGTAGCCCCATTGTGCGAGGAAGAGCAGCACCAGGAGGATACCGACGCCCGCCTTCCCCACCTCCTCCACGCTGCCCCCGACCGTGACCGCGCTCCCTGCGCTCAGCGCGACGATCACGATGAAGCCGACGACTGCGACCACGAAGTAGCAGACGAAGATGTCGATCGCGTACGCAGCCGCGCGCCGTCCGGGGCCCGCCACCTTCCACTGGAAGACGATGTGCTCGGGCGTCTCGATCGCCACGTCCGTATCGAGCGGCTCGCTCATGCGGGCAGGAGCTTACCAGCGAGATCAGCGAACGACGACGTTGTCGAGTTCCACGCGAAATGGGGGCGAATTTAGCGACGCCTGCGCGCCCACTGCGATCCGCATGTCGGTGAACACGCCGGGGACGAGCACGGGGGCGGGCTGGTCGAGCGCTTTCCCGCTGATGGTTGCATGCACGAGGAACGTGGCGCCGCCGTCGACCGGGGTCAGCTCGATCCTGAGGTGCATCGGCGGATTGTCCTGGGCGGAAGACACGATACCCTGCGAGCCGACCTCGCCGCCGTCGAGATAGAAGCTCGCCGCATAGACCCCCCCATTCACGCCCGTGACGACGAAACCGCCGCTCGACAAACCTCCGTCCGCCTGGACGCCATAGAGCTGTACGACAATGCCGCCGGTCTTCGGATCGAGGACGCGGATGTCGAGCTCGATCTGTCGCCCCGTGCCGAGGGACACTGCCTGGAGGCCGATGACGGCCTCGCCCAGCGGGTCAGCGTTCTGGACCGACGGAACTGCGACCGCCACGAGCGCGGTCGGGGGAGAAACGGCGCCGGCGTCGGTTGCCGCGAGTGAGGCGTCGACGGTCGTGTACGGCACGAAAGGGGCGTAGAGCAGGCTCGGAGTGTCGAAGTCGGTACAGTACTCGGCGTCCTGCATCTGGCAGAAGTGGAGGCCGCTCCCGGCCTCCGTCGTTGCATCCTGGTTCGTTCCGCTGTCGGCACCGACGCTCTGATCGCTGCCGGAGAAGCTCCCGCAGGCCGCGGCGATCGCGCTGGCCACGGCGAAGAGAGTGATGACAGCTACGCGCGTGCGCGACATTGTGGGATCATACCTGTGTTGGCGGCCGCGTCACTTCGTCGTGGGCGCCAAGGATTTCGGGTCGCGGAGGTCTCTCTTCCATGGATGTCACCCGTGTCGGATGCGTGGTTCGCGCCGCGATGCTTGCAGCCGTGGCGGGAATGGGATGTGGAACGGACCCGCCGCCAGTGGTTGCGGCGCCCATCGAGGCGCCGATCGCCGCGGCGCCTTCCGCGCACGCGCGCACTGGAACGCCACTGGCGTCGCCTGCGGAGGGGGAGCTCGGGATCGCAACGGACGAAACGGCGAGCGGCAGGGTGGTGAAACGGCCGCGGACAACCGCGCACCAGCAGCAGGCCCCGAAGGATTGCTGCATGGGCAAGAACGAATGCAAGGGCAAGAGCGGCTGCGTGACGAAGGCCACGTGTGGTGCCATGGCGCACTCGTGCGCGGGCCAGAACCAGTGCAAGGGTACGGGCACATCGTGTCCGCCCGGCGGCACCCCCAACCCCTGACCGGCCGCGACCGAGGACGCTCCAGCTTTGTCTGCGGCTTCTCCCCTGGGCACGGTACGCTAGAAGCGTGCGACGGATCCCTCTCACTGCAGCGATCACAGTGATGCTCTCCGCGTTCATGGCGGCCTGCTCGCTCGCCGCATCATTCAATGGCCTCGCCTGCGGTGACAACTGCGATGCGAAGGACGGCACGGTCGACGGAACGATCGACGCCACCAGCGAGCTGGATGGCACCGTGGCCGACACGCCGGATGGCGGCGGGATGCCGAATGCGGACGGTGGTTCGCCCAGCGATGGCGGCAACACGATCGACGCGTTCACGCCCAAAGACTCAGGGGCGCCGGTCCTGGCGTACACCTGCAATGGCAACCTCACGAAGGTGGCCGACTGCACGGGCTGCCCAGGCGCCACGTTCCCATGCGTCCTCTGCGCCAACAACGGCTCGGATCATTCGCAGACGCTCGGCTTCTGTGTCTCCACGCCGACATCTTCGGCCTGCGAAGGCAGGGGCCCAGCCACCTACGACGACTGCATCTGCGCTTTCAGCCCCGCGATCTGCGCCCAGCCGTACAACGTCTGCGTGCAGCAGAGCGGGCCCGCCTGTCGTACGTGCGGCTTCGACGGCGGCGTGGGTCTCCCGTGCAAAGGCGGCGGCACCTGCAAGATCACCAACCTCTGTAACTAGGGCCTTTGCTGTCAGCGGGCTGGGGGTGGACGGATTGACGGGGGTCCCATGTCCCAGCGGCACGTGTATTCGCACATGTAGTCGCCCTTCGTGCGGCAGCGCGTCTCCGTCGCGCGGACGTTGCGGCCTCCGCACATCTCGATCGCGCGCTCGTGCCAGCCCAGGTTCGTGAGGCAGTCGGAGAGCGAGAAGCTGTCGCATTCGAACGCGCGGAGCACCGCGGTGCCGTCGTCCACGCGATCGTAGGTCATCTGTCCCGTGTCCTTGTAGAGGCGGTGCAGCTGGGCAATGTGCTTCAAGAGCGCATGAGGATCGTGCTCGCGTACGAAGTTCTTGTGCGTGGTGGTCAACGCGGACGTGGCGGAGTGAGCGCCGAGCGCGCGGTAGATCGTCGTGCCGCCAAGATGCTCCGCGATGGCCGCGTCGAGGCGCTCCTGGGTCTCGAACGGATACCAGCCGATCGCAAGGACGATGTCGGTGACGAGCACGCGGTCGGCCTCGGTCAGCGCGCCCACGACAGCGCGCAGCCCCGACTCGCCGGCTTGCTCACGCACGAAGGCGAGCCGCGAGAGGAGCACGCCGCCTCTTATCTGGCCGCGCCCGCTCATGACCTTCCAGTATACCTCAGTGTGCCGGCGGCGGCGCAGGCCGTGTCGGGGGCTGCGTTGGAGCTTGCGTGGGGAGGTCCGATTCAAAGGTCGTGCGCGGCGGATCGATCTTGAGATCGGCGACCATGCTCACGCGTGCCGACGCCAGGCGCGCGGAAAGGCGCGGCTCGTCCTGGGCCGTAGGCACGGTGGTCGCGAGGTGGAAAAATAGGCACTTTCGAACGTATGCGCCGAACAGGAAGATGTGGCCCGTGAGCCGCGAATCCTTCGCCGATGCATTGCCCTGCTCGATCGCGACCCAGATCCTGGAATCGAACGCCTCGGGGCCGATGGTCACGGTGCTTTCGACCGTCCGCAGCTCCTTCGGGACCAGGCCCGCATCACGTGCGCGGTCCTCGCACGCTTTGTGGTTCACGAGGTCTCGCTCGAAGGTCGTGTAGAGCGTGACGGCGGAGCTGGTACCGGCGTGCTTTGCCACCAGCTGCGGCTGCGTGTGATCGTCGATCTTCCAGTGCTTGCCATCCGGCAGCGGCACCGTGAGCTGGAAGCGCTCCGAATGGAACTTACCCCACGTGCTCTCGGCGAACTCGGGCGAGGGCGGGTCTGCCTTCACCGCCGGATCCTGGCGGGTGGGCGCGTTGACCGGCGGAGGATCGCCGCACCCCGCGCTGTCGATGCAGAGCAGAAGAAGCGCACACAGCAGCGTGCGTGCGTTCAGACCTTGGTGAGCCATTCGGGGTGCGAGGAGTCCGAGCCACGCACGATGTCGAAGAAGCGTGTCTGGATGCGCTTGGTGATGGGGCCAACGACGCCGTCGCCGATCGGGCGGTTGTCGACCTCGCGAACGGGCGTGACCTCCGCGGCCGTGCCGGTGAAGAACACCTCGTCCGCGAGCCAGAGCTGGTCGCGCGTGATGCGGCACTCACGCACCTCCAGGCCGAGCTCCCGAGCGATCACCATGACTGTGTCGCGCGTGATGCCTTCCAGGATGCTGCTCGAGAGATCCGGCGTGTGGAGCACGCCCTTCTTCACGATGAAGATGTTCTCGCCCGTACCCTCGGAGACGAAGCCGTTCACGTCGAGGAGTATCGCCTCGTCGTATCCACCGAACTTCGCCTCGCGCTTTGCAAGCACGCTGTTCGCGTACTGGCCGGTCAGCTTTGCCTTCGCGAGGCTCACGTTGATGTGGTGTCGCGCGAACGAGCTGATCTTCGCGCGGATGCCGCGCTTCAGTGCCTCTTCGCCAAGGTAGGCGCCCCACTTCCATGCGATGACGGTGGCACGAATGGGGTTGTCGGGTGCGTAGATGCCCATCGCCCCGTCGCCCATGAAGAACATGGGACGCAGGTAACCCTCCTCCAGGTTGTTCACGCGGAGGAGCTCGGTGCAGGCGTCGGTGATCTGCTCCTTGCTCACGCGCGGTGTGAGCAGCGTCAGCCGGCACGAGTCCCACAGGCGATCGATGTGCTCCTTGAGGCGGAACACGTACGTCTTGCCGTCCGCGCGCTTGTAGGCGCGGATGCCTTCGAACGCGCCAACGCCATAGTGGAGGCTGTGCGTGAGAATGTGAACGTTCGCGTCATCCCACGCGACGAGCTCACCATCGAGCCAGACCTTCTGGAGCTTTTCGACCATGCGTGTTCCCTTCTAGAGAGGGGTATCCGACCCATCACGGTAGTCGAGCTACCGCGCGAGCGCCACCAGCGTTGCACCACTGTCGGCTGGCGCCGTTGCAAACGCGACGACCAGCCTGCTCGAGCGCCCCTGCGAAAGCCACGCGCCCAGCTCTCCGCGAAGCACGCCGATATTTCCGGGTGAGTGGTGCCCCTTGCCGTGGATGATACGCGCGACGCGCTCCCCTGCGGTGCGCGCCTTCGCCAGGAACGCGAAGAGCGACTCCTCCGCCTCGGTCGCGCGCAGCCCGTGCAGGTCCAGCGTCACGTCCACAGGCAGGACGCCGCGACGCAGCTTCCTGAGCAGCTCCGGCTGGGCGTCGGCGCGCCTGCCTTCCATGTGCGCGCCGTCGTCCGTGACCTCGAACTTCAGGTCGCCCATTGCCAGCGCGGCCAGCCGCTCGCGCGCCTCCTCCGCCTCTGCCCCAGCCCGGCCCCTGATCTCGTCGGCGCGCAGGTTCTTCGTGGGCTCGGCGCCAGCGCGGACGGGCTTGTCCGTGGGCATGGGCGCGACGCCCATCATCATCCGATGGAAGCTCTCCACCTCTTCGTCGTGGGCAGCCACGGTGCCAGTCTTCTTCGCGGCACTGCCTCTGGGCGCAGGCGATGCGGGCTTCTTCGCGCCTGCGGTCTCCTTCTGCGCCGCCTCCTTCTCCATCCGGTTCTTCAGCTCGTTCAGCGCGAAGAACGGCGAGCCCTTGTCGGCCTTGTCTTTTCTCGTCACGACGACGTTTCCTCCGGCCTGCTGTCGCGCGAGCTTCGGATGCGAGAGAGCACCGCCATCTTCACGGTCTGGATGCCAGTGAGCACGCCGTCCGCATAGTGCCAGTCGGGATCGTTGAGCTCGGGGAAGTCGTGCGGGTTCTTGATGTCGTCGTGGGTGAGCCCAGGATGAAGGCGCCGCGCCAGGTCGATGACCTTCTTCTCCTGGAGCGCCTCGATCTCCGAGATCAACTCCGTCAGCTCCTGGAGCGTCAGCTCAGCGGGCTTTTGCATGGTCTTGATAGAGCTCCTCGGCGTCTCCCGCCTCCACCTCAGTGTAGAACACCCGCGCCGGATATACCGCGACGGTCGCGCCGTGCTTCGGACACAGTCCAAGGCACGCGGTCTTCGTGACCCACACGTCGACGGTCGCACGCTTTTGCGTCACCTCTTGCTTCAACGCGACGTAGACGTGCTCGCCCACGAGCCCGCAGCCACGACCGAGCGGCGAGTCCTCCGGCCGGGTGTTGCCGCAGACCAGAAAGTGCACCGTGGGGAGCCGATCCGCCGTCTTCAAGACTTTCCTCCCTTCGGTCGGTCGTCTCGCACAAGGTCCTCGCCCTTGGGGCTCGTCCACATGTTCAAGGTGAACGATCATTAGCACTCCTGTGGCGCCCACACCGGAGTAGATGTTCGCAGGATCCGGCTTGTTTCCCCCGAGATCTGCGCCTGGATCGCGACCGAGTCAGTGCACCAATCCAGGTCTGTCGCATTCGGGAGTCGCAGCACGATTTGCTGCGCACGGCTGCAGCCGCGTCTGGTCCGCCAGTTGCAATGATCGCAGCGGGGGCCGAAGTAGGTCCATGCAGCACCCGAATCGTTACACACCACCACCCGCAGGTTCGATTTCACTGGGCGAGGATCGCGCAGTAGAGCTCGGCGGGCTCATCGGTCGGGGCACGATGTCCTTCGTGCACAGCGCCACGCTGCACGATCTGCGCACCGGCGTCTCACGCAAGGTCGCGATCAAGATCTTCGGCACGACGGCCACCGAGGGTCGCGCGGTGGTGGAGAGCGCCATCCTTCGCAGCGCCCGCCGGTCTGCGTGTATTCTGCATCCAAATGTCGTCTCCGTCTTCGAGTTCGGCGTGTTCGAGGAGTGCCAGCCGTATCTGGTGACGGAGCTGGTGCCTGGGCTTTCCCTCCGCCGCTTCCTGGACGCGGTCACGGCTGACGGCCGCAGGCTGCCGCTCGATCTGGCGCTGTTCATCACGCTGGAGATCGCAGAGGCGCTGTCGGGCGCCCAGATGGCCACGGACGCAAGAGGTCAGCGCCTGTCGGTCATCCACGGCGAGCTGTCTTCGCGTGAGGTGCTGCTCTCCCCCGAAGGACAGGTGAAGGTCGCGGACTTCGAGCTCGCCGGGGCAAGGCACGCCGCGTCGTCCATTCGCAATCTGAAGATGATCGCGCACCGCGCGGTGAGCCTTGCGCCTGAGGTCGTGTCGGGCGTTCCGGCGGACGCGCGCTCGGATGTGTTCTCGCTCGGCCTGCTCCTTCGCGAGATGCTCGTGGGTCCGCGCTTCACGCAGCCGGCGCACCACGCAGAGGTGATCGCGCTGGCGCGCGATGGCGCGATGGACCAACCGGCGTTCCGCCCGCGCCTGCCGCGCGAGCTCTTCGATGTGCTCAACGGCGCGCTCGCGCAGGACCCTGAGCAGCGTTACTCGGACGCGGGCGTGATGGAATTCGAGCTTCGCCGTGTGGCCCTGTCGCTCGGAGTGGGTGACATGCGCGTCTTCCTCCGCAACGAGATGGCCAACGTGATCGCCCAGAACAAGCGCGGGTCCGCGTCCGTGCCTCGCATGACGGACGACGCCAAGACCACAGAGATCATGGCAGCGGCCGGCGAAGGTCGGGAGTCGGCCGTGCGGCTCCGCGACTCCACGCCGGAAGCAGCATTCCGCGAGCGCTGGGCAGACGACATCAGCGACGTCAGCGACGTCAACGACGGCAACGACGGCAACGAGTAGCCGATCTACTTCTTGGTTCCGTTGATCTTGCAGTCGGCTGCGCCGCCGGTTGCAGTGAGCTGACAATCGATCAGCAGGGTGCCGAGCGTGTTGTCGAACGACACGGCGCAGTTCTCGTTCACCACCATGCCCTGGATGGTCATCGTGCCCATGAATGTGCCCTTGTCCATCGCGTTGATGGTGACTGTGTTCGTGCCGCCGCCCATCGGGCAGGCGAGCGTCACGGCGCATCCGGTCTGCGTGACGGTGCACTCGCCAGAGCTGGTGCCGCAGCCCATCGAGGAGCTGGGGTCGCTCTTGATGGTGTAGGCGCCGTGCACGTCGTCGCATGTTGCAGTACCGCCGCCACCAGCGTCCGTCGTTCCCGCCGCCGGGCACGCACGGCAGAGGCCGATGGGCTTCTTGATGAAGACGTCCTGGCTCGGTGCGGACAGATCGCAGAACAGGCCGTTGGGACAGTTGGCCGTCGCGGCGCAGCCAGTCCGGCACTGGTTGATGGAGCAGTACTCGGAGCCCGCGCACACATCCTGGGGCGCGCCCTGGCATGAAGATGCGCCGTCGGTGTTGTTCGGAGTACAGCTGCCGCCGCCCCCGCCGCCGCCGCCGCCCCCGTCGCTGCCTGCATTGTTCGTGGCCGTGCAGCCGATGATGACGAGGGCCGTGGTGACGAAGAAGAAGGCGGAACGACGCATGGTGAAACTCCTTGAAGACGAATGGAGGCTCAGGCTATTCGGCGCACCCCGGTGCTACAAGCATCAAGTCGTCTGGCGGCGCCGCAGATACGTTTCCAGCGCTGAGACAACCAGCGCGTGGGAGAGCGTGCCGTCGTCGAGCAGTGCGGGGATCGCGGCCTCCGGAACGAGGCACAGCTCGCACTCCTCGAGGTCGTCGAACGCTGTGCTTCCTTCCGGCGCGGCGGCGTCGGCGACGAACGTGTGGCAGCGGTTATTCTGGATGGCCGGGTTTGCAGCGACGGTGGAGAGGTGCCGGAAGGAGGTCGCGCCGTAGCCCGTCTCCTCGCGCAGCTCGCGCTGGGCGGCTGCGATGGGCTCTTCCCCGGGGTCGATCACGCCGCCCGGGATCTCCAGCGACAGCTCGTCGGTGCCGAAGCGGTACTGCCAGATCATCACGATCTCGCCCTGCGCCGTGCGCGCGATGACGTTGCACCAGTCCGTGCACGCAAACGTGAACACGTCCCGTCGCGGCTTGCCCTCGCCATCGTGAATCTTGTGCTTCTCCACGCCAAACACCGGATAGGAGGCCACGCGCTCCGTTCCGGAACGCGACCATTTTTTCATCGTGGGAGGGCGAAGGGTGAACACGCGAGGAAGTCTAGGTCGAGGGGAAGGGGAAGGTCGAGGGGAAGGGGAAAGTCGAAGTCGAAGTCGAAGCGCCGCCCTTGGCACCCGTCTCGTGAATCGCCAAAAACCGAGTACACCCACCAGGTGTACAATTTCGGGTGAATTTGCGATTTTGTCGGCGTTTCCTTGCGCGTCGTACACCTGGGAGGTGAACGTTTCTGAACGCCCAGGCGGGAGGCCCAGTCCGCGCAACGGAGACGTTCGGCGCCATCGAGGCAGCGTTCGTCCCTACGGCGACCGCAGCACCTATGGGTCAAACACGTGCAGAGTGCATGAAAGTGTCACCCATGTGCCCGGTCTAAAGTGTCACCTATGTTTCCGGTTGCTCAGTCGAAGTCGAGGTCGTTGTCGCCGTCGTTGTCGATGTCGTCCTCGTCGATGTCTGCTAGGGTTCCCCCCTTCCGATGGGCCTGTTTTCCGCTGCTGTTCGCGCCGCAAAGGGCGCGGTTTCCACTGCCTCGCTCGTCCGCGAGGACATCGCGGCGGTGCGCGAGAACGATCCCGCGGCGCGCGGTCCCTTCGAAGTGGCGCTCGTGTATCCCGGCCTGCACGCGCTGTGGCTGCACCGCGCGGCGCACTCGCTCTGGACGCACGGCTCCCCGTTCCGCGCGCGGCTGCTCGCGCATGCGAACCGCTTCGTGACGGGCATCGAGATCCACCCTGGCGCCACCATCGGCCGTCGCGTCGTGATCGACCACGGCATGGGCGTGGTCATCGGCGAGACCGCCAGGATCGGCGACGGATGCATCCTCTACAAGGGCGTGGTCCTCGGCGGCACCTCGCTCTCGCGCGGCAAGCGTCACCCGACCCTGGGCGAGAACGTCGTCGTGGGCTCCAACGCGTGCGTGCTCGGCGCCATCGAGATCGGCGACGGCGCCCGCATCGGCTCCGGCAGCGTGGTTGTGCGTCCCGTTCCCAAGGACGCCACGGTCGTCGGCGTCCCCGCCCGCATCATCTCGCCCGTGGGCCATCGTGCGGACGCGGCGCTCGACCACGCGAACCTGCCCGACCCGGTCACCGAGATGTTCCGCGCCGTCATCTCGCAGAACGAGAGGCTGCGCGAGCGCATCGAGAAGCTCGAGGGTCGTCTCGGCGTTCCGCACGAGGGTGAGAGCGGCACGTTCCTTCTCCCGTACGACGGCGAAGAGCTCCCGCCCGCGGACGGAGGCTGACGGTGGCGGGCAAGGGCGACAACAAGGAGCGCAAGCCGAAGGCAAACGCGAAGGGCGAGACCGTTCTGGTCAAGAACCGCCGCGCCACCTTCGACTACGAGATCGAGGACAGCTACGAGGGCGGCCTGGTGCTCGTCGGCAGCGAGGTGAAGTCCATCCGCAACGGCAAGGTCGAGATGGTGGACGCGTACTGCTCCGTCGACCACGGCGAGATGTACCTGAAACAGTTGTATGTTGCACCCTTCGAGCAGGCGAGCGCGTTCCCGCACGACCCGCGTCGCGCCCGCAAGGTGCTCCTGCACAAGCACGAGATCGAGAAGCTGCATGATGCCGTGTCGCGCGACGGCATGACGCTCGTGCCGCTCCGCCTGTACCTCACGAAGGGGCGCGTGAAGATCGAGATCGCGGTCGCGAAGGGCAGGAAGTCCCACGACAAGCGCGCGGCCATCAAGGAAAAGACAGCGGACCGCGAGGCCCGCGCTGCCATCCGGCGCGAGCGGAAGTAAGGGAAGCCATGCACGTGCGCTGGGAAAAGGGCGGGGAAGCCAACTACATGCTCCTCATGGGAGAGGTGGTCACGCTGCGCTCCACCACGCCAGCACCACCGGGCTCACGCATCGACGGCGCCCTTTCATCCGAGCCCAACGTGAAGATTCGCGTGAAGATCCACGGCTCCAAGAAGCAAGCGGACGGCACGTTCGTGCTCACGGGTCGCCCGATCGATCTCACCAACGAGACCCGCTCGAAGATCGAAGAGCTGATCAGCCCGCATAGCTGATGGATAGTTGACGCATGTGCCGGCGGCGCTCGCATGAGGGTGGCGCGATGGCCCCGATGGATGTACGCCCTACGGGGTGAGCGCGGATAGCTATGACCTGGTCGTCATCGGGAGCGGACCTGCGGGGCAGAAGGGCGCCATCTGCGCCGCCAAGCTCGGAAAGCGCGTCGCCGTGGTCGATAGGCCCGATCGCGTCGGTGGTGTGTCGCTCCACACGGGGACCATCCCCTCGAAGACGCTGCGCGAGGCCGTGCTCTACCTCTCGGGGTTTCGGCAGCGGACGTTGTACGGCAAGGACTACCGACTCAAGGACAACATCGGCATTGGAGATCTCGAGAAGCGGGTCAGGCCGGTGCTCGCGCACGAGCTCGAGGTCGTGCGCGCCCAGCTCGCGCGCAACCGCGTCGACACGATTCCAGGCATCGCGCGCTTCGTCGACAGCCACACGCTCGAGTGCGCTGGAAAAGATGGCGTTCGCCGCCTTCACGCCGAGCATGTCCTGATCGCGTGCGGCACGCGTCCCGCCCAGCACCCCGACATCCCGCTCGACGGGAAGAAGGTCTTCGACTCCGATCAGATCTCCAAGGTCGCGGAGATCCCGCGTCATCTCATCGTCGTCGGGGCCGGCGTGATCGGGCTGGAGTATGCCTCGATGCTCACCGCGCTCGGCGGTGAGGTCACGGTCATCGACCAGCGGCCCAGGATGCTCGACTTCATCGACACGGAGCTCGTCGACGCGCTCGCGTACCACATGCGGCGTCACGGGGTGACGTTCCGCCTTGGCGAGAAGGTGACGTCCGTCATCGTCGACGCGCGCGAGAAGGTCGTTGCGACGCTCGAGAGCGGCAAGACCGTCTCCGCCGACGCCCTCCTCTACGCCGTCGGGCGACAAGCGAACACGGACACGTTGAACGTCGAGTCCGCGGGCCTCACCACCGACGCTCGCGGCCGCATCGCCGTGAGCGAGTACTTCCAGACCGCCGTGCCGCACATCTACGCAGCGGGGGACGTCATCGGGTTCCCATCCCTCGCGTCCACGTCCATGGAGCAGGGGCGGCTCGCGAGCTGCCACATGTTCGGTCAGCCATCAAAGCTCGAGACGGGACACCTTCCGTACGGCATCTACACAATCCCCGAGATCTCCACCGTCGGGAAGAACGAGCAGGAGCTCACGCAGGCTAAAATTCCCTACGAAGTGGGCCTCGCGCGCTACGAAGAGCTCGCCAAGGCGCAGATGATGGGCGACCACATTGGCCTGCTCAAGCTGCTGTTCGATCCGAAGACGCGGAAGCTGCTCGGCGTCCACGCGATCGGCGAGAGCGCCGCCGAGATCATCCACATCGGCCAGGCGGTCCTCTCGCTCGGCGCGTCGATCGAGTATTTTCGGGACACGGTCTTCAACTACCCGACCCTCGCCGAGGCCTACAAGGTCGCGGCGCTGGACGGCCTCAACAAGCTCTAGGTCCGTCCCAGTGGTACGCTCAGGGGTGACGTGAGCCTGCCCGAACGACCCAAGCGTCTCGGCCCGTATGACGTCATCGCCAAGATCGCAGGCGGTGGGATGGCGACCATCTACATGGGCCGCGCGAAGGACGCGAACGGTGTCGAGCGCGTCGCGGCGATCAAGGTGATCCGTCACGAGATGACCCGCAACGAGAACGTCGTCCAGATGTTCATCGACGAAGCGACGCTCCTTGCGCGGCTCTCGCATCCGAACATCAGCCGCACCCTGGAGCACGGCGTCACGGGCGATAGGCACTTCATCGCGATGGAGCTCCTGATCGGGCGCACGCTGTTCGACGTGTGGGAAGCGCTGGTCGCGCGCAAGCTGTCGCTACGGCTCGACGTGGCCGCGTGGATCTGCGCGCGCGTCGCCAGCGCGCTGCACTACGCTCACGAGCTCACGGACGAGCACGGGACGCCGCTCGCCGTGATTCATCGCGACGTCAACCCGAGCAACATCTTTCTCACCTACGACGGCGAAGTGAAGCTGTTCGACTTTGGTCTCGCGAAGGCGGTTGGTCGCCGTGCGAAGAGCGCGGAAGGGATCGTGAAAGGCAAGCTGCCGTACCTTGCGCCGGAGCAGGTGATGCAGTTCCCCTACGATCGCAGGGCAGACATCTTCATGCTCGGCACCACGCTGTGGGAGCTCGTGACCATGCGGCGGCTCTTCAAGCGCGACGACGACGTCGAGACCGTGAAGGCCGTGCGCACGTTCCCGGTCCCGGATCCGCGGCGGCTCATGCAGGGTTTTCCGGACGCCCTCGCCCACATCCTGACCAAGGCGCTGGAACGAAACCGCGAACATCGCTATGCCACCGCTGCGGACCTGGCGCGCGATCTGGACGCGCTTGTGCCGCCGGCGATCGCCGCGCAGATCCCCGGGATCATCTCCGCGATGCTCGACGCTCTGTTCGTGGGGGAGCGCGCGAAGCAGATGGGCTGGCTGCGCACGACGCAGGCTATCCGCACCATGCCGCGGGTGACGATGCCGCCGCCGGTCACCGTCCCCGCCGTACGCGACGCGCAGACGGAGAGCCAGAGGCCGAGCGCGAGCAAGCAGCCGAGCGCGAGCAAGCAGCCGAGCGCAAGCAAGATCCCGCGCGCCAGCAAGCTCCCGCCCATCAGCGTTCCACCGCCGCGCAGCGTACCGGCCCCGCGCAGCGTACCGCCGCCGCGCCATGAGCGATCCTCCATCAGACCACCGCCACCAACGCCTTCGAAGCTGCGCAGATGAAGTTCTCTCAGACGCGGACGACGAACTGCGATCCGGGGGCGCTCGCCTCGTCGGTCGCAAGGACAAGGACGGTGGTGTCGCGGAACGCGGGATCTCCGGCGATGCGCGCAGCCACGGGCGTCATCACGCTCTCCTCGATCAACCTCCGCAGCGGCCGAGCGCCGCGCGTCGGGTGGTAGCCGACCTCCGCGAGCCGCAGCTTTGCCGCCGCACTCGCGACCAGCCGGAGGTTGCGCCGCGAGAGCCCCGGACGCGTGGACACGGACGCAAGCTCCAGGTCCACGATGCGAAGCACGTCACCGGGCGTGAGCGAGTGGAAGCCAAGGACGTGGTCGATGCGGTTGTAGAACTCCGGCCTGAAGTGCGCGCGCACCTTCGCCGTGAAGTCTCCGCCCGCCGTTGCGCCGAAGCCCACCGGCCGCGCGTCGGTCACGCCCAGATTCGACGTCATCACGATCATCGTGGTGCGGAAATCCACGAAGCGCCCGTTGTCGTCCGTCATGCGGCCTTCGCCCAGGATGCCAAGGAGCAGATCGAAGACCTGCGGATGCGCCTTCTCGATCTCGTCCAGCAGCACCAGCGACAGCGGCTGCTCGCGCACGCGTGAGGCCAGGCTCAGCGTTCCGGGCCGAGCGCTCACGAGGCGCATCACGGCGCCCGCATGCATGTACTCGCTCATGTCCAGGCGGATCATCCGCTCTTCGCCGCCGAACGTGGTGCGTGCAAGCTGCTTCGCAAGCTCCGTCTTGCCCACGCCCGTGGGGCCCACGAAGAGCAGCGTGGCCAGCGGCCGCTCTGGATCCGTGAGGTTTGCCTTGAAGCGCGCAAGCACGCGCCCGCAGGTATCGCACGCCGCATCCTGCCCGATCACACGCGCCTTCAGCATGCCCGCGAGCACGTCCGCGCCCGCGTCCACATCGTCCGAGAGCAGCGAGATGGGAACGCCCGAGTAGCGTGCGTACGCCTCCGATGCGTCCTTCGGATACAGCGTGCGTGCGGGCGCATCGGGCTTGTCACCACGGGTTCCCGCAGCAAGCCAGTCGATGAAGCGCAGCGCCTTTCCCGGAAATGCGACGCCGCGCTCGAGCGCGTGCAGATGCCGCACGAGCCGCTTCATGGCTGAGGGATGGACGTCCAGGCCCTTCTTCTTGGCCCACGCGAGGCCAAGGGAGAGCGTGTCCGTTGGTGATGGCTCGTCCACCCGCACCACCGTGAAGCGCTGCACGAACGACGGCCGCGTCCGCCGCGCCCGCTCCAGCTCCTCTTGCGTGCATTCTGCAATGATCCGGATGTCGCCCATGGCGGGCTCCAGGAAGTCGGCGATGGACGCGCCGTCGGGCTGCGCCTCCGTGAGACCGGCAAGCGCGCTCACGTGGAGGTAGTCGCCATCCATGAGCTCCTTCACGAGCTTGATGCAGCGCTCTTGCCACATGCCCAGGTAGACCATGCCGGCAATGATGCGATCCTTCGACGTGCTGTGGATGCGGCGCGGCTTCTCTCCGGTGGGCAGATCCTTCTTCGCGGCCAGGTGATGCTGTGCGATGCGGCGCACCAGCGCGGTCTTGCCCACGCCCGCCGCCCCCACGAGCAGGAGCGACGGCGCATTCGGCTCCAGCGTCCACGACTTGAGCGACTCGAACACGAACGACTCGCCCACGACGGGCGCAAGCTTGCCGCGCGAAGCACGTGCCACCAGATCGTCAGCCACGCGCGCGAGCTCCGGATGTTCTTCCTCCTCCGTGGGTACGGTCTTCACGGGCTTGTGGCGCGAGAGGAGCGGCGGCGACCACTCGGCGACGAACTCGCTGCCCACCTGCCGGAAGTCGTAGATCCATCGGGCGTTCTCGCCCAGGAGCAGCGTGCTCACCGCGTGGCGCAGCACGTCCGCCGCAAGCGACAGCTCTTCGACCACGAAGAAGCCACCAAAGCGCGGCAGCATCACGCGGAAGCCGCCGCCCTTGAGCGGGCAGTACGCATACGTGAGGATGAGCGGGATCTGCTTCTTGCCGATGACCGCGCGCTTCTTGATGGATGAGAGGGGGTGCACGTCCACCTTGATGGTCTGTGTGCGGAACTCCTCCTCCCACAGGAAGCGGGAGAGCGCGTCCTTGGACTCCACGAGCATGACCTCGAGCTTGGCCTCGAGCTCGGCGTAGAGATCCTCGTTCGTCGTGCCGTACGCGGACGGTGAGGGCTGATCGAAGAAGGCGTCCCACGTGCGCAGCAGGCGACCGGTGCGTCGGCCGTCCTCGTGGACCACGACATGGACGCGGAACGAGCCCTTCACTTTGGTCGCTCCTGGCTCGCTCCGGAGGCGCTGGCCTCGATCCTCGACACCCGAAGGAGCCAGAGCCGCGTGAACACGTCCGCCAGGTTCGTGACGCGCGCCTCGTAGGGCATGCCCAGAACGAAATCCTCCATCTCGAGCATGTTCGGTGGGCGGCGCGGGAGCGGCGGATCGAACTGGATCGTCCGCACGACGGGCAGCAGGCGATCGTTGCGGGAGGCCAGAAAAGCCTGCACTTGCTCGCGTGGCGTTGCGTTCGGGGGCGCGGGCAACACGCGCACGCGCAGGAGCTCCGGCTCGCGCACGGTGGGGCGCCACACGTGTGTGCCCGTCTCCAGTTCCAGGTAGTCCTTGATGCAGAGGCCCACGATCTTGAGCACCGCGAAGTCCGGCGCAGCGATCTGCGCGGCCTCGAGCGCGCCCTTTCCGCTGCCGTCCAGGATGTCGTCGTCGGAGAGCCACGCGATGGTGTCCAGGCCGCCGCGCGCCGTGGCGTACGCCTGCATCATCTCCGTGATGAACATGCGGCCCGCGCCAAACGGCAAGAGCTCCACGAAGACCGCATGCTGATCCGGGCGCGTCACCTTGTCGAGCGCGCGCTCCAGCACGTACGTCTCTGCGATCGCGGAGAAGAGATCCCACCAGTTGCCGGAGCCACCAAAGTCCGGCCGCTGCCGCTCGCGACGCCCCTTCCACGTGGGCTTGGGGCTGTTCTTCCATGGATGCTCGGCATACACCGCGGTCTCACGCGCCGCGATCGCGACCTCCAGTGCGTGATGCTCCATCTCGCGCGACATCACGGTGAGCCCTTCGACGCGCTCACGCAGCTCCTGGACCGTCATGCGCATCCACTCGATGTTGTAGAGCGGCTCTCCGTGATCGCGTAGTCCGCGGTTGTGGGCGGACAAGTGCTCGCGGAGCTGCTCGGACAGGAGGGCCAGGCGATCGCTCTTCTCGATCCGCTCGAGCGCAAGGATCGTCTCCGGCAATCGCTTCCGGAGCTCTCCGAGCGGGCTGTTCCAGATCCCTTCGAGCGCGTAGCCCTGCGCCACCGGCTGCGCCTCCACGAGCGGCTCGCTCTCCACCGAGAGGCCAAGGTCGTTCTCGCCGATGCGCAAGACCTGCATCGCTGCGCCCGGTGCCTTTGCGATCTGCTCGCCTAGCAGCGAACCGATCCGGTCCTCGATGAAGCGCTTGAGCGAGCGCGCGCCGTCCTCGGCCCGGAGCGCCTCCCGCGCGATTCGCTCCACTGCGGTGGGGCTCACCTGCACGAACACGTTTCGCTCGATCAAGCCCGAGCGCCCGAACAGCTTCGCGAGCTCCTTCTTCGTGACAAGGGTGGCGATCTCTGGCGTGAGCGGCCGAAACGGAACGACCGCGTCGATGCGGTTGAAGAGCTCTGGCGGAAAGAACTCGCGCACCGCACGGGCCACGTCGTGCATCAACCCTTCCGCGGGCGCGTCAAAGCCAACCGGCGCGCGCTGCCGCGCTCCCAGGTTCGACGTCATCACGATCACCGACTGGGTGAAGCTCGCCGTGTTGCCCGCCGCGTCCGTCAAGCGCCCGTCGTCGAACAGCTGCAGCAGCAAGTTGAGCACCGCGGGGTGCGCCTTCTCGATCTCATCCAGGAGGACCACGCTGAACGGCTGCGCCATGGCCGCCGATGTCAACGCACCCTCTGGGTTCCACGCGTCACCGATCAGGCGCGCGACGGCATCCGGCCCCGACAGCTCGCTCATGTCGAAGCGCACAAGGCGCGTCTTGTCGCCGTACAGGTACTCCGCAAGCGCCTTCGCGAGCTCGGTCTTGCCCGTACCGGTCGGGCCCGTGAACAGGTACACGCCGAACGGGCGCTTTGGGTCTGTGAGGCCCGAGCGGATGCGCACGACCAGGTCGGCGGCCTCTTGCACCGCTACCGGTTGTCCCATCACGCGCAGCTCGAGCTCCTCGCGGATCTCCGTGATCGCGAGCGGCTTCTCCGGCGCAAGGAGCACCCACGGTAGCCCGGTCTCGCGCGAGAGCTGATCGATCACGTCTGCCGGCGTGATCACGCGGACCTCGGGCTCGACGCTCTTCGACGATCCCGCGCGGGGCTCGCGCTCTCGCGTGGTGTAGAGGCGTACGAGCAGATCAACTGCTTTTCCCGGGAGCGCGTGCGACGGGAACAGTCCCTCCGACAGCTCCGCAATGGTCTGGAACGTGCGCGGCTCCATCTCCACGGGCGCGTCCTCTGGGCTCTCCACTTCGATGGAGCGAGCGCGCGCGAGCATCATGCGGAATGTCTCGTCGCGGGTGGCGGCGGCGACGTGCATTGGCACGAGAGACGCAGCGAACGCAGGATCATCCTCCTGCAGGCGCGCGAGCTGCGCAGCGGTGCACTCGCCCAGGATGGTGAGCTCGCCCCGCGCAACGGGGCCGCGGAAGAAATCCGACAGCGCGCGATCACTGTCGCGCGCGCGCCCGATGCGCCCGAACAGGTGCACGTCGGGCACCAGCAGGATGATCTTCTTCCCGCGAACGTCGTCCAGCAGATCCACGCAGCGCTGCTCCCACTGGCCCACGCGCGACATGCCCGCGATGAGCTGCTTGCCTTGAAGGCGCCAGACGTGGGTGCACTTGTCCAGGTTGCGATGAGCGGTGAAGCCGTCGTGCACCAAGAGGTCGGAGACCAGCTGTTCGATCAGCGTGGTCTTGCCGCAGCCGCTCGGCCCCACGACCACCGCCGACTGCCGTCGGCTCGCGCCGAGCATGACCTGCAGCTGCTCGCGGTAGGGCGCGCGCGGAAGACCCTTCGGCGAAAGCGGGCACTCGGCGGTGAGGTCCGTTCCGAGCGCGGGGAGGACCTTGAGCGGCTGCTTCTTCCTCTTCTCGGCCTGGGTCGGGTCAATCTCCAGATCGTCCCAGAGCCCCTTCTTCTTGTCGGGCAGCTCTTCCAGCAGCGTGCGCTCGCTCGCCGTGAACGAGAACGCGCGCAGCGAGTCCTTCGTGTTGCTCCAGAGCGCGACGAGCGTCTCGTCCGGAAGGTCGGACCACGCCTCTGCAAAGTAGGCAGCTGCGGCTTCGGCGATGGGCGTGTGACGCTGCAGCGGGAACCACTCGTGCTGGCGCGCCGGGTGGTAGCAGATCTCCATGGGTGCGTGCAGATCCCCGACGAAACGGGGCTCCACGATGATCGGGCAGAGGCCGCCCACCTTGCGCCGCGCATGATCCTTGAGCTGCAGCTCAAGGCGGACGCGCTCGAGCCGCGTGCCTCGCTTCAGATCGAACCGCAGGAGCTCGACGGGGCGGACGCCGCGCACGCAGGTCTTCAGCGAATCGCGCAGCAGCTGCTCCGCGCGCGGAATGGTCGGACCCGCGGCGCGCTGCGTGAACGCGCCCAGGCCAAGGGTGGTCAGGTCGATCGTGCTGCCCAGCTTTCGCTGGTAGACGGGGACGGTGAAGGAGACCGTCATTCCATCGCCTCGACTGCGTCCTTCGCGTCCTTGAGACCCACGCCGGTGATCTCGCGATAGAGCTTGATCGCGCTGATCTTGTTGTCACGAGCGAGCCGCCGCACCTCGCGGAAGCGATCGTTCAGCATGGGCCGAAGCTGTGTGTCGCGATCCAGCGAATCGAAGCGCTCGAAGAGGAGCAGGTGCTCCAGCGCTATTTCCTCGAAGGACTGCCAGTACTCGTCCGCGGGAACATGCGCGACGGCGCGGCCATCCAGGATCTTCACCGCGTCCTCGCCGGAGGTCTGCTGCCGCAGCGCCGGTCCGCGAGACAGTCCCTCGGCGGCCTGCGCGTTCGGCGGCTCGAGCTCCGGGATCGTCCACTCCGACTCGTGCACCTCTGCGCGGAGCGAGAGCAGGTCCACATGCAGGGACGCAGGGTCACCCTGAGAAAAGCCGACGAAGCGATGCAGCCCCGCCTCGAGCGCGAGCCACATCCCTGCGTGGTCGCCTTCCGCGCGCACGATCACGTTGCGGAACGAGCGTGCCGGATCCTGGACGCGGCCCTGCACCTGCTCCGCAGTGCGCGGCGGTCCCCAGCGGAGCCCGGAGGGCCACGTGATGCCGCTCGGCGCCGGCTCCTTGTCGCCGTCCAGGTGGACCGTGATGGTCCACTTGCGGCGTGCGGCATCCAGAAGCAAAGGTGAGAGCCAGCGATCGAATGCGCGACGAGAGTCGAGCTCCTTCACGAGCAACGTGGAGGTGTTGCGTCGCGGCTCCTGCGCTACCAGGGCATGGACGAGCGCGGCGCGGAATCGCTTCTGCGCGCCCTCGGCCTCTGCGCGCAGCCCGTCGATCGCCTGACCTGCAACGAAGCCGGTCAGCGCGAGCTCCTCGATCGCGCATATCTCGGCGAAGCTCTGCACAAGCGACTCGTGGAGGGCGGCGAAGCGGACCTGGTCCGCGCTCATCATCGCGAGCTCTTGCCCGTCGCGCTGCTCTTCCGTCTTCTTCTTTTTCTTCTTCCCGCTGCCGTAGCCAAGCTGCGCCACCAGGTAGTCCGTCTCGTCCTTGAGCTTCACGATCCCCGGCAAAACAAGCTGCCGATGCATCACGCGCCGGATGCGCATCACGGCCCCGAGCACGTGTGCGGCGTTGCCACCGCGGCGGGCGGGTTGTCGCACCACACCAAAGCGCATGCCACCATGTGACTCCGCGCCCTCTTCTCCAACCTGCGTGCGCTCGCCCTCGGTCGCGACGCAGAGTCGCTCGCCTTCGAGCCCACCCCAGCCGGAGATGAGACGTCCGAGCGGCGTCACCAGCTCTCGCTCCACGTGGCGGCGGAGCGCACGCGCGCCATACGCATCAGAGAGGCCGCCTTCGCCAAGGTGTCTGAGCGCGGGCTCGGATACGACGAGCTCCAGACCACGCTCCACGATGCCCCGGCGCCGCGACGCGCGCGCAGTGGTGATGCGCGTGACCTCGTGGATGTCCTTCGCGTCGAGCGTGCGGAACGCGACGATGCGATCGATGCGGTTCACGAGCTCCGGCCGGAACGTCTCACGCACGACCTTCGCGTAGTGCTGGGCGTCGTCAGCAGCGGTTGCCTCGGTGAAGCCCGCCTTTCCGCGCCGGTGCGACGCGCCAAGGTTGGACGTGAGGATCAGAATGGTGTTCTGGAACCAGGCCACCTTGCCGCGTCCGTCCGTCAGACGTCCTTCGCCGCAGATCTGGAGAAGCAGGTCGAACGCCGCCGGATGCGCCTTCTCGATCTCGTCGAGCAGCACCACGGAGAACGGCTGCTCGCGCACGCGTCGTGTGAGCAGGCCTTCGCCGCCGTCGACTCCGCGAAAGAGCCGCTCCGTGGCCTGTGCGCTCGCGTACTCGCTCATGTCGAAGCGCGTGAGTCGCTCCTCGCTGCCGAACAGGAGCTCCGCGAGCGCGCGCGCAAGCTCCGTCTTGCCCACGCCCGTGGGACCCACGAACAGCAGCGTTGCCAGCGGTTTTCCCGTGGGCTGAAGGCCAGCCTTCACCACGCAGACCAGCTCCGCAACGCGCCGCACGGCTGCGTCCTGGCCGATCAGACGCTTGCCCAGCGACGCGAAGACGTCGTCCACGCGCAGGGCCGTCTCGTCGCGAAGCAGGAACTGCGGGACGCCAGTGCGGATGCTGAACGCCTCGTGCACGTCGTCCTTGCCGAGCACGGCGCCGGCGGCCTCCGAGCCGAGTGCGAGCTCCTTCGCAGCGCGCAGCTCGGACGCAAGCCGCACCGCCTTGCCAGGGAACGACTCGTACGGCAGGTAGCGCTCGCTGAGCTCCACGAGGGCCGTATTGGCCTCTGCGCTCAGCGATGGACGATAGGGCTCGCGCGTGCGCTGCTCCTCTGTGAGCACGGAGAGCACGTGGAGTGCGCCCTTCGCGTCCATCGGCAACAGGCGTACGCGGCCGAAGCACGAGAAGAAACCGCCGTTCTGTGCCTCCACGCGCTCCAGTGTGTCCTCGCGGATCTCGCCCACCACGCGCACGCGGCCGTCCTCCAGGAACGGGCGCATGGCGCTCGGGAGGTCCACGTGTCCGCCGGGGCGATCGGTGAAGAGGTCGCCCAGGTCGTCGAAGTAGAGGATCGCGTCGATGCGGTGCGCGGCCTCCATCACGCGCCGCACGCGCTCTTGCCACTGGCCGAAGCCGCTCATCCCGGCAATGAGCCGTGCGCCCGACGTGGCGAAGACGAAGCGCGGGCGATTGAGCTCGAACTCCTGCTCGAGCCACGCGCGGAAGAGCCCCGTCTTGCCGACGCGCTCCCTTCCGACGATGAGCGTGCTCGCGCGCTCGTCCGTGGCGAGCAAGGAGCGGAGCATGTCGATCTCCTTCTCGCGGAGCGGGAAGGGGTGCGGCTTCTGGCCCATCAGCCCGGCATGCATCGGCTCTGCCACCGACTCCAGGATCGCGATCGAGTGCCGCTTCGCCTCTTGCTCGGCGATGCGCTTCTTCACGTCGTGGCCCTTCTTGATCTCGGCGCTGCCGCCGCGATGAAAGGTCACCTTCAGGCGTACCGTGCGCTCGTCCCGTCCGGGAAACAGGTCCAGGTACTCGAGCGGGGTCATCTCGCGCGCGGCCGCGATGCGCTTCACCTCCGCCTCGATCGCCTCATCCAGGTCTTCGACGGCCGTGGCGAAGAACGTATGCCGCAGCGGCACGATGAAGACCCAGGAATCGCGGAGGCCCTTCGCGTTCGTGAGCGTAGGGATGATCAGGCTGGTGATCGGGATCGCCGTGTCCATGCGGAAGCGGCGCGTGAGATCCTCGCGCGGCACCACCACGTCCGTCGTGTGAACGCGCGTCCCCTCCGGCAGCGCAAAGCGCGCCACGAGCTCCGGCTCCGCGCTCGCCAGGTGCTCCGAGAGGAACATGCGCGCCTCGAGCAGCGCGTCCTCCTCATCCCCGTGGCTCGCAAAATTTGGATCGCCCGCGAGCACGACCACGGCGTCGCCGCTGGCGAGCGCACGCACGAGAACAAGAGTATCGAGCTCGATCTCAGGCAAGGGGGAGCGAGCGTATCAAGAAAGACGGGCGGTGGCGGTCGACGGACATGGGTCAGGCCCGCCTATCCTATCCGGCGAATGCGTCAGTGGACTCCGGGGCCCTTGACGGTGGGGCAGCCGATGTTGATCGAGACCGCGCCCTTCGGGTCTGCTTTCACGACGTCGCACGCCATGCCGTGCAGCGTGACGGAGGTGGGGTTATTCGGGTCGTCATAGGTCCAGCCGTTCGTCATGTCGTTGCCGACGACAGAGGACATGCCCGCGCCGTTCGTGAAGACGACGTTCACCTTGGTCGGGTCCACCGCGCCGCCGTCCGCCTTGTCGAGCGTGAAGGTGCAAGAAGCCAGCTGGCCGCGGATGGTGTTGATGGCATCCACGAACTTCTGCGAAAGCACCGCGACGCTCGCGGCGCCCGCCGGATCGACCTCGAAGTAGCAGACCTTCGCGAGGGTCGTGTTCTCCGTCGGGTTGCAGCCGGCGGGCGATGCGCCACCTGCAACGGCCACCTGTCCGAGGAACGAGGGGTCGAAGTTGCCCGTGTTGCCGGACGGGAAGTTGCCGACACCGACCACGAACGTCGTGATCGGGCCGGCGGGCGCGCCCTTCGTGAGCTCACTGGTGACCAGCGTGACGTCCTGCTTCGTCGTGCTGTCGCTCGGCACGCCGTCCGTCATCAGCACGAGGACCTTCTTGCCGTTCGGCTGGAGCATGCCGGTGGGTGTGAACGCCTCGAGCTCCTTGTAGCCGCCGCTCAGCGCAGTGTTCGTCGGCGTTCCACCCTGGGGGTTTTCGTTGTCGATCCGTTTGTGCAGAGCCGCCGCCTGCGTCGAATCTACGAACGCGATGGGGATGTCCTTGTTGGAAGGGTACGGACCACCGCCGCCTGTCGGGTCGTTCTGATCGGAGAACGCAATGAGACCGATGCCGAACGACGTGTCGTTGCTCGTCTTGATGTCGTCGAAGATCTTGTCGAGCGCCGGAACAATGGCGACCCACTTGTTCTGCTGTCCCATGCTGCCGGAACCATCAAGCACGATCAGCATGTACACGGGCTGTCGCGACGCCTTCGCCGTTGCCGTCGCGCACGCCGCGTCCAGGAGACCTCCGCCGCCTCCGCCGGAGTCCGTCGTGCCTCCTCCGCCGAAGCCGAGGCCGCCCTCGCCGCCGGAGCCAGTGCCATCTCCGTTTCCGCTTCCGGTTCCGCTGTCGAACCCGTCGTCGGGAGTGGAGCTGCCGCAGCCCGGAGCAACCAGCGCGCAAACACCCGCGAGCGCCAGCGCGACGCTGGCAAACGACAGCTTCCTCATTTGATGACCTCCGAGGCGCTGCATCCACGTGGACGCTCGCGGCAACTTCATCAAGGATGCGTGGAGCCGCACATGACGTCAAGCAACGAGCGCCGGTCCGTCAATTGCCGACAGGCACACACATCACTTCACCGCTCCTCCAGCGCACGCAGGTCGCGCAGTCCTTGTCGCGGCTCCAGGCATCCGCGAACGTCACTCCGGGGATCGGAGTGGACGGACACAGCCCACCCACCGACGAAGAAGTACTCCGGTCTGCCGCATTTCCCGGGCGCTCGCAGCAAGCGCGTGGTCACACGCATCAAGCTGGACTCGCTGGGGCCGGGCGCGCCGGCGAACGAGCGAGCACAGGCGACCGCCGGGTCGATGCTGTCGCGGCCGCCGCGCGAGACTTCCAGTCCGTGGTCCTGTGTCGATGAACGTTTGGCTCGATCAGAGCCGAGGGCGTTCGTCTGGCGTGATGAGGCCTCTTCGGCGCCAGCCTTCGCGAAGCAGCCATGTCCGTGGTCTGACGACCGGGATGGTGGCGCTCGGAAGCCGATCGCGGAGCGCGACAACGAACGGGCTTGCGCGCGAGGCAAACCCGTCGAACCAGGCTGCGGATGAGAAGGCATCCAGACGTGGCTCCAACATCCCATTCCCGTTCCCGCTCGCGGTGCCCCGCTCCAGCACTCCATGCTTCTTGTGGTTCATCAACACGTAGACGATGGCCGCGCGCACCTCACGCGGTGAGTGAAGGTCGCGCGCAAAGAAGCGATCGCCCCAGACCTTGCCGCCGCGCCGCCGCGTGGCGCGATTGAAAGCGCGAGCGAGCCTGATAGCGAGCCCCTGCGTGCCGCGAGAAAGCGCCGCCCGATCGGCAGCCTCCACCAGGAGATGAACATGGTCCGCCTGAAGGCTGTAGTGCACGACGCGGTATCGTGAATTGGATGCATTCCGCAGGCTTCTCTCCAGCTCCGCAACGACGACCTGTTGCCGAAAGGAAGGAAGCAACCGCGAGCGCCGCAGCGTGACGTGAACCGGGCACCCGCGAGCATGCGCCGGCCGCGAAAGATGACTGACATGGCGATCCCGCCCCGTCTTTCGAGGCCGTCCAGCCCCCACACGAGCCCCGCCACGCCCCGACCCAGCCCCAGCCCCAAACCGGATGGCCAGCTGCTGAGGCGCGCGGGAAGCACGGCGGGAAGCACCCCGCAAAGGTTGAAGGAGCTTGTTCATGGACCGCGTTCCATGTTTGAATATAGCACTAATCACAGAGCTGTAAAGGGCAAGGGCACACCACCTGGGAGTCTTCGGCACGCTGCTCCATCCCAGAAGTGGCCAGCGAGCGCCAAGAAGCCCGCCGCGGCGCGCCCGCAGAAGAAGTAGGTCGACCGTCGTCGCACCATGCGTGGCGGTGAGTGACGCCATGCGTGGCGGCGAGTCAGTGGCGGCGTGGCTTCCACTCGCGGCGTTTCACTACAGCGGCTCTCAGTGAGATGGAACGCGGAAGCCGCAGTGTGAGAACCAGCCTTGAGCGTCTTTGCGTGTGATGTTCATGAGTGCCCAGCGAAGTGCGTTCTGCAGCTTTCGCAACGTCCGCGCGCTGACTTTGCGGAGGAGTGCCTTCAGCTTCGACCATGCATGCTCGATGGGATTGAAGTCCGGCGAGTAGCTCGGAAGGTGAACGAGCCTGGCTGCGACCTGAACCATCCCCTCGAATATGCGTGCATGATGCATGATGTTCGGCGCGGCGAAGTCACAGGATTCCGCAGAGTTGCTTGAAGGCAGGCTGCTTGGCGATGAGCGCCGCAAACGCCGTCATGAGCGGCCGAAGGCGTT
>JBBRNJ010000037.1:0-81442 GCA_038230375.1 Polyangiales bacterium | reverse complement strand
TGGCCGTGCGCTCCGCGCCGAGATCGGCCGCAAGGTAGGGATCTGCATCACAGCTTCGCCGTGAGGGTGGCGTCCGCCAGCGGCTGAGCCCGCGCGCGACGGTCACGATCGCGGCGACGACGGTCACGATCGCGGCGCTCCTCGCGTCGTGCAGCGATGCACCGGCACGCCCGCAACTCCTCGTGACCGTGCGCTCGGATGTCGCGCTTCCCTCGCAACTCGACGACGATCCCTCGCTGTCCGCCGCGGCATCGATCGATCGGGTGCGCGTCGAGATCCTCGCGAGCGACGGCAGTCCTTCCGCGACCCGGGATTTCGTGCTGTCCGGCTCGTCCTCGTTTCCAGTTTCGTTTGGCGTCCAAGCGCCGGTGGGCTCTTCTCCGCTCATCCGCGTGACCGGATTCCGCGCCGCGTGGGAGAAGCTCGATCAAGACGACGAAGCCTCGATCGAGCCCGGCGTCTCGATCACGCGCCTTGCACAGAAGACCGTCGTCGGCTTCGATCGCATCGACATCGTGCTCCACGGCGATTGCTTCGCCGCCCCGGTCGACCTCACCAACGCCACGACCTGCGTCGACGCCGCGCGCCGTTCGGTCCCCGCGACCACGCTCGACGACCCACCACCGGCAGTCGCCTCCTGGTCCGGGGTAAGAGAGGTAGCGTGCAGCGGCACCGCTCCGGGCGGGGCGATGTGCATTCCCGGCGGGCTCAGCGACATCGGCGATCCCGCGCTCCATCTCGTTGACAAGGTCTCCGACCTCGTCGCGAATCCGCCGCGCGTCGTCGTGATCTCGCCGTTCTACCTGGACGAGACGGAGACGACCGTCGCGCAGTTCCGCTCGCTGGTCGCCGCGGGAAAGCTCCCCAGCGCCGCGGCGCCGGAGGTCTCGGCGAATGATGCAGAGTGCAACTATTCGACCGCAAAGGGGGCCTCCGAGAAAGAGGCGGTCCGCTGCGTCTTGTACGAGACTGCGTTGGCGGCATGCAAGGCGCGCGGGGGCAGCCTGCCAACGGCGGCGCAGTGGGAGCACGCTGCGCGCGGTCGTGGCCGCGGCTATCGCTATCCATGGGGAAACCAGGAGCCCACGTGTTGCGCTGCTGCGCTCGCCCGCGGCAACCTCGGTTGCCGTCCCAAGATAGCGATCGGCAGCTACAAGGACCCGAGCTCGTGCAACGGCATCGCCGACGTCTCGCGCGACAACGTGCTCGATCTCGCCGGCGGAGTTCGCGAGTGGGTGCTGGATGCCGCGGTGCCGTTCGACGTGTGCATGAAGGACGGCGTCGCCACCGACCCGACGTGCTCGCCGGCCGATCGCGCGCGCGGCAGCACCAAAGGCGGCTCCACGTCCACGCCGCTCACCGCCGCCGAGGCATCCCTGAGACGCGGTCGCTCGACCGCGATGCAAGACGTGGGTTTCCGATGCGCATTCTGAAGCCGCTGCGGCTCTTGCCGTTCGTGCTCTTCATGAGCGCGGTGCTCGGGACGGGCTGCGGGCGGCAGCAGTACCTTGTCCGGATCACCACGGACGCGCCGGTGCCCTCATGGGGCGACCGTGTGCTCGTCGAGGTGTTGAAGCCCGACGGGTCGCTCGCATGTGACGACTGCCGCCACGAGTTCGACACCACGATCGACACGATGCCGTTCTCGTTCGGCATGCCGTTTCCGGGTGATCTCAATCTGACGTCGCTGCGGGTGAGGGGGCGCCTCTATCACGCTCGCGATGTGGGGCCCGACGGCGTCCCGCCCGCGCACGCCGTGATCGACGCGATCGGCGACACGCCCCCGGCGAGCTCGAACTTGCCGTTCGAGACCACAAAGCTCTACTTGATCCTCGAAGCCTATTGCTACGGATGTCCGGCTGACGTCGCCGCCCACACGTCGTGCAACGTAGAGCTCGGCGTTGACGACGCGTTCCACTGCGACGCGCCCGAGCAAGCGATGTACGACGAGGGACGCATCTCCATCGATCCATTTCTGCCAAACGCGATCAACCGCAACACGGGTTGCAGGACGACGCCCGGAGAAGGACGTGCGTGCGTCCCCGGTGAAGCGTTCATCCTTGGTGAGGCACGCTCGATCGGGGTCGACACCGAGTACCCGACGACGCCCACAGTGCCGCAATTTCCAGGTCTCTCGACCCAGATCGACATCGACGAGATGACGGTGGGTCGCGCACGACCGATCCTCGCGAAGCTTCCGCCCGACCCGCTCGCGATCCTGGTCCATGGCGACGTCGACGTGCCCGACGCATGTACGTACCTTGGCCTGAAGGACGCGAGGAACGACGCGCTTCCTCTGAACTGCGTATCGCGCTCGCTCGCGCGGGACGTCTGCGACAAGCTCGGTCTATTTCTCCCGACCGAAGACGAATGGGAGTCCGCCGCGCAGAACGGCTCGAGCGACAATCGCTTTCCGTGGGGCAACAATCCGCCCGACTGCGCTCGCTCCATCGTCTCCGCCGACCTGACGTGCGTTCGTACCGGACCGGTGGCAGGTGGCTCTCCGCTCGACATCACGCCGCGCGGAGTGAAGAACATGGGCGGAAATCTGTCCGAGTGGGTCGAGGGTGCGCTCGTCACCTATGACAACCCTTGCTGGACGGCGCTCCTAAGGCTCGGCGCCGACTGCGTGTCGGGCTACGAGAAATGGCCAGGTCCTTTTCCCCATCGCGGCGGCTCGTACGCGCGCCGCGCATCCAGCGCCTCCACATTTGCTCGCTTCGCGTCAGTCGACGGCTCGCCGGATCCGCAGATCGGGTTTCGCTGCGGCGGGCTCCAGCCGCATTGACGCGTGACGTGCCTGCCTTCAGAGGATCAGAAGCTCTTCGCCGCGATCGCTGCGCTGACGATCGCGTGCCGCAGGTCGCTCATGCGGAAGGGCTTCTTGAAGAACGCCGTGGCGCCCAGGATCCGCGCCTTCTCGGGAATGGCTGGATGATCAAGGGCTGTCATCATGATGACCGGAGTGTTCCAGCGCGCGCGCCGCAGCGCCGTGAGCACACCGAGCCCCGAGTAGCCTGGCATGGTGATGTCCATCACGATCACGTCCGGCATCTTGAGCGGACACGAAATGGCGTCTTTTAGCCGGCCCAGTACCTCGGCCCCGTCAGCCACGTCGATCACTTCGTACCCGTCGCCGGACAGGGTATCTCTGATGAGGGCACGAAGATCGCAGTCGTCCTCGGCGAGAAGAACGCGCCAGGGCAGGCGGACTCGACCGTCGCTTCCGCCCGTCCGGGACGTTGTCATGGCGCTCCGCCACCCGACTCGGCAGCTGGCTCCGTTGGAGGAGCACTGACGCACGCGGGACATGCGGCGCGCGGGGCAATCGTGCAATTTACTGGCGGATTCGGCTTCATTGTTTATCCACGGATTCGGGTCAGCGCGGCGTGGGTGTCGGCGGCGTGGTCGGCGTGGGTGTCGGCGGCGTGGTCGGCAAGGGGCTCGGCACCGGTGGCGGTGTGGGTGGCGGGAGGGGTGTTGGGCTCGGCGCCGGAGGGATCTGCGCGGGCACCGAGACCGTCGACGCGAGCTCCTCGCGAGCTGGCGCGAGGAGCGCAACGGCGAGCCCTGCCATACACGCGAGCAGCGGCAGCGCCGACCAGATGAGGATGCGGCGGTCCATCACTCGCCACCCTTCGCGCGTGCGTCGGATAGTCCGATCGCGATCGCCTGCTCGGGATTCGTGACCTTCTTGCCGGAGCGCCCCGACCGTAGTGCCCCGCCATGCATCTTGTGGAGCGCGGTCTTCACGCTTTTGGAGGCCTTCTGACGGTTCTTGGTGGTCATTGCTGACGCTACTGCGAGTGGCGCGCCAAGCGAGCGAGCGCATATGTGGCGGGCTGCACCGCATCGAGGCAGACGCGCGCAGCCTCGCTCTGAGCGTCGGGCTGATGGCGGCGGTGGCGCGCGCGGCATGCGCGTTGCGTGGACGTCGTCCATGAACATCGACAAATCCAAGATCAAGCCGAATACTCCCGTCGTCTGCTCGGAGGGAGGTCAGTTTGCGACGGTGGACCACCTCGCCGCTGGTGACACCATCCAGCTCATGAAGGACGGTAAGGGCCAAGCTCACTTCATCCCCATGAAGTGGGTGACGTCGGTGGACGAGAAGGTTCACATCGATCGTCCCGGCGGTCAGGCGATGAAGGAATGGGCCACGACGGCGCCGCCGTTCGGTGGAACGCCCACCGCACCGAAGGCGGTGTCGCCCAACGCCAAGCCTTGAACGGCCCTCTGGCCCCCTGGCGCGATCGCTATTGCGACGATGACTCGCGCGGCGATGTCAGAAGATTTCGCCGGTCGCGAGATAGGCGCCGATCGGGGTCGCGTCGGGTGACCACGCGACGTCGAGCCGAAGGACGAAGGTATCGCCCGACTTGAGCCGCGCGCCGGTGCCGACGCCATATTTCAGGCCCAAGCCGGTTCCGTCCAGCACGGATTCGCGCTTGGTGTCCGCCCAGAACCGGCCTGCGTCGAAGAACGCCACCGCTCCAGCCGCCATCGTCTTGTTGAAGAGCTTGAACGTGGCGATGTCCACGCGGAGCTCGGTATTGGTGAACACCTTGCCGCGCCCCGAGTACCGCTGCGCGGGGACGCCGCGGATGCCGTTCACACCGGTGGCATAGGTGTCCGCGTAGCGTGTGAGCTCGTAGAAGGGCACCGAATCACCGAAGAACCCGTCACCCACCGCGCGCGCCGCGAAGGTGAGCCGGTTCTTGATGAGTGGATAATACACGCGTGCGATCGCGGTGGTCTGTCCGTAGCGGTGCGGAAACTCGCCGTTCGCATAGCCGGGCGCGAGCTTCAGGACGATTTCGTCGTACGTACCCTTGGTCGGTGAGACTTCGTTGTCTCGCGTATCCCATTGAACTCCGTACTTGAAATAAATGACTGGGTGGTCCGCGCGTGAATTTCCGAGCAGACGCTTCACCTCGGCATTGCCGTTCTTCTGGTCGTCGTCGATCTTCGTTCCGTTGCGGATCTGGACGACGTTCTGCGTGAATCCGAATCCCGTGATGGCGGCGAGATGGTCAATGATCCGGACGTGCACCGTGGCCGAGATCGTGGGATGAACCCGGACGAACTCGAAGTACTGGGGAGCTTTCTGGCCTGCTGGAACATTGGTAGTCGATGCGTTACCAAGGCCGTAATAGGTGATCGTCTCGAAGCTGTACTCCGGCTGGATCTCGAGGCGCATCGGCTTGCCCAGGAAGCGAGGAATCGTGAGTCTGCCTACGAGGTCCTGATAGGGCAAAAGGACTCCGCCACCGTCGCGGGGCTTCCCGGTGATGAACCCGGCCGCCTCCAGATTCCAGATGTAGGGCTCCATTCCCTTTCGCTTGCGCGCGTAGCCCGCGAAGAAGCCCACGCCGATGCCGATGTCCGTGTCACCGCCCGCGACAGGCAAGATGTTGAAGTCCCCGGTCGCCTTTCCGTCGTCTGCTTTTTGCTTGTCCTTCGGACCTTCTTCGGGCTTCGTGATGTGATTTCTGGAGTTGAGCGGGTCACCTCTCGGCTTGTCTGCGGCTGCGTTCTTCGGATCCTTCGGGTCCGGGGCGGGTCCTTCGACGCGCGGTCGCCCCTGCTGATCGCTCGCCCGCGTCGCGTCGTCCGCGCGAGCTGCTCTTTCCCAGGTCGCGGCGAGAAGAGCCAGGGCTATCGCGGCGCGGGGGAGGACGGAGCGTGTTCGCGCCCATGCGGCCCTGCCGTCGCTCATTCCGCCACCGCGGGCGCCGTCGACTTCGGTGATCCCGCGGTAAGGTGGCTCGCCTCACGCTGCTTGTGAACGCGGGACAGGAGCAGGACGATCGTCAACCACCCGAGGACCATCCCTGCGTTCACGAGGATGAAGTGACGCGTCGCAAACCCGAGCGCCCCCCCGACGAACGTGATGCCCGCCGAGAGGAAATCGCCACACCTCACCACGAAGGAGTCCACGACGTTTTTCGCCTTGTACTTTTCGTCGCGTGACGTGACGAGCCAGAGGGCCTGCTTTGCAGTGTTCTGAAGCGAATAGTCGAGCGTGTTCTCGCTGATCTTCACTGCGAAGATGATCCCGATGACGGGGAAGAAGAACGCAGCCGAATAGCCGGCGAGCGAGATGAGCGGCGCGATGAAGAGCGCCACGCGAACTCCCAGATACTTGATCACGCGCGAGACGGCGAAGAACTGCAGCACCACGGTGGCGGTGTTGACGTAGAGAAAATAGTGGGCCTTGAAGACGCCGAGTTGCTCTTCGGTCCACGCGTGGGCGTCCACGCCCGCCGGGACCGTGTCCTTGAGGTGCTGCACGAGCGTCCGGTCTAGGATGTACTCGCCGCTCGTGTTGACGCAGTTCAGGATGAAGAGCAGCGCGGCGATGAGGAACAGGTACCGGTCGGAGAGAAGAAGCGCGAAGCCCCCTTTCTTCCCGAGCGGCGCCTCCTTGTCGACCTTCGTCGCGGGCGACGCACCTTCCGCCTGCTTCTCCGTCGCAACGGCGGGGCGTGATGTCTCCCTCTTGTGGACGAGGCGCGTGATGCCCAGCGACGCGAGCAAGAATCCCACCGCTGTCAGCATCAGACCGTAGATGCCGATCGGGTGGATGAGGCGCCCCGCAACGGCGGAGCCACAGGCTGCGCCCACCGTGCTCCCGATGCCGATGATCGCGAAGAGCCGCTTGCCTTGCTCCTCCGAGTACACGTCTGCGGCGAAGCTCCAGAACTGCGCGACGATCATCACGTTGAAGACGCCAACCCACAGGAAGAACGGCACGCCGATCTTCACGTGGGCAAGATGCAGCGCGAAGAACACGAACAGGTTGGACGCGAAGAACAGCGTGACGATCGTGATGAGCTTGATGCGCCCGACCTTCGTCGCCAGCCGGCCATACAGGTATGTGACGGGAATGAGCAGCAGCGCCTGCGCCGCCGTCGAGTAGCTCTTCACCTCTGCGCCGCTCTCGAGGATCAGCGGCTCGCGCGCCGTCTTGAGAAGGTAGTACGAGGTCAGAAGCAAGAAGACGCTCAGCATGAGCAGCACGGCGCTGGGGCCTTCGCCGCGCTTCGTGTCGGCGAACACGCTCATCACGCGCTCGAGCCCGCTCTTGCCGGTGCTGCCCACGCCCGCCGCGTGGCTCGCTTCGTCGTCTCTTGCGCTCATCGCGTCCATACAGGGCTTGCAGAGAGCGTGCCCGCGGCGGAGACCGTCGTTCCAATGCGATCGGCGGTACGGAACGGGCGCAAATCCAGCGCGGATCGCGCGTCAATGCCTCGGGCCATCTTGCACCAACGTCACACCCTCCGCCCGACTGGGGCAGATTGTCCCGTGTCGCTCAGAGCTGCTTCAGAGCGGCGATGACTTCGGGCTCGTCGAGGATGTCGTACGCGAACAGGTCGCCCTCGCGCTGCAGGCTTGCGTGCGTTGGAACCCTGCCTGCGCGGATGCCTCGTGCAATCTGGTCTGCTGACACGGGTCCCACGAGCTCGGAGCCTTCTACCCAGACGAGGTACCGCTGCGCGAGCAGGTTCGGCGTCATGGACGATGGCGGCGGCGGCTCGCTCTCCACGCTCACGGCCTTGAGCGCTGCAACGATCTCCGTGGCGTCGAGCAGGTCGGACCAGAACGGATCGTCGCCCTGGCGCACGCGCGCGTCGCTCGGGACCTTGCCGGCGCGTAGACCGCGTGCGATCAACTCGGCGGTCACCGGGCCCACGGGCTCTGCACCTTCCACCCACACGTGCCAGTCCGCCGTCATCGCGTGCCGATTCTTACCCAAGAAGCGAAGCGCGCAACCCGAATCGTGCGCGCGCACTCGATTGTTTGACGAGCCACACTGGGGTATCTAGCGATCGTGCAAGAAGGAAAGGCTCGCCCTTGACCCAGCGCGGCCGGTTCGGCCTCCACGATGCGGGCGTGGTCCTCTTGTTCCTCGCGTCCGGGACCAGCGGGCTCGTCTACGAGGTCGTGTGGATGCGCCAGCTGACGCTGGTCATCGGGCACACCATGTTCGCGGCCAGTGTGGTGGTGAGCTCCTTTCTTTCGGGCCTTGCGCTTGGCAGCATGCTCGGCGGCCGCCTCGCTTCGCGCGCGAAGAGCCCACTGCGCACCTACGCTGCGCTCGAGGCGCTGACCGGCCTCCTCGCCATCGCGCTCACGCTCGTCCTTCGTCGGCTCGAAGGACTCGGAGAGGCGCTGGGCGCGCCGGGCGGCGGCTCGGAGACCATGCGCGTGGCGCTGACGTTCGCGCTCCTTTTGCCGCCCACCATCGCGATGGGCGCGACGCTGCCAATGCTCACCCGCTTCGTAGCGCGCGACCAGACCGCGGTCGGCAGACACTTCGGCTTTCTCTACGGCACGAACACCCTCGGCGCCGTCCTTGGTTGCGCGCTGGCGGGCTTCTGGCTCGTCGGCGCATACGGCCTCCTGTTCACGGCGGCCCTCGCAAGCGCCACAAACCTGGCCGTAGCCGGAGCCGCGCTCCTGTTGAGCCGCCACCCCGTGACCTCGACTTTGACTTCGACTTCGGGCTCGACTTCGACCTCGGGCTCCACAGTCGGTGGCTCTGCCCCCGACACCCCCGTTTCGGTGCCGTTCGCTGCGCGCCCAACACCTCAGACCTCGACCTCGACTTCGACTTCGGCCTCGACCTCGGACCGCTGGCTCGTGCTCGCCTTCGGTGTGTCAGGGTTCGTCTCGATCTCCTACGAGATGCTCTGGTTCCGTGGGCTCGGCCTCTTCCTGCCATCCACCGCGTACGCGTTCTCGGCCCTTCTCGTGGTGTTCCTTCTCGGCCTCGTGCTTGGCGCCGTGATCTACGCGGTGTGGCTGGGCAAGCTCGGTCGCGATCTGCTGGTCTTCGCGTCGTCGCAGCTGCTGCTCGCGTTCGTAGGGCTCCTGTCGATGACGATCCTGGGCCAATCGCGGCCGCTCCAGCTCGCGCTCGAGGGCGCGGGCGTACTCGGGATCCTGGCGCACGCGTCGCTGGTGATGCTCGTGCCCGCGACGATCATCGGCGTGGTCTTCCCGTGCGTCGTGCAGCTCACCACGCGCCGGGTCGAGCGCGTGGGCGCGAACGTCGGCCTCCTCTACTCCGTCAACACCGTTGGCGGGATCCTCGGCTCGCTCGGCGTGGGCTTCATCCTCTTGCCGTGGCTGGGCACGCAGCGCTGCTTCTTCGCGCTCTCGGCGCTGAGCCTTTCGGTCGCGGCGCTCGTCGCGCGCATGGACACGAGCGCGACGCGGAGAGAGCGCGTCAGGGTGCTGCTCGCCACGCTTGTCTTTGGCGGTGTTGGCTTCTTGCTGCCGTCGGACTGGCTCGTCTCGCGCTACACCGACATGTTCGCGGGCAAGCCCATCCGCGTCGTGGACGGCAGGGACGGGATCCTCGCCGTCATCGAGTACACGTACGAATCCGCTTGCAAGACTCCGGGCAGCAACGTGACCTGCCCCGAGCGATGCGCAGAGGTGCCGTGGCACCATCGGCAGCTCCGCTTCGGGTCTATGTCGTACGCGACCACTGCGCTCACGGGCCGTCGCTACATGACCACGCTGGCGAGCCTCCCCATGCTCGCGCATCCCGCTCCGCGCAGCGCGCTGGTCGTCTGCTTCGGGACCGGAACCACGGCCGGCACGTTCGCCCAGTACCCCGAGCTCGTGTCGCTCACCATCGTCGATCTGAACCGCGATGTGCTGGACGCCGCGCCGCTCTTCCGTGACGTGAACCACGACGTGCAGCTCTCGCCAAAGGTGCACCTGGCGGTGGATGACGGCAGGCACCATCTCCTCACCACGCATGATCGCTACGACGTGATCTCGTTCGAGCCTCCGCCGCCGATCACGGCAGGCACGGTCAGCCTCTACACGCGCGAGTTCTACGAGCTGGCCTTGTCGCGGCTTGCGCCCAAGGGCCTCCTCACGCAGTGGATCCCGCTGGACGAGCAGTCTGACATGCAGAACCGCATGCTGGTGCGCGCCATGACCGACGTCTTCCGCGAGGTCTTCCTGTTCATCCCGGCGCGCCACGAGGCCGTCCTGCTCGCGTCCAACGAGCCCATCGCGATCGACCTGGAGCTTGCTCGTCTCCGGGCGCAATCACCCGAGGTCGCCGCGCACCTTCACCTCGTCGGCTTCGACTCTCCGGAGACCATGCTCGCGACGCTGGTCAGCGGCCGCGCGGAGCTCCAGCAATGGGCGAGCAGCGCCGTGCCGGTCACCGACGATCTGCCGGCGGTCGAGTATCCATTGCTCCGCGCGCGGCCCGCGCTCTCGATCGAGGGCCTGCTCGCCGCTCGCACGCACCCGCGCGCGCTCCTCCGCGACACCGCGTCCCCCGAGCTTTCGCTTCGCCTGACGCAGTACCAGGACGCCAGCTTCTCGCTGGTGCGCGCCGCGGATGCCTACCGCTTCGCGCGGGATGCCGACGCGCGCGCCGGAGTCGACGATGCCGTCCGTGTGGGCGGCCCGAACGCGTACACCGACTACCTCTCGCGCCTCGAGTACGACTGCATGTTCCCGTTCCGGTGAACCCGCAGTTCCGATCATCACTTCGGAATCACACTCCTTCGGAGCAGCGCCACGTTGTAGAGGCCTCGCTGGCGTGCGGGCGTCATCACGATGGTGACGTCATGCTGCGCTCCCGACGACGACCGGCGCCCGCTGCGCAACGTCGATGGGACAGCACCTCAGAGCGAGTAGGACTGGATCTTCCCGTTCCGCTGAGCGCCCGGTATGCTCGCACCCATGAGCGCTTGTCGCGCGGTGCTCCTGTGCCTTGGTCTCGCCTCCGCGATGGGCTGCGACGACCGCCAGCCCCCGCCGGTCGCACCAACGCCCGCACCAGATCTCGCGCCTCCGCCCAGCCGCGCAGTCCCCGCCGCTTCGGCCTCCGCGCTCCCGTCCGCCGCGCGCCTCTCTGCTGGAACCGTCACGTGCAGTACCTCCGCTGGCCAGCTCACCACCATCTCCGATCCTCAGGTGCGCGCCCTCTTCGCGACGGCGCGCGAGGTGGACACGAGCCAGCCCGACGGCTGGCAATACAGCCCGTGGTGCACCGGGAGCGTGAAGCTCGACGGCCGCGAGAAGCCCCTCGTGCTCTTCCTGGGCGGGCGTGGCGCCCTCACGACCGACAACGGCCGCGTCCTGTTCGACTTCGACGCGCGCGCGTTCGAGCTCTCTTTCGCGACGGACGCAGGCGCGCCGCCAAGACCCGCTCGCGCATCGAACGCGCAGCTCCGCGCCATGCTCGTCCCAGCCCACCAGCCCGGGATCGTCGTCTGCGAGGCGCCATTTGTTCACGGTTACACCCTGGCGCCGAACGCCGACCCCCGGCGCTTCATGGAGGCCGTGGGAATGCTGGGTGTCGCCGACGCGAGCGCAGGCGAACCTCCGTGCTACGCGCCCGGTCCGCACCTGTCGTTCAATGCCGCCAACTGGTGCTGCGTGTTCTGACCCGAGCGGATGTCGTCGCGAGCGTTCTCAGTGGGCCTGTACAGAGGAGGGCGGCGGCTTCGCGCACCCGCGGAGGGCCAGCGTTGCAGCCCCACCGATCGTGACCACGGCGAACACGATCGCCGCGGTGATGATCAATGTGCGTTGCTCACGGCCGCCGCCGCTCGGCTGCGGTGCCTGCATCGACGTCCGGGACACGTCCGACCACTGCGAGTCGCGTGGCACGTGAGAGGGCCTGGGCGCAGGCGGCGGAGCCGATGCTCGGAGCGCGTTCGCCGCCAGCTGCAATGGCCCATGCTGCGAGAGGGGATACGTCCGATCGAATGTCGACGGACGTTCTTGCGCGGGCGGTGGCGCTGACGCCCTCATCACCTCTGGCGGTGGCGCGGACAGACGCTGGGGCAGCACCATCACCGCGGTCCTCCCCGACACGGGCCCGACCGAGATCACGTCACGACTCGACACCGGGTACTCGTCCGGGACCTCGATCGTCCTGCTGCGTGCGGTCACCGGAGGGCGGGAGTCGGCATACGTCGGAGCGTCTTCCAGAGCCTGTATTTCCTCCGCCGTTGGCGGTCGCGACGCGGGCTCCTCGCGCTCCTCCGCCTTGCGCGCTTGCAAGAGCAGCGGCTCGAGCGCACGCAAGAGCGCAGCCGCGTTGTCGAACCGGCCGGCACGATCACGCGTGATGCAGTGGAGGATCACGTCGTCGACGTCGCGTGTGACGCGTGGGTTCACGAGCGACGCGCCCGTGGGCTTTCGCGTGAGGATTGCGCTCATGATGCCCATCGGCGTGGGTGCGTCGAATGGCGTTGTCCCGGTCAGCAGCCAGTAGAGCAGGATCCCGAGCGACCAGACGTCTGCGCGCGGATCGGCCGTCTTGGCGTGCGCGAACTGTTCGGGCGCCATGTACGACGGCGTGCCGATCAGGTCGTTCGTGCCCGTGAGCGACCCCTCGCGCTCGCCGAGCAGCTCCTTCGAGATGCCGAAATCGAGCACACGGATCAGCGGATCGCCGCTTGGGCGTGGCGTGACGAAGAGGTTCTCGGGCTTGATGTCACGGTGGACGATGCCGCTGGCATGCGCGACCGCCACGCCCCGCGTGGCCTGGACCGCGAACGAGAGCGCGAGACTCAACGGCAGCGGGCCGTTGTCCTCCACGTACTTCTCGAGGGTGTCTCCGAGGAGCAGCTCCATCACCATGAATGGCGTCCCGCCCGCCGTCACGCCGACGTCCATCACGCGCGCGACGTGCTCGCTGCGAAGCGAGAAGGACGCCCTTGCCTCACGCGCGAACCGGGCCTTCGCCTCCGCGCTCGCGTGGAGCTTCGGATCCAGGAACTTCAATGCGACGCGCTCGTCGCGCTGCATGTGGTGCGCCGAATACACGACCGCCATTGCACCCGCGCCGATCTGCGCTTCGATGCGGTATTTGCCGTCGATCAGATCGCCGACATGGACGGCGGAGGGCGCCTTCACGAGGAAAAACTATCACGCCTGCGGCCCGGCGTGGCCTGATCCAGATGGCATACACCTGTCGCTTGGAGTTCACGGAGCGGACGGCAAGTGTGGTTTTCCCGCGCCGATGAGCGACTGTGACGGGGCACGGCGGTTGCGTGGCGACGCGGACCATGCACCTACCTCTCTCCTCGCGGTTCACCGTCTCCATCGCCACCGCGATCCCCGTGCTCGCGCTCCTCACGTTCGCGTGTGGCCCCGGCAGCACCACATCGTCCGGCGCTACGACCAACGGCGACGGCGGTCCGCTGCTCGCCCTCACCGGCTCTGCAGGCGGCGTGAGCCTGACCGCCGTCGATGGATACGCTCGCATCACCGCGGACACGGGCGGGGGCGGGAAGACGCGCTTCTCTGCGATCTTCTCGGACAAGGCGAATCTGTGCAGCAGTGGGATCTTCCATCAGAACGGTACGGTCCTGAACCTTGATCTCCAGAGTCCGGACGCAACGCTGGTCCCCGGCGTCTTCCCGATCAACGACTCCACCCACTCCACCCCGCCGTATTCGGACGCGCCGCTCGTGAAGCTCGACGGCGCATGCAAGGCGAGCCCCGATCGCGGAGCCAAGTCGGGCTCCGTCACCATCGCGACGGTGTCGTCGACCGCGGTGACTGGCAGCTTCGACATCACGTACCCCGACGGCAACGTGAAGGGCACCTTCAACGTCCCGCTGTCGTGTCCGTCGCCGGCCGCAAACACCTGCATGCCGTAGACACAGCGGGCAAAGGTTCAGCGTCCGAGCAGCTTCGCGGCGAAGAAGATGAGGACCGCACCGCCAATACCTCCTCCGAAGAGCAGGTAGATGAGCGAATAACCAGCAGCGAGTAGCGGAACGGATGCGAGCAGCATGGGATCTCCTTGAATTGTGGGGCGCACCTCACGGCGCGTCGGTACTACCAGACACGGAGCAAGGAGCCTGCCAGGGTGAACATCGCGTCGCGCCGCCATTTCGAGGCTTCCGAGGCACAGGGACGCCTCACGTGCAGATTCTTGCCCCGGAAGATTTGTCGACCGGATGCTGAGTCAGTACGCCTCGAGTCGGTTGTAGTCGAAGAGACCGCCAGCGATCGGTACGGCCTTGTGATGGTCTTCCTGGATGCGATCGCTCAGCGTCCAGAAGTCGGCGCTGGACCGGAGCACGCCAAAGCGCCCGCGGAGAGCATGGTACGAGGCGTCACTGGAGAGACGCGTGATCTCATCCACGAACGCGTCCAGCTCGGTTGGATTGAGCTGGAATAGAGCGTTCGGGTACGCGCCGAGAAATCCCGGCATCACCGAGAGCTGGTCCTCTTCCTTCACACGCCGCGCGTCTTCGTTGAGAAGATACATGACGTTCGAGTGCGCGCTTTCACGCGCGATCGTGAAATGCACGTGCGGCAACACCGTCACGAACGAGAGCTCCGGGAGCCATGAAGCCGCTGGCCCCCTCACGCCGGCGAGACGCTCGAGCGACGCGCGCACCGATCTGTCTTCCACGCGCGCGAGATCGAACTGCTCCGCGGCAACGGCGTGCACGTGCTCTCCGAGCAACGCGAATAGCTCCTGCTCGGGCGTGGGCGTCCTGTAGTGAATGGGCGATTCACCTGCGAAAGAAGTGAGAACGTGGTTCACCCGCGCCTTCGCTCCTCCGTGGGTCCCGCGATACCAGCTCTCCACGAGCGCCTGACGTCGTGACGTTGGAAGGAGCATCAAGAAGTTCGCCTCGCCCTCCATGCGAAGAAAATCCATGTAGAGCCGGGTCGAGAGCTGATGACCCACATTGCCGAACACGTCGAAGCCCGCGACAAGCAGGTAGTGGATTCGCTCCAGCAGTGGATAGTCAATCACCCATGCCGTCTTCGGCGGACCACCAACGAATCCTTTGACCACCGTGGCGCTGTCCTTGTGTCGAAAGACGGTGAGCGCCGCATTCGTGTTCTTCCCGTCGCCGTTCCAGATCGTGTCCAGGGCGGGGCCCTGCGGCGTACCGGGCTGCGCTGCGAATGCACGCGTCATGAACTCGTTCTTCTTGTCGACGTAGCGCTCGTGGACCTTGCCGTAGCGCAGCCACAGAGGCGAGGGGCCGGCGTTGCTGCCGCTCTCCGCGGGCAGATCCAGGTCCTGTTTCTCCCCCGCCAGGAACTCGGTCTCCTCTCGCATCCACGGCACGCTCGGATTGGCGAACGTGATCCAGAAGCGATCTTCGATCACGTCGAGCGCGATCTGTCCGCGGCAGACTGGACCCTTGATGAAGCCCATGAGCGTGAACTCTGCCTCGTCGAGCATGAAGCGATACCGCGACTCGGCGGGGATCGCCTGGAACGCGCGAAACGGGTTAGCGCTCACCTGGGGGTCGTAGCCGGGGAGCTTGTCGACCGGATATTTCGGCTCGATGAAGAGCGCATGCATGGTCTGGAGCCGCGCTGGGCTCAACGGATATGGCATATGCGTCTTGTCGAGAGGTCGCTCGAGTCGCTGGACGAAGCGGTAGTAGACGCGTGAGACCTTGGGGTCGTCGAACGGGCGTCGCGTGGCAATCTCCTCCGCAGGCCCCATGAGCGTTGTGGAGCGCACGAGCCGGAAGAAGAGTTGGTCCTCTGCATTGCCCAACCCCGTGAAGTAGATGCTCGCCAGGAACAGATGCTCGAAGATGTAGCGTGCCGCGAGCTGACTCTTCAGCGCAGGGGCGTTGAGGAACTGCTCCCACGACGTGATCGATGCCTCGACCGCGTGGGACAGCGGCGCGGGCTCATCGTGTGGCGACCCGGCGTCGACCCAGCTGGTGAGCGCATGCTCTGCTTTTGCGTCGAGCCCCGGGAGCGCGTAGGGCATTCCCCAGTTCGGGTGCGTCTTCGCGTATTCGTCGAAGTGCGCAGCGTCGGTGCACGTCTGCTTGCGATTGAGCTCCAACGTGTAGCCGCTCGCAATGTCCGCCGCTGCAAGCACTGGATGAGCACGCTTCAGGTCGAGCATGCGGACGAGGACGCTCTGCGCCGGCTCTGTCTGCTTTCCCTCCGGCAGCACGGGGTGGAATCCCTTGTACCGCCATCCGAGCGCATCGTGCGCATCCACATCGAGGCGCGTTGGCGCTGTCGCGGTGAGCCGCGTACCGTCGTAGACGACCGCTTCGGAGGCGCCGCGGTCGATCCCTTCGTACGTGCCGAGCTTCAACTGGCAGGGGGCGTCGTAGCAACCGTGGCAGACCACACAGCGGGTCTCCAGCACCTGGCGCGCGCTGGTCCACGTGGCGTGCGCATCTGCGGCGCGCAGCGATGACGGTGCACGCGGTGAGTACGACGTCGCGGGACCACCGCAGGACAGCGGAACCAGCACGCCGACCCCCAAGACCATCGAGACAAGCCGGCCAGCTCTCACCGCACACGTCATGCGCCCGGCCCCCAAGTTCGGGGCCGAGAGCGCATCTGCGCGAACGGGTGAGTTTCTCCGACCAAACGGAGAGCGCTAACACACACGCGCCACCCGGTGTGGCGATTGTAGTGACTACTTCAATGTGAAGAGGACTGGAACGGTGGTCCAGTCTTCCAGATGCGCCGGGCACACGCCTCTGGCGAGGAGCGTCTGCGCGTGGTCGTCCTGATCGAGTTGCAGCGTGCCCGTGTACGACTTGCACTGGCCTCCGCGGACCTCAAGAATGCCCTCCGTTGAAGTACCACGACGTTCGCCTGTTACGAGGAGCACTGACGGTCGAGTCGAGGTTTGTTGTTGTGGTGCCCTGACCGTTGTGGTTGCCTCTGGCCATGACGTTCCGTTCCTTCGCGATCCTCTCCGTGGTCTCCGCGCTCGTCTTCGTCGCCAGCTCCGCCGTCGGGCCCAAGGTGGCGCAGGGCGGCTCCCAGTGCGGCTTCGACTCGGACTGCAAGGGCTACGGCAAGTGCAAGGGTGGAACCTGCGGCAACTGCGGCTTCGACTCCGACTGCAACGTCGGCAAATGCGGCAGCGGCCGCTGCGGCTCATGCGGCTTCGACTCGGACTGCAAGGGTGGCAAGTGCAGCAAGGGCCAGTGCAGTAACATCCCCTGACTGTCGAGGCTGGGCGTGCGCGTTTCGAACGCCTGAGGGTGGTGCGTGAATTGACGCGCACGCACGCGGGTGCGGAATTCCCGGCGTTTCTTCGTTTCGTGTCTGCGGCACGGTCACTGCACGACCAGCGCGCATGCGCCTTCGTCACACCCTGCTTGCATGCCTGTCGATCTCGCTGGTCGCGCCCTGCGCGTATGCCGGCAAGTTCGACAACGCGACCGGGAAGTTTGCGCTCGACAGCGCCTATTCGAGCTCGCTCGACGCGCCCTCCGTAGATCTTCCGATCACTGCGTACACGCTTGCGGGCAGCGCGGTGTCGCAGGAGACGCTCGCGTCGCGGTTCGTCAAGGACGCGACTGCGCTGGAGGGGAAGGGGGCGTTCTTCGTCGGCGGCGCCGTGTATCGGGTCGGCATGTCACTCGGCTCGCTGTCGTCGAAGCTCACGGGTCGCCGCGTGAATGTGCGGTTGTGGCAGCGTCCGGGAGCACCAGGAAACCCGCAGCTCGGCACGCAGGCAGAGGTCTACATCTCGTGGCTTTCAGCGGGCGAGGAGATCGCGACCGTACGCTTCACGCCGACAGGGCGGGGGACCGACGACGGTTTCCGTGAGCTCGAGACGGGGCCGATCGACTTTGCGCTCGCGCACGTGCTCGCGCCTACGATCTTCATCCGTGATCTGGCTGTGAGGAACACCACTCTCGATCCAGGCGCGGTGTTTCCCACGTCCGGCGTGGACGCGCGAGACGACACGCGCGTCGCCATCGATGCGTTCGAGATCCAGGACCTTGGCGCGGCAGCGGTGCCCGATGCGGCATGCACGCTGACGAACGAGGACGCGGTGTGCGGTGCGAGCGGGGTCTGTTTCGCTGGAAAGTGCGCCGACGCGGCGTCCGTCCTGGGCACCGTGCCGCAGGATGCGGAGGTCAGGAAGGCGTACGTGGATCGCGTTCGCTTCGTCACGCGGACCTTCTCCGGCGGGCGATATGCGCTCTCGCACATGGCTGACGTGGATGCGCAGATGGCGACCGCCACGTCGTTTGCGGATGCCAAGTCCTTCTGGAAGGCGCTGCGCTCGATCGAAGCGCTTCGCGATGCGCATTCGTCCCCCGTCTCCGGATTCCCGACCACGGCGCCCGATCTGGGCATCTGCCTCGGCGCTGGTGCAGCCGACCTGTTGCCCGGGGCGGACGCGACCGCTGCCGTTCCGATCGTCTATCAATCCGACGCAAAGAAGGCCGGTGGCGCCCTTGTGCAGCCGGGTGACGTGCTGACCAGGGTGAACGGTGTGCCCGTCGCCGCGTTCATGGACGGGGCGAAGCGACTCTTCTTCCAACCCGGCGATCCACGGAGCGCGGCGGTGTATCAGTCGCTCCTCCTTCCCGGCATCGCAGCACACACGGGCGCGATGCTGGAGTTTGCGCGCTGCGATCGTGCCTCTCATTCGACCACGCCGTGCACGGCAAACGAAGTGGTCATCATCAAGGTGGATGCTGCTGCGCTCGCAGGCGCGAAGATCTGGAATGGCAACCTCACCACCGCGGATATCACGCGCACGCCTTGCGATTCGCGATTCACGCGCCCCATCCAGGGGGCGCAGACTTACGAATACGCATTTGCGGGCTCGGTCGATCTGGCGGCCGACACGCGACTACTCATGATCAACGGAGTGCCCGCGGAGGTCTATGAAGGAGGCCCCGAGTGGAAGGCGGCAGTCCAGAATGCGGTCAGCGTGCCGCGCGCGAAATTCCTCCTTGATGAGCGTGAGGGCAACGGAGGGTGGTCCGATCCGGCGTTTCCGCTCCTGTTCGGCAGCTTCTTCGACGGACCAGTGCCCGTGCGCGCCGAGCTGATTCCCAATCTGGAGAGCGCGCAGCTGGAGAGCTCACTCGGACCCATGCGGACGTGCTGGTCGGCGTCGTCCAAGGAGTGCGCGCAGTATCTGCAGTTCGTCTACGACGGGACCGGATTCTCGAAGAACAATGCGGCCTCCAAGCTCGCGCTCCTGGGCGGGCTGGATGTGTCCGGCAATGACTACCTCACGCGCATGATCAAGACGCGCAACGGTCCAACCCGGCTGTTCTCACCAGTGCCCACGATGGGCGGCTACGGATCGGTCATGATGTTTCCGACCTACATGGTCGCGGCGTCCGGTGGCTCACTCCAGATACAGGACAGCATCTTCACCAGTGCGGACAAGGACCCGAATCGCGTCTTCGAGAGCGCGGTGGGTGTTTCACCGGACGAGGTCGTCCTGGAGAAGCAGAGCGACGCCATCAACGGACAGGACACCCTGATGAACGCCGCCCGTGCGTGGCTGGAGGCGCCATGAAGCGCGTTGCTCTCTTCTGCGGTTGCGCGGCCGTGATGCTCATTGCGTGCGGCGGCGAGTCGTCCAGCAATCCCGTGAATGTCGCGAACGACGCAGGGACCACGCCGCGTGACGATGGCGGCGCTGCGTCCACGGCCGTGCGCAAGTTGATCACCGTCCCGCTCTTTGCGGGGGGTGACGTGGAGAACCGCGTCAGTGATCCGCTGATCGAGCTTCACCAGTGGTTCTTCACCGATCCGCAGACCGGCGCCTCGACGGTACACGTCAATCGCGTCGCCTTCGGACAGAGCCCCGCAGGACAAGCGGCCGTCTTCATACCCGGCGCATCGCAGAACGCGCGCGGCGTGACGTTCGGCGTGACGTTCAAGCTGCCGTCGGTCGCGTACACCGCAGGGTTGTGGGTGGGGGCGAAATCCAAGAACGTCACCGGCGTCTTTCCCGCCGTGATCACGTCCGATGACGATGGCACCGGGATGCCCGGGTACTTCGAGCTGGTTCCCGATCCAGCCCGATCGGACGTGGTCGCGTCCGGCTTGCACTGGACGCGCTTCACCGTCGACGCGGACGCGCCAAAGGTCGCGGGCTGGGGCTACCTGTATGGCGCCACCGATGGTTCGCAAGATCTCTACGTCGGCGGGTTCGACGTGGTCACGGGTACCGGCAAGAGCCACATGGCCCCGGTCGTCGGTGCAGGCCGGGCAGTCCCTGAGTCCGCCCTTCGCTTCGTCGCGCACGCCAAGGCGCATCATCCCGCGCCGCCCCGACCGCAAGCGCGCTGACGACCGACGGCCCCAACCTCGCTTCCGGCTGGCGACGCGCGCCACATGTGGCTAGGATCGGGCGATGGGGCGGAAATTTGTCGTGTTTGCGCTGCTCGCCGGGGCTGTTGGGTGGGGCGCGCAAGGGCTCTCTGGTTGCGTCGGCGACTCGACCACCGCGACGAGCGATGACGCCAGCACGGACGAGGCGTCCGCGGACACGGGAGCTGGTTCGAAGACCCTCGGCCTGAAGTGCGTGATGGGCAACGACTGCCAGAGCGGCAATTGCGCCGACGGACTGTGCTGCGATTCGCCATGCAACGGCGTCTGTGAGAGCTGCTCGCAAGGCGGCAGTGTCGGAAAGTGCACGCCCGTGCCAGCAGGCCAGGATCCCGACAAGGAATGCGCAGCACTCGCGCTCCCCGAGGCCGGTGTCGCCGATGACGGCGGCGATCTCAATCTGCCCGACGGCGGCGTGGCCTTGAATGATGTGACCTGCACAGGCGTGTGCGATGGCAAGCGCGCGTGCGGATATCCCGGCCGCGCTACGTCGTGCGGAGGCTCCTTCTGCAACACGACAATCGACCAAGGGCGCGCCGCCTGCGACTCCAAGGGCCACTGCCAGCTCGGCGTCGATTCATGCGGGACCTACGCGTGCGAGGGAGAGCCGGATGGCGGCTGCGCGGCGTCGTGCGTCGCCGAGACCGACTGCGCGCCCACCAGCTTCTGCAACGCGATGGGCAAGTGCCAGCCCAAGTTCGCGAACGGCACCGCATGCGCCGCACTGACACAATGCCAGAGCGCACACTGCGTCACGGGTCCCAGCGGCTCCGGCGGGACGGTGTGCTGCAACGACGAATGCAACATCACCGGCGGCAGCTGCACGCAGGGCGGTAAGGTCGGCCAGTGCCTGTGCGCGGCGTGTCCCGGCGGGACGTGCCAGCTCTGGTATCCGGACGCCGACGGCGATGGCTACGGTGACAAGAGCGCGGTTCCTGGACCGACGGCAGACGGAACGCACGCGGCCCCCGGCTGTGTCGCGAATCCGGATGGTGGGCTGCCCGTTCCGCCGGGCCCCGGCTACGTGCAGAACAACACGGACTGCTACGACGTCAACGACGCGAAGGGCAAGCTCGTGCACCCCAACCAGGCCACCGCACAGTCCACGGGCTACGGCGTGGGCAACATGCTCTACGACTACAATTGCAACGGCGCGACGACGAAGACCTACGCGGAGATCTCTGGCGGAACGTGCTCCGGATGTGGGTACGTCAACATCGGGATGTTCAAGCTCTGCTCGAAGGTCACGTGTTCTGGCACCACCTCAACGGGACACAGCTGCGGCGGCCTCTTCTGCAGCCCAAGCGCGCAGTCCGCGTTCCACACCACGGTTGCATGCGGAGCCCCCAACACGCTCTACACCTGCCCCAACTGCGCGAACGGCTCGAATCCCAGCCCATTGAGCCAGAACGGCATCATCCAATCGTGCCTGTGACGCGCATCACCACGCGAACCACCTCACAGGTTTTTCGTCGCGCGCTCCTGGCTGTGGGAGCGCTCACTGGAGTTGGTCTCGCGGCGTGTTCTTCTCACAGCGCAGCCCTGCAGTCAGACGCAGATGGCGGAGCGCAAGACGCGGCGCCCGATCAGGCCGCGCAGGCGGCGGACTCCTCGGCGCCCGCTATCGACATCTATGCAACCGGCTTCGAATCCAACGGCACGACCGATTTGGCGAAGTACTGGAAGAATGGGTCGCCCACCTCACTCACCAATGGCTCGAAGGGGCACATGCCCCTCGGCAACACCGAGCAGCCGGATGCCGTGGCGTACGCCCTCGTGGTATCCGGCACCGACGTCTACGTCGCTGGATACGAGTTCAACGGAACGCAGTACGTCGCCATCATCTGGAAGAATGGCGTACCCACGCCACTCACGGATGGCACCAATGACTCTGGCGCGACGTCGCTCGCCGTGTCCGGAGGCGATGTCTACGCTGCGGGCTACGAATCCAACGGAACGAAATACGTGGCGAAGCTCTGGAAGAACGGCACGGCAACCGTCCTCACGGATGGAACCGCGAACGCCACCGCATTCTCGCTCTCCCTTTCGGGAAGCGATGTCTTCATCGCGGGCTACGCGTCGAACGGAACCAAGAGCGTTGCCAGGACCTGGAAGAACGGCGTGCCGACCGCGCTCACGGACGGAACCAACAGTGCAATTGCCCGTTCGCTTGTCCTGTTCGGAAGCGATGTCTACGTCGCCGGGCATGAATCGAATGGAACAAAGACGGTCGCCCGGACCTGGAAGAACGGCATGCCCACGTCGCTCACCGACGGCACCAACGATGCCGTTGCGTACTCCGTCGCGCTCTCCGGTAGCGACGTCTATGCCGCAGGCTCCGAGCTCATTGGAGCCAGCTATGTCGCCCAGACCTGGAAGAACGGCGCCGTCACGTCACTGACAGATGGAACCCACAGCGCCACTGGCCTAGCGGTTACCGTGCATTCGGGCGACGTCTATGTCGCCGGGCACGAGTTTTCGGGCACCAAGCAGGTCGCGAAGGTCTGGAAAAATGGCGTCCCGACGGCGCTCACCGATGGGACCAACGACGCGTTCGCTCTTTCAATCTCCGCGCACGCTCACTAGCTCTTCGAGCCGTAGTCGAGCGCCCACGCTGTGCCTCTGACGCGCTTCCATCACGAGAGGTTCGTCCAGGTGGCGGTGAGCAGAGGCGTGGCGGGCGCGGTGTGGCGTAATGGCATCCGAGGTACAACGCTACAACTGAGCGCCCGCCCCCAGCGTGGCTCGTCCGCCATTCATGGCCGAGACGAGATGGACCACAGTGTGCAGCGCCCCGTGCCGCAAGCCTGGCGGCGTAGATGGCGGACGCTCTTTCTCATACGTATCGGATCACCGCGCTCCCGAGCAGCGTGCTTCTAGAGGGCAGCCTCTCGATGGCTCAGGCAGCGCCGATATGGTCGGAGCTTCGGGCCGCGACCACGTCCATCACGGGAGCTGAGGTCGCATTCGATCTCTCGCAAGCCGACGCCATCGACGGCGAGATCATGGCCCTGCTGGTCTCGCTGCGCGCCGATCTCGCGCAGCGCGGCGTCCGTGCGACTTTTCGCGGCGCCAATGCGCGGGTCGACCTGCTCGTCCACCTGTATGGCGGCGACGGCAAGCCGAAAATACGCGCGCCGCGAACCGCCGAGAGCGCGATCGCGCACATTGGACGCGGCACGCTCGACGCGGTGCACGAGGCAAAAGGAGTGATCGAGTTCCTCGGGAGCCTCGTCTTCTCGATGGCCCGGATCGTTCGCCGCCCGCGGGAAGGACACTGGAAGGAGCTCGCTCCTCTCATGGAGAGAGCTGGCGCGGACGCCATTCCGATCGTGCTCCTCATCAGCCTGCTCGTCGGGTTCGTCATGGCCTATCAGGCAGCGCGCCAGCTCCAGATGTTCGGCGCCAACATCTACGTCGCCGACCTCGTCGGCATTTCCATCTGTCGCGAGCTCGGCCCCCTGATGACCGCGATCATCGTGTGCGGCCGCTCGGGAGCGGGCTTCGCCGCGGAGATCGGCACCATGAAGGTCTCCGAGGAGCTGGACGCGCTCAGGACGATGGGGCTCTCGCCGTTCTCCTGGCTCGTGGTGCCGCGAACCATCGCGCTCGTGGTCGTTGTCCCCCTTCTCACCGTCCTCGCCGACTTCGTCGGCATTCTTGGCGGCGGTCTCGTGGGCGGCATCTCGCTCGGTCTGTCGGTGACCGGATATGTGACCGAGACACGAGGGGCAGTCCACCTTGGCGACGTGTGGACGGGGCTACTGAAGAGCGTCTTCTTCGCCGTGGCGATCTCTCTCATCTCCTGCCAGCAGGGGTTCTCGGCGTCGGGCGGCGCAGAGGCGGTCGGCAAGCGAACCACGTCATCAGTCGTGAGCTCGCTCTTCGCGATCGTCGTCATCGACGCGCTCTTGACGATGACATTTCGGGTCCTGGGAGTCTGAAGCAGATGAGCGCAACGAACCCGGACAATGCGAAACCCGGCGCGCTCATCGATGTTCGCGGGCTCTCCGTCGGCTGGGGAGACCACGTCCTGCAGCGGGATGTCTCGTTTCGCGTGGAGGCGGGCGAGATCTTTGCCATCCTCGGTGGCAGCGGTTCCGGCAAGTCCACGTTGCTTCGGTTCCTCGTGGGCCTCGAGGCGCCGCTCGCCGGGACCATCGACGTCGCGCAGCGCGGAACGCCCGACCTCGAGGCGGGGCTTCCCCCGTTCGGTGTCATGTTTCAACAGGGTGCGCTGTTCGGCTCGCTCACCGTGGGAGAGAACGTGGCGCTGCCGCTCGAGGAGTGGACGAGCCTACCGCGCGACGCCATCGTCGCCATCGCCCTCGCGAAGCTCGCGCTGGTCGGCCTGGACGGCGCGTGGGAGCAGTTCCCATCGGAGCTATCGGGCGGCATGAAGAAGCGCGCGGCGATCGCGCGCGCCCTCGCGCTGGACCCGCACATCTTGTTTCTCGACGAGCCGTCGGCTGGCCTTGACCCCGTCACGTCTGCGGAGCTCGACGACCTGATACTCACCATGAAGAAGGCGCTCGACCTCACCGTCGTGGTCGTCACCCACGAGCTCGAGAGCATCTTCCGCATCGTCGACCACTGCATCTTGATCGACAAGGCGGCCGGGACCGTGATCGCCGAGGGCGCCCCCCTGGCCCTCAAGGAGAGCCAGGAGCCTCGCGTGAGCGCGTTCTTCAACCGGCGCTCCCGGCAGGCGCACGACCCGAACGAACAGGCGCGCGCACGCGTGCTCGAGAAGGAGCACTGAGCCATGGCTGCGCCCACCAATCACTTCAAGCTTGGCCTCTTCATGCTCGCAGGCCTTGCGGCCCTGGTCCTGACCGTCGTGGCGTTCGGCGCACGCAGCATGCAAACCAGGACGATATCTTATTACTCGTACTTCAATGAATCAGTGACCGGTCTCGAGGTGGGCGCCCCCGTGAAGTTCAGAGGCGTCACCATCGGGCAGGTCGCGAACATCACGATCGCGAAGGATCACCGCATGGTGGAAGTGAGGAGCGACATCATTTTGACCGACATCGCACGCATGGGCTTCCAGGAGTCACGGAAGGGCGCAAACGTCACGTTTCTCCTGCCGCCCGATCTGCGCGCCCAGCTCGGCTCGCAGGGGATCACGGGCGTGAAGTTCGTGGCGATCGACTTCTTCGACCCGCGGACGAACCCGCCACCCGTCTTGGCGTTCGCGCCCGATGAGAACTACATCCCCGCCGCCAGCAGCCTGTTCAAGAGCCTCGAGGACACGCTCACGAACGCGATGGACAAGCTCCCCGATCTCATCAACGCGATCGTGGCCATTGCAGCCAAGGTCGACCGGGTCATGGCAACTCTGGAGAAGGATGACGTGACCGGCAAGGCCGCCAGGACCCTCGCGCACGTCGACGAGGTGCTTGCCGGGATGCGAACGGCGATCGCGCACCTCGATGGGGAGAACCTGCCGAAGAAGGCGGCCGGGACGATTGACGACCTGCAGGCGAGCGTCAAGAAGCTGGATCTGGTGCTCGATCGACTCGGGGGTGACAGCGGTCTCGTCGCGAGCGGTCAGCGCACCGTAGACGTCTACGGCGAAGTGGGTCGCGGCGCCCGCGGCACCGGGCGCGAGCTGGACGCCACGTTGCGGGAGGTGCGAGAGGCGTCCGAGTCGCTCCGTCGGCTCGTCGACGCGCTCGAGAGGGATCCGGACATGCTCCTGAAGGGCCGCGCGAAAGGACACGTGCAATGAGGCTCCTTTCTCGTTCGCTCTGCGCGCTCGTCCTTCTGTCGGCCGCAGGGTGCGCGCTCACTGGAAAGGCCGATGCGCTGGACGTTCGGTACTTCACCCCCGGTCTGGCAGTGGTCCAGAAGGCGCCCGTCGTTCCCGCCGCGACGGCGCGCACCCCGGTGATCGTGCGGATGGGAAGGCTCACGTCGGGCTCGCATTTGCATGAGCGGCTCGTCGTTCGCACGTCGGCGCAGGAGGTTCAGTTCGACGAATTGAATCGCTGGACCGAGCGACCGGAGGCGTATCTGGCGCGGGCCGTCGCGCGCGTCCTCTTCGAGGAGCGCCGCTTCGCGCATGCGGTCTCGGGAGATGCGCCGACCCTCGACCTGGAGTTGGTCGCGTTCGAAGAGGTGCGCACGCCGCAGAAGAGGGCGGGGCGCGTGTCTGTTCGTGCGCTCCTCTCGGACGACAAGCACGTCCTCTTCGAGGACACGATCACGACCGAACGCCCAGTCGCGCCCACGGGAGCGACAGAGGACTTCGTCACCGCCATCGCGGAGGCGCTGGAGGCCGCCGCCGAGGCAATCGCAGATCGCGTCGCCAATGCAACCTGAGCGACGGCCACGATTCGAGCCCGAGACGCTTCGTTGCACACGCTTCAGCGATCTCCTGTAGCGTCCGCCGTTCACTGGCGCGCATGGTGCCGCCCCCGGGGAGGGGGAAACAATGAAAGAGTCGCTTCGTGTCTCGGTCTTCGGGACACTCGCCGTTGCGTTGACGCTCGTCACGGGCAACGCCAGCGCCGAGGGCGTCACGGTCGACGGCCGCCCGTTTCATCTCCACGTTCCAACCGGGTATGCGAACCGTCCCGTGCCGCTCGTCATCCTGCTTCATGGATACAGCGTCAACTCCACCACGCAGGACAAGTACTTCGGCCTGGGGGAGCGCGCGGACGGTACGTACCTCGCGGATGACCGGACGTTCCTCTACGCGTACCCGGACGGCACGCGCGATCCAACGGGCAACCAGTTCTGGAGAGCGAGCAATGCGTGCTGTCAGTTCTTCGGTGGGCTGCCTCCCATCGACGATGTCACGTACATCGCGCACATCATCGAAGAGGTTTCGCGCTCGCACGCGGTCGATCCCACCCGCATCTACCTCGTCGGTCACTCGAACGGTGCCTTCATGAGCCATCGCGTCGCATGCGACAATCCAAAGATCGCAGCGATCGTGAGCCTCGCGGGGCATGTCCCGCAGGCTGGCGCCGGCGTCATTCAGGCGTGTGCTGCCAACAACGTATCGGTGCTTCAGATCCACGGCGACGCGGACCAGATCTCGCCATACAGCAAGATTCATCAGCACGATGTCGCGCTCCCGTGGCCGCCATGGCCGGGCGCCACGGACAGCAGCGGACGCAGCAGTGACTACACTGCGGTGAGGCCGCCGCCGCCGGCAGGACCCGTCCTGCGAGTCTCGTTTCCGTCCGTCTTTCCGACGGCGATGGATACGGTCCAATCGTGGGCGAGCCGCGATGGTTGTCGGAGCCCGCTCGCGAACTACGGGGAGATCGACATCGATCGGACCCTGCCCGGGAGCGAGACGACGCGCGCAAGATTCGGCGGCTGCCCGACGGGGATCGACGTGGAGCTGTGGACGATCAAGAACGGGCCCCACATTCCCAACCTTGATCAACACACGTTCGGCGACACGATCTACACGTGGCTCTACGCGCATCCGAAGCGCCCCGGGCCAGCACCGTTCGCAGCAGGAGTCATCTCACCGACCCCGCCGGCCACACTACCCGCTGTACTTCCGCCGCCGGCTCCGTTGAAGGGAGGCAAGTGATGAGGACGCGTCTTCTTCTTGGGCTTGCTCTCACGATCGCCGGGGGTCTCGTCAAGAGCGACGTCCACGCGGTCATCGGCGGCGCGCCGGTCTCGGCCGAGGCGCTCGGAATGATCTCCATCCGTGCGACTGGCGCAACGTGCACCGGCACCCTTCTCGCAAACGACATCGTGCTCTCGGCGACCCCTTGCTTCTCGCCGTCGGACCTCCTCCACCCGGAGTACGCGGGCTACTTCATGGGCACGCAGGACTCGGATCGGAATCCCATCCTGGAGATCCAGCCGCTCTCATGGGGCGTGTCGATCGCGCGTCTCGCGAAGCCTCTCAAGATGAACGGCTCGACCACGGGCTACGAGCGCGCCGTCTCCAGGCGTGACACGTATGCGCTCGCGTCAGGCGGCGTCACGCGTCTTCCTTGCTACGGCTTCGGGCGTTCTACCATTGCCGAGCTGCCGTACGGCGCACAGCTCCGGACTCGGGAATTTCCGGTGCAGTCGCCGCTGGACGGCGCCTCCGTGCGTCTCGGACCCGCGCTCGGCGGTACGGGAAACGAGCTGCTCGACTACGATCAGGGCGGCGCGTGCCTCCTGGGCAATGACATCGCCGCGATCGTCGTGCACCTGGGAAGCAAGCTCACCATCGCGTCTGCCCTCCGGCCCGAGATCGCGCGCTTCCGCATGTGGCACGAGATCGTCTCGGAGCTCAGTGGCCGATGCGTTGCCGTGCCCGCCGCCACCCACGGTGAGCACGCGAGCATCATCCAGTGGGACTGCTCTGGCGGCAATGAACAACGCTGGGCGCTCCGCGCCGTTCCGCAGGGTGACCTGCGCGAGACCGCCAAAGGCGACGTCTACGAGATCCGCGCGCTCCACAGCAACAAGTGCCTCAGTGTGCCAAGCGGAGCTCCGGGTGTGCCCGTCGAGCAGACGACATGCAGCGGCGAGATCGTGAAACCGGACGCGGTGCCGCAGGAGCACCTCACGCAGCAAGGGTGGCGCCTTGACTATCTCGGCAACGGAAGCGTCCGGATCAAGAGTCAGCACGGCGATCAGTGCCTCGACCTCACGGCGAGCAACACCGCCAACGGCGCGGCGCTCAAGACGTTCCCATGTCTGCCAAACGCGAAGAACCAGGCGTGGCGCGTTCAAGCAGGCATCATCGACGGCGCAGCCCACCGGCTTCGCTCCGTCGTGCCCGGCGCGTGCGCCGACGTGAAGGCCGCGTCCACCAGCAACGGCGCGCAAGTGACGCAGTACCAGTGCCTCGAAGGCCAGAACCAGGCATGGCGTCTCGCGCCAGCGGGACGCGGCAGCAAGGGACCTCTCTTCACGGTCACCGCAGAGCACAGTCACCGATGTCTCGAGATCGCCGGCGGCACCTCCGCCGAATACGGCTCCGCGCAGCAATGGGACTGCAACGCGGGAGGTCACCAGAAATGGCGTGTCGAATGGCGCGCAGGTGGGGGCTACGCGATCAAGGCAGAGCACACCGGTATGTGCCTCTCGCTACGCCCGTACTCGGCAGCGGGGCAGTCGGGGAACGGCTTCCAGCTCCAACAAGAGACCTGTCGCGATACGTCCATCGCGCTGCCGCCGGGCATCGCGGCGCAGGACCGGCAGACCTGGACGCTCGACTGACGACTGGCCAGAGGCGCCGCTGAAGGCCGGCTTCACCAATGCCGTGACCGGCATCATACGCAAACAGGGTCGAGTGGGGCGAGAGCCGCCCGTCAGGCAAGGCTTTGGGCGAGCACCGCGCGGAGCGACCTCTTGGTCGTGAGCACGGAGCGGAGTCCAAAACGAAGCCTGCCGGGATGGATCTCGCCCCAGGCGACCCTGTTTAGAGGCGGCCGCTGAAGGTGTCGCATGCTCCTGCGTCGCCCGCGGACATGCCGGTCTGGAACCAGCGCTGTCTGTCGGCGGCGGAGCCGTGCGTGAATCTCTCCGGGCGCACGCGCAAGCCGGCTGACTGCCTTATGCGATCATCACCAACCGACGCAGCGGCGTCGAGGCCTTGCGCGATCTCCGCTTGCGAGACCTTGCCGCGCTGATATGCGTCGTGCCCCCACACGCCGGCAAAGCAGTCCGCCTGGAGCTCCAGCATCACGGAGAGCGCGTTGTGCTGCGCGGGGTCGCGCGCGATGGCTGCCTCGAACGCGCGCTCTGTACCGAGAATGCTCTGCACGTGATGGCCGTACTCGTGCGCGACAACGTACGCCTCGGCGAAGTCACCGCCCTTCGCGTGAAAGCGGTTGTGCAGCTCGTCGAAGAACGCAGTGTCCAGGTACACCTTGTGGTCCTCCGGACAGTAGAACGGGCCGGTCTGCGCGCTGGCCGTGCCGCAGCCGCTGTGCGTTGCGTCGGTGAACAGGACGAGCTTCGCCGGGTGGTACTGGGTCGCTTCCTTCGTGAGCGCCTGCGTCCAGAAGTTCTGCACGTTCGTCTGCACGCACGCCACGAACTCGCCTTGGTCCTTCGCGGAGGTGATGCCCTGACAGCTCTCCGAGACGATCTTGGGATCGCCGGCGCCCGACGTCACGCGCGTGGTCGCGGGGGCGCTGCCATCGGACGCGCTCCCGCCGAGCAGCTGGAGGGCGACATAGATGAGTGTGCCGACAAGGCCGAGACCACCGACGCCCGCGCCGATCGTCCTGCCCATCCCGCGACGGTCCTCTACCTGGGTGCCGTCTGCCCTGTCGCCCGCATCGAACTTCATGGTTGCCTCGGCTGTGGTGTTTGCAAGGCACGCACCACCGGGAGCGGCGCGCGATTCGCAGCCATTTCTCCGGTGGTGCGGCCCTGGCTCGTGCAATCACGCCATGCGTGAGCACGAACGCCACACCGGACAATGTCACGGAGCGACGTCGATCTGGACGCGACGGTCGCGCGGCCAGTTCTCTGGATCGCCCGACGCCTCCTCGGAGCCAAGCGATGCAGTCTGAATGCGCGCCGGGTCGATGCCGTCGGACACCAGCGCTCGCTTCACCTTCTCCGCGCGCTCGAGTCCGAGCTTCTCGTTGTAGCTCGCCGTCCCGCGCGGATCCGTGCGCCCCGTGAGCACGATGCTCTTGCTACGAAGCGGCCCGGTCTTCATGCACGTCACCAGGTTCTTCATCGTCGGGTGATCCGACGCTGTTGGCTTCGAGGAGTCGAACGAGAAGTACGGGTCCGGCCCCGAGCAGACGGCGCGCACCGACTGCGTGATGTACATGCTGTAGAGGACGTCCGTGTGGGCCGTGGTCGGTCCAGGGCCGGGCCCGGGGAGGGTCGGCGGCGCGACTGGCTGCGTGAGCCCCGCCGTGGGACTCGTTGGTTCCTGGGGCGCTGCGCAAGCGCCCAGCCCGGCCAGGGATAGCGTCAACGCTGTCAGCATCATGCAACTGTGTTTCAGGGGCATCTTGTTCCTTTTCGATGGGACGCGTCGCGACCTGGTGAGCAGCTTCACGGCGCGGGCGCGGTGATGGCGTTGCCGGCGAGGGTCACCGCGGTCTGCGCGTAGAGGCGGCCGTTGATGGAGGCGCCCGTTCCGAGTGTGACCGCCGTCTTCGTCAGCACGATCCCCTCGGCGTGCGAGGTGGTTCCGATGTGAACCGCTCCTGCGACCTGCCAGAAGATGTTCTTTGCGCGCGCACCGCCGGTGAGCTTCATGGACTTGGCCGAGCTGATCGTGAGGTCGCCCGCGATCTGGAAGATGAAGACGTCGTTGGCCGCACCCGCGATCGTCACGTCCGTGGGAACGATGACAGCGGAGTTCCACTTGTAGAGGCCCGGCGCGAGGATGAGCCCGCCGATGGCCCCGCCGCCGAGGTCGATGGACCCAGGTGTTGGGCGGCCTGCGGCATCGGTGTAAGCGGTCTCCATGGCGCCGACGGCGGTCGTGAGATTGGCCGGCGTCGGCGGATCGTTGTCCGCCGCGAAGATGCTGCCGACCACCTGAGGCGAAGTCCATTTCGTACCGGCCTTCGTCATCGCGAAGCCGGTGATGTAGCTTGCGGCAGCGGGGCTGAGCCCGACGTCGCCCTTGACCTTGGAGGTGGGAACGTTCGAGATCGCTGCCTTTGCGAGGATGACGTATCGACCGGCTGCACCAAGGAAGACCGGCGACGGCCCGAGCGGCACGGTGGCGTCCGTCTTGAAGGTCCACGTGTAGTCCGCCGCGAGGGGATTGCCGGCGAGATCCGTCGCCGCCTTCGTGATGGTCGCCACATAGGTCGTGTTCAGCGTGAGCGGACTGAAAGGCGTGAGCGTCGCCGTGTCGTCGAACAGGCTGACGGTAGCGAGTACGGGAGCGCCACCCTGCGTGAGCGTGAAGGTCGCGTCGGTGATCGTCGACCCGTACATTGGCTCGCTGAAGGTGGCGGTGATCGCCGTGCCGGTGGACACGCTCATGGCAGCGCTCGCCGGATCGGTCGCAAGCACGGTCGGGGCGGTGACGTCGGGGACTACAAAGGTGGTGCCGTCGGTCCCGCCGTCATTGCTCGCAGACCCGTCGGGGCCCGAAAACATGGAACCGTCGGCTTCAAGGGCGCCGCCGCCGTCCTTGCCGATGCCGGCGTCGTTCTTTCCTCCATCTCCACTACCGTCGTTCGCGACGTCATCGCCGCACGCGGCGGCGAGAAGAGTGGAGAGAGCGAAGAGGCCTGCGGTGTAGGTGTTGCGGCGATGAAGGCGGGGACTAGTTTGAGACATGCCCTCTCACGGAGCACGAGTCGCGCCGTGCTGCAGAATGGCCGAAAAGCGAAATGAGGGGGTCCGCTCCGTGGTGCCGATTGCCACAGTCGCTCACAAATATGCCCCCCCAATCAGCGTGATGCGGCGCGTGTCTCAGTTTGCGCCGGACGAAACGCTGTTCTTCCCGGGACCCGGATCGATCACGTCGTGTTGGCGCGGTCGTCACCCCACAGATGGTCGGCGCCGTCGCTCGCCTCGAGCGTCTCGAGGTCCGCCTCGACGCCGGTCTTCCATGACGTCCACTGGCCTTTCCTGTCGCCGCAGAGGTCCATGTTTGCCCATACCACTCTGTCTGGCCTCGAATTCCGGTCACGCGTGCATTCTACACTCTGCGAAGCATGTCGGCGCTCGGACCGTTGGCGAGCACCACCGTCTCCGCGAAAGCCTTCTTTCGCGCGCTGTCGATCTTCTGGTCTGCCAGCGGCAATGGTGGCGACGACGGCAGGACCATCGTGCTTCGGAGCGCGTTCGGGAGCGGCGGCGGAATACTGGAGACGGCGGGTGTGGCAGCGGTCGTGACGTGCACGTCGGACAGCTCCACGTCATCCTCGTTCAGGTTCATGGTCGCCGCGAACGCTGACATGGTGGGCTGTGCAGGCGCCCCGTCGGTGATGGGGCTCGCGCTGGCTGCGTTCACGAGCTGCGCGATCAGTGGAAGGTCGATCGCGCGAAGCCATCGCGGCCCACCGGGAAGCGCCACGAAGATCCCCTCGGGGAGCCGCCCTTGCGCAATGCCCTGCGCGATCACCTCCGCAGCAAACGGCCCGAGATGCGCTCCACCTTCCTGATAAACGAGCCAATCCGCCATGCGCACGGCATAGCTCGCGCAAGCCGCACGTGCAAGGACGCGGCCACGCGAAGCACGCCAACTCGGCCGAGCCTTGCGTGGCAAATAGCGCCGGCTCGTGTAAGGTCGCCGGCGTGTCAACGAACCTCCGCCTCGCGCTCGCTCTGCTGATCGCCACCGCGTGCAACACCACGCCGTCATCGGAGGCGCCCACGTCGGGGAGTGCGTCGCCCGCCGTCCCCTCGTCGAAGGTAGTGCCCTCGGGGCCCGCCGCATCTGCTTTGTCTTCCCCGACGTCCGCCGCGCGCGCGTTCCACTACGATCTCGTGCTCCATACGACCGACGGGAAGACCACCGCGCGCGCAGCGTTCTCCGTCGATCTGTCGGACACGACGCTCGGCTCGGTCTCGTTCGCGAAGAACGTCTCGTTCGTCGGTGGCAGCCGCGCGGACGTCGGCACGAAGGTGAAATGTCGCCTCACGATGCAAGGGGACGTTCCCCAACTCGATGTCGAGGCCGAGACCAGCGTGCTCGATGCGACGGGGAAGATCCGAAAGGCGTCGTCACACGGCACCACGCCGACGCCAGTCGGCACCGCGACTGTCCTTCTCGAGAGCTCTGACGGCGGCATGCAGTTCAAGCTGTCCGCGACCCCCACCGCAAGCGCGCCGCTCGAGCCGAAGGCGACAGAAGCCCCGGGCGCTGCCTATGTCGTTGACGTCTCGATCGCCCACACGGGCGACGGGGCCGCCGCGGCGCCCACCACGCTCACATTGAACCTATCCGGCGATGCGCCCGCCATCGCGAAGGCCGGCGCGAACGTCGCGCTCGTCGTGGGAGACGCGGGCGTGTCGTCGGCGCGGCAAGACGTCGGGTCGCGCATGAAGGCGACCGGTCACGCGCGCGGCACCAGCCTCGACCTCGACTTCGACTTCGAATCAAGCGCGATCGAGAGCGCGACCCCCTCCGCGCGCATCCGAAAAATGACCGCTCACGGTGCGCTCGTGGCGCCGTTCGACAAGCCCACCACCGCGTTCACCGGTGAAGAGGACGGTCATCGTTACACCGTGACGGTCACCCCGCACCGCGCGAAGTAAGTCGGCGCTGACCGGTGTGGTGGGCCATCTCACGGCCCCACGGCGTTCACAACCGCGAGGACCGCGCGGACGAGCGCGTCGTTGCTCGGCGCGAATGGTTTGTTGCATGCGTAGCTCTCACTCGGCGCGCTCCGGCCTCCGTCGGGACCACCGCGCAGCTCGACCACGAGCACCCCAGCGTCGTGCGGACAGCGCGGATCCGGCTGCAGACGAACCGACCGATATGCGACTTCGATCCGCCCCCGCTCATCCTTCGAAAGCCGTCCCTTCTTCGTCGTCAGAGGCGCGTCCGACACGTCCGGATCGCTGGGGGCAGCGCAGTAGCCGTAGACCCATTGGTTGGTCGTGAGATCGAGCTCGACCTCGTACGCGATGCCTCCGCATCGACGCTGCGACGGCCCGCCCTGACCCTGACGCAGTGTGAGCTTTGTACGCGTCGCCAGATCGGGAAGCGAACCTTGCGCCGCAGGAGCCGCCGCGTCAGCTGGCTGGGGCGCGCTCCCGGAGGCCGCAGGGGTCGTGGCCATCGGCGCACCGCCATCCATGCCGCTCGCAGGCGCAGTCGCGTCGGAGCTCTTGCACCCCAGGAGCAGGAGGCACGCAGCACCGACGACCGCCGCAGCGACGAGGGCGCCCGCCGCACCGCTCCCCATCGAATCGTCGAGCTTCATGGATCGACGATACACCCGCGGCGCGCTGCTCGTGGCGTGGTGCGCACGCTCCACGCAAGGTCGACTTTCATCCGTTGCTCGAAGGAGACAATTCGCGGCGGGCCCTGGAAAAATGCCTGCAATCTGCATCGAACGCGATTCGCGTCCGCATGGACCGGGCCTTGCGATGACCGTTGATGACCCTCGCGATCCCGCGAGGACTTAACCCCACTCGAATCGAGGTACGTCATGAAACTTGGTATCGCCCTGGCGGCGCGCACGCGCGCCATCCTTCTCACTTGTGCAACCATCGCGGCTCCCCTCCTCGCCGGCTGCGGCAGCGCAACAACGTCGTCCGGGAGCGCAGAGAGCGCGAACGCCGACACTGCGGACGTCGTGTCCGTGGACTTCTATGCCGGCGGTCACGTGCAGTCGTGCGCAGGAACGCTGCTCTCGCCGAACGTGGTGCTGACATCAGCCCGATGCGCGGACGGCAGCAAGTCAGCGCGCGTCACGGCGTCACATGCGGGCGGCGCCTCGTCAGAGGTCGCCAAGGTCTATCGCTACGACTGGAACACGTCAGGCGACCACGCGCGTGAGCACGACCTTGCGCTCCTCTCGCTGCGCACGCCCATCCAGGCATCTCACTACGCAACAGTCGCATCCGATTCACCCTTCGGCGCCAAGGCAACCGCGCATGGCCGTACTGCGACTGGGAGCGTGAACCCGCACGCGCTCTCGATCGACACCCACCCGTCCGTCGGGCGTCCGTACGCGCTTCGCCTCACCGGCGACTCGCACGACGCAACGCTCGGCGGAAGCGTCGTTCGCTCCGACGGTGCGCTCATCGGCGTCTACGCGGGTGCGGGCGATTCGTCCGGAAGCGGATACGTCACACGCCTCGACAAGTACGAGATCCAGGTCTGGCTGCGCACCATGGTCTGGGCCAAGGGCGGCGAGCTGTCGCGCACCGGGCCCTCTCTCGCGTCGCTCGATCCCGGGTCGATCGCGCTCGAGAACACGGGGCCATCCGGCGACAACGCGACCAACCCGAACGGCGACCCGGCCGACGACGTGAACGGCGTCGACCCCGCGACGCCGGAAGAAGGCCTGGGTGAGACGCCCTCCGGCGACCAGACCGACCGCGGCGAGGCCACCCCGTACAGCGCCGACGAAGACACGCGTCCGGGCAGCGATCCGCCTCCGGGCTTTCGGCGCAACGTCGGAATGAACTTCTGGGTCAGCGGCGAGCCGGGCGACAGTGCGCTCGCTCGCGAGCACCTCTACGCCGAGATGCATCCCGAGGCGGCAGTCATCAGCACGCACGGCGCGCCTGGTCGCATGGCGGACACCCCCGACACAGCCACGCTCCGCATGGTCACCATGGGTCGCAGCCCTGTCATCGCGGGCGCGTGCTTCTCTGGCGCAGCGGACGGAGATGGCAACCGCGTCGCAGCGGACCTCGCGGATCGTGCAGGCGTCGATCGTAGCCAGGTCTACGGCTGCACCGGCGAGTCAGCGACGCCCACGAACGCGGCCTCGATGAACTGCTACGGCAGCTGGGTCGACGGCAACGGACGCGCCGTGACCGACGCACAGCGCACGACGTACGGCCTGCGCAACTGCGCGGGCGGACCCTCCACCTGCCGCTAGAACCGCGTTGCCTGGGGCGAGGTCCACTGCGGGTCTCGCCCCACGCGACACTGCTGCACGCCACGCGCCTTCAGTTGCCGTTGCCGACCTGCACCATCATCATCGCCGCGGGGGACTGCGGAGAGAAGGTCACGGTGGCGCTGAATGGCGCGGTCGGATCCAGCCGGAACCACGCGAAGTCGTTGTTGCTGTCGGTGCCGAGCGACGTCCAGCCCGTGTCCGCGGAGGCCGACGATCCGGTCGTCGTGTCGATGTAGACGAACGCAACGGAGTGCGGACCGGGCGAGGACGTTGCGGTGAGCGACTCTGTCGTGGTGCCGCTAGCCTTCGCACCAGTGTCGACCTCGTCCGAGAGGTGCACGTCCGCCGGGACACCAGACATCTCCAGGAAGAAGAGGTCGTTGTTTCCGTCCATGATCGTGAAGTGCGTGATGCCGCCAGGGTGGTCGGGCCAGATCACGATCGTTCCGCCGTACGAGGCCTTCATCATCTGCCACTTCGGCGCGGTCCCCGAGGGCGTCGGCGGCTTGGGGTCGGGGCAGAACACGACGAGCATCGTCCCTTTGGTGGTCGGCTGATCGAGATCAACACCTGGTTTACCGGTGGACCGGCGGGACTGGATGATGGTCACCGCGCCCCAGCCCGCGCTCGACATGGAGCCGTCCGCAGAGCCAGCGTCGCCGTTGTTCGATGTGGAGCCGTCAGGTCCCGCGGCCGGACCGCCGTCACCCACCGCGCCGCCAACGTCCGCGGAGCCCGACAGGCCGGCGAACGACGTCGCGAGCGAGCACCCACCGAGCAAGGCAAGGCCGGCCGCGACGGAAAAGGCGGACCCCAGCCTCACTCGCGCACGGCGGCCCGCACACCCATCGCCCGCTCTTCCACTCTCCCTCTCAGCTCTGGCCACGAAGGCTCCTTTCGCATCTCCCCGAGGAGCGGGCATCCGTCCATCCATGCGGCGTCGAGCAGCCCCAGGTCCACAGCATTGCGCACGTGAACAAGTGACATCGCGACATCCTCTTTTGCAGCTGCCGTGATCTCCGCGTATGCTTGGAGAGCAATGAGCCGCACGCGGATACTCCCACTCGTGCTGCTCATATCGTAGAAGGCGCGATTCTCGTCACTGAGCTTACCGGTTCGGAAAAACTGCTGCATGGTGTCCACCACCATCGCGAGCACGCCCGGCACTGGCAGCTTCTCCGCGAGCACGATCGCCCTGGACCGCTCATCCGGGTACCAAAGGGCGAGGCGTGCCCGCACTCTTGCCCGTTGCATCACTGACGTGTCGGCGCAGGGCAGCGTGACCACCTCCCACGCGCGATCGAGATCGCCACGCAGTCCGAGCCCGCGTACGAGATCCCAGCGCGGGTCGATGCAGGAGGGATCCAGCTCCAGTGCGCCGAGGAGCAGGTCGATACCCTGATCGAGCTCGCCGACCTCGAGGAGTAGGCTGCCCAGGAGCTCCCGCGCTTTCGCTGTATTGGGCGCGAAACGAAGCGCCGAAGCGAGCGCCCGGCCAGCGCCCACGAAGTCCGCATCATGGCTGCGTAGCGTCGCAACCGCGACCCATGGGTCGCCCAGGTGCGGCGCGATCGCGATCGCGCGATCCGCGAACTCCTGCGCCCGCTCGCGCTCGACGGTGATCTGCGCCCCGTCGCTGAAGAACGCAAGTCGTGCATGCGAGAGCGCCGCGCCAGAGAGTACGTGCGGATCCTTCGGCGCCAGCGATACGGCGGTGTCGAAGAGACCCACGACCTTTTCGGTGCGCTCCTTCGAGTGGTAGGCCGCGCGTTGCTCGGCGCGGGCACGAAGGTACATCTCCGCAGCGAGCGGATCCTGCGTGCCGCGCTCCGGCACCAAAAGGCTTCCTGTGAGCGCGTCCGCGATCGCTCGGGCGGCCTGGTCGGAGACATCGAGGATCTCCGCTGCCGGCCGCTGCCATCGCTGCGCCCAGATCTGGAATCCGTCGTCGACGCTGATCGCGCGCGTGCTGAGACGAAGATCCGTACCGACCGCGCGGATCGAGCCTTCAATCACGACGCTCACCCCGAGCTCGCGGCCAACGTCTCGCGCGGCCTTCTGCGTCCCAGCAAACGACGCGACGACCCCGACGGGGCGCACGCGAAGACCGCGCGTCATGGAGAGGGTGTCGATCAGGTCTTCGAGCAGACCTTGCGCGGCCCAATCCGGTGCGCCCTGGCTCTTGAATGGAAGCACCGCGACGGTCTTCTCGCCGCGCGTCTCGGCCCAAAAAACGAGGCCCTTGTCGACGGGACGGACGCTGGCCTTCGCGCTGGACTTTGCGCTCGTGAGCACGGCCACCACCTCGGCCGCTGTCGCGAACCTGTCGTCTGGGCTCCGCGCGAGCAGCCTGTGCACGATGGCCGCCAGCGCGGGCGAGACGTCGCGGTTTCTCTCGCGCGGATCCGGCGGTGGCTGGAGGAGGCGCGCGGCCATTGATGCCATGGGATCCGCCGCTGGCCAGGCGAGGGCACCGGTCACCATTTCGTAGATGACCTCACCGAGCGCATAGAGGTCGGTGCGACCGTCGAGATGGGTGCGGCCTTCGATCTGCTCGGGCGCCATGTACGCGGGCGTGCCGACGATGGCGCCCGTCGTTCCGCCGTGGCTCACGGAGCTCGTGTGCGCGATGCCGAAGTCGGTGACGACGGCGCGCCCCCCCGTCAGGAAGACGTTGTCGGGTTTGAGATCGCGGTGCACGACGCCCGCCGCATGCGCCGCGCCAAGGCCATGGGCTATGTCGATGGCGATGCCGATCGCGAGGTTGATGTCGAGCGCGGTCTCCCGCTGCAGCCGGGCCCCGAGCGATTCGCCGTCGAGCAGCTCCATCGTGAGAAAGAGCACTCCGTTGTGATCGCCGATGTCGAACGTGCGGGCCACGTTCCGGTGTGTCACCTTGCGCGCGAGCTTCACCTCGTCGTGGAATCGCTGCTGCATGCCCGGCGTCGCGACGAGCTCGCCACGGAGGATCTTGAGCGCGACGAGCTCGTCGAGGCGCGTGTCCCTCACCCGATACACGGCCCCCATTCCGCCGACGCCGACCAAGGCAAGGAGCTCATAGCGGCCAGCAATGAGCTGGTGTTCTCCGAACGACGTCGCCCCGGAAAGTGCGGACATGGAATCGGGGGCCCTGGGAAGGACGGATGCTGCCGGCGTCAAACCCTCGGCCACGATGGTGTCGTCAAGCTCTGGGGTCTTCGGCCTCACCGTCATTTCTCCAAGCCCGGTCCTCCTCGAGGCTACCACAGCGACTTTCGCGTCGCGCTGTCGCACATGCGCACACGAAACCGCGTCGCCCTTGTCTGGTGCGCGGCGGCGCGGGCCACCTATCAGTCGATGGCAACGTTCATTGTGATGGTGAAGCGAGCGCGGCGAATGGGGTGGGGCGCGGGATGTCTCCTCGCGGTGTGCAGGCTCGTTTCGGCTTGCTCGTCGACGAACGGCGAAAGCCCCGGCGGCGGAACCGGTAGCGTCGTCGATTCGGGAGTTGAAGCAGGAAATCAAGACGTGGTGGGCACGCTGGCTCTCGACATCGTGACGGGCAGCGACAGCCTGCGGCTCAACACGGATGCCACGGCGACGATCCGTTACATGGACGGCAAGAGCGAGGTGCTCGCCCTTCCGTTCTACAGCGGCGGCAGCACGGGGCCGACGAACTTCACGGAAGGCTCGACGACACACATCCAGACCGCGATCCACTCGAGCCAACCGATCGAGAGCCTGCGGTTCTCGCTCGTCAGCCACCCGCTCAAGGATCTGGAGTCGAACGACAGCTGGACGGTGCAGAAGGTTCGTGCGGCGGTGTCGTCTGCGGACGGTGGCGCGCCGACGTGCGTGCTCGATCGCCCGGGAGGGACCGTGACGGACGGACAGCCGGTCGTGGTTGTGGCAGGAGGCTGCGCGACTGGTGTGCTGCAGATCGTCGTCGTGACGGGGGGCGATGATCTGCGAGGTGACAGCACGGCGTCCGTGAGCGTGAACTACCAGGGCGGAGCCACGGACCAGAGGCCACTCACGCAGAGATTTCCGGCCGGATCCACGGTCGCAGTGAATCTCGGGCTCGCAAGCGCGCAGCCCATGGAGAGCATCACGTTCGCGATGCAGAGCCACCCCGGCACATTCGAGTCCGGGGACAGCTGGACGATCAAGCAAGTGGAGGCGCTCACCTCCAGCGGCGACGCAGGCACCCCCATGTGCATCCTCAACGCGTATGGCAAGACGATCACGGACAACGTGACCCTCACGCTGATGCCTGGAGGCTGCCCCACCGCCATGCCGGACGGAGGAGCTGCTGACGCATCGGACGACGCAGCAAATGATGCCTCCGACGCATCCAGCGACTGACCCGATCGACCTCTTGCTGCGCTCTCGTATCCTGACATCCTCCTGTCAACTTCGAACAGCGTCGCAAACGCCGCCAGTTGACCAACCGGGCTCTGAGGCACAAGGTGCTCCTCACCTCTCAAGGAGCACACCATGTCCACATTCACGATCGCCAAGAAGTACGTCGAGCTCGTCAGCGCAAACCAGAACCACATTGCGCTCGAGACGCTGTTCTCGCCTGACATTGTCAGCGTCGAAGCCGGCACCCCGCCCGGCGCCACCTCCGCCGAGTCGCGCGGCATCAAGGCGGTGGCCGCCAAGGGCAAGCAGTGGATGGAGAACCACGAAGTCCACAGCTCCAAGGTCGAAGGACCATGGCCGAACGGCAACCGCTTCGTCGTGCGCTTCAGCTACGACGTGACGAACAAGCCGAGCGGCAAGCGTTTCCAGATGGAAGAGGCCGCCCTCTTCACCGTCGAGAACGACAAGATCGTCCGGGAGGAGTTCTTCTACCCCACCGAAGGCTGAACCCGCGCAGGGGGCGCAGGGTCAATCGCTCCAGTCCTCCGCGACGCGCAGCACGGGCGCATGGGGCGCCAGACGCCACCCTTGGTCCTGGTGCTCGAGCACCGCACCCAGGCCCATATGTCGCAGAGTCCCCAGGGCGACGTGGAGGCGGTTCATCGCTGCCTTCTGGGCGATCTGCTCGTCGGGCCACCCCGCGGTGATGAGGTCGGCTGCGACCACCACTGCTCCGGGCGTCTCCTTCTGTGCATCCACCAGCCGCACCATGATGCGACGGAGCGCGTGTCGTCGTTGAAGCTCGATCCATGGCGCGTCCGTCCGCGGGCGAACGCGCGCGCATGCGCCCGCGACCACGACGCAGCCCGCGGGAAGCTGCAGCGCGCTCACGGCGAGCACAGCCCGCTGCGCAAGACGGAACGCCACGCGCACATCCAGCGAGACGTCGCGCCAGTCGTACGTCGTGCGGGCGCTCTCCACATGCACGGGACGCGACTCGGCGACGCGAAGGCACGCGTCCGCGTCGCGCCGGTGTTGCATGAAGCCATCCAGATCGCCCGTCTGGAGCGCCGCGCGCGCTAGACACGACTCCAGCATCGCGCGCGATAGCTTCGCGACCACCGTGCGCATCCCGCTGCCGTTCGCCGCCGCAACGCCCGCGTTCGCACGCCCAAGAGATGCCGCAGACTCTCGGCTTCGATCGACGTCCGCGAGCAGGCCCGCGAGGAACAGGGAGAACAGCGTCGCATTCGGTGCATCGCCGACCGACGTGAGCGTGGCGCACGCAGTCATGTATGCGGACTCTGCATCGTCCATGCGGCCGCGAAGGTGCTCCACGGCGCCCAGGTATCCCAGCGCATATCCGCGCTCACGTTCCTTGCCCACCTCTCCCAGGATCGCAGCGGCGCGCGCGTACGCGGTTCGCGCCAGGTCGAGCTGCGCGCGGCTCAGATATGCACCGCCCAGCCCGAACGCTGCAAGGCCCTCCGTTCGTCGGTCGCCGATCGCTCGCGCTCGTGCCGATGCGTCCTCCAGGCGGGCGAGCGCTCGTTCTTGCCGATCGAAATCGGTGTACGCGCGTCCAAGCTGCACCGTCCAGTAGAGGCTCTCGCGCTCGTCACCGTCCGCCTTGAAGAACGCGGCGGCCCTCTCCAGGTGCCCCAGCTCTTCTTCTCCGTCGTGCAGCTCGGAGCCGTGGAAGGACTCGTTCGCCAGGATCATGTGCAGCAGGGCCTGATCGTTCGAGCGGATGGCACACAACTTTGCATCGGCCAGGACATCCAGCGCGCGCTGCCACTCTCCCGCATGGGCATCCAGTCGCGCGATCCCGCAGAGCGCGTGCGCCTCGTGAACCGCGTCGGCCGCCGCCACGGCGAGCGCGAGCGCGCGACCGAACTCCTTGCGGCTCTCGCGCGCGAGGCCCAGCTCCAGGAGCGCACGCGCGTGGCAGAGCGTGGCACGGAGGACAAGCTGCCGCATGTCTGGCGCCGAAGCGTCTGTTCGCGATGCGAGTGCAAGCGTCGCAAGCAGCCACTCCGCGTACGTGGCGGCGTGACCACGCAGCAAGCGAATCGGCTCCAGCTCCACTGCCAGGACGAGCGCAAGGCGGATGGCCTCGTTGTCCGGCGCTGTTCCTGGAGTGAGAAGGCGCAGGAGCGCGGTGACCAGGTTGTCGTGCTCACGGTCGAGAGACAAGAGCCACGCGATGCCTCCGGTCGCGCGCGCGTTCTTGCGGAAACCCACCGCCGCGTTGGCCATGTGAGCCGCGTGAGCGAGAAACAGCGCCCGTTCATGACCGGCGCGTTCCTTCATGCGTTCGGTCGCGGATGCGCGAACCGACTGGAAGAGGTCGAAGCGCGCAGCTCCGTCACGTGTGGTCACGCTCCGGACCAACGATGCATCGGCAAGCCGCGTGAGCGCGAAGAGACCGTCCGGCCCGAGCATGGCCTCCGCCGCGTCGATGGAGAACCCTCCACGGAAACATGCAAACGAAAGGAGCGCCTCTCGATCGCGCTCCTCGAGCAGCGCGAAGCTGCCCGCCACGACACCGCGCATGGTGGAATGACGGTTGTCCCCGGTGTGCTCGTCTCCCGACAGCTCGGCGCCCGAGGTCAGTCGGGTCAGGAGCACGGCCACGGGAAACAGGCGCGCGCGAGCGGCCATGAGCTCTATGGCGAGCGGCAAGCCGTCCAGCAGATGTACGAGCGACTCCACTGCATGCAGGTCGGTGTCGTTCACAGCTGCGCCGGCCGCCCGTGCGCGCAGCACGAAGAGCTTGGCCGCATCCGACGGACCTGCGCTGGACGCGAGCGCAAGCGGCTCCACGACGAGCACGTGCTCGTTGCGCGCACCGATGCGAACGCGGGAGGTGATCAGGATACGCGCGTTCGGCGCGCGCGCGAGCCAGCTCTCGCAAAGCGGGCCGAGCTCTTTCGCAACGGCCTCGGCATCGTCCAGGACCAGCGTGATGTCAGTCCCGCACGCGGCCAGCGCGTCACCGAGTGCGTTGATGCGTGTCGCGCGCTCGCCCGCGATGGCGAGCCCGGTGCTCAGTGTCTGGGCCACGCGCCGACACACATCCTCTTCCGTGCGCGCCATCGACAGATCGCAGAACGCGGGTCCCACCAGGTCCGTGCGCCTCTTGTGCTCCATCACGAGCGCGCTCTTGCCAACCCCGCCCGTGCCCAGCACGGTGCAGAGGCGTGCTGTCTGCATCAGCTGCGCCAGAGCGCGTAGCTCTGTTTCGCGTCCGACGAACGTCTCTGCCATCGCGTGCGCCTCGAGAAAAAGCGTAGCGCAGTAGGCCACTTAAATTTCTCTCAAATTCCCGTCCGGGGACGCGGGTCATTCCGCCGGTGCCACGGATCCACGAACCGCGTGCGCCCGCGCCAGGGCCGCCGCGCGAACGAGCATCACGAAGCGGCTTGAAAACAAGCCTCGCGCGCGTTGTCGCGCCGGAGTGACACAGCGCCCCCGCGTCGTGGAACGGCGCGTGCGAGTACGCGTTGCATGCGCTGCTCGATGTCCTTTGCCTCGCTCTTGGTCGCAGGCCTCGCGTTCGCTGGATGCTCCAGCGCGTACGACACCACACCCGGTCCGGGTGACCGTGCCGGCGCCCCCAGCGCGGACCTGTCGAACGGGACCGGCTCTGGGCCTGCGGGCTCGTCGGGGGGCGCGGGCGCGGGCACGCCGGGGTCGGATGGCTCGGGAGGAGGTTCGGGCATGTCGAACTCCAGCACACCCACTGGCATCATCATCATTGATGCGCAGGCCACCTTTGTCACGACGGCGACGCAGCGCAATCCAGCAAGCGGGATCCCCGCGCGCGTCGCGGTGGACAAGGCGATGTTCGATCTGGCCCGTTCCACGAGCGCCCCGTTCTTCATCACATATGAGGCTGCAAAGACGGGCGATCACGCGTTGACGCCCGCGCTGGTCGGTCAGCTTCCGCCAAACGCGAAGGAGTACATCAAGACCACCTTCGATGCGACAGGCCAGCCTGACTTCGATGCGGCCATCCGCGCGTCCGGGATGAAGCGGTTCCTGGTCGTTGGATCGGAGACGGACGTGTGCGTGATGCAGACGATCCTGGGGCTGCGCAGGCAAGGCTTCGAGGTGGTGGCGGTGGTGGACGGGATCTTCACCGAGGAGGTCAATGCAGCGCCAGCGCTGCGACGCTGGAAGCAAGCGGGCGTCGCGCAGGTCACCGTGAACGATGCCGCGGCTCTGGTCGCGGGCGGGCAGACCGCATCGGCGCCGCATGCGACGTCCGCGGCCCCCATCACTGTGAAGCCGTTCGCGATCGGCTTTGTCCTCAACGACATGGGCAGCCTGGGGAGCGATCCCTCTGCGAGCGCGAAGCAGGTGCGACTGAAGCAGCTCCTCCTTGTCAGCGAGTGGTTCCAGATCCCCATCTTTGCGCAGAACCCCGCTGCGGCTACCAGCGCGCTCTCCGCCACGCTCCGACAGATCATGACGAAGCCCATCCAGCCACTGTCGAGCGTGCCCAGCAACATCACCCAGCTTGCGATCTCAGGCGCGTCCTCTACGGCCGTGAGCGCGGCGGCGACGCTCGGGTCCAGCGGCAAGGATGTCTTCCTGCTCGAGGACATCCTGTTCGGCGCCACGTCCGCCACGCTGGAGCCCGCGTATGAGGCTGGCGCGGTCCCGAGCACGTACAAGACGCTTTACTACGAGCTGATTCACTCGGTGGACGACGCCGGCTGGCCGTCGCAGCAGTGGGTCGCGGACGGAAAAACGAAGGGGTACTACAACGCCACATTGGCCCCAGAGGAGCTCGCGCCGATTCCGGGGCGCTGAGCAACGATCCACCCGGATTCTGAACTGAGTGGGCGGCTAGCAACGGGTGGCCCACGTCTTGCGTTTGGTCGACGCGATGATGAAAAACGTCCGGACCAAAGCGGTGCTTGTCACTCTCGTTGCAGCGCTTGGCCTCTCACAGGTCAATTGCGGCATCATCTTGCACCCCGAACGCGGCGGCCGGCGTGGCGGCAACGTCGACCTTGTGGCCGTGGTCTTCGACTGCCTCTGGCTGCTGGTCGGCATCGTGCCCGGCGTGATTGCGCTCATCGTGGACGTCGTCACGGGCGGTCTCTATGCGGCGAACCATCACCTCTTTCCCGGCGATCCCGTGGGCTTCCGCTTCCATGGTCCTGCGCCAGCGACCGCCGATGTCTCCGTCCAGCTGACGGGTCCTGACGGCGCGGTGCAGACGCTCACGAGTCGTCACGTCGAGAAGGGTGAGGAGATCGACTCGTCCCCCGTGCGACTGCCCGAGACGCTCGCGCCGGGAAAGTACGCGATCTCGATCGCGGTGAACGGCCGCGAGAACGCCCGCTTCCCCGTGCAGGTCCGCTGAGCGCCGCTGATTCTAGCCGGCGCGCCACACCCGTGGCGTTCTGGACGAGGCGAGGTCGCTGACGTTCACCTTCGTCCTTGCGGAACCGGTTTCGCTCGGAGACCATCCGCTCCATGACCCAACCGTCGGCGCGCCCCATGCTGCCGGCTTTGATCGCGCTCCTCTGCTGCCCCGCATGTTGGCCAGGTCCTCCCGCGCTCGGGGTGCCTGCGAACGGCTGCCCAGCGGATGCCACCGCGCTCGCCATGCTTCGTGCTCATGCGGCGACCTACGGCACGTTCGCGGAGGTGAGCGCGCGCTTGCCGCGGACCTTCGAGGGAACGCTCACGGGTCAAGGCCGCACGGGCTCCGCTCGGCTCACCATGGACCGCGACCTCTTGCGTCTGGACATGTGGAGAGGCGGAACGAACCCCGAGCGAACATGGCGCGCGTTCACCTCCTTCGGCATCGACCAGGCAGGGCCATGGGAGATCTCGCTGTCTGGAATGCTCACGCGCGTGTCCGGTGAGGATGCGCAAGACGCGGAGATGCTGGCCTTCGTGTTTCGTCGGCAGTATCTGGCGCCCGGCATGTCTCCACGTGAGGTCGCGTGCAACGACGCGAGCGGCTCGATGCTGATGTGGATGACATTTGCCGATGCGCGCGGCGGCGTCTACAGGCTGGGCTTCGAGCCCGGTACGGCGCGCCTTCGTGAGGTGGCGCTCGACCGTCGGGGAAGTGCGCCCGTATGTCGGACCGCAGACGGCAGCACGCAAGGAAACACGTTCTCGTTCTCGTTCTCGTGCGCGCTTCCCGACCACGAGCCCGCGCACATCTTCTCGTGGAGCCAGAGGAGCACGGACGTACCTTCTTTTCCCGAGGAATGGTCCGGCACCGGTCCGACGGGAGAGCGCGTTCGCCTCGGCTCCAGCGTCGCGGGTGTGAGCTGCGCTGAAGGCTCGTGCATGAATGCTGCGAAGCCGCCCGTGGACGTGACGTGGCCCGAGGGCGGCGTGGTGAAGGTCCCGATGCTCTTCTATTCAAATCAGATCTTCGTTCGCGCGGAGGTGGACGGCCGTCGCGCCTGGGCGGTGCTCGACTCGGGCGCCGGGATGGTCGTCATCGATTCAGAGAAGCCGCTCGGCCGCGCGCTTGCGCCTGCGTTCAGCGAGACCGGCGCGGGCTCCACGCAGATGTTCGACTATGGGGTGGCGGAGCGCTCATGGGTATCCATGGGTGGCCTTTCGCTCCGGCACGTGCCAGTTGCCGCCACGCCGCTGAGCGTGATGGACGCGTACGCCATGACGCGTCCGGAGGCGATCGTCGGACTCCCGTTCTTTCATGCGGGGGCGGTTCGCATTGACTATGGCGAAGGCGAGCTCACGTTCGCGAAGGACGCCGCGCTCTTGCCAAAGGATGGCGTCACTCTTCCGATGCGCCTCAGCCGCGAGCGGCTCGTGGTCGACGCGAACGTGAATGGAGCGATGGACGTGTTCCAGCTCGACACGGGCGACGGCAACGTGATCAGCCCGGAGGAGTCGTGGGTGCGCGCGCACCCGGAGCTCTCGCTCCAGGCCCAGCCGACGATCGAGTCCAGGAGCGGCGTGGGCGCGGACGCAACGGTCACCGCCGCGGTGCCGCTGAAGAGGATCACTCTTGGCCCGATCGAGGTCGTCGGCGCGAGCGGTGCGGTTGCCCTTGGCGCACCGCCTGCGGTGGGCATCGCGGGGCGCATCGGAAACGGGCTTCTTTCGCGCTGCAAAGCGGTCACATTCGACGTCGCGAGACGCACGCTGATGCTCACGCCACCGTGCGAAGAGCCAGCAAAGAAGACCGATCCGGCAGACACCGGCGCGGTGGGGATCGACCACATCGAAGACTGGGAGGATGCGCCGTGGGTGTTCACGCGCATCACGGCGGGGAGCGGCATGGACCGCGCGGGAGTGAAGGCCGGTGATCGCATCGTGCAGATCAACGGGGAGCCGGCGACGCTCTCACTCGGGCGGCTCAAGCGAGGGCTCGACGTGCCTGTGGGGGCCCATGTGACGCTGCTCGTGCTGAGAGATGGTCAGAGGCTCACGTTCACGGCCACGCGGCGCGCGACGACGCCGTAAGTCGTGTCGATCCAGCACGACGATGGGCTGTTATCCTCCGGGCATGATGCGTATCTCGCTATTCCTTGCGTGCGTTGCGTCGGTTGCCTGCAACGAGCCACCGCCGCCGCCGAACACGCCGCCGCTCGCCTCGGCGACCCCGCCCGCGTCCGCAGCGATGCCGTCTGCGCCGAGCACGCCCGTGCAGTCCGCGCCGCCGCTAGCTGCGACGTCCGTGTCCTCGGCGACACCTGTCGCAGAGACGCCGGTGGCACCTGCAACGGGGCCGTGGCAGTCGCTCATGAGCGTGCGGCCCGCGGGCTGGGCCGTGAAAGAGGATCCCGCGGAGAAGGACCACGTTGGCGTGACCGCAACGGCGGCAACCGGGAAGTGCAACGTGCGCGTTGACCTCTGGGCTGGGGTGCCGCCGACACCAGGCGGCCCGATGGCCTCGCAGTCCAGCCGGAAGGTTGCCGTGGACGGTCACACACTCGAGCTCGTGAGGACGTCCCAGTTCCAGGGCAGGGCCGCCGTGGTCGACGTGCTGTTCGCGAACGACGGAAAATCGTACGCGCGCGCCGCGTTTCGCGAGTGCACGCCAGAGCAAGTGGACCAGGCGCTTGCCGGCGCAAAGCTCGCAAAGGCCGTTCGCGATCAGTGATGAAGGGGCTCTGCGATCTGCATCGACACCTGGACGGCTCGCTCCGTGCGTCCACGGTCGCGGAGCTTGCCGATCGCTTCGGTGAGGCCGTGCCTGCGAACCTCTGCTTCTTCGCGGGAATGGGGCTCGATGCGGCGCTGTCTCGCTTCGCGTTCACGCTGGGTCTCCTGCAACGTCCGGAGGAAGTGCGTCGCGTCGCGCACGAGATCTGCGAGGACGCCGCGCGTGAAGGCGTGACCACGCTCGAGATCCGGTTCGCTCCACAGCTGCACCGCGCGGCGCCAATCCCGGAGATCGTCGACGCTGCGCTCGATGGCGCGGCCGGGCGAGCGGGCATCGTTCTCTGCGGCCTGTGGGGTGAGCCACCACCCGTGGTCATGGAGCTGGTGGAGACGGCACGCACCCGTCCCGGCGTCACCGGACTCGACCTGGCGGGAGGCCCCTCTCCCACGTGCCGCGTGAACATGCCGGACTATGCGCCCGCGTTCACGCGCGCGCGTGAGCTGGGTCTTGGTCGAACCGTGCATGCGGCGGAAGGCCGGTCGGCAGAGGAGATCCGCGTGGCCATCACGGTGCTCTTCGCACAGCGTATCGGCCATGGCGTCACCCTCACGGACGACCCGACGATCGTCGATCTGGTGCTGGAGCGCGGCGTCACGATCGAGGCGTGCCCCACGTCGAACGTGCACACCAGCGCGATCGGAAGCCTTTCGGAGCACCCGCTACCAAGGTGGCTCGCGCTTGGCATTCGCGCGTGCATCAACACGGACAACACACTCCTGTCCGCCGTCGATGCAGTGGAAGAGCACCGCCGTGCGCGCACACTTCCTGGCATGACGGACGAACTGCTCGCGCGCGCCATCGCACACGGACACGCAGCCGCATTCCGCCGCGTCGCGTGATGTCCGTCAGTCGCCGACCAGCCCCATGAGCTTCGGCGTGTCGTGGCGTGCGTCCAGGCGCGCATCCAGGAACGCGGAGTCGTTCGTCGCGAAGGAAGCGCGGCACAGGTCATAGAGGAATGGGTCGCGCGCGGAGAGCTCGTCGAGTGTGATGTCTTCCGCCACGAGCTCCCCCTGGTTGTTCCGCACGGTGACGCGCGTGCCCAAATGCAGCTCGATGCGGCGGTCCCGCGTCTGGAGCACGGCGATGGTGGGACTGGATGGGCCGTGTGACTGGGTGCCGGCCGTCGCGACCACCGCCTGCGACATGGGCGTGGTGCTCTGGTCCTTCGAAGAAGGGGTCGAGCAGGCGACGCACGAGAGGCAGACCACGAACAGGCAACGCGTTCGAAGGCTCATGACCCGAGTATCTCTCCGCGGAGCCACGCACGCAACTCGCGGATGAACTCGATCCACGATACACCCTCTCGCATGACCTCACGCCGCATGCTGTCTTCGCTGGTCTGTCCTGCCCCGCCCGCGCGTTCTGCCTTGGCCCGTCGGACGGCGCTCGCCCTCTGCATCGGCCTCGCGCTCTTGGGGTGCACGCCCACGGTGGCCGGGCCCTCGCCGGATCTGCGGCTCCGTCGCGTGGTGCTCTACCAGAACGGCATCGGCTACTTCGAGCGCAGCGGCTACATGGAGGGCGGGCGGCTGCGGCTCTCGTTCCGCGAGCGCGAGGTCGACGACGTGTTGAAGAGCATCGTCGTGGTCGAAGAAGGCCTCGACCTGTCGCGCGAGAAGCCGTCCACCGTCAACGTGCGCCTTCTGGACAACGAGGCAAAGCGCGCGCCGGAAGCGGTCTCCACGCTGGACCTCTTGCTCTCGCGGCAGGTATCGCGCCGGGTGTCGATCGCCTACGCAACACCCACCGCGGCGTGGAAGGCGACGTACCGCATCATTCTTCCCAAGGCGGACGCCACGGACAAGCGCGCGCTCCTCCAGGCCTGGGCGCTCATCGACAACGTGTCGGATGAGGACTGGACCGGCGTGAACCTGAGCCTTGCAACCGGAGCGCCGCTGTCCTTCGCGAGCGATCTACGCACGCCGCGCTTCGTGCACCGCCCGGACGCCGCGAACCTCTACGCTGGTGAGCCTGCCAGTGGTCCAGTGCTCTCCGAGCACGGCCTTGCACATCAAGAGGTCGACCACGACGGTGATGGAATCCCCGACTCGGTGGACAAGTGCCCCGACCAGCCGGAGACGCATAACGGCATGGAGGACGAAGACGGCTGCCCCGATCACGGCAAGGTGGTCGTGCAGAGCAACTCGCTCACCATCCTGCAGCAGGTACATTTCACGAGCGGGAGCGACACGGTGGGCAAGGACTCCGCGCCCATTCTCGATCAGACCGCCGCCGTGCTGAAGAGCAACCACACCATCCGCCGCATGATCATCGAGGGCCACGCCTCCCGCGACGAGAAGGACGGCTGGGGCATCTCCTCTCGCCGCGCCGGTGCCGTGCGCGCGGCGCTCCTGTCGCGTGGTGTGACGACGGAGCTGGTCACGCAGGCGTTTGCCGATACGCGACCGCTCGGCGACGAAGCGGGTCGTAACCGCCGCGTGGAGTTCCGCATCGCCGAGACCGAGAGCGACGAACAGGCGAAGAACAAACACGCAGGCGTCGCGCAGGCGTCGTCGCTCGCGCACAATGGCAGCGCGGCCACGCTGTCCCACGAGATCGCAGGTTCGATGCGATACGACATCGGCGACACCGTCTCCATCCCGAAGCACGCGTCGAGCCTGGTCACGATCGTGAACGAGTTCCTGCCCGGCGAAGAGGTCCTCTTGTTCCGTCCCGATTCGAACGTTCGCGAGAGCAACAGGCGGCCGTTCCGCGCCGCACGTCTCACCAGCCCCGGCGCGCTCGGCCTGCAACCCGGCTCCGTTGCGATCTTCTCTGGCGGGTCGTTCGTCGGCGAAGGCATCCTTGCGCGGCTCAACCCGGGCGAGACCGTCCTCATCCCGTACGCCCTGGACGCCGCCACCGACGTGCGCACGACCGAGGAGCACACGGACGCGCCATCGCGCATCGTGTCCGTCGCGCGTGGACAGCTCACCGTGGAAGACATTGCCACGCGCGTCACGCGGTACGCCGTCACGCCAGGAAAAGACGTGCCCACGAAGCTCGTCATCCGCCACGAGCGCCGCGCCGGCTACGTCGTCGATGCGCTTCCACCCGGGACGGAGTCCACGCCGGACACCCATCTCGTGCCACTGCCGCTCACGCCCTCCAAGCCGAGCGAGCTCGTGGTCACCGAGACATGGAAGCATGAGCGCCAGATCACCGCTGCCGACACGGCGTCCGCCACGCTCTCGCTCTATCTCCACGGCTCCAAGCTCCCCGCGGACGTGGACCAGATGGTGCGCGACCTCATGAAGGCGCGCGCGGACATGGACAAGGCAACCGAGGCGGTGGACGCGCTTCGCGTGCGCATCGCGGACGCAGGTGCGCGCGCGGGCGAGCTGCGCGAGAGCCTCCGTGCACTCGAGAAGACGCGCGGCGCGGACGCGCTACAGAAGGAGCTCACGCAGCACCTCTCCGGCGCGACGAAGGACATGGAGTCACTCTCGCGACAGGTTGCGGAGAACCAGCTCACGCTCGCGACGTCCAGGGCCGTCTTCGGGGAGCTGACGCGCAAGCTGCGTGCGGTGGGCGAGCACTGACGACGCGGAGGCACGGCGCGGAGGCGATGAACGAAAAAAGGAGGGCTTCGACTTCCCATTTCGACGGGCTCACGAGTTAACGGTCTGGAGGCCCGGAAGCGGCCTCTTTTCCCTTCACCAAGACCCCACCTCGGAGATCTTCATGCGCCTTCTTTCTTCGTCCGTTCTCGTGTCGGCCTTCGCATTCTTCGCCCTCACAGCGTGTTCGCTCGAGCCGTTCGAGCTCGGCAGCGAGACCAAGGGCGCAAACGGAAAGCTCTCGTTCCACTACACGTCCAGCCAGTGCGGATTCGGCTGCTCGTTGGACCGGCCGGTGGTGCTCGGCGCCATGATCACCGTGCAAACCACGGGCGGCGATCCGCAGGTTCGCTACGACGTTCGGCTGGCGTCCCCCGACATGGGCACAGTGGTCCACACGGAGTCGTGCATGTGCACGCATACCCTTGGCAGCGGGAGCAGCGAGTCGCACGCCGTAGACCCGGTCACCGCGTGTGCATCCGCCGAGAAGAAGACTTGCGTGCACAGTGCAGACATCCAGACCAAGGGCACGGGGGACGTCACGTTGCTCGTCGTCGACGCGGCAGGCGCCACGGTGGACTCCGTTGGCTTCGCGGTGCGCCCGGCGGAGCGCATCGACGCGACCGTGCGGGTGAATGGAGCGGAGGTGCAGAAGGCGAGCGACGGGACGTATCCCGCCCGCGCTGGCGATCACATCTCAGTTCATTCGGTGGTGTACGCCGGAACCACGCCCATGGTGTTCACGAAGCACGGCCTCATCCCGCAGTACTCCGACGTTGGCGTGCTCTCCTCCGCCGGCGACACGGGCGGCGCCACGGACGTGGAAGAATCAATCGCGAAGGGCCCGGGTCAGGCAACCCTCACGATGCAGGCGCACGGCGCGGACGCGATGGTGAACGTGCGCGTCGCGAAGTGAAGGTGACGATCACAGCGCGATCTCTACGCGCTCCTTGATTCGTGCCACCACGCAGTCTTCTCGCGTGTCGTCCTCCCACACGAACATCACGAACTCCGCGGTCGCCGTCCCCATCACGATGAGCGGCATGTGCCACACGTTGGGCCCGTAGATGACGCTCTCTCCGGGCCCGGCGACGAACGCGCGAAGCGTCTCCAGGTCCGGCGCTTCATCGCCGCCCGCCACGACGACCAGATACTTCTCCACGCGTGTCGGCACGAAGAGCTGCGACGACCGCGGGTGCTTCTCCATGGACTCCACGACCACCGGAAATCGGGTCCACGGCGTGCACACGAACGTGCAGAGGTTGGGGTGCGCCGCGGGGCGTTCGTTGATGAGCGCGCCAGCACCGTTGCGTCGCGCGGCCGTCCCGAAGTTCACCATCACGGGCGAGATGTCGGCGCGTGCCGCAATGACCAGGTCCCCGAACGGTGCGAATGCTTCACGCGTGATCGGCGGTGCCTCGATGCGTCTCATCCGGCAAGAATGTCACCTCCGCGGACCCGAATTGCAGAAAAGTGGGGTCTTTCGGATTGTGAAAATATGATGCCTCCGACAGGTCGTAGGAGGCTTCATGAAGAACGTACTTTTTCTGTTGGGCGCGCTTTCGATGGTTGGCTGCGCGGTGGGCTCGAACGATCCCGCTGGGGACGAGAACCTGGGGACGGACCAAGGCGGCACCGTTGGCCAGCCGACGACCCAGGGCAGCCCCGCAAGCGGCGGCACCAGCGCGAACGACGACACTGCTGGCGCCTTCGCTCGCACGAGCATGTTCGACCCCACGCCGCAGATCGTCCCGGGTCGCCCCGGTCACGGCCCGCAGTCGCCGGACCCCGGCCCCGTCCACGTCGGGCCGCAGCCGCGCTGATCGCTGACCTAGACCGCTGACGGCGTCCGGCGCAGGAACACCACGCCCAGGACGGTGGTCCATACGAAAAATCCGAAGAAGCCCAGGCCCGTGACGATGCCGCCTGCGGCGAGCCACGACGGCTGCGTGGTGAGCGCGCCAAGGCTCATGGCGATCACGAGCGCGGCAGTGATCCAGCTGAACCGCGCGAACCACGGCGGCAGCACGCGTGTGACGACGGTCGCTACACCGACAGCGATCACCAGCGGGAACGCGGCGAGACCGTCGAGCGCGAACCACACCGCAGTCAGCGAGCCCATCGCCTCGATCGAGGCGCGGAGATGCGGCGCGAGCAGGAACGGCATGGCCTGGAACGCGACGAGCGAGCACTCGAACACGGCGTAGCCGAACGTGCCCGTCGTGAGCACGAGCGTCGCGAGGAAACCGCCTTCTCCTTCCGCGCGCCGGATCCTGGCCGCAAGCACGGTGAGCTGCACGAACCCGGGGAGGAACGCGGCGATGCCCAGGTAGTTGCCGACGAGGAAGCCGGTGCGATGAAGCTCGAACCACGTTGCCACCTCGGCGCCGCTCTGGCCCACGATCGGCGGCGCTGGAGGTGAGAGCACGAGCGGAAACACCACGAGCGACATCGCCGAGAACAAGATCCCAGCCCACCCCGAAAGCCTGTCTGCGCGTCGTTCGTCCATGCGGGACATGGTAGGCCGAAGTTGGGCTGCGGTCGTGATAAGGAAGCTCGCATGTGCGGAGTCATCGGCCTCATCTGCGAGCGAACGCGTGACGACATGGGACAGGTCGCTGCGGAGCTCTTGAAGACGCTCGAATACCGCGGCTACGACTCGACCGGTGCTGCGATCCAGGGAGACGAAGAAGACGTCGTCCTGAAGAAGGGGGTCGGCGCGCCATCGGTCATGGTGGACGAGCTCGGCATCACGCGCATGGCGGGACGCGCGTTCTGCGGGCAGGTGCGCTGGGCCACGTTCGGAGCCGTGACCAAAGAGAACTCGCAGCCGCACGTGGTCCGCTGCAAGTCCTTCCTGTACGGCGCGCACAACGGCAACGTGACCAACTGCGATGATCTCAAGGCCTGGCTCACCTCGGAAGGCCACGCAGTGCTGTCCGACAACGACGGTGAGATGGTGGTCCACACGATCGAGCACTTTTTCTCGCGCGAGATCGCGAAGGCAGCGGACGCGCGCGAACCAGGCGCACGTCGCCGAGCGATGCGCAGCGCGATCACCCTTGCCGCGTCGAAGCTGGAAGGCTCGTTCGCCGCCGTGATCGTGGATCCAGTGACCCGCGTGATGTGGGCGATCAAGCTCGGCTCGAGCCTCTATTTCGGTGTGGGCGAGGACGAGGCCGGCGGTCACTTCGCGATCGCGTCGTCGGACCTCTCGAGCGTCCTCAAGCTGACGCGTGTGGTGGTGCCCATCACCGAAGGCGAGGTCGTCGAATACGATGCAAAGGCGCACTGCATCTACAGCATCACCGATCGGACCGTGAAGACGCCGGCGGGGCCAGTGCGCCTTGCCGCCGGTCAGGCGATCGAACGCGAGCCGGTGCGGAGCCGCCTGCGTGCGAAGGACACCGCGTTGATCCCGCCGTTCGAGACGTTCATGGACCAGGAGATCAGCGCGCAAGAGCAGACCGCGCGTGACGTGATCACGTTGTTCTTGGGAGGATCCGACGCAGCCCGCGCGGCACGAGAGATCGCGCGCCCGGACATCACGTCGCGGCTCGATGCGCTGCGCGACCAGTACGAGGACGCGAAGATCAGGCGCCTGTTCCACGAGCTGTGCGACCTTCCCGCGTGGAAGAGCGTCGTCCAGAGCGCGCCGTCCGCGATCGCAAACGCCGAGAAGCTCGCGTCGGGCGAGGCCGGCTTCTTCACCGATCTGCTCCCCATGGCGCGGAGCCGCGAAGACACCATTGGAGTACGAATGCTCGACGCAATGCTCGAGGCCGACGAGGTCGCCGAGACACGCGCGTTGATCGAGCGCTTCGGCGACATGTGCATGAAGGCCGTCGCCGCGCGGGGGCGCGTGTACGTCATCTGCTGCGGCAGCTCGTACCACGCCGCAAAGGCCGCCAGCCTCTACTTCAACGAGCTTGCGCAGGTGGAGCTCACGCCCGTGTTGCCGGGAGAGTTCCGCGGTCAATCGTCGCGAACGCTGCGCGACGGTGACCTCGTGATTGCGGTCAGTCAGAGCGGTGAGACCAAGGACCTGATCGACGTCTTGAACGACGTGATCGCATCGGGTCACGCGGTGGGCCGCATCGCGCTCGTCAACAACGTCAACTCCACCCTCGCACAGGAGAAGAGCGACCTCGTGATTCCGCTTCGCTGCGGGCCCGAGATCGCGGTGCCGGCAACGAAGAGCTTCATGAACCAGATGGTGGTCTTCTACTGCCTGGCGTTGCATGTAGCGGAGCGCCGCGTGAATGATCTGGGCGCAACCGCGGATGAGCGCGCCTCGCTGACCCGCGAGCTCGATCGCCGACGCGAGCAGCTCCGCGCGATCCCCGCGCTGATCCGCGAGACCGTGAGCAGCACCGATGCGGACATCGAGCTGGCGGCGCGGACACTCTACCTTGCACCCAGCATCCACATCCTTGCCACACGCATCGCCGCCATCGCAAAAGAGGGCGCACTGAAGATCCGCGAGGTGGTGCTCAATCACACCGAAGGCTTCGAGGCCTCCGAGTTCAAGCACGGACCCAACACCATCCTGGGCTTCAACACGGTGCTCGGGCCCGAGGAGGTCGACGCCATGCTCAAGCGTCTTGGCCACACGCTCCGTCGCCTCACGACCGAAGCAGGCGAAGCGGGGCTGGGATCGGACTCCCTGAAGCGCTTGCTGGAGGCGACCACGGACTCGGTACTGTCGCCGTCGGGCACCTCCTTCTCACTCGACGCCGCGGAGCGGAAGATCTTCGAGCGCGTCGTGGATCGTGGGGACCTCTTCTCGGCGCTCTACTCGGACTATCCGCTCGTCTACGTCACGGGCCCGGACGAGCGAGACGTCGCGCTTACGGTCTCGCAGATCAACACGCACAAGATCCGCGGGTCGCAGACCGTCGTCATTGCAGAGGACCATCCGGCGCTCACCGGCGCCGCCACCAAGGCGCCCACGGACAATCCCTCGTACCGCTCCGTCGTCGTCACGCTTCCCCGAACGAACGACACGCTGCTCGCCACGTTCTCGGCCACGGTCGCGCTCCAACGGCTCGCGCTCAAGATGAGCCTGTTGAAGAAGCACTATCTGGATCGGCTTGGCATCGCCGAACACGGCGTTCATCCAGACGTACCCAAGAATGTGAGCAAGTCGATCACGGTGGATTGACTCTCTCGGAGCGAAGCGTCGCGCGTCCACGCGGAGCTTGGCGCTACTTCTTGTGCACGATGCGCCGATATCGCTCCACGCACTTCACGTGAAACTGCGCGAGCGCTGCGGAAGCTGCCGCGAGCTCCGTCGTCGTCACGCCCATGCTGACTCCAGTCTCCCAGCGCGCGAGCAGGCCACGCCACATCATGATGTTGAAGGCGGGCTCCGAGTACATCGCGCGGAGCACGGCTGGGACGGTGAGCAAGATCTCGCCGATGGTGTTGTAGAGCGCAAGGAGCACCGGCTGATCTGCCTGGCGCATGAAGAGCCGCGACGCCTGCAGCTCGGCGCGCGCGAGCTCCTCGGGCGACGCATCACGCCGCGCAAGCGCCTCCATCTGTTCCACCGCCTGCCGTAGCGCGCGGAGATCCACCGTGGAAGGCGCATGCGCGATCGTGCGCACGACCTCCATGACCAGGACGCGGCGGGTGGCCAGGAAGTTCTCGAACAAGCGCGTCGCGCGCTCCGGTAGCTCCTGCGCGAAGCGGAACAGGTAGCGCCACGTGTCGATGCCTCCGTACAGCTCGATGTCGCGGACCACGAACCCCGACCTATGTGCGCCATCCACGAAGCCGGCGGCGCGGAGGCGCGACATCACGATCTGCACCGTCGACGGATTGATGCGATGACGAAGGGCGAGCGCACGCACCGACGGAAGACGTTCGCCCGGCACGTGGGCGCCGGATGCGATCTCGAACGCGATGCGCTCGGTGACCTCGTCGACGATCGAATGACCGCCTGCCTCCGCCGCCGCTTTCGCCGATTTCGTCATGTACCACTTGCTGTACCATACAGAATATGGCACAGCAAGCAGATGTCGGAAAAACAGCTGTCTCATGTCGAGGTGTTGGTGATCGGGGCCGGCCTCGCGGGCCTCTGGGCCGGCATCGAGCTCACGAAGGCGGGCATCGACTTCGTCATCGCCGAGAAGAGCGGCGAGGTCGGCGGGACGTGGAAGGTGAACCGCTATCCGGGCGTCGCGGTGGACGTGAACTCGTTCAACTACTCCTACAATGACGTTCCCTACTTCAAGTGGACGCGCGCGTTTGCTCCGGGAGCCGAAGTCGCGGTGTATGCGGACCACCTGGCTGACGCGTTCGCGCTGCGACCGCGCATCCGCTTCCACACCCACATCGTGGAGGCCCGCTGGGACGAGCGCGCGCACGTGTGGCGCCTCACGCTCGGCGACGGAGGCGCAATGACCTGTCGCTACTTGATCCAGGCGCCAGGTGGCCTGACGCAGCCGAAGCGTCCCGACATCCGGGGCCTTGCCGACTTCCAGGGAGCGGTGATGCACACGGCCGAGTGGAATGATGCCGTGGACCTTCGCGGAAAGCGTGTTGCGGTGCTCGGCACCGGGGCGTCCGCGGTTCAGGTGGTGCCGAACATTGCCCCGTCCGTCGCGAAGCTCACCGTGTTCCAGCGCACGCCCATCTGGGTGATGCCAAAGATGGACTTCGAGATCTCTCCGCGCATGCGCTGGGCCTATGAGAACATCCCCGGCGCGTTCGCCGCGACGCGCGCGGTGACGTCGCTCCCTAGTACGGTGTTCTTCCGGCTTGGCACCATCCACGCGAAGCGCGCCCCGTTCCTGCAGAAGACCGCGGAGCGCATCGCGAAGCGCCACCTGGCGCGCCAGATCAAGGACCCCGCGCTGCGCGAGAAGCTCACGCCGCATTACGGCTTTGGCTGCAAGCGCCCCGTCATCTCCAACGAATACCTGACGGCCTTCAATCGTGAGAACGTGGCGCTGGTCACCGACGCGATCGACCATATCGAGGCACGAGGCATCGTGACCCGCGACGGCGTTCTCCACGAGATCGACGTCCTCATCCTGGCGACGGGCTTCAACGTGTTCGAGCTGGGCAACGCGCCACCGTATCCAGTGCATGGCTCGGGCGGCGTGGAGCTCGGTCGCTTCTGGCACGAGAACCGCTACCAGGCGTACGAGGCGTGCACCGTGGCCGGCTGGCCGAACATGTTCCTGCTGACGGGCCCGTACGGTCTTGGCGGTCGCTCGTACCTGTCGATGGTGGAGGCGTCCACGCGCCATGCACTGCGCGTGATCAAGGAGGCGAAGAGCCGCGGCGCGACGTCCGCAGACGTGAGGCAGGACGCGCACAGCGCCTATTTTCAAGGCATTCTGCGCCGTCAGGAGAAGAGCGTCTTCCAGAACGGAACCTGCGGCGGCTCGAACAGCTACTACTTTGATCGCCACGGCGACGCGCCGGCAATGCGGCCGCATCTCGGCTTCGAGATCTCGCTGCGCAGCCACTTCTCCTCGCTCGACCACTACGAGTTCCGGACTGCTCCACAGGACGCCGTGGACGCGAGGAAGCCTCGCCCCGTCGCCGCTCCGTCCGAGATGAGCGCGAGCGCGTGATGGACGACGGGGCAAACGTGAAGAGCGGGTGGCTTCTCCTGCGCGGCCTGGGTCGGGAGAAGCGCCACTGGGGCTCATTTCCAGAGGCGCTCGAACACAAGCTGGGCGCGCACGTTCTGGCCCTGGACCTGCCCGGCTTCGGAACGGAGAACGCGCGCCCTTCTCCCACGACAGTGAGAGGCATCGCCCTTGACGTGCGAGCGCGCCTTGCGAAGGAGGAGCGTGCGCGCTGGTCCGTCCTTGGAATTTCTCTCGGAGGCATGGTCGCGCTGGAATTGTGCGCAGGCTATCCGGAGGACTTCGAGCGGTGCGTGGCCATCAACTCCAGCGCGCGCCCTTCTCCCACCTTCGAGCGCTTTCATCCGCGCGCGTTGCTCTCGCCGTTCGCCAGAGGCGCGATCGCGAAGGAGCGGGCCGTGCTGGCGCTCACCAGTGCTCGCAACGCGCGCGATCTCGATGAACTGGCGGTAAAACAAGCTCGCTTCGCGGAGCTCGCGCCGCCGGAGCGCGGGAGCGTGCCGCGACAGTTGTTCGCCGCAAGCAGGTTCGCGGCGCCGACACGGCTGCGGACTCCACTGCTGGTCCTTGCATCGCGAACGGATCGGCTCGTTTCGTTTCGTTGCTCGGAGCGCATCGCAACAAGCCTGGGTGGCGACCTTGGGCTATCGCCCACGGGCGGTCATGATCTCGCGCTCGACGAGCCGGAATGGATCTGCGACCAGATCGCCAGGTGGCAAACCCAGGTCGCCTCGCCGCCCACGCGCTAGCATTAACTAGAGAGCGGATGACTCTACTTGCACGCCGCCGACGCGGGGAACGTGCAGGCGCCGTTCAGGCACACGGACGGCCCCTCGCATGCTGCGCCACCATCGGCCGTGCACGGCGCGTTGTCCGCGGGCGCGCTGGCGCATGTGCCCTTGCCGGCGCCGCTCGAGACGCAGGATGCTGGTCCGTTGCATAGCTGCAGGCCACCATCCACCAGGCCACATGCGGCTGGCGCATTCGCGAACTGCAGGGGCTGACACTGCTTGCCGTCGCAGAAGACGCCGTGGAGTTGATCGCATTCGTCTGCCGCGTTGCACGCCCCAGAGGCGCGCGGAGCTCCGCACGTGCCGCCCACGCATGCGAGCGTCGGGTTGCACGGATGGCTGCCGTCGCAGGCTGCGTTCATGGCGCCGTACGGAACACATGCACTATTCACGCATTTCAAACCGTCGTCGCAATCGTCGTCCTTGCCGCACGCCTGCCCGCCGGCTACCGGCGACGTGCAGGTTCCACACGCGGCGCCGGGCGCGACCTTGCAGCGCTTGTTCGTACACTGCGCGTCGGTGGCGCACGCCTTCCCATCGGTGAGCTGACCTGGCGGTGGCTTGCAGATATCCGGTGTCTTGCGACCGAGCAGGTCCGCGCACGAGAGGCCTTGTGCAGCCGCGACGCAGGCCTCCACCTGACTGGTTGTCTGATTGGAGCCGCTCGCCGAGAGGTTGTCCGCGAACTGCGCGGTGAAGCGCTTCTCACATTCGGGCGCGCCGCCGTAGCCGATCGTGATGAAGGCAGGCGCGCATTCCTCGAAGCGCTGACACACGACGTGCGCAAGGTCGCCTGCGGCCTGCGCGGGGCTCGGGCCGGAGCCGCCCTCTCCGCCGCCATCCGCGCCCGTGCCGGCATCACCCGTGGTGATGTCGCTCCCTCCGCTTCCCGAACATGCAGCTATTGCGGCGAGCCCTACGCAGAGCCCCGCGCAAGCGAAGATGAACCCACGATGCATGGTTGCCTCCAGAGGGGCCAACAACAGCACGAGCCGTGCCGCGACGGCTACACCGAAAAGCCGCGCAGAATGGGGCTCGGTCGTCATCGCGTGAACGGCGAGTCACGGCGGGGTGCGAAGCCGCGTCGATGCCGCGTGCGCATGTAGACTGCACGCGTTCAGCCCGCGGGAACCGGCGGCACCAGGCGACAGGCCCATGAGCACGACGAGCAGCGCGACCGCGTGGCTGGCGATGCGGTGAATCCGCTGTGTTTCGCTCATCGCCAGAATGTACGCTACCCATGACGAGGACAGGAAATACGTGTTCGTTCGCCAATGGCCTCAGCTCCTTTCGATCGTTGTCCTTGGCGCCTGCGCTGCTACACGCCCGGTCGAAGGCCCGGCTGAGGCGTCGTATCTCACGAGCGCGCGCTATCGACGGGCCGCCCTCGAGGCATCGCTCGTGAACCCGAGCAACGACTACTCGCGCCTGCGCCTTGCCCACTACGCACGCGCGGATGGACCTGGTGACTGGGATGCGCTGCCGGAATGGAATCCGGAGGTGTCGCCGATCACGCGGTCCGATCTTCCGCACGCAGGTCAGCAAGCGAGCGCGCTCGCGATCGACCTCGCCGCGCGTCGCGGATCCGCCGTCGCGCTGCGTGCGCTCGGAGAAGAGGCGTTCTTCCGCTATCCGGTGCAGGTGACGCCCAGCGCGCGCGTGGCGCTCACGTCGGCCGACACCGAGAACAGCTACGGACTGTGGTCCGACGCGCGCCGCGGCGTGGGCGGGCTGGTGCGCGTCGCACGCCCTGTCGGCCAGAGCGAGCCATTCGTCACGTGCTCCACCTGTCACGCGCGCCTGGATCCGGGAGACGCCACACGCGGACTCATCGTGGGTGTCGGAAACAATCGCCTCGATCTCGGGCGCATGTACATCGATGGCGGCTCTGTCGACGGGGACGCGCGCCGCATCGAGCATCTGCGTGAATGGGGACGGGGTCGCATGGATGTGACCACGACCCGCGGGGACGAGCCCATGCGCATCCCCGATCTGCGCCCGGTCCAGTTTCTGTCTCACCTGCATCAGGACGCCACGCTGTCCCAGCGCGACGTGACCGCGCTCGCCATCCGGATCGAGACGCTCATCATCGTGTCGAGCCGGGAGACCACCAGGCCGCCGCGGGAGGTCGCGCTCGGGCTCGCGCTCTACCTCTGGTCTCTTGGCGACGCGCTGCCGATGAAGGAGCCCACGAACGACGCCGAGCAGCGCGGTCGCACCACCTTCAACGCGCAGTGCAGGAGCTGTCACGCTCCGCCGTCGTTCAGCGGCCCGCCCGTGCCGCTCGCCGTGATCGGAACGGACGGCACCGTCGGGCGGTCGCGCGATCGGGGCACTGGCACCTACCGTGTCCCCTCGCTGCGCGGCGTCGCAACGCGCGAGCCGCTCCTCCACGACGGCACCATCGGGAGCATCGATGCGCTCTTTGATCCCGGGCGGAAGGTGAGGGGGCACGAGTACGGGCTGGAGCTCGACACCGCGGCGCGCGATGGGCTTCTCGCGTACCTGCACACCCTCTGACCCGAGCCTTTGCAAAACTTGACGAAGCGGGACCGCGACGACGCAGGCCCGCGGGGCTAGGTTTCCAGCATGCCGACGAGATGCACTCACTGCGGTTCGGATCGCCCTGCCGTCGATGACCGCGTGTTTCGCCTCGCGTGCCCTGCATGCGGCGGCCCGCGCCTCCCCGAAAGCGCCTCCTTTCGCGATGACGTCGCCGAGCAGGTCGCCACGCGGGCGCTGTTTCGCGCGCGGATCCGTGCGTGGCGGTCGCGGGCGCGGCTTCGGGTCCACGGGCTCTTCGCGGCGTTGATGACGATCTTCATGGTCGTGCGGCTGTCGCACGCGCACCACGTGCGGCTCGTTCCCGTTGTGCTCCTGGGTCTCCTCTGGGCGTGGTTCGTCGTCTCGTTCGTGCGGCGCCATCAGCGTCGGGCATGGCGTGTGCGAGGCGCGCTCGATGATGCCTATGCGCTGGCAGGGCTCGGCACGCAGCTCGCCATGCCCCGCGTCCGCATACGCGCCGGAGCGAGCGCGCCGGCCCAGACCCAGACCACGATCGATGCGCAGGCCGAGGAGCTGAACGACCCCATCGACGCGCTCGCCGACTTCGATCGCCGTCTTGCGGCAGGCAAGCCCACATGAATCGTCGTGCCCGCGACGCGGTCAGCGCGGCTGGCGTGTGAGGACGTCCAGGCTCAGGGACGCCGGCGCCAGCGGCTGCATCCAGTAGATGTACTTGTCATCCACTGCGATGTCCGAACGCGTGTGCGTTCCCGTCGGCCCCGCGCTGGCGCTGCGTTGGAGAAAGTGGATCGTGGGGCCGTCCTTAGTTGCGCGAAAGGCGCGGTGGTCGTAGCTCGTGGCGTAGAGGTCGTCACCGGCGATCGCCAACGCGTCAGCCAGCGTGTTGTCGAGGTAGACCTGAGAGTTGATGGATCCGCCACGCTTCGGAGCACTCGCGATCGGACTCATTCCACTCGCGCTCGTCCAGTAGAGCCGGTCACCTGACACATGCAGTGACGTTGGATTCACGAGGGTGGGATCGCCTCCCTTGCCTGCCGTGACGACGGTGGTGAGCGGGCCACCCGACTTCTTCACGCTCGCGATCGATTGCACGGTGCCCGCCCGGGTCGTCACCTGCACGTAGACGTTGGTCGCATCCACGGCCAGCTCCGAGACGAAGTCATCGGTGCTCGCGATCACGAACACATCGCCACCGGTCTTCTTTTGTCGCACGATCTCGGTCGTGTCCTTCTGATAGACGCCGCGCAGATAGTACAGATCCGAGCCATCGAGCACGAGATGGTGGGGCCCCGAAGCCGGCGCGAGCACGACCATCGGTCCACCATCCTTCGGTGTCTTCACGAGACCGAACGCACGAAATGACCACCAGTAGACGAAGGCGTCGTCGACCACGAAGTCCCGGACCATCGGCTCCTCCGCGACGACCATGGCCTGGCCACCAGCCTTCGGGACGCGCTGGATGAAGTCGCAACCGGCGAAGTAGACATCCGGTCCGTCGAGGACGATCTTCACCGTCGACTGCGGCGTACCCGGGCAGCTGTAAAGGGCGAGGGGGGTCGGTTTCTCCGCATCGCCGGACGTGGGGCTCACGGTGTCGCGCGCATAGAAGAGGCGATCGTTTGCGCCTGCATCGGGAGGCGTAGATTTGCCCTGGATCGTATCCGCGCGGAAGCGTTGGTTGACCGCGCCGACCACGAGCAGCTCGCCCCCGAGGGCGCGCGCGCGCAGTGCCTCCGCGTTCGGCGCGTGCTCGGGCATCTCGAGGCCGCTCACGACGATCTGATTCCCGGTCTCCGCGTCGGTCGCGACCAACCTGGCGCATGCGGCAACGGCACACCCGCCGAGCGACATCTCGCGCAAACGAAACCGCGACTCCAGGCCGTCGTCCACGGCGGAAGCCACGGGCATCTCCCGCGCACGCGCATCTTTCCCGTAGCGCTTGCAGCTCGCCACCAGCGTCACGGCCGACGGGAGGAGCAGCGAGCACGCAACCAGGATCGAAGCGCGCCTCATGTCGCAGAGCGTATCCTGGAAATTCACCCTCGACCCATGAACGAGGTCATGCAGTGGACCTGCGCCTGTCAGAGCATGGAGGCAAGGCCGACGGCCAGCGACGTACCGAGCGGGATGGCCAGATTGTCGTCCACGCGGGAGACCAGCAGCTCCACCGCCGCACCGACGACTCCCGCCACGAGCGCAAGAAAGACGTGCGAGCCTTGGTACGTGCCCGTCGCGGTCATCCAGAGAAATGCGGCGAGCGACCCCGTGATCGCGAACACCAGCGCGCCCTCCAGCGAGCGCCCGGAGGCGAGGCGCCGCTTGCCGAAGCGTCGCCCGAAGAAGCCCGCCGCGGGATCGGCCGTGGCGAGCACCACAACGCCGAGCTCCCCGGCCGACGACGGCACGACCAGTGACATCAGCAGGAGCGCCGTCGCGTACCACGTGGCGGAGTTGACCTGTCGCCACTCGTGCGCATGCGCGACCGGCCCGAAGAAGCGCATCAGACGCGCGTTGATCGCGGGGCTCTTCCGACGCAGTGCCTCGCACGTCCACGCGAAGACGGCGAACGCACCGGCCGCGGCCATGAGCCAGCCACGCGACGGCAAGATCCGCACGAACGTCAACGCGACCGCGCCAGAGCCAACGTGAAACACAGTTCGGGCCACATTCGCGGGGCGAGGCGCGGCGGTGGCTGCGGAGAATGCGGAGACCTCTTGCGTCACCCTCTGGACGTACGACCGCAGCATCGAAAAGACCAACCATCCTGCAGTCATTTCTCCGTCAGCGTGGCCATCCATCAGTGGACGCACGCCGGCGAGGAAGCGGCGCATCACAGCACCGATGACGTTGCATGCATTCTACAACTGCTCTACGCGGCCGCGCTCCAGATGGCGGAGTCCAGATGGCGGAGCAGCTCACGGCTGACGTCCGCTGTCGGGAGGCCGAGGACGCGGGTCATCTCGGGCGCGGCGGAGGCGCCATCAACGTTCAGCGCCGCGATGGCTTCGGCCATTGCCACGAGCACGTGCGCGTGTTCGGCTTGCGTGAGCTGCCCACAGATCCACGCGTGTACGTCATGCGCGAGCTCCGCGTGCCGCGCTTCGTCAACGGCGATCCGGCGCATGGCCGCTCCCACACGCGGATCACGTGCGGCCTCTGCCTGGTATGTGGCCACAAGCGCGCCGTAGGTCTCGCGCACACAGCCCTCGATCGCGTTCTCGAGCGCGATGTCTACGAGCGAGCGCACCGGCCCTCGCCGGACGGAGTCCATGGGGACCTTGCCGCCATACTGCGCGGCGAGGGCGGACAGCGTCCTTGCGTGACGGACCTCGTCGCGCTCGGCACGGAGCGCTGCGCGGACCAGCGCGGCTGGCGCGCCGTGAGCGCGGAGCTCCGCCGCCATGATTGCGAATGCGTCCACGGAAACCGCCTCGAGCCGCGCGCAATGAACAAGGTACGCCGCGATGGACGTCGTGCTGTCGGCAGTGTGGAGGCCGCAGCCAGCCGGCCGGCGCCCGCAGGAGGCAGACGGCCCCGGAAAGTAGTGACACTCGTAGATGGTCGCTCCGCCGTCCTGTCCGGCCACGCTGCAACCCGTGATACTTCCATTTCGAAGGTCTCTGCAGAAGTACTGCTGGCAGGCGTCGAGCGAGACCGATGTCGCCGACGGGTCGGGGAGGACGCAGCCACCGTCAATCATGGCCGCATCGATGGCGCTCGCGGCGTCGCTGTCGCCCGTACTGGCGTCCATAGGCTCCTGCGCTGCGTCCAGGGCCGCATCCACGATGGTGCTGTTGCCACCGTCGCCAGCTTCGGCATCACCAGCTCCCATGTTCGGCGTGATCTCGTTGCAGACGGGGTTATAGGCGACCATCGTGACCTGCTCGGTCACGGGTCCTCCTCCCCCGCCGCCGCACTGCGGGGCGTTGCTGAAGATGCACGCCGCCGTCCCGGCTGCTGCTGCGCCAACGCCAGCGATCGGAAGCACGACACGAACGATGTCACGCATGAGGAGGATGAGTCGGGGCCGCATCGATCAAGCCTAGGCGACGTTCGCCGTCGTGCACACCCGGGGCCCTCGAATATCCGCAAGTATCCGGCCACACCTACTTCGCGCCATGGCGCCGAGAAAGGTCAAGCGGGCGCTCGCGCCCCGGCAAGATCTTCATTGCCGTCTGCTACGCTCCGGGCATGAGGCGACATCTTCAGCTCGGGTGCGTCATCACTGTTGGCCTGGCGCTCCTCTGCGCGTGCGGAACCACGGCGCCGGCTGGAGGCGCGGGCACCGACGGAGGCACGGGCACCGATGCAGGCAGTGGCGACGGGAGCGTCACCTGCGCGTCCGGCGCATGCGTCGTCGCTGGTGATGCAGGAGCGGACGGCGACGTCACGACCGACGCTGACGTCGCCGGCGATGCGAGCACCGCGCAGGGCTATTGCGGCAATGGCACTCCTCTGAGCTGCACGAACGGGATGGTGGATTGCTGCCCGCCGGGCGCTCCTTGTCATGCGCCGTTTCCGTTCTGTGATCTGGGCAACGGACACTGCACATCAGGCGCATGTGACGACGCTGGCGACGGCGGCTGAGTTCGTCGGGAGGGCCACTCCCCCCGTTGACGTGGCGTGTCCACTGTTGAATCCTCGCTGCATGATCACGAAGCAGCTCACCGCGTCGCTCCTCCTCGAGGCTTGGCGCAAGGCCACGAGCAAGGAACGCAACGCCGCCGCGGCTGCGGTTGCCGATGCGCGCGCCGACGCGATCGAGCTCGTGCGCGTGGACGCGGGCCAGCTCGGGCTGCCGGTGTTCGCGCATCGGGCGACCGGGTTCCTGTTGCAGCTCGTCCCTGGCGGCGCCTTCACGATGGGCATGCCCGATGCCGCAAGGGCACGGCTCCAGGAGATATATGCATTCTACAACGATGCGGACATGGCGGACATGTACGTCGACAGCGATCTCACGCGTCCGGCGACGCAGATCACGACAGCGCCGTTCTTGCTTGGATCGCGGCCGCTCGGCGGCAAGCAGCTGGAGTGGCTCCGCGAATCACCAGAAGAGCGAGCAAAGCCCGCGAAGGGCGGCGGGAAGCAAGCGTGGGACTACGCGAAGATCGCGAAGCTGCCGGCCGCGGAGTACCTGAAGTACCTGGACAAGAGCGGCTCGGGCGAGATCGAGAACGAAGACGTCGGCCCGGTCGAGGCGGCCCTCCATGGGGTAGGACTTCGCCTGCCGAGCGAGGCGGAGTGGGAGCGAGCGGCACGCGGCGGCGACGAGCGGCTGTTCGCGAACGGCGACGCGATCCCGGAGTCGCCGTCGACCGGGACGAACCCATTCGGGTTCCAGGACATGGGCGCGACCGCCGAGGTGTGTGCGGATGGATGGGTCGACACGCTCGAAGGTGTGCCCCAAGACGGAAGCCCGAGACCTCCGGGCGCACAGCGCGCGGTCCGTGGCGGCGCCGCGCTCTGCTATCCGTGGCAAGGCTGTGCCGAGTGGACGTTGCTGTTGTGCGCCAATCGAAAATCGCTCGAGACCGAAGAAGGGCTCCTGTCGATTCGTGCGGCGATGACTTTGTGAGGACAGCCATGGCAACGAAGACAACAAAGAAGGCAGCAGCGAAGAAGACGGCCGCGAAGAAGGCGCCCGCGAAGAAGGCGCCCGCGAAGAAGGCGCCCGCGAAGAACGCGCCCGTCAAGAAGGTTGCGTCGATGGGGACCTCGTCGATGGTCGAGGCGATCATCGAGCGCGCGCGCGCCATCGATTGGGAAGGTCGCTCGGGAGGGCAAGCGAAGGGCTTTGCGGCGGCGTTCGAGGCGCTCGCGACGTCTCCGAAGGCGGGGGCGAAGGCGATCGCGGCGCTCCGCTCGATCCTCATGCGAAGCGACGGGCTCGTATGGCCGGTCGCGGGGCTCGCAATGCCTTTCTTCGTCGAGCTCTTCGCGTCGGATGCGGCGGTCGCCCGTCCGGCGCTGTTGACCTTGATGGTCGACCTGGCGCTCTCCGACCACGGTCGCTGGATCGATGACGGATTCGTGCCGCACGAGACGTCAGGCGACTTTCTGCTCGCTCGTTCGCGCGCGCGTACGCATGACGCATGGGTTGCTGGTGCGCCGAGCTACCGCCAGGCCCTTGCGAGCACAGAGGCGGAGGTGCGCGCGGTCGCTGCGTTCACGCTCGCATGGATCCACGACGAGCCAGCGGCCGATACGAGCGCGCTCACGACGGTTTTCGAGCGCGATCAAGATCCGATCGTCCGCGCCAGCGCCGCGCTCTCGCTCGCGGTTCGTGCGCGCGGGAAAGCTGGTGCGCCGACGGCGCTCGGCGCTGCGCTGACCGACCCCGTTGGTCGCCTTTGTCGCAGCCATCGCTTGCACGTTCTATCCTGCGTTCGCCGGCAACGCACGGATCAGCGCAGCGCTGACCGCGGAGCCGCCCAAACCCGAGCCCAGGCTGCCCTGGTGCAGCGGCTCGCTCGCCGCGCTCGCGAAGGGTCGCCTGATCGCGTTCGTGTTTGGTCCAGCGCCGGCGGAGCGACCAGAGGCGCCACCCATGCTCGACGCGTCACAGAAGCAGGTGCTTCGCGCGCTGATCACGCCCAGCGCGGATCGATTCACCATCGACGTGCTGAGGACGCTCGGCTTTCCGACGGAGGAGCGCGCGTTGCGTCGCCTTGCCGGGATTGCGCGCAAGATCCCGGAAGGTCCGCACGCGCCGATCTTCGATCGGTGGATGACGTTCGTCGAGGGCGGTGAAGGATCGCCGGTCGATCTCTGCAAGGGGCTGGCGAAGGAGGTCGCGCTGCCCGACGCCATGCGCGCGATCGAGCTCCTCTACTACGCCGAGCAAGATGCCGGCGTCGATGCATCTGCGTTCTCGATCACGATGCTCCCGGGCGCGACCACACCGCCGCTGGGCGAGAAGCCATTCCAGGAGCCCGGCAGCGAGACCCATTTCTACCGGTCGACCGTGGACCCCTGCGTGCGCGCGTATGTGGAGCTGCTCCAGCGCGAGGGCTATCAGACGTGGTCGCACGGACACGACGGCTCCGACGATCTGAACCAGGGTGATGTGGTCGCGTGGAAAGACGGCGTCGAGATCGCCGCGGCGTTCGATCAGAAGGGGGACGTGGTCGAGGTCGGCTTCGAATGGAATCGCACGCTCGTGCGCACGTTCACGAAGGCGCTGGTCGACCTCCACGGCGCGGAGAAGGTGCTGGCAGAGCTCCGCAAGTGCACGAAGCTCGACATGCGTGGCGCCATCGGCATGGTGCGCGCCGCGTGGGCGATCGCGGATCACACAGGAAGCGAGGAAGATCCGATCGCAGACGCGCTCGCATGGCGCACGGGCTGCAACCGTCACTACATCTACTGGACCGCCCGCGCACATGTCGAGCGCCTGCGCGGTGCGCGTCGCGAGGCCCTGGTGCTGCGCTTTGTCGGCAAGGAGAACTCCGACCAGGTCTTCGGGTGGCTCCGTTTCGCGACCTCTCCCGCGATCAACGACGCGGCAAGGGTGATGGTGCGCCGCACCTTCAACATCTCTTACTACGACCTCGAGCAGGCGGAGTCGGCGGCCGATCGATTCATGCCGTATCTCGACGCGTCGCTGCTCCCGGTGCTCAAGAAGGCCGTCGCCAACGACAGCAATCCGACGATGCAGACCATCCTCCTCGGTCGAATGGGCGAGCTCGCCGTCGTCAAGACGGCACTCGAGAGCGAGTACCCGATGGCGCGGGCCGCGGCGAAGAAGGCACTCGCAGCCGCGCGCGGATCGGTGTCACCGTCACGCGACAGATCGCCGCGAAAATAGCGGGGTGCCACGGATCCAGCGCAACCCGTGCCGGTGGCACGTGAGCTTGTGTTCACACCGCGCACATCGCCGCGCAAAACGCTCGTCCTCCCGGTGGCGCGCCGGTTGCAATCCCCCGTTGCATCCCCAACTGGAGGTTCCCCATGTCCCAATTCACCATCATCGCGTCACTCAGCATGCTCGCAGCGGTCGCCGTCACGTCACTCGGCACCGGATGCACGTTCAACGATCCGTTCCAGAGCAAGGGACAGAACGGCGTCGCCGAGTTCTCTCTGTCATCGGCGCAGTGCATTCTTGGTTGCAACACGAACCAGCCGGTCCTGCTGGGCTCTTCGATCACCGTGGAGGCAACGGTGAAGACGCACACCGAGGACCCGCTGTTCCTGCGCGTGGCAGACGCATCGATGGGTAGCGCGGAGCCCTCGAGCCAGAGCTGTTCGTGTTCTGGCTCGGCTGTCAGCTGCGCGTCCACCTGTCCGCCGGGTCAGAGCAAGTCGGTCACCGTCTCCTTCGACGTGCAGACCAAGGCGGCCGGCGATGTGCCCATCGAGCTGGTCGACGCGGCGGGCGTGGTGGTGGACTCCTCCTCCATCGTGGTTCATCCGGCGAAGACGATCGAGGCGAGGGTGAGCAGCGGGCCGCAGGGCGCAGACCATGCAGACGTGACTGCGGCGGCGGACGGAACGTACACGGTTCACGTGGGCAACCAGGTCGACGTGGTGTTCAAGGCAATGGACGACCAGGGCAACGACCTGGTCTTCACCCGACACGGCGTGATCCCCACCTACGCGAATGCGAAGGCGCTTGCACCGACGACGGACCTGGTTGACCGCATCATCGGGTTCACCAACCAGGAGGTCGCGGATGCACTGGCCTCGGGCGACGCTCAGATCTCGCTCGCAGCGCAGGGCGCAAGCACCACGGTGAAGTTTCATGTCGTGAAGTGAGCCCTTTGGCACGGCCGTGGTAGAGTTTGCTTCGTGGGGACCCGACGCTCGCTATGTCTTGCTGGGTTGGTGATTGGCGCGCTCGCGTCGTCGTCTCTGGCGAACGCTGCGGGTGGCAAGAAGCCGCCGCCCGCCCAGACACCTGCGCCTCCGCCCGCGAAGAAGGTCGCACCCACGGAGGCGCTCCTTCGCAAAGCATCTGCTCACGAGAAGGAGGGCAAGGTCGCCACCGCGTGGACCGAGTACAAGCAGGCCTTCGAAGCGGCGACGAAGAGCGGCGACCAGAAGCGCGTGGCGATCGCTCGGACCCACCTGGCCGATACGTACAAGAAGCTCTCCTACGTGAAGATCGATCCTGGGCAATCCAACGCCACGGAGGTCTTGATTGACGGAAAGCTCGTCGACAAGAGCGCGTGGGCGTCGCCGCAGCCGCTCGATCCGGGTCCGCACGAGGTCACGTTCGCTGCAGCTGGGACGAAATCGCAGACGCTGTCGATCACGCTGCAACCTGGTCCCGCAACGCAGCCTCTCGCGCTGCCCACGCTCCTGCCGATCGACGAGGCCCCCGCCGCGCCGGTCGCTGCCGCCACGGAGACAAAGGACCCCGCACCCGCCAAGCCTGCCCCTGCCACACCGAGCGACGAGGCCGCGCTCCTCCGAGAAGGGCCGTCCGGAACGGACCCGTTGCCTCCGCCGAAGAAGAGCGGCAACACCGGACGCACGGTCGGCTTCGTGCTCGGCGGCGTCGGGCTCGTCGGCCTGGGTCTCGGGTCGTATTTCGGTGTCGTCGCGCTCGGGAACAAGAAGACCGTCGACAAGCACTGCGACGCGGCCGCCTCCGACGCGCTCACGTCGACCGCGATCCCGTGTGACCCCCAGGGCTTCAAGGCTCAGAAGGACGCTCACACGAACGGAACCATCTCCACGATTGGCATCGGCGTTGGCGCGGCCGCACTGGTGACGGGCGTCGTGCTCATCTTCGTGTCGAAGGGGCCCGAAAAAACCGACAAGACGGCCCTACGGATCACACCCACGATCCCACTCACGGGATCGGGCGGCGGCGTGCAGCTGGGAGGTGCGTTTTGAGCGCGCAAAAATACCGGGTCCTCGCGATCATCGCGACGGCCGGACTCGGACTCTCCGGTGCTGCATGCGTCCAGCTCATGGGCCTTGGCGACAACTACTCGCTCGAGGACGACGCTGGCACGGACGAGGACGCCGCCGTCGATCAGCCCGACGGAACGGTGAACAAGCCCGACGCGGCCACTGTCGACGCGAGCCTTGACGCCAGCGACAGTGGCAAGCCGCTCTACCTGGACTGGAGCGACGCCGGCGCGTGGGCCGTGTTCGAGGGCCCGCCCAACATGGGCGGCGCGTATCTCGGCGGCACGTTCGACGGACGCTACGTGTACTTTACACCGATCGACCACACGTCCAAGGTCATTCGCTACGATACGACGCTGCAGTTCGCGGCGAGCGGAAGCTGGTCGGCGTTCGACGCGCCGGGCATGCTCGGAACGCAGGGCTTCTACGGCGCCGCATTCGACGGACGATACGTGTACTTTGCAGGCGGCAACGGCCTCTCGGGTACGCCAAACCTCTCCGCGCGCTTCGACACGAAGGCTGCAGGCGGCTTCACCGTTGCCGCGTCCTGGGAGAAGTTCAACACGCTGCTGCTCTCGGACGCCGGCGCTGACGCTGGTGATGCCGGCGACGGTGGCGATGCAGGCGAAGCAGGAACCTACGTCGGCGATCAAGGGTTCGGTGGTGTCTTCTACGACGGCACCCGCTACGTCTATCTGGTGCCGAGCGGTACCGGCGTGGGCGCCACGCAAGGCAGCGTCACACGGTTCGACGCAGACGGCGGATTTCCGGACGCATCCGCATGGTCCACGTTCGATCTCCAGCTCTACGTGGACCCCGCGCTCACAGGCCTCGCGGGCGGCTACTTTGATGGCCGGTACGCGTACTTCATGCCGCAGGCCGGAACGAAGGCGGCGCGTTACGACTCCACGCTCGGCTTCCAGGATGGTGGCTCGTGGACCACGTACCAGCTCGCGACCGACGGCGGACAGTACGTGGGCGTCGGCGCAGACGGGACGCACGTGATCGCGTCTCCGAACCTCGCAACGTCGCCCGTCGAGCGGTACACGCTGGACTCCGGCGCATTCTCCGACGCGAGCTCGTGGAGCGCGCAGCCGCTCGCGAGCACGACGGGCACGTACCAGGGCATGGCCTTCGACGGGCGTTATCTGTACGTGGTGCCGTACGCGCAGACGAACATCATGCAGCGCCTGGACACCCAGGCGGATGGTGGCAACTGGATCACGCAGGACCTCTCGAAGGTCAGCATCGACGCTGGCGACGCGGGCTCGGCGCTCCTCGCAGGCGGCGTGTTCGACGGCCAGTATCTCTACTTTCCGACGTGGGGCGCGGGCGTCCCCGCAGTGGTGCGGCTCCAGACGCAGGCAGTCCGCGCGCCCCTACCAAAGGTCCTCGCGGGCGGCTCGTTCCTGTAGCGGCAGCCAACGGTCATTCAATCCACGGTTCACGCTCGTCTCGGTTTCAATTGCTGGTGCCCGCCGCCTTGATCACGAAATCGACGCCTCGTCGCCCCCTACGAGCAATCCTGAACGCTGCGCGTCTGACGCGTCATCCATTCGGCGTGTGGCGCCAGGGCGACGTCCGGGCTTGAATGAACTGGCATGCTGGGTACTCGAATAAGCGCGCGCATCATCGGCATCGGGGGGTGTGCCGCGCTGCTTGTCGTGTGTGCTGCCGGGCGGCTCCTGGCGGACGACACGCCCGTTGAGGCCATTCGCCTTGACTATCATGCGCCGGGCGAGTGTCCCTCGCGCGACGTGTTCTCAGCGCAGGTGTTCGGTCGAACGCCGCATGCGCGCGTCGCGCAGGACAACGAGCGAGCCCGGGCCTTCGCCGTTCGATTGACGGTGACGCCAGAGAGGGCGGACGGTGAGGTCACAATCCGCGATCTCGATGACAGCGTCTCCACCCGCAAGGTGCGCGGACGCACGTGCGATGAGGTCGTCCTCGCGCTCGCCCTCGTGACTGCTCTCGCGATCGACCCGACGGCGTCGATGGCGCCGATTCCGCTGGCGCCAGCGGCGGCGTCTCCACCAGGTGACGCTGCCGCCACCGTCGATGCGTTCGTGCCCACAGATACTGGTGCGCTTCCGCCCGAGGTCGATGCGGCGCTCGCTCTGCCGCCGCCGAACGTCGAGCACGAGACGCAACCCGTCGCGGCGCGGCTCGTGCAGCGGCCCTTCGCCGCTCTCTCGATCGCACTGCGCACGTCGCTGTTTCCAGACGTGGCGACGCAAGGCGCCGTCGCTCTCGGTTTCGAGCTGGATCGCGGCGACATCCTGTCGCCCGAGGTACGAGGGCTGTTCGTCGCCGCGCTCACGGACGACGCGACGACATCGCTGGGACGCGCCCGCTATGCCTACTTCGGTGGGCGGGTCGATGGGTGCCCGATTCGTCTTCGTCCAGCGGCCTCGCTCGACCTGCGACCTTGTGTAGCCCTCGAGACCGGACAATTTTCCGCGCGCGGCCTCGACATTCCGGACTCGCAGAGGTCGAGCCGTCTGTGGCTGGAGCTCTCGGCCCTTGCGCGCGTGCGCTATCGGCCCGGAATCGGCGGCCTCTTCGTCGAGCTCGACGCGGCGCTGGAGTTGCCATTGATTCGGGATCGCTACATCGTCGATCCGCCGGGGACCGTGATCTTCAGACCACCGCCGTTCGGAGGATCGGGCACGCTCGGTCTTGGATGGGACCTCTGATGACCGGCGACATCCTACTTGCGTGAATCGATCATCCCACCAAGAGCCGGCGCTTCGTCCGGCGTCCTGGACAACGCCGAGATGACGCCCACGACGAGCGCCTTGGCGCCCTTGTTCCTCGGGATATAGCCTTGGACGGGTGAGCGCCAGCGCTGCTCCGCGAGCTCTGCCTTGGTGAATGACGACCACAGCAGAATGGGTATCGGCTTGCTGAGCGCATTGCGCACCGCAGTGGCGACCTGGTGCACGGACATCTCCCGCATATCCACGTCCATCACTATGAGATCGGGTGTTGCAATGGTGAGTATTGCCTCGAGCTCGGCAACGGTGGTCGCCGTGGCCACGTCAAAGCCGGCGGCGCTCAGGGCGACGGCCGCCACGTCGAGCATGATGAAGCTGTCGTCGAGGAGGCACACCCGACGCTGGCGTTGGCCTGCAGCAGCGTTGTGTGCCGCCGACAGTCTTGGCGTCGTGCCGTGTGATGATCGCCCCACGAGGGTGGCGATCGCCTCTCCGGCGCGTCCGGCCGACACGATCTGGGCACACGCACCCGCCGCAGTCGCGGTCTCGACCATCTCGGGGAACTCGCCAGGTCGCGCGATCTCGGCGAGCGTCATCCCTCCCGCATGGCGAAGCGCGATGAGGCCGCTGGTGCCCGCAGTGCCCTCCCCTGCGAGCATCACGCCGAGCGCCGCTGCGCCGTAGACCTCTGCGACGGAGCGAAAGAGTCGGTCTGCGGCCGCGAGGGGCGATGCGTCGCCGATGTCGATGAGCCCAAGCCGCCCAGGCGCAGTCGCAACGAGGAAGGCCTCTTCACCCGCAAGATAGATGACACCGGCCCGCGCGTCCGCCCCGTCAGACGTCACGAGCTCGACCTCCCTCGTGGTCGCGGCGCGTAGCTGCTCCGCGTACGCCGCCCGAAGGCCAACCGGAATGGGCCTCGCGAGGAGGATCGGACAGGGGAAGTCGACCGGCAGCGTATTGATGGCTTCGTGTGTGGCGGCCGATTCCGCGCATCCAGTGGCCAGCACCACCACAGCTACCGCGACAACGATCCGAACGTTCGCCATGCTCTCTGCTCCCAGCGAAGAGCGTGCAGTGGGGGAATGACTTGCGCAACGTAAAAGCGAAAGCCGTCGCTTCAAGGAAGTATCGGAGCGAAATAGTGATCAAACTGGGCAGCTCAAACAATAGAGAACGCCCTGGAGCCTGATGCGACTTCGGCGACCGATGGGTCGAATGAGTGATCGATTCGCGAACGAGGACCAATAGTCAAGCGCGCGTGCGCGGAGCATCTCTCCGGGCCTCCGCGTCGCTGGAGACTACAATGCGCCACCTCCGATCCATTGCGTCCTTCTCCCTTCTGACCAGTTCGCTCGTGGTCGCCTGTTCGGGCGATGCCCCCACCACCACAACGGATGCGGACGGCGGAAACGCTGACGGCGGAATTGCCATGGGCGGCGACGCGGGTGGTGCGAAGGACGCTGGAGGCGCAAAGGACGCGGGCGCCATGGCGGACGCAGGTGGAGATGCTGCCGCTTTGGACGCGGGCATCGTGTTCCCGGCCGGTTCGCCTGGAGCGCCGTCGGGACTCGCCGCTGTGGCAAACATAACCGACGGTGCTCGTCTGTCGTGGACGGCCCCGGCAGACATGGGCGCGAGCCCGATCACCAACTACGTGATCACGATCAGTCCTGCATCGCCAGGCGCGAAGGTGACGATCTCCGGGACGAAGGCGCTTGTGTCAGGGCTCACCGAGGGCACGACCTACTCGTTCACGGTTCAGGCAAAGAACGGGTCTGGCGCTGGACCTGCGGCTGGCCCCGCGACGGCGAAGATCGTCGGAGGGCCGACCGCGCCCACAGGCCTCTCGACCTGCATCGGGAATTCGCAGGTAACGCTCGCGGGGGCGACTTCCGCCGGCGCCGCGTCGTACAAGTTGTACGTTTCAGATACCTCCGGAGTCTCCAAGCTCAGTGGAGCAGAGATCGACCCCGGCGCGCTCCCCTATGTACACAAGGGGCTCGTGAACGGACAGCCGGAGTACTACGTCGCCGCGGCCGTGAACGCGAGCGGCGTCGAGTCATTGGACGGCGTGGAGGTCTTTGCAACTCCCGACACTGCACTTCACGACATGCTCGCGGTCCACAGCTTCATGGCCCTGAACGTCATCGAGATGTTCGACTGCGTGAGCCAGCTCCCCACCAGCACGCCCAAGTCGCGCACGCTTCAGGGCGCGAGCACGACTCTCGCCACGAACGACTACAACCACATCGCGCTCGACCGGCAACGCGCTCTCATCTACCACCGCAACCCTGACTCGATCCTGGTCTTCGACAACGCAGGGGCGACGTCAGGTGACATCGCCCCGCTCCACACCATCAAAGGGCTTTCGGGCGTGGGACTTGCTCGCGGGCTCGCCGTCGATGCGACGCGCAACATTCTCTATGCCGCAGGCCCTGGTGCAGTCAGCATCTGGAGCGCGGCGTCGACGCAGAACGGTGCGGCGCCTCCCACGGCGATCCTGAGCAACGCAGCGATCACGAACATCACCGCGCTCTACGTGGACGAGGTCAACGACCGCCTCTACCTGTCGAACGAGTTCGGTGCCACGGCCTCCGTCGTGGAGTGGGACAATGCGAGCGCGCTCGACGCGAACGTCGCTCCCACGCGAACATTCACAGTCGCTGGCGGGTTCACCGCCTTTGGCGTCTCCGTTGATCCCGTGAGGGACATCCTTTACCTCGCGTCCAGAGAGGTTGGTGTCTATTCGTTCAATGGTGCGGCCGCCCTCAATGGCACAGTCGTCCCCACGCGCACGATCAACGTGTTTCAACCCATGCAGCTCGCGGTGGGGCCGGCGGCGGACCGCCTGGTTGTCACGCAGGACAGCGCTACGCAGGCTTTCCGGTGGAGCGGCGCGCATGCGCTCAACGGCGCCGCGGCAGCGGACGCGACAATCAAGTTCACAGCCGTCTCGTTCGGCGGCGGTATGGCGTACGTGCCTTGAAGCGTCTACGTTCGTTGTCGCTGGTCACGAATTTCCTCCGGCGACGATGACCGAACACCTCCTCGACAAGCCTCACTGGGACGACCGCGACTTCTCCGCGATGAGCTTCCACGACGTGACCCTCTGGTCTATGGTCGCCCACGCCGAAGCGTTCGAGCTCCTCTTCGATCTCGACTACCTCTTCGAATGGGTCTCCCCCGGCGAAGGCGAGACGCACTTCAAGTTCTGGGTCGCCCCCGTGACGTTGCTCTTTGAAAACGTCTACGACGTGAATCTTCGCATCGATTCTTCGCAGGGCACGATCGAGATCGCTCGACTCTACCGGGAATGTCCGGGGCCTACGCGCAACGGCACGCTCACCGAGTACACCTATCGCTTCGAGTGTCAGGAGGGAGAGATCTCGCTCCGCTCAACGGGTTTGCAGATGTTCGTGCGTCGGCGCCCGGAGCTCCGTCACTCCCAGCGCCTTGGGCTCGAAGAGCGTGGCGGGATAGGCTTCGGCCGTGCGCTCATCGCGTGAGGCGCCGGCGCCGGGCCAGCAGAAGGCCGACGCCAACGACCGAAAGACCCAACGGCCACTCCGGGACGGAGGCGGGCACCATGCGACAACCGCAACCTCCGCCGGTGTTTCCCCCAGTGCCGTCCGCGCCGTCGCCTCCGTCGCTGCCTCCGTGGCTCGCGCTTGGGCTGCCTCCTTCGGGCGTGAGTACACCGCCGTCGCCTCCGCCTCCACTGGGGTTTCCGGAACCGGAGAGCGCAACAAGCGACGAGCCGCTCATGGTGCCATCGCTTGCGATGGTGAGCGTAGCGATGTCGGTTGCCGCGGCGCTCGGCGAATACGCGAGTGACAGCTTCACGGCTTGCCCCGTCGGTACAGTGATGGGAAACGTCGTCGGCGTGAGCGTGAAGCGCGCGGCGCCGGCGCCGGTCACGCTGGCCGAGGTGACCGACAATGTATCGGTACCGTCGTTGGTCAATACGAGATCACGGCCCTGGATCGCACCGACCTTGACGGCTCCGAAGTCGAGCGCGGCGGCCACCTTGAGGTCAGGGCTGATGGCCGTGCCTGCGAGTGTGATCACGGGCTTCGGGGTCTTCACGTCGCTCGAGGTCAAGGTCAACGTGGCGGAGCGCGCGCCGACGGTGATCGGCGTCCACTTGACCGTCAGTGGCGCGGAAGCGCCAATGGCGACGTCGAAGGGCACCGCCTTTGACGCGGTGAACTCGCCCGGATTCGCTCCAGCGAAGCCGAGCGCCGTGATAGTGAGCACTTTGTCGCCCGTGTTGGAGACCGTAACATCCGCCTGGGCCGCCGCGCCGACGCGAGCCATGCCTAGGTCGAGCGCCTTCGGCGCAGCGCCGATCTTGGGCACGTCGATGCTGGCGGCCGCCCACTCTACCGACCGCAAGAAGAGCTCCTGCGCGTCAGGGGTCGTACCGTCGAGTAGCGGTTCGTTGGCGTAGTTCGTCCAGTTCGCCAGGTAGTCCGGGCCAAGGTACACCGAGCGGCCTGCACCGTACGACCACGCCGCTGCCGCGTCGGTCCCGCCTTGTCGCAAGAGGATGGTCGAGCCGACCTGAAATCCAGCGCCGTAGTTGTCGAAGTCTGGCCCCGCGAAGTCGGCGAGCCCCTGGGTGATTGCGTGGCCCGGAGCAACAGAGATCGTTCCTGCGGTGCCAAACTGCACTCCTTTGATGACGGGCAACACCGCCTCGAGCCCCGCGTAGGTCTCGTTTTTCGGGTTGTTCGCGAGGAAGTACGCGCCCCACCCGCTCACCACCAGGCCACCGCCGCCGTTCACATAGCCCTTGAGCACCGGGTCGAATGTCGCCCAGTCCCAATCGCACGCGAAGGCGGCGCCTCCGAAGGCCACCGCGTCGAATACACCTATCTTCGCGGGAGTGTCGATGTCGGTCCCAGCGACGATGGTGACCGCGTGGCCCCGTGCGGTGAGCAAGGTCGCGACGCGTGGGTAGACGTCCCCAGCTTGCGTGACGCAAGAGGCCGGGGCAGCTTCGAGCGCGATCTTCTTCGCGTGGGCGTCGGGTGCCGCCAGCACCAAGCCCCCCGCGACGGTCACCCCGATCACATTGCGCCAGCTGCGATGACTCTCGTGCATGGGACCTGAACCATCCCCTCGAATATGCGTGCATGATGCATGATGTTCGGCGCGGCGAAGTCACAGGATTCCGCAGAGTTGCTTGAAGGCAGGCTGCTTGGCGATGAGCGCCGCAAACGCCGTCATGAGCGGCCGAAGGCGTT